>NZ_JAYROR010000044.1:0-9420 GCF_041911615.1 Zoogloea sp. | reverse complement strand
CGGCGCCCGCCGCCGCAGCGGCCCCCGCGCCCGCGGCGGCGCCGGGCAAGATCGGCCCGGGCATGAACGCCCGCGGCGAGGTGGTGGATTCGTCGAAGGTGGAGTCGGGCTATGGCCAGAAGGTGAAGGGCATCCGCGATTACGACGGCGAGATCACCGGCCGTCCGGCGCCGGGCAGCAAGTTCACCCGGCTGCAGATCGGTATGCCGATGAAGCAGGTGACCGACCTGATCGGCCAGCCGTCGGACCAGGGCGCCTACATCACCGGCAAGGCCTTCATCCCGTTCTACTTCGGTGGCGACACCCATCGCCAGGAGCTGGTCTACAAGGGCCAGGGCCGCCTGATCTTCGCTGGCGGTTCGATGGGCGACCTGGGCGGTGCCAACCTGATCTGGATCATCCACAACGCCAACGAGCCAGCCTATCGCTGATGGCGTCGATCGCCGGACGATGCAAAAAGGCCCGCTTGCGCGGGCCTTTTGCTTGTTGCGGCAGACGCGGCGCTCAGGCCTTGCGGCGACGCAGCAGCAGGCCGCCGAGACCCAGCGCGGCGAGGCTCAGGCTGGCCGGCTCGGGAATCTGCTGGGCGCTGTAGGTGGGCAGCATGTCGCCGGTGACGCCCAGCACGAAGATCCGGCTGGGGTTGGCGAGGCCGCCGACGGTGTCGAGGAAGTCGTTGTCGTTGGCCACCAGCAGGGTGTGCTGGAGCACGCCATCCACCAACACGTCGGAGCCGAAGGCGAGGCCTTCGATCTTGGCGGGGATGGTGGCGGGGGTGAAGCCGTTGGCGGTGAACAGGGCCACCAGATCGACGAACAGGCTCTTGCCGACGGCGGCGGAGGCGAGGGCGGCGGCGCCGGTGAGCGTGCTCACGTCGGTGGCGCCGGCCAGATCGATCTTGTAGAGGCGCTTGACGGCGGCGTTGCTGCCGTCGCCGAGGCCCTTGCCGTCGCGCTCGTCGACGATGAACTCGTGGTCGTTGATGGCGACGATCTCGCTCACCGTGGGGTACTTGGGCTTGGTGGCGGTGCCGATGTTGTCGAGCTTGTAGGCGTATTCGTGGGTGACCTTGCCGCTGGCGATGTCGATGGTGACGATGCGCACGGTGCTGGCGTCGGTGCCGCCGTCCTGCAGCAGCGGGCTCTGCATGATGCCGACGAGGGTCTTGCCGTCGGGGGTGATGGCGAGGCCTTCCATGCCCTTGTTGGCGACGCGGCCGCTGGTGTTGCCGCTGATCTCGGTGTTGCCCTGGGACGAGAGCTTGCTCACCGCGAACTTGGCGGGCAGCGCGAAGGCGGCGATGCGGTTGCCGGTGGCCTTGTCGAACTGATAGACGTAGGGGCCGTATTCGTCGGAGATGAACACGCTCTGGCCGTTGGCGGCGACGCGGATGCCTTCGAGGTCGAGGCGGGCGTTGTCGCTGTTGGTGGACTGGCCGGCGGCGAAGGCGTCGGAGCGGCCGGTGAAGTAGTGCTGGCCGTTGCCGCCGGTGAGCACCGGCGCGCTGCCGTAGTTGAGCGGGGTGCTGCTGGAGAGCAGGGTGGTGGCGGTGAGGGTGGGCGTCAGGGTGGTGACGCTGCCGGCGCTGAAGCTGGCGCTGGCGAGGCCGAGGCTGACGGTCTGGAAGCGGGGAATCCACGAGGTGGTGTCGTCCACCGTGCTGTTCCAGGGCTCGGCGTTGGGGCCGCGGTCGGGGGTCATCAGGAAGGTGTCGCCGCCGGCCCAGGCGATGGCGGAGCCGAGGCCGCCGACGATGTTCTGGGCCACGCCGTTCTCGAGCTTGTCCTGGACGAGGCCGGACAGGTCGGTGCCGGCGAGCTGGCCGATGCCGATGAGCGAGACGCCGGCATGGGCGGTGGGGGCGGAGGCGAGCAGCGCCGGCACGACGACGGCCAGCAGACGTTTGGCGAACATGGGGGGGCAACTCCTTGCGAGGTGGGGAGGCAAAGCGGGAAACACTACGCAAGGACTGTTACGCGGGGGTTAAGGCGGTGAGGGAGGGGCGAAATGATCGACGGACGCCGCGAGATGTTCGATCCAGGCGGCTGGATGCTTGATCTACGCCTTTAGATGATCGATCTGTGCCCTGAGATGATCGATCTAGGCCGCTAGATGATCGATCTAGGCCGCTAGATGATCGATAGTGGCCGCGAGATCACTCATGGCAGGCGCGCCATCGTTGATCCGATAGTTTCCATCCTTGATGGGAGGTGGCCCTTTGAGGGTGGAAACTATCGTATGCGTGACGGGCGGCCGGCGACGAGGGATCTCACGCCGCGAACCCGGCGCCGGGTGGCGGGCTCAGGCTTCGGCGCCGGCTTCTTCCTGCTGCTGCAGCTGCCACATGCGGGCATAGGCGCCGCTTTGGGCGAGCAGGTCGAGGTGGTGGCCGCGTTCGACGATGCGGCCCTGGTCGAGCACGATGATCTCGTCGGCGTTCATCACCGTGGACAGCCGGTGGGCGATGACGAGGGTGGTACGGCCCCGGGCGGCGGCGTCGAGCTGGGCCTGGATGGCCTGTTCGGTCTGCGAATCGAGCGCCGAGGTGGCTTCGTCGAAGATCAGGATGTCGGGGTTCTTGAGGAGCGTGCGGGCGATGGCGACGCGCTGTTTCTCGCCGCCGGAGAGCTTGAGGCCGCGCTCGCCGACGCGGGTCTGCCAGCCGTCGGGCAGGCGTGCGACGAAGCTTTCCAGCTGGGCGGCGCGGGCGGCCGCCTCGACTTCGTCGCGGGTGGCGTCGGGGCGCCCGTACTGGATGTTGTAGAGCAGGGTGTCGTTGAACAGCACGGTATCTTGCGGAACGATGCCGATGGCGGCGCGCAGGCTGTCCTGGGTGAGCTGGCGGATGTCCTGACCGTTGATCTTCACCGCGCCGGACTGCACGTCGTAAAAGCGGAACAGCAGCCGCGCGAGGGTGGATTTGCCGGAGCCGGAGTGCCCGACCACCGCCACGGTGTGCCCGGCGGGGATGGCGAAATCCACGTCGTGGAGGATCTGCCGGGCCGGGTCGTAGGCGAAGCCGACATGGTCGAAGCGGACCTCGGCGGGGCCGCGGGCCAGGGCCTGGGCGTCGGGGGCGTCGGCCACCTCGCGATGGGTGCCCATCAGGCCGAACATGCGTTCGATGTCGGTGAGGGCCTGGCGGATCTCGCGGTACAGCACGCCCAGGAAGTTGAGCGGGATGTAGAGCTGGATCAGGAAGGCGTTGACCAGCACCAGGTCGCCGAGGGTCATGCGGCCTTCTGCCACGCCCAGGGCGGCGCGCCACATCATCGCGGTGACGCCGACGGCGATGATGGCGGCCTGGCCGACGTTGAGCAGCGACAGGGACTTCTGGTTCTTGATCTGGGCGGCCGTCCATTTGGCCAGCTCGGTGTCGTAGCGGCGGGCCTCGAAGGCTTCGTTGTTGAAGTACTTCACCGTTTCGAAGTTGATGAGGCTGTCGATGGCGCGGGCGTTGGCGGCCGAGTCGAGCTCGTTGGCCTGGCGGCGCAAGGCGGTGCGCCAGTTGGTGACCTTGAAGGTGAAGGTGATGTACAGCGCCAGGGTGACGACGGTGATGAGGGCGAAGCTGGGCTCGTATTTGACGAGCAGGATGCCGACGACGAGGCCGATCTCGACGAAGGTGGGGAGGATCGAATACAGCGTGTAGCTGATCAGCGAACCGATCGAGCGGGTGCCGCGCTCGATGTCGCGGGTCAGGCCGCCGGTCTGGCGCTCCAGGTGAAAACGCAGCGACAGGGCGTGCAGGTGGCGGAACACTTGCAGCGAGATTTCGCGCACGGCCTCCTGGGTGACCCGGGCGAAGACCAGTTCGCGCAGCTCGGTGAAGGCCGAGGTGGAGAAGCGCAGCGCGCCGTAGGCCACCAGCAGCGCGGCGGGCACGACGATGAAGGCCTGCTCGCGGGAGATGTCGAGCCCATCGACGAGCTGCTTGAAGATCATCGGCACCGCCACGTTGGCGAACTTGGCGCCGAGCAGGCAGCCCAGGGCGAAGAGCACCCGCCACTTGTAGGCCCACAGGTAGGGCAGCAGCTTCTTGATGGTCTGCCAATCGTGGCGTTCGCCATTGGCGGGGACAGGAGGAGGGCCGGAAGGGGAGCGTCGCATTGGGGTGGTGAGGCGTCAGGAGTCAGGCGTGAAGAGGGCTTTGCTGGTGGCGTTTGCGCTGGCGATCGGCAGGGGCGGGTCGGGAACGGGGGCGGGCGTAGAAGGGGCCGTGGGGGCGTCTCACGCCTTACCGCTCACGCATCACGGCCCCGCTCTCACCAAGCGAACCGCCAGGCCGATGAACAGCACGCCGCACAGGCGATCGAGCCACGGGCCGAGGCGCGGGCGGCGGGCCAGCAGGCGGCCGATGTGGCCGGCGGCGAGCGCCATCGCACCGAAGATCAGCACCGTCTGGGCGATGAAGACGAGGCCGAGGACGAGCATCTGCGTGGTCAGGCTGCCCCGCGCCGCATCGGCGAACTGGGGCAGGAAGGCCAGGAAGAACAGCCCGACCTTGGGATTGAGGGCGTTGGCGACGAAGCCGCGGGCCACATCGCGCTGCCACGGGCGCGGCGGCGCGGCGACGGCCGGCGCCAGCGTGCCGCCGCCGCGCAGGGCCTGGATGCCGAGCCATACCAGCCAGGCGGCGCCGGCGAGCTTGAAGGCGAGGAACAGGCCGGCGGAGGCGCGCACCAGCGCGGCGATGCCGAGGGTGGCCCAGGCGATGTGGGTGAGGCAGCCGCCGGCGCAGCCGAGCCCGAAGGCCAGCCCGGCGCGACGCCCGCGGGCGAGGCTCTGGCCGATGACCATCAGGTTGTCGGGCCCGGGGGCGAGGGTGATCAGGACGGAAATGCCGAGAAAGGCGAGAAGGGTGTCGAGGCTTGGCATGGCGCCCGATTCTGGGCGGCCCGGACGGCGCCGTCAATCCGGCGGGCCGCACCGGGTGCGCGGGCCCGCTGGGCGCTCAGTGGGTGTGGATGTCGTCGCTGCGGCACAGCACCGAGGGGTCGTGCATGGCTGCCTCGCCCATCTGCTGGAGGTTGTCGAGCACCCGCATCGAGGCGCTTTCCATGATGTCGAGCTGGCGGATCACGGCGGCCATGTCGCCGGCCTCGTAGGCTTCGAGCACGGCGACCCCGGCGCGGTGGACCTCGATATGCGGCGGCTCGATCTCCCGGTAGCCCGACAGCTTGCTGAAACAGTCGCGCCCTTCGCCTTCGTAGTACCACTTGCCGAGGCGGCAGTTGGTATGGCTGGCGAGTCCGCTGGACTTGAGGTCGATCATGCCGAACACGGCCAGGTAGATGCGGAACTTGTAGACGATGTGGTCGATCTTGGCCACCTCGACGAAGCTCTTGGTGGCACTGCCGGCGATCACGCCTTCCATGTTGCCGGAGAGGTCCATCAGGCGCTTCATGTCCTCGTTGGCGCGCTGGCCGCGGGCGCTGAACTGCCCGGCCGCCTGGGCCAGGGTTTCCATGCTGTTGCGGGCGCGGGTGGAGTCGTCGCGGATGCGCGTGACGAGGTTGGAGATGTCGCGGGTGGCGGTCGAGGTGCGTTCGGCGAGCTTGCGCACTTCGTCGGCGACCACCGCGAAGCCGCGTCCGGCCTCGCCGGCGCGGGCGGCCTCGATGGCCGCGTTGAGGGCCAGCAGGTTGGTCTGGTCGGCCACGTCGTGGATCAGCTTGACGATGGCGCCAATCTCGCCGGCGCGCTGGGCGAGGGTTTCGACCTCATGGGCCGAGGTCTCCGATTCGCTGGCGAGGCGCTGCAGGTTCTGGGCGATCTCGGTGGTGGCCTGGCCGCTCGCCTGGGACACGTGGGCCGCCTCGATCGCCTTGAGCTTCTCGTCGCGCAGCAGGTTGGCCATTTCGGCCAGACTACCCTGGGCGCTGGTCAGCGAGCCGCCGAAGGCGCTCATCCGTTCGACGATGGCGAAGTTGTTGCCGGAGCGTTGCTGGTGTTCGGCGTAGGTTTGTTGCAGCATGGCCAACTCCTGCTGCAGCGTGGCCCGCTCAGTCTCCAGCTGGGCGTTCCTGTCGGTGGCGGCCTGGAGCCTGGCCTGGAGGTCTTCGTAGTTCTTCTTTTTGATCCACATGGTTTTTTCTAGGCGTTGAGTTGGAGGCACGGCCGCCGGAAGCGCAGTCTGGATTGCGGTGTGTGCTGAGGCTGTTATCGGTAGAAGCCCCCCCCCTTTTTGAGGGGGTTGAAATGAATTTTTAACTCTTTTGAAGTAGGTCCATGCATCCATCGTCCGATCGCTTACCCCTGGCCCTGCTGGGCGTGGTGATGCTCGCACTGATGGCTTCCGCCGTTGCGCCCTTCGACCGCTCGACCTGGTGGATGGAGGTGGCGCCGGTGCTGATCGCCGCGCCGGTGCTGGTGGCGACCCATCGGCGCTTTCCCCTCACGCCGTTGCTGCAGGGGCTCATCGCGGCCCATGCGCTGGTGTTGATCGTCGGCGGGGCATGGACCTACGCGCGGGTGCCGTTCGGTTTCTGGTTGCAGGATGTGCTGGCCCTCGACCGCAACCCCTACGACCGGATCGGACATTTCATGCAGGGGCTGGTGCCGGCCCTGGTGGCGCGGGAGATCCTGCTGCGCCTGCGGGTGGTGCGCGGGCCGGGCTGGCTGTTCTTCCTCGTCACCAGCGTGTGTCTGGCGATTTCGGCGCTCTACGAGCTCGTCGAATGGGGCGCGGCGGTGGCGCTGGGGCAGGGGGCGGAGGCTTTTCTGGGCACCCAGGGCGATCCGTGGGATACCCAGAACGACATGGCGATGGCGCTGGTCGGCGCGGTGAGCGGGCAGAGCCTGTTCGGTGCCTGGCAGGCCCGCCAGATTGCCCGCCTGGGCGGCCTGCGCCGGCCGCTGTAGGGGAGGGTCAGTGCAGGGTGCGGGGCATCGCGAGGGTGAATTCGCCGATCGGCGCGTCGAAGCGCGAGCCGTCCTCGGCCACCATCTGATAGCTGCCCTTCATGGTGCCCACCGGGGTGGCGATGGAGCAGCCGCTGGTGTATTCGAACTGCTGGCCGGGGCGCAGCACGGGCTGCTCGCCCACGACGCCGGCGCCCTGGACTTCCTGCACGGCGCCCTCGGCGTCGGTGATGATCCAGTGGCGACTCACCAGCTGGGCGGTTTCGCTGCCGGTGTTGCGGATGGTGATGTGATAGGCGAAGACGTAGCGGTCGGCCTGCACGTCTGACTGCTCGGGCACGAAGCGGGCGACCGCGGTGACCTCGATGGACTTGGACGATGGCGCTGAGCTCATTATTGGGCCTGGGGTTCCGGTTGGGGAGAGCTATTGAAGCCGAATCCCCGCCGCGCCGCAACCGCCGCGCCGCTGGCGTTGGCGCGCGTGCTGGCCGGCGGGTACACTGCCGGCCTTCCTCTCCCTCTGCGCCGCGTGCCGGACGCCTGCCATGACCTACCGCATCGCCCCCAGCCTGCTTTCCGCCAACTTCGCCAAGCTCGGCGAGGAAGTCGCCGACGTGATCGCCTCCGGCGCCGACTGGATCCACTTCGACGTGATGGACAACCATTACGTGCCCAACCTCACCATCGGACCGCTGGTCTGCGAGGCGATCCGCCCGTGTACCACCGCGCCCATCGACGTGCACCTGATGGTCAAGCCGGTGGATCGCATCGTGCCCGACTTCGCCAAGGCCGGCGCCGACATCATCACCTTCCACCCGGAAGCCTCCGAGCACGTGGACCGCACCCTCGGCCTGATCCGCGACAGTGGCTGCCAGGCCGGCCTGGTGTTCAACCCGGCCACGCCGCTCAACTGGATGGACCACGTCATGGACAAGCTCGACGTGGTGCTGATCATGGGCGTGAACCCGGGCTTCGGCGGCCAGTCCTTCATTCCCGCCGCCCTCGACAAGCTGCGCGAGGCCCGCGCCAAGATCGACGCCTACACCGCCCGCACCGGCCGGCAGATCCTGCTCGAGATCGACGGTGGCGTGAAGGTGGACAACATCGCCCAGATCGCCGCCGCCGGGGCCGACACCTTCGTCGCCGGTTCGGCGGTGTTCGGTGCCGCCCATGCCGGCGATGCCCACCGCTACGACACGGTGATCGGCAAGCTGCGCGGCGCGCTGGCGGGCTGATCCCGCGCGGGCCTCAGGCCGCCGTCCGCCGCCGGGCCGACGGCGGCACCCCCAGCACTTTCACGAACGCGCGGCGCATCCGCTCCGGATCGCCGAAGCCGCAGCGCCGCGCCACCGTCTGCACCGCCTCGACGCCGCTTTCGAGCAGCGCGGCGGCGGCCTCCACCCGCAGGCGCTCCACCGCTCGCGCCGGTGGCATCCCCACCTCGCTCGTGAAGCGCCGCGAGAAGTGGCGCGGGCTCATGTGCGCCAGGCCCGCCAGGGTTTCCACGTCCAGTTGCGTGTCCAGGTGGCTGCGGATGTGGTCGAGCAGCGCGGCGAAGCGCCCGTCGGCCGGCTGCAGCTCGGCCAGCTGCGAGAACTGCGACTGCCCGCCCGGCCGGCGGAAATACACCACCAGCTTGCGCGCCGCGTGTCGTGCCACCGCCTCGCCCAGGTCGTCGGCGATGAGCGCCAGCGCCAGGTCGATGCCGGCGGTGATGCCGGCTGAGGTCCACACCGCTCCGTCGCGCACGTAGATGCGGTCGGGCTCCAGGCGCACCTGCGGAAAACGCTCGGCGAAGCTCCGCGAGCGCACCCAGTGGGTCGTCGCCCGGCGCCCGTCGAGCAGGCCGGCGGCAGCGAGCAGGAAGGCGCCGGTGCACACGCTGGCCATGCGCGGCAGCCGCGCCCCGCAGCGCCGCACGTAATCCACCGCGGTGGCGTCGTGGCTGGCCGGGTAAACCCCGTCGCCGCCCACCACCACCAGCGTGTCGGCCTCCCCCGGATCGTGCTGGGCGGCGTCGAAGGGCGCGGTGGCGAAGGCCACGCCGCAGGAGCTCGCCACCGACCCGCCGGCAGCGGACACCACCTCCAGCGCGTAGGCACCCGGCCGTAGCTCGTTGGCCGCTTCGAAGGCCGACAGCGGCCCCGCCGCGTCGAGGATCTGGAAGCCGGGGAAGACGAGGAAGCGGATCGTGCGGGTCATGGCGGCAAGGGTGATGGCATGAATCGAGGGATTTGCGTCATTTACGCCATCACTCTAGCCGGCGACGATGCAGGCGTCAAAACCCTGGAGTCGATCATGAACCGCAATGTCCTGCTGCTGGCGCTGTCCCAGGCGCTGGCGATGACCATCGTCAGCCTGATGCTGTCCGCCTCGGCGCTGGTGAGCGTCGAACTCGCCGCCGGCACCGGCTGGGCGACCTTGCCGCTGGCCGCCCAATACCTCGCCACGATGCTGGCGCTGCATCCCCTCGCGCGGCTGTCCGCCCGCCACGGGCGCCGGCCGGTGTTCATCGCCGCGGCGCTGGTGGGGGCGGCCGGCCTCGCGCTGGCGGTG
>NZ_JAYROR010000043.1:0-1874 GCF_041911615.1 Zoogloea sp. | reverse complement strand
CGGCACGACGATCCGGCCGGCGGCGTCGAGCCCGAGGGCGACCGGGCGCTGGACGAGGCGGCAACGCACTTCGAGGCGGTTGCCCCAGCTGCCGGGGTTGCGCGCGGCGATGCGGACCTGCCGGCGGGTGCCGCCCTGCAGGGCGACGAGGCCGGGCACGACGAGGCGCGCGGTGCGGATGTTGGCGTGATCGACGCAGCGCACCACCAGGCAGCGCCGGCCGCCGTTGGCGAAGAACAGGCGCACCGCCAGGGGCAGGTTGAGCCCGCTCCGGGCGCGGCCGAAGATCGCCTCGAATTGCCGCACGTCGTCGATCGCCACCGGGGTGTTGACCGGCCCCCGCTCGGCAAGGCCGATCAGCGCGGCCACGTCGAGCCGTACCAGCGGTCGGGCGGCAACCGCGGGCTGCTGGGCGTAGACGCCGGGCGGCAGCCCGGGCCGCCACAGGCTACCCTGCAGGGCGACGCTCATGGCACGGGCCTCGGGTCGGGGAAGAGGGGGCGCGCATCGGGGTGCCTCGCCGGATCACTCGTATTCCAGGTCCTCGCAGACCAGGGTGAGTTCTTCCATCGCCACGTCGGAGGCACCCTTGGCGGCGAGCGTCGGACCGGTCCATTTGGACGGGCGGGCGTTGATGAGCTTCCACTGGGCGACGGTCTGGGCGCGATCTTCGCTCAGCAGCTCGATGACCACGGTGGCGCGGGCGTCCATGTTGCCTTGGCGCACCTGCTTGACCCAGTTCCAGAGGTCGAGGGAGGCGATCAGGCCGCGCTTGAGGGTGACGTCGCCGGCCTTGTACATGAGCGGCACCTTGCGCGGGCGGTTGAAGGCGTCGGTGCCTTCGCGGTAGTCGGCGTGGGTGATCTCGGTGGACAGGCCCGAGACGTCGGAAAAGCCGCCGCGGAACTGGCCGCCGCTGGCCGGGTTGATGGTGACCTTGAAGTTGAACGGGCCGTAGGGGTCTTCGCGCAGGGTGGCCATTGCTGGGCTCCTTTGAGGGTGCGGTTATCGACGCTGGGCGGGGCGCTCAGACGATGGAGGCGTCGGCGGTCCATTGGCCGATGCGGAAGATGACGAACTCCGCCGGCTTGGTGGGGGCCACCCCGATCAGGCAGACCAGGCGGCCGTTGTCGAGGTCGGACTGGCTCATGGTGCTGCGGTCGCAGCGCACGAAGTAGGCGTCCTCGGGACGCGCGCCGAGCAGGGCGCCGGTGCGCCAGGTGTCGTAGAGGAAGCCTTCGATGGTGAGGCGGATCTTGAGCCACAGCTCTTCGTTGTTGGGCTCGAACACCGCCCACTGGGTGCTGCGGTCGATGGAGTGCTCCAGGTAGATGAACAGCCGGCGTACGTTGAGGTAGGTCCACTCGGGGTCGGAGCTGATGGTGCGGGCGCCCCACACCCGGTAGCCGCGGCCCTCGAAGAAGCGCAGGCAGTTGATGCCTTCGGGGTTGAGCACGTCCTGCTCGCCTTTGTTGACGTTGCGCGAGAAGCGCAGCACGCCGCGCACCGTCTCGTTGGCCGGGGCCTTGTGGACGCCGCGTTCGATGTCGCTGCGGGCGTAGATGCCGGCCATGGCGCCTTCGGGGGAATACAGCACGGTTTCGCGGGCGCTGCCGGGGGTGCTGGCGACGAGCCACGGGTAGTACAGCGCGGCGTACTTGGAGTCGTGCTGGCCGCGCACCTGGCGGATCGCCGCCTGGTCGGCCTCGCGGGGGCCGGCGAGGATCGCGAAGCGGTAGCGCAGGGTCTCGCAGTGGCCGATGAGGGCGTCGCGCACGGCCTGGTCGGCGGGCGCGGCGAGGGCGGCGGCGCCCGGCGCGGCGACGATGGCGATGTCTTCGACCTCGCCCAGCGCGGCGAGGCCGGTGGCGTCG
>NZ_JAYROR010000042.1:0-59950 GCF_041911615.1 Zoogloea sp. | reverse complement strand
GCAGGTCCGCCGCCTCGGCGCAGTGGCGGCCGAGGCGCGCCAGCCCCGCCGCCGCGCCCGGAAAGCGCGCGCCGAGGGCCGGGAAAATTTCGTTGCGCAGGAAGTTGCGGGAAAAGCCGTTGTCGGCATTGCTCGGATCGTCGATCCACCCCAGGCCGTGGGTGCTGGCGTAAGCCCGCAGCGCCGACCGGGGCACATCCAGCAGCGGACGCCACAGTCCGGCCGTCCCCTGCCCCGGCACCACCATGCGCATCCCGCCGATACCGCGCACGCCCGCCCCGCGGATCGCGCGGAACAGCACCGTTTCGGCCTGGTCGTCACGGTGGTGGGCCAGCGCCAGCCAGTCGTGGTCGCCATTCAGCAGCGCCGCACGGCGCGCCAGCCGTGCTGCCGCCTCGAGTCCACCGGGATGGTCGCGGTCCACGGTCACGTCGCAGGCCGTGAACGGCACGTCGAGCCGCGCGCACAGCGCGGCACAGTCGTCCGCCCAGGCGTACGCACCGGAAATCAACCCGTGATGGACGTGGGTGGCTGCCAGCGTAAAGCCCAAGCGCTCGCGCAGGCCGGCCAGCAGATGGAGGAGAACCGTGGAATCGAGTCCGCCGGAGAGGCCGACCCGGATGCGTCCGGCGGGCGGCGGCAATTGCCGCCAGCGCGCCGCGACGCGGGCGGGAAGATCAATCGACGGCAATTTCCTTGAATTTGCCGTAGCTCATCAGACGCTCGAAGCGCCGCTCGAGGAGTTCGGACGGCGACAGGTCGGACACCTGGCGCAGCGCATCCTGAAGCGCCCGCTTGAGGCTCTGGGCCATCGCGCGGTGGTCGCGGTGGGCTCCGCCGACGGGCTCATTGACGACCTTGTCGATGAGGCCCAGCGACTTGAGCCGCGCGGCGGTGATGCCCATCGTCTCGGCAGCGTCGGGCGCCCGCTCTGCGCTCTTCCAGAGGATCGAAGCGCAGCCTTCGGGCGAGATCACCGAGTAGGTGGAGTACTGCAGCATCATCAGCTGGTCGCCGACGGCGATCGCCAGCGCGCCGCCGGAGCCGCCCTCGCCGATGATCGTGCAGATGATGGGCACCTTGAGATTGGTCATCTCGTAGAGGTTGTGGCCGATGGCCTCGGACTGGCCACGCTCCTCGGCGTCGATGCCGGGATAGGCGCCGGGCGTGTCCACGAAGGTGAAGATCGGCAGGCCGAACTTCTCGGCCAGACGCATCAGGCGCAGCGCCTTGCGGTAGCCCTCCGGGCGCGGCATGCCGAAGTTGCGGAAGATCTTCTCCTTGGTGTCGCGGCCCTTCTGGTGGCCGATGACCATGCACGGCTGGCCGTTGAAGCGCGCAAGGCCGCCGACGATCGCCTTGTCGTCGGCAAAGCTGCGGTCGCCGTGGAGCTCCTCGAAATCGGTGAAGATGTGCTCGACGTAGTCCAGCGTGTAGGGGCGCTGCGGATGGCGGGCCACCAGTGCGCACTGCCACGGGCTCAGCTTGGCGTAGATGTCCTTGGTCAGGCCGTAGTTCTTTTGTTCCAGGCGGGCGATCTCCTCGGAGATGTCCACCGCCGAGTCGTCCTGCACGAAGCGCAGTTCCTCGATCTTCGCCTCGAGCTCGGCGATCGGCTGCTCGAAATCCAGGAAGGTCGTTTTCATTGGGGCAGGCTCAAAAAAATTTTGCGCATTTTACCCCAACACCCCCGAGACGCCCATCGGAGCGGGCAAGCTCCACGCCTGCCACGCGAATTGAATTGCTGCACAGCGCAACAAGCCGCTACCATCGCTGCCTTTCGCCCGTTCCGCGGCCGCCTCGCCGCCCCGCCCATCGCCATGGCTTCGATGAACCTCCTGCGCGCGCTGGCCACCGTCAGCGGCATGACCCTGCTGTCCCGCATCCTCGGCTTCGTGCGCGATTTCGTGGTCGCCCGCGCCTTCGGTGCCGGCATGGAGACCGACGCCTTCTTCGTCGCCTTCCGCCTGCCCAACCTGCTGCGCCGGATGTTCGCCGAGGGCGCCTTCTCCCAGGCTTTCGTGCCGATCCTCGCCGAATACAAGAACAAGCGCGGCGAAGAAGAAACCCACCGGCTGGTCAATCACGTGGCCAGCGCGCTCGGGCTGGTGGTGCTGATCGTCTCGATCCTCGGCGCAATCGCCGCCCCGGCCATCATCTACGCCACCGCGCCGGGGTTCTCGAACGACGCGAGCAAGTTCGAACTCACCGTCCAGCTCACCCGCGTCACGTTTCCGTACATCTTCTTCATGTCGCTGGTGGCCCTGGCCGGCGGCGTGCTCAACACCTGGAGCCGCTTCGCGATCCCGGCCTTCACCCCGGTGCTGCTGAACCTCAGCTTCATCGCGATGGCCCTGTTCGCCGCGCCCTACTTCGACCCGCCGGTGCTGGCCCTGGGCTGGGCGGTGTTCATCGGCGGGTTCGCCCAACTCGTCCTGCAATTGCGGCCGCTGGCGAAGATCGGCATGTTGCCGCGCTTCTCGCTGGATTTTTCCGACCCCGGCGTGCGGCGCATCCTCAAGCTCATGGCGCCGGCGATCCTCGGCGTGTCGGTGAGCCAGATTTCGCTGCTCATCAACACCGTGTTCGCCTCCTTCCTGCCCAGCGGCAGCGTTTCGTGGCTCTACTACGCGGACCGGCTGATGGAATTCCCGTCGGGTATGCTCGGTGTGGCGCTGGGCACCATCCTGCTGCCCAGCCTCTCGAAGATGCACGCCGACAAGAACCCCACCGAGTTCTCCGCCCTGCTCGACTGGGGCCTGCGGCTCACCCTGATGCTGACCCTGCCCGCGGCGCTCGGCCTCGCCCTGCTCGCCGTACCGCTGATCACCACCCTGTTCTACCACGGCGCCTTCGGCGTCGCCGACGTCTACCAGACCCGCACCGCCCTTGTCGCCTACAGCGCCGGCCTCGCCGGGCTGATCCTCGTCAAGGTGCTCGCGCCGGCCTTCTACGCCCGCCAGGACATCCGCACCCCGGTACGCTTCGGCCTCATCACGCTGGGTGTCACCCAGCTCATGAACCTGATCTTCATCGGTCCCCTGGCCCACGCCGGTCTCGCCCTGTCCATCGGCCTCGCCTCGTGCATCAACGCCGGCATGCTGTATCGCGGCCTGCGCGCCAAGGGGATTTACCAGCCCCAGCCGGGGTGGGCCGCCTTCGCCGGCAAGCTGGCGGTGGCGCTGGTGGTGCTGGGGTTGACGGTATGGTTCGCGGCGGGTGCCGACGCGCTGTGGCTCGCCGCCCGCGGCAGCGAACGCACGCTGCGTCTGGTGGCGCTGGTGGTCGGCGGCATGGCGGTGTACTTCGCGACGTTGTTCGCCCTGGGTTTCCGGATCAAGGACTTCCGCCGTCGCGGCGCGAGCTGAAATAAAATTCCGCGCATCACTTCGCGGAGACCTCGCCATGCGACTGACCAGCCAGAGCTTTGCCAACGACCACCCGATCCCCGGCCAATTCGCCTTCTGCGTGCCGGCCGCCGAGGGCCACGTGGCCCTCAGCACCAACCGCAACCCGCAACTGGCCTGGCACGGCGCACCGGCCGGCACCCGCAGCTTCGCGCTGATCTGCCACGACCCGGACGTGCCCAGCCGCGGTGACGATGTGAACCAGGACGGCCGCAGCGTGCCTGCCGATCTGCCGCGGGTCGATTTCTTCCACTGGGTGCTGGTGGACCTGCCCGCCGACACCACCGCCATCGACGCCGGCGCCCATTCCAGCCGCGTCACCCCCAACGGCAAGCCCGGGCCCGAGGCGCCCGGCGGCGCTCGCCATGGCCTCAACGACTACACCGGCTGGTTCGCCGGCGACGATCAGATGAAGGGCGACTACTTCGGCTACGACGGCCCCTGCCCGCCGTGGAACGACTCCATCCGTCATCGCTACGTGTTCACGGTGTTCGCGCTCGACATCGATCGCGTCCCCGTCGAAGGCCGCTTCACCGGCCCGCAGGTGCGCGACGCCATCGCCGGCCACATCCTCGCCCAGGCCAGCCTCACCGGCACCTACAGCCTCAACCCCGCCGTCCCAGCCTGAGCGGGCGACGCTCACTCGCCGGCGGCCTGCCCTTCCCGGCGCGGGTCGGCGGCGCCGATCCAGCGCCCGCCGCCGCGCACCACCAGGGCGACGCCGCTGGTCATCTCCACCTGCCGCACCAGGTGCCCACGGGCCTGCAGCGCGGCAATCGAGGCCGGCGGCAGACGCCCGCGCTCCACTTCCGTGGCACCGTTGCGGTTGCCGAAGCGTGGCTGGGCAACGATCTCGGCGGGCGTCATGCCGCCCTCGATCAAACCCAGCAGCGCCTGGACCACGAAATTCGGAATCTGGCTCCCGCCCGGCGAACCAAGCACCGCATAGAGCGCGCCGCGGCGGTCGAAGACCAGGGTCGGCGCCATGGCGCTGCGCGGCCGCTTGCCCGGCGCGATGCGGTTGGCGCCCCCCGTCGAAAAATCGGTGAGCTGATTGTTGAGCAGGAATCCACCCGCCATGCGCCGGTTGCCGAACGCGTCCTCGATGGAGCTGGTGAGGGCCACCGCGTTACCCGCCCCATCGACGATCGACAAATGGCTGGTGGACGGCCGTTCGGCCTCATCGGCCTCCGCCGCACAGTCCAGCCCGCTGGTGCGCCGCGGGCCGGCGTCCTCGCCCACCAGCGCGGCGCGGCGCGCCAGGTAGCGCGGGTCGAGCAAGGCCGACACCGGCACCGCATGAAAAGCCGGGTCGCCGACGCACGCGGCGCGATCCGCGTAGGCCAGCCGGCCCACCTCGGCGAAGCGGTGGACGAACCCCGCACTGTCCGGTGCCACCCTTCCCGGCAGCGCGTGCCAGATGCCGAGCATCGCCAGCACCGTGGTCGCCCCCGAACTGGGGGGCGGAAAACCGCACACCCGATACCCCCGGAACGGCCGGCACAGTGCCACCCGCCGCTGCGGCGCGTAGGCCAGAAGATCACCATGGCCGAGCAGGCCGAGAGCCTCCGCCTGGTCGGCCGGCAGGCCCGCACGCAGCGCATCGATCATCGCGTCCGCCAGCACGCCACGCCGCAGCGCCTCCGGCCCCTGCGCGGCGATGCGGCGCAGGCTGTCGGCGAGGGCCGGATTACGCAGGGCGTGCCCCACGGGCCAGGGCTGGCCCGCCGCGTCGAAGAACAGCGCCTGCGCCGCCGGGTCGGCGAAGCCCCCCTCCCACGCCAGCAAGGCATGAAGGCGCGGCGACACCGGAAAGCCGGCTTCCGCCAGGTGGATCGCCGGGGCGAACAGCCGCGCCCACGGCAACCGGCCCGCCGACCGATGCGCCAGCGCCAGCATCGCCACCAGCCCGGGGGCGCCCACCGCGCGCGGATCGCGCACCGCGTCGCGAAAGGCCAGCGGCGCGCCGACGGCATTCCGGAACGGACCATCGACGGCAGCCCGCGGGGCGGTCTCGCGGCCATCCCACGCGTCGAGGCGTTGCCGGCGCGCGTCGAAATGCAGCATCAGCCCTCCCCCCCCGATCCCCGACGACTGGGGCTCGACCACGCCAAGCACCATCTGGGCGGCGATCGCCGCATCCACCGCCGAGCCGCCATCCCGCAGCACCGCCACGGCCGCCACGGTGGCGTGGGGATTGGCGGTGACGGCCATGAAATGCCGGCCGCCGGCCGTCGGGCGCGGCGTGAAGGCACTGGCGATCTCGGGAGGTGGCGGGTCGGCCGACGCGAAGCCGGCACCGAACATCAGCAGGCCGGCGACCACCCGCCGCCGCGATTCAGCCCTCATGGGGCGGCAGCAGGGGCGGCAACAGCGGCAGGGCGAGGCGCAGGTAATCCGGCAGGCCGCCCCGGAAAACCGGCCAATCCTCGCCGGCGATCAGCGGCCGGCACCAGGTCCGGAACGCCTCGGTCACGCCGAAGCCGTCGGCGGCGATGAATCCGGCGGGCAGTCGGCGCTCCAGGTTGGCCACCGCCGCGAAGGGCAGCAGATTGGTCCGCCAGCGGTAAGGCGCGTCGGACACCCGTTCGATACCGACCACCCCAGCCTGTCCGGCCACTGCCCGCCGCACCGCCGCCTTGCCCACCGCCAGGGCCTGCGCCGTGTCGGTGCGCGACGCGAGGTGGCGGGCCGAGCGCTGCAGGTAATCGGCCAGGGCATAGTGGACCTTGTAGCCGAGACAGCGGTGGATGCGTTCGGCCACCACCTCGCCGGCACCGCCCAGCTGGATGTACCCCTTCTGATTGCGAGCCTGCATCGCCAGCACGGTGCCGTCGGGGCCCCGGATGCCCTCGGCCACCACCACGGCGCAGGCGCCGACCCGCTCGACCACCTCACGCACCCGGGCGAGGAAAGCGGCCTCGTCGAAGGGCACCTCGGGTAGCAGGATCAGGTGCGGCGCGGCGTCCGGGTGATCGGCGGCCAGCGCGCAGGCCGCCGCCAGCCAGCCGGCGTTGCGCCCCATCACTTCCAGCACGAAAGCGCGTCCGCCGTCGGTGGTCATCGCGGCGAGATCGAGTCCCACCTCGCGCACCGAGGTGGCGAGGTATTTGGCCGCCGAGCCGAATCCCGGGCAGCAGTCGGCGCCGACGATGTCGTTGTCCACCGTCTTGGGCACGCCGACCACGGTGAGCGGGTAGCCGCGGGCGTCGGCCGCAGCCTGGATCTGGCGGCAGGTTTCCATCGAACCGTTGCCGCCGTTGTAGAGAAAATGGCGCACCCCATGGGCCGCCAGCACCGCGAACAGTCGGTCGTACTGGGCGGGGTTGCGTTCGAGGGGGTCGAGATCGAAGCGGCACGAGCCGAACGCGCCGCCCGGTGTCGCGCGCAGGCGCGCCAGATCGGCGGCCGACAGACCGGCGGTATCGAACAGCGTCTCGCGCAGCACGCCGAGCACCCCGTTGCGAGCCGCCAGCACGCGACCGATGCGCCCCGGCTGGTCGCGGGCTTCCTGGATCACGCCGGCGGCCGAAGCGTTGATGACGGCCGTCACGCCGCCCGACTGGGCGTAGAGCAAGTTTCCTGGGGTCGGGAGTCCAGTCATCGGCGAAGACTCGGTTGCGCGGAAACGGGTCCGCCAGAACGAAAAAGGGCCGGCTGTGACGGCCGGCCCCGGGTGCGTCGCGCAGCGGCGCGGCGCTTACTTCAGCGCGTCGAAGGCGCGGTCGCGGATTTCCTCGACCTTGCCGAGACCGCCGATCTTGCGGTACTTCGGCGCGTTGGCCTCACCCTTCGCAGCCCAGTCGGAATAGTAGGCCACCAGCGGCTTGGTCTGGGAGTGGTAAACGTCGAGACGCTTCTTGACGGTTTCTTCCTTGTCGTCGTCACGCTGGATCAGCGGCTCGCCGGTCTCGTCGTCCTTGCCCTCGACCTTGGGCGGGTTGAACTTGACGTGGTAGGTGCGACCCGACGCCACGTGCACACGGCGACCGGACATGCGACCGATGATTTCCTCGTCGGGCACGTCGATCTCGAGCACAAAGTCGATCGGCACGCCGGCCGCCTTCATGGCCTCGGCCTGCGGGATGGTGCGGGGAAAGCCGTCGAACATGTAGCCGGACTGACAGTCAGCTTCCTTCAGGCGATCCTTGACCAGGCCGATGATGATGTCGTCGGAGACGAGGCCGCCGGCATCCATGACCTTCTTGGCCTCGATGCCCAGCGGCGTGCCAGCCTTGACGGCGGCGCGCAGCATGTCGCCGGTGGAAATCTGCGGAATCCCGAATTTTTCCTTGATGTAATTGGCTTGAGTGCCCTTGCCGGCACCCGGCGGTCCCAACAGAATCAGACGCATGCTTACCCTCCTCTGGTTATTGTCGCAGCGATGATGGACGACGAAATTAACGTGAAACTGACGTAAGGTCAAACGCCCGGCGAACCCGCTCGAGATCGTCGGCGGTATCGACGCCGGCCGGCGGCGCGTGGTCGAGGACCATGACCTGGATCGGGAAGCCGTGGGCCATGGCGCGCAGCTGCTCGAGAGCCTCCCACTGCTCCAGCGGCGACGGCGCGAGGCTCGAATAGCGCTTGAGGAAACCCGCCCGGTAGGCGTAGAGACCGATGTGGCGATAGGCCGGCAGGCCCACCGGCAGCGTGCTGCGGTCGGCCGCGAAGGCGTCCCGCGCCCACGGGATCGGGGCTCGGGAGAAATACAGCGCGCGACCGTCGGCCCCCATCACCACCTTGACGACGTTCGGGTTGAAGAATTCTTCGGCGGATTCGAGCGGATGGCAGGCGGTGGCGATGGCCGCGTCCGCGTCGGCGGCGAGGGCCGCAGCGGCCGCGCCGATCAACGGCGGCGGAATCAGCGGCTCGTCGCCCTGCACATTGACGACCACCGTGTCGTCGGCCCAGCCCAGCCGCATCGCCACCTCGGCGAGGCGGTCGGTGCCGGACGGATGCTCGGGCGAGGTGACGATAACCTGCGCCCCCGCACCCCGCACGACCTCGGCGATGCCTTCGTGGTCGGTGGCGACCCACACCTCGTCGGCACCGGCCTCGGCGGCACGCTCGAGCACCCGCAGCACCATCGGCTTGCCGGCGATGTCGAGCAGCGGCTTGCCGGGCAGCCGGCTCGAGGCGTGGCGCGCCGGGATGACGACCTTGAAGCGCATGCTCAGCGAGCCTGGGCGAGTTCTTCGTCGGTCAGCGCGCGGGCTTCGTCCTCGAGCATGACGGGGATGCCGTCGCGGATCGGGTAAGCCAGGCGGGCGCTGACGCTCCACAGCTCCTGCTTGTCCTTGTGGAAGTCGAGCGGGCCCTTGGTGATCGGGCAAACCAGGATTTCAAGCAGTCGGGGATCCATCGATCTTCTCCACAATCAGTTCCGCCGCGCCCGGCGCAAGCTGCGCCCGGACCGGCCACACCCAGCTGTCGGCCGGGGCGAAAGGCGCGCATTTTACCGCATCCTTCTCCGTCATCAGAAGCACATCGCCATCCGGCATGGCGAGGTCGTCCGGTGTGAAGGCATGGTGATCGGCAAAGGGGCGACGCTGGATCGCCAGCCCCATCGCCTCGAGCTGCGAAAAAAAACGTTCCGGACGCCCGATGCCGGCCATCGCGTGGAGGCGCCGCCCCTGCAGATCGGCCGGCAGACAGCGCTCGGAGCGGCGGCCGACCCGCTCGAAAGCATCGCCTTCGAGGTGAAAGCCGAATACGGGAACCGGCCGGATCGCGTCGGCCAGCGTCGGCGACAGGCTGCCGTGCGCCAGCACCACGCTCGCCTCGGCGAGGCGTCCGACCCCTTCGCGCAAGGGGCCGGCCGGCAGGCGCAGACGATTACCGAACGTCGCTTCGTCCACGACCACCACTTCCACGTCGCGCGCCAGGCGGTAGTGCTGCAACCCGTCGTCGGCGATCAGCACGTCCACGTCGGGATGGGCCGCCAGCAGGGCACGCCCCGCCGCCGGGCGATCGCGTCCGACGAAAACCGGACACGCCGAGGCCGATGCCATCAGCACCGGCTCGTCGCCAAAGCGGGCCGGATCGCCTCCTGGCGGCACCTCGGCCACGCCGTCGACCGTTCCACCGTAGCCGCGGCTGATGATGCCCGGCCGGCGCCCACGGGCCCGCAGCTCGGCGGCCAGCCACAGCGCGACGGGCGTCTTGCCGCTCCCCCCGACGGCGATGTTGCCGATCACCACCACCGGCACCGGCAGGCGCTCGATCTTCTTGAGACCTAACGCAAAAAGCCGGCGACGCAGGCCGGCGAGCAAGGCAAACAACAGGGAAAGCGGAAATAGACTCCACGCCGCCGCCCCGCGGCGCTGCCAGAACCCGGGGGCGCTGCGTGGCATGGCGTCGGGGATCGGAAGGCGGCTAGCGGGACGCCGCCTGGGTGGCGAACGAAATGTGCACCAGGCCAGCCTGCTGGGCCGCCTGCATCACGTCGATGACGCGCTGGTGGGCCGCCTTGGCGTCGGCGTTGATGATGACCACCGGCTCCTTGGCGCCGGCCGGCACCACGGCCTGCATCGCCGCGACGATGGCGGGGATGCTGCCACCGCTGACCGCGCGCTTGTTCACGACCACCTCGCCGGTGGCGGTGACGGCCACATTGACCTCGACGGTCTTCTCGTTGCTCGCCTGGGCGTCGGCCGTCGGGAGGTTGATCTCCAGGCCCGCAAAGCGCGAATAGGTGGTGGTGAGCATCAAAAAGATGATGATCACCAGCAGCACGTCGATCATCGGGATCAGGTTGATCTCCGGCTCCTCGCGGGAGCGGCCACGGCCGAAATTCATGATCGGACCTCAGCGGCGTTCGCCGTGCACCACTTCGACGAGACGGATCGCCTGCTGCTCCATCTCGATGACCAGGCTATCCACGGTGGCGCGGAAATGGCGCCAGAAGATCATGCTCGGAATCGCGATCACGAGGCCGAAACCGGTGTTGTAAAGCGCAATCGAGATGCCGTGGGCGAGCTGCTGCGGATTAGAGCCGCCGGGCGCCTGGGAGCCGAAGATCTCGATCATGCCGACCACCGTGCCGAACAGGCCCATCAGCGGGCTGATCGAGGCGATGGTGCCGAGGGTGGTGAGGAAGCGCTCCAGATCGTGGGTGACGGCGCGGCCGGTCTCCTCGATCGACTCCTTCATCACCTCGCGGGGGCTGCGCACGTTGCGCAGGCCGGCGGCCAGGACACGGCCAAGGGGCGAGCTGAGGGCGACGCGGTTGATCATCTCGGGCGTCGCGCCGCTCTGGCGCAGTTCGCCGACGACTTTCTCGAGCAGTCCGGGCGGCAGGATCTTGCTGCGGCGCAGCGTGATGAGTCGCTCGATGATCAACGCCACGGCAACGATGGAAGCGAACAACAAGGGCCAGATCGGCCAGCCAGCAGCCTGGAGGATGGCGAACACGCGAGGACTCCTGCGAATCGGACGAAGCCCGAGAATGTAACCCGCTCCTCGGCGCAGAGCAACAAGCGAAGCGTGCCGGACAATCCACAAAATCTGTGGATAACTTTGTGGATTGTCGCCTGCCGAGACGCCTAAACCCGCAGCCGGTAAGGCTTTTTTCTACTCGGGTCAAAAATTAAGCTAAGACTACATTTCTTTAAAATCAAACACTTACAACTTTTAACCCAAGTCAAGCCCGGTGACTCGATTTTTTTGACCCCGATCAGCCGCACATGTGGATTCCGGTAGAATCCGCGTCCATGAACGCCCTTGGATTTTCTTCAGAAGTCAAGCCCGGCGAGGTGGTCTCCGTGTCCTGGCTCAACCGCGCGGCGCGCGAGGCACTCGAGGGCAGCTTCCCGCTGCTGTGGGTCGGCGGCGAGGTTTCGACCCTCACCCGCGCGGCCTCGGGCCACGTGTACTTCACCTTGAAGGACGCCGATGCGCAGGTGCGGTGCACCATGTGGCGCAATCGCGCGCAGCTGCTGCCATTCCGTCTCGAACACGGCATGCGCGTCGAGGTGCGGGCGCTGGTCACCCTCTTCGAGGCGCGCGGCGACTATCAGCTCAACGTCGAATCGGTGCGTCGGGCGGGCGTGGGCAATCTTTATGAGGCCTTCCTGCGCCTCAAGGCGCGGCTGGAGTCCGAAGGCTTGTTCGACCCGGCCGTGAAGCGACCGCTGCCACGTTACCCGCGCGGTGTCGCCGTGGTGACCTCGCCCCAGGCCGCCGCCTGGCAGGACGTCATTGCCGCCTTCGGACGACGGGCGCCGCAGCTGCCTCTGTGCCTCTACCCTACCGCCGTCCAGGGCGATGGCGCGCCGGCACGCATCGTGGCGGCAATCCGCCAGGCCGGCCGGCGTGCCGTGCGCGATGGCACCGACGTGCTGCTGCTGGTACGGGGTGGTGGCAGCCTCGAAGACTTGGCCGCGTTCAACGACGAGGCCGTCGCCCGCGCCATCCGCGCCTGCCCCCTGCCGGTGGTGGTCGGCGTCGGCCACGAAACCGACGTGAGCATCGCCGACTTCGCCGCCGATCTGCGCGCCGCGACCCCGACCGCCGCGGCCGAGCTGGCCAGTGCAGGCTTCGTCGACCTGCGCGACCGGCTCGAACGGTTGGGCTTCCAGCTTGAGCGGGCGATCCGCCGCCGCGTCGAAGCGGCCGCGCAGCGCCTCGACCGGGCTGCCGCCCGGCTCGCTCACCCACGCCAGCGCATCGAGCAGTCCCGCCTGCGCCTGGACAACCTCGAACAACGGCTGCAGACGCGCCTCCATCGCCAGCTCGCAGCGGGCGACGCGCGGTTGGCAGCCCTCGGCCTGCGCCTGGCGGCGCGGCGCCCCGATCTGTCCGGCCACGGCACGCGTCTCGAGGCCCTCGCGGGCCGGCTTCAACGCGCGGGCCGCCATCTCGTCACCACGCACCACCAGCGCCTCGACGCCCTCGGCCAGCATCTGGCGCACCTCGATCCGCACGGGGTGCTGTCCCGTGGCTACAGCATCACCCGCGACGCCGGCGGTACCATCGTGCGCGATGCCGGGCAGCTTGAACCCGGTTCGCGTATCACGGTCGAATTCCAGGTCGGCAGCGTCGATGCGAGCGTAGTCAGCCAAAACGACTGAGCCGGGTGCAAAATGGCGAATGCCGTGGCAGCGCGCGACCGCCCCGGATTGTGCAGCACGACTAATCCCGACTAGAATAGTCGGGCAATCAATACCCCAACCAAAACCGGAGAACATACATGGCTCATACCCTGCCCGAACTGCCCTACGCCAAGAACGCCCTGGCTCCGCACATTTCCGAAGAAACCTTCGAGTATCACTACGGCAAGCACCACCAGGCCTACGTGACCAACCTGAACAACCTGATCCCGGGCACCGAGTACGAAAACCTGTCCGTGGAAGAAACCTTCCTGAAGGCCCCGGCCGGCGGCGTCTACAACAATGCCGCCCAGGTCTGGAACCACACCTTCTTCTGGAGCTCCATGAAGCCGAACGGTGGCGGCGCCCCGACCGGCGCGCTGGCCGACGCCATCAACGCCAAGTGGGGTTCCTTCGACGAGTTCAAGAAGGCCTTCCAGGCCTCCGCGGTCGGCAACTTCGGTTCCGGCTGGACCTGGCTGGTCAAGAAGGCTGACGGCAGCGTCGACATCGTCAACACCGGCGCCGCCGGCAATCCGCTGAAGTCCGGCGAAGGCAAGCCGCTGCTGACCATCGACGTGTGGGAACACGCCTACTACATCGACTACCGCAACGCCCGCCCGAAGTTCGTCGAGACCTTCCTGAACAGCCTGGCCAACTGGGATTTCGCCGCCGCGAATTTCGCCTGATCGCCTGCTGATCCCGCCAAGCCCCGGGGCGCCACCTGGCCTCCCGGGGCTTGTCGCGTCTACGGCCGGCACAGACAGACGGCACCCGCCCGACGACGAAACCGCGCGGCGGCTCGACGCTGCCGAAGCCTGCCGCAACCGTTATCCGGCCTCCGAAGCCCTTCAGCGCCGTATCGCCGAACGACAGGCCCTGCGCCCCACGGTTGCCATCGGCCAGAGGCAGCGCCCGTGAAAAGCCCCCCCGCGCCAACCTCGCGCTCACGTCGGTGCGCCGGGCGCGGCGCCCTCGGACGGATCAGCGAGCAGTGGCGGCTGCCCTGCCGCGCCCCGGACCATCAGCACGATGGAACGCACCAGGCCGGCCTTCACCCGCTCGAAATCCGGCGCACCGTTGTCGTGGCCGGGCTCCGCCTGGGCCATCCGCTCCATGGCCGCGTGCAGGATCGCGGCATAGGTGCGCGCATCGCCGAGCGAAGGCTGCCGGTCCGGCGGACTGCAGGCCTGGATGCGCTGCGCCAGCGCCTCGATAAGAGGCAGGCAGACGTCCCGACGCAGCGCGACGAAACGCGGATCGCCGCGGTCGGCCTCGATGTTGCGATAGCGCAGCACCGGCCGGTGGACGCTCCACGCCCCGAAGAACGCATCGACGAGGCGGGAGGCCTGGATGTCAAGATTGTCGGGCCGCCAGCTCTCGCGGGCGATCCCGAGCACGGCGCGGGCATCCTGACAGGCCTGTTCGCCCAGCGCATGGAACAGGTCGGGCACGTCGTTAAAGTACAGGTAGAAAGCCGCCGACGACGATTGCGCCGCGCGGGCCACGGTGACCGCCGACAGCGCAACCGGTGGATCGGCGCGCAGCAACCGGACGGCGGCGTCGAGCAGGCGCTGACGGGTCGCCCGGCCCTTGGCGCCCATCGCCTGTCCCAGTTTGTTGAGCGGAATCGCCTCCGCCGGTGCGCCCCAGGCACGCGCCCGACTCGACGTGAGTCGCCGGCCTTTGAGTTCGAGTTGTCGCATTCACCCCCCTCATCCAACGCCCCGTCCGGCACGAGTCGGCGATCCGGGCCAGCACGCAGGACGCGGGCTCAGGATCGCGATACATTTTTCGAATGATCCGGCGGGTTCTTGTATCCTGGACTGACAGCGGGGGCGAACGGAGGTTCAGTCGGCGAAATCGGGGCGACGCTTTTCGATGAAGGCGGTGACCGCCTCGCGGTGATGAGCCGTCTTGTGGGCGACGGCCTGGAAGCCTGCCGACATTTCCAGCAAGGTTTCGAAGCGGGTGGTCTGCGCCTCGCGCATCAGGCGCTTGGTCATGCGCAGCACCTGCCCCGGGTTGGCGGCGACCCGCCCGGCGAGGGCCCGCGCCGTCGGCAGCAGTTCGGCCGCCGGCACCACGCGGGAAACGAGCCCGTACTCGAGCGCCGTGGCAGCGTCGATGCTGTCGCCGGTGAAGGCCATCTCGGCGGCCCGCGCCTGCCCCACCGCGCGCGGCAGCAGCCAGGCACCGCCGTCGCCGGGCACGATCCCGACCTTGACGAAGCTCTCGGCGAACACCGCCTCCTCGGCGGCGATGCGCATGTCGCACATGCATGCCAGGTCGCAGCCCGCGCCGATGGCGGGGCCATTCACGGCCGCGATGGTCGGCACTTCGAGGTTGAACACCGCCAGCGCCAGGCGCTGGATGCCGGTGCGGTACTCATGGCGGATCAAGGCCGGGTCGATGTCGTCCACGAAATACTTCTGCATGTTGCGCACATTGCCGCCCGACGAGAACGCCGGACCGTTGCCGGTGAGGATGACGACGCGCACCGACTGGTCGGCCGTGATGCGTTCGCAGGCGGCGACGAATTCGTCGGCCGCCGAGTTGCCGGTGAGCACGTTGCGCAGTTCGGGCTGATCCATGGTCAAGGTGACGATGGGGCCATCCTGGTCGTAGCGCAGAAAATCGGACATGGGTCTTCCTTTCGGTTCGGGTCACGGGGAAAGTGTGCGCCGAACCTTAGCGCAAATGGCGCCGCCGGTGGGCGCACGACGCGTGCCGGCTAGAGCGTCATCCAGGCGCTGCCGGGCTCGCGCTCGACACTGACGCCGGCTGCGGTCGTCACGTAGCTGAGGAAACAGACCTGACGCGGATCGGACAATACCCGCGCGTTGAACACCGCGAACACGTCGCCGTCGCAGCGGGCCGAACGGCTGACGAGGCCCGGATGCCCTTCCCGGTCGAGCTTGGCGCCTACCTGATGGGTCAGCGTGTAGTCGGCCGGATCGACGAGCGCCGGAAACTGCGCCACCAGAGGGCGCAGATCCACCAACGCGGCGTCGCAGCGAACCCGGTAGCACTTGCGCTCGAGGCGGATGCCCGGCTGGGTGAAGCCCGCGTCCTGCAGCAGGCCTGCGCGCCAGTGATGCACGGTTTCGTGGACGCTGGTCTCGATGCTGTCGGCGCCGTACCAGACGCCGAAGCTGCCGTCGGAATAGCGGCTCCGCATCCAGTGGCGGAAAGGGTAATGGATCGCGTCGTTCCAGCGCGCGTCCTCGAACGGCCGATCGATCACCGGCGTCGCCGAGGCGAACATGCGCGGCTTGGTGGCGAGTTCGAGGTTGATTGCCGCCTGCCAGTCGGCCGGATTGTCGGAGAGGTCGTCGAAGAGATCCTGCGAGACGCGGATCGACACGATGTTGCGCACGAGATCGCCGTGGGTCTCGGCCAACCCGACGGTGGCGAAGACGTTCTCGATCACTGGCCGCGCGCCCGGTCGAGATAGGCCAGCACCATCAGCAGGCCGGCAAAGCCAAATTCGCGGATCACCTCGATCGGCGTACGGTGCTCGAAGGCCAGATTGCGCGTCTTCATCCACGCGTAGGCGAGTTCCCGGCTGTGGGGGAACAGCAGGCGCAGGTTCTTGTGGATGCCCAGCAGGTGGCCGGCGCGTTCCAGCGTATCGCGACTCCCCGAAATGGGCTCGCCACGGCGAAAACGCCCCAGCACGGCACGATTGGACGTGGCGAAACCGAGGGCATCGAGTTGCTCCTCGGTGCTGAGCTGCCAGTGCTCGAACAACTGGACGAGCATACCGGCAATGGCCTTGCGATCGATGCTGTCGGCAAGGGCGACTTGGGTGGCGCTCACGATGGGCTCCCGGTCTAATTTGTTTTAATTATAACCAAAAATGATTCAAATAAAACAAATCTAGCCAATCCGTCGAATTCTCGCCCCAAAAGCAAAGCGGGCCCGCAGGCCCGCTCGCTGAAACCGGATCGGCTGCGCCGCTCAGATCACCACGGTCTGTGCCTGACCATCGGCGCGGGCCTCGATGGTGCCGAGGGTGTAAACCGTCTCGCCGGTGGCACGCAGCTGGGCCGCTGCCATCTCGGCATCCTCGGCCGCGACGATCACGACCATGCCGATGCCGCAGTTGAACACGCGGTACATCTCCTGCGCGTCCACGTTGCCGGCGCCCTGCAGCCACTGGAACAGCGGCGGCATCTGCCAGGCGTCCTTCTTGAGCACGGCAGTGAGGTTCTCGGCCAGCACGCGGGGCACGTTGTCGAGCAGACCACCGCCGGTGATGTGGGCCATGCCCTTCACGAGGCCATCGCGCTTCTCCATCAGCGCCAGCAGCGACTTCACGTAGATGCGGGTCGGCTCCATGATCACGTCCTTCAGCTTGCGGCCGTGGAAGTCGCCTTCGAGGTTGGGCTTGCTGACCTCGATGATCTTGCGGATCAGCGAGTAGCCGTTGGAGTGCGCGCCGCTCGAGGCGAGGCCCAGCACCACGTCACCCGGGCGGATGGTGGAACCGTCGATGATCTTGGACTTGTCGACCGCGCCGACCGCGAAACCGGCCAGATCGTACTCGCCATCGGGGTACATGCTGGGCATCTCGGCGGTCTCGCCGCCGATCAGCGCGCAGCCGGAGAGCTCGCAACCCTGGGCGATGCCCTGCACGACGGTGGCCGCGGTGTCCACGTCGAGCTTGCCGCAGGCGAAGTAATCGAGGAAGAACAGCGGCTCGGCGCCCTGCACCAGAATGTCGTTGACGCTCATCGCCACCAGATCCTGGCCGACGGTGTCGTGCTTGCCCAGCTGGAACGCGAGTTTGAGCTTGGTGCCCACGCCGTCGGTGCCGGAGACGAGCACCGGCTCCTTGAACTTCTTGGAGATCTCGAACAGCGCGCCGAAACCGCCGATGCCGCCGAGCACCTCGGGGCGCATGGTGCGCTTGGCGAAGGGCTTGATGCGGTCGACCAGGGCATCGCCGGCATCGATGTCCACGCCGGCGTCACGATAAGTAAGGGAGCTCATGGGTTCTGTGATCTCTTTTGAAGCGTCCGGATGCCGCCGGGAACGCTCGTCGGATTGAGCACCCCGCCGGAACCGGCTACATTAACGGGCCTTGCGCCGGGGTTTTGCCCCTGCCGCGCAAACAAACTTTAATTTTAGCCGAAATGTCGCCGGCCCGCCCTGCCGGGTGCGCCCGCGCAACTGCCGCGTGAAGCAACTCACCCTCGACCTGCACGCCGACTCTCCGCCGCTGCTGGAAAATTTCGTCGCCGCCGCCAACGCCGACCTCCTCGCCGCCCTCTACGAGGCCGTGCCGGTGGCCGATGTGCCGCAGCACCTGTTCCTGTGGGGCGATGCCGGCAGCGGCCGCAGCCACCTGCTCAAGAGCGTCGTCACCGCCGCCGCCCAGGCCGGCCGGCCGGCCTGCTACCTGCGCGCCGCCGACGTGGGCGCGACGCTGCCCGAAGCGCCCGGCCTGTTGCTGGCGGTGGACGACGTCGAAGCCCTCGGCCCCGACGCCCAGATCGCCCTGTTCCGCGCCTTCAACGCCGCCCGCGGACTCCGGATGACGCTCGTCACCAGCGGCGGCGCGGCCCCGCTGCAGCTTGCCCTGCGCGAGGATCTGCGCACCCGCGTCGGCCAGAGCCTGATCTTCGAGGTGAAGGCGCTCACCGACGAGGATCGTCAGGCGATTTTGCAGGCCCAGGCCGCCACCCGCGGGCTGCGCCTCGAACCCGAGCTGGTGCAATACCTGTTACGCCACGGCCGGCGCGACCTCGCCAGCCTGCTGCGCACCCTCGACGCCCTCGACGCGGCATCGCTGGAGCGCAAGCGCGCTATCACCCTGCCCCTGCTGCGGGAGATCCTGCAGCGCGACCCGACCCTCTGAAGCCGAAAATGGAACTCGTACTCTTCGACCTGGACAACACCCTGCTCGCCGGCGACTCGGATTTCGAGTGGGCCCAATTCCTGATTTCCAAGGGCGTGCTCGACAAGGAAGTCTACGAGGCCCGCAACCAGCAGTTCTACGACCAGTACAAGGCCGGCACGCTGGACATCTTAGAGTTCCTCGACTTTCAGTTGAAGCCCCTGGCCCGCCACAGCCGCGCCCAGCTCGACGCCTGGCACCGGGAATTTCTCGACACCCGCATCCGCCCGATGATGACCGACAAGTCGCGGGCACTGGTCCGGACGCATCTGGATTCCGGCGCGGTGGTGGCCGTCGTTACCGCCACCAACAGCTTCGTCACCGGCCCGATCGTCCGCGCCTTCGGCATCCCGCACCTGATCGCCACCATTGCGGCCCAGCGCGACGGCGTCTTCACTGGCCAGCCGCGCGGCACGCCGGCCTTCAAGGCGGGCAAGATCGAACGCGTCGAGGCCTGGCTCGAAAGCCTTGGCCTGTGCTGGGAGAGTTTTGCCAAGAGCAGCTTCTACAGCGACTCCCACAACGATCTGCCGTTGATGGGCAAGGTCACCCACCCGGTGGCCGTCGACCCGGACGACACCTTGCGCGCCCACGCCCAGGCGCAGGGCTGGCCGGTGATCTCACTGCGTTGATGGATCGGGCGCGCCGGCCTCGACCGGCGCACCGTCCGCTCACACCCCGCTGGCCTTGAACCAGGCCAGCAACCGCGACCAGCCATCCGCCGCGTCGGCCGCCCGGTAGCTCGGACGGTAATCCGCATGAAAGGCGTGGCCGGCTTCCGGGTAGATCACGAACTCGGCCCGCTTGCCGGCCTTGGCGAGATCGGCCTTCATGTCGTCCACGTCCGACACCGGAATGCCCTGATCCTTGGCGCCGTAGAGCCCGAGCACCGGCGCCTTGAGGGCGTCCACCAGATCGATGGGATGGGACGGCGTGAGCGCACCGGCCACTCCGGTCAGGCGGCCGTACCACGCCACGCCAGCCTTCAGGCGCGGGTTGTGCGCAGCGTACAGCCAGGTGATCCGCCCGCCCCAGCAAAAGCCGGTGATGCCCAGCCGCGCCGGATCGCCACCGTTCGCCGCGGCCCAGGTCGCGGCAGCGTCGAGGTCGCCCATCACCTGCGCGTCCGGCACCTTGCTGACGATCCGGGCGAGGATGTCGGGCACGCTGTCGATACCCGCCGGGTCGCCCTGGCGCTGGTAAAGGTTGGGGGCGATCGCCTGGTAGCCCCGCTGGGCCAGGCGTCGGCAGACGTCGCGGATGTATTCGTGGACGCCGAAGATTTCCTGCACCACCAGAATCGTCGGGAACGGCCCGCGCCCCGCCGGCTGCGCGCGGTAGGCCTCGAGGGCGACGCCATCGGGCGCCGGCAGGCTCACCTCGCCGGCCACGAGCCCGTCGGCCGGCGTCTGCACCACGCTCTGCCCCAGCGCGGGCCGCACCGCCAGCGCGAATCCGGCCGCCAAAGTGCCGCCGACAAAGGTCCTGCGGCTCACCGGAAGGCCGGGGACGAGACTATCGAAATCGGATTCCTGAACCGCCGTCATCGTGCGCTCCTCGCTGTTGGGGAGCACCCAGCATACCCGAAGAAGGGCTCAGATCCAGGCGCGTTGCGCCGAGGTGCCGGCCGCCCGGTCGAACCAGGTTTCACCGCGCGGCACGGCACGCCGCTCGACCGGCGGACGGCCACCGTGGCGCCGGGCGAACTTGTCGGTGAGCGTCACCATCTTGCCATTGACGTGGATCAGGCCACCGTCGGACAGCTCGCGGAAGATCCGCGACAGCGTCTCGGGCGTGAAGCCCAGGCGCGCCGCGAGCACGTGCTTGGGAATCTCCAGTTCCAGCTCGATGCTGGCCGCCTGCCCCAGCGCCGTGCCGGCCAACCCGCGCAAGTAGTCCACCACCTTGTCGGTGCCCGACTGGAAGCAGTCGGCGGCGATGTCGCGCTCGATGGACGACTGGCGCTCGGCCACCGCACCGAGCATCCGGCGCATCACGCAGGGCGCCTGCTCCATCGCGCGGAAGATGCCGTCGCGGCCCACCGCCAGCAGCACCACCGGCGTCACCGCCTCCACCGACGACACGTAGGCCGCGTCGCCGAACAGCTCGGCCACGCCGAAGACCTGGCGCGGCGACATCAGCTCGATGACCTTCTCGCCCCCGTCCGGCGACGACACCGCCACCTTCAGGTGGCCGGACATCACGTGGTAAAGCGCCCGCGGCCGTTCGCCGGCGGCGTAGATCGAAGCGCCCTTGGGCACGCTGAGCACCTGGGAGGAACGCGCGACCTCGGCGACGACTGCGTCGGCGAGGCCACGGAACAAGGCGATTTCGCCCAGGACCAAAGAGAGATCATCGAGACTCGTGTGCATAGTTTCCCTCGCAAGATTCAAAGCAGGGCCGCAGCAAAATCGAGCGACTCCCAACAACGTGATGCGCAGTCTAGGAGCCGGTCCGGGGCCGGGATTTGACTTAGATCAGACTTCCAAAACCACCAAAACCACCTGATTACCTCCTAATAGGTATAGTCGAAATATTCAGAAAATCCGCCCAACCCCCTGTTTCTCAATACCTTAGAAAAGCACCTGCGCCGCAGGCCCATATGTCGGGAGCGGCGCTGGAGGGGGTTTGGCCTATTACCATTTTCCTGGCCGTCGACGCACCCCGACGTGACCCGAAGCGCCCCCGCGGGCCAAAATGACAGCCCCGGAACCCATGGAGCCCCCAGCGTGACTCACGAGCGCCCCCCGGAGGGCAACCCCAGCGCACCGCCGCGACGCCACGGCCCGTCCGTCGTGCTCCGGCTCGGCACCTGGATCGCCGCCATCGCCAGCCTCGCCGCGGTGTCGATCCTGGCCTCGATCACCGTCGCCGAGCTGTCGTCCGGCGAGGCCCGCGCGATCAACCTCGCCGGCTCCCTGCGGATGCAGTCGTACGCCATCGGCACCGCGGTGTGCCAAGCCGACCCGCAGGGCGTTGCCCGGAGCATTGCCGACTTCGAGCTGCGCTATCGCAGCCCCGACCTCGTCCGGGTGATTCCCAGCGGCGCCGACGACCCGATGCGCCGCGCCTACGAGGCCGTCGGCGCGCTGTGGTCGGGGCACTTCCGGCCGGCTGCACTGGCCGTCAACAGCGCGCGCAGCCAGGCCGAGCGCCCGCCACTGACCGCCGAGACCAACGAGATGGTGGCGCGCATCGACCGCCTCGTGGTGCTGGTCGAGCAAGGGCTGGAAGACAAGCTGCAGCTGCTGCGCCTCGTGCAGGGCATTTCGCTGATCCTGCTGGTGGTGGTCGGCGCCGCCGCCGTGCTCCAGCTCAAGACCCATGTCCTCACCCCGCTCCACGATCTGCTCGCCTCTGCGCGGCAGGTTCGGCGCGGCGACTTTTCGGTGCGGATCCCTCCCCGCGAGCCGGACGAGCTGGGGCAGCTCGGCGAAGCCTTCAATTTCATGGTCGAGGATTTGTCGCGCAGCTACGCGCAGCTCGAGAGCCGGGTCCGGGAAAAAACCGAGGCCCTGGCCCGCTCCAACCAGTCGCTCAACCTGCTCTACCGCACCACCCGCGCCCTGTCCGAACGCGCGGTGACCCGTGCCACGCTGGAACAGGTGCTCGAAGACGTGGAGCAGGTCATCGGCGTACAGGCCGGCGCCCTGTGCCTGGGCAAGACCGACGAGATGGGCCCGGCCCTCACGGGCACGCTGCCGGCCGACGTGCAGGTGGAGGCCCTCTGCCAGAAGCGCTGTCACGGCTGCGACGCCGAGGGCGTCCCGGCCAGCGGTCTCGTCGCCACCCCGGGCGCCCGCGGCGCCGGGCAGACGATCTCGGTGCCGCTGTTCGACGGTAGCCGCAGCCACGGCGCCCTGCTGCTGACCCAGCCCGACGACCAACCCCTCGCCCCATGGCAGGTGGAGCTCCTCGAAACCGTCGGCCGGCACGTGGGCTCGGCCCTCGCCGCCACCCAGCGCAACGAGGAACGCCACCGCCTCGCCCTGCTCGACGAGCGCTCGGTGATCGCCCGCGAGCTGCACGACTCCCTGGCCCAGTCGCTGTCCTACCTCAAGATCCAGGTCACCCGGCTGCAGACCCTGCTCGGACGCACGCCGCCGCCCGAGCCGGTCAATGAAGTGGTCGGCGAGCTGCGCGACGGCCTCAACGAAGCCTACCGGCAGCTGCGCGAACTGCTCACCACCTTCCGCCTGCGTATCGACGGACGCGGCCTCAACGCCGCCATCGACGACGCCGTACAGGCCTTCCGGCGCCGTACCGGGCTCGAGATCGGCCTCGACAACCGGCTCGCCGACCTCCAGCTCGCCGCCAGTCGCGAGATCCACGTCCTGCAGATCGTCCGCGAAGCGCTCTCCAACATCGAACGCCACGCCCAGGCCCGCGCAGTGGCGGTGCACCTCGCCCGCGACGGCGAGCGGGTAAGGGTCACGGTGGACGACGACGGCGTCGGCTTCGACGAGGCCGCGCGACCGCTGCATCGTTACGGCATCGTGATCATGCGCGATCGCGCCCAGAGCCTCGCCGGCGAACTCGCGGTGACGCCCCGGGACGGCGGCGGCACGCGGGTCGAACTGGTTTTTCCGGCCGAGGCGCCCCTCCCCGACACCCCCAACCCGACCGCCCAAGGAGGCGTGCAATGAACACCCCCGCCACCACCTCGGTAATCATCATCGACGACCACCCGCTGTTCCGCAAAGGCGTCTCCCAGCTCATCGCCCTGAACGACCAGCTCCACCTCATCGGCGAGGCGTCCAGCGGCGAGGAAGGGCTCGAACTCGCGCGCGCGCTGGAACCCGACCTGATCCTGCTCGACCTCAACATGAAAGGCATGGGCGGCATCGAAACCCTCAAGGCGCTGCGCGAGGCCGACCTCGCCGCCCGCATCCTGATCCTCACGGTGTCCGACGCCGCCGACGATCTGGTGGCCGCGATCCGCGCCGGCGCCGACGGCTACCTGCTCAAGGACATGGAACCCGAGGAATTGCTCGCCCGCATCGTCGAAGCCCTGCGCGGCCGCATCGTCATCAGCGAAAGCCTCAACGGCCTGCTCGCCCGCTCCCTGCGCGACGAAGCCCAGGCCGCCGAACGCAGCCTCGCCCCGCTCACCGACCGGGAGCGCGACATCCTCGGCTGCCTCGCCAGCGGGCTGTCCAACAAGCTGATCGCCCGCGATCTGAACATCGCCGAAGGCACCGTCAAGGTGCACATCAAGAATCTGCTGAAAAAGCTCAAGTTCCGTTCGCGCCTTGAAGCTGCGGTGTGGGCCATCGACCAGAACCTGCGCCCCGCCGGCACGCCTCCGCGCTGAGGCGCCGCGTCAGGCCAGCGCCGGATCGTCGCGGCGGCCCGCCAGCGCGCCGGCGTAGCGGCGACTCTCCCGCGCGGTGGCGCGGAAGCGGATCGTGATCAGCGTGCCGCCCAGGGGGCCGCCCCCCTGTTCGAAGCGGCCGCCGAGCTGGTTCACCAACCCCGCCACCAGACGCCACCCCAGGCTGCCCTGGGCCTGCGGCTCGAAAGCCGCGGGCAGCCCGACGCCATCGTCCTCCACGGTCAGCCGCACCCCGGCCTCCACCTCGGCCACCAGCCCGATCCGCACCCGCCCCGCCCGGCCGTCGGGAAACGCGTGCTTGACCGCGTTGGCCACCAGTTCATTGACGATCAAGGCGCTCGGAATCGCCGTCTCGATGCCCAGCACCACCTTCTGCAGCTGCGCCTCGAGGCGCACGCCCTGTCGCGCGTACTGACGGTCGAGCCGCTGGACGAGCTGGCCCAGGTAGTGCCCGAAATCGATGCTCGCCAGATCGTCGGACTGGTAGAGCTGCTCGTGCACCTGAGACATCGCCAGCACCCGCGCCGCGCTATCCTCGAACATCGCCTGCACCACCGGAGTCGGCGCATCGCGGCCCTGCATCGTCAGCAGGCTGGCCACCACCTGCAGATTGTTCTTCACCCGGTGGTAGATTTCCTTGAGCAACACCTCCTTCTCGGCGAGCGCCGAGGCGATCCGCTGGGCGCCGGCACGGGCCTCGGTGATGTCGGAATGGGCGCCGGCGATGCGCACCGCGCGCCCCGACGCATCCCGCGCCACCACCCCGCCGCGGGACAGGATCCAGCGCCAGCGGCCATCCCTGGTGCGCATCCGGAACTCTGCCCGGAACATCGTCTCGCCGGCGTCCAGATAGCGCTGCAGGTTGGTCTCGGTCGCCTCCAGATCGTCCGGGTGAATCTGCGAACGCCAGGTGTCGTAGCCCAACGGAAAGCCACCCGGCTCATAGCCGAGCAAGGTGTAGTACTGCGGGCTCACGTAGATCGCGCCGGTCTGCAGGTTCCAGTCCCACACGCCGTCGGTCGCCCCTTCCAGCGCCAGGCGCAAGTGCTCCTCGCTCTGCTCCAGCGCCGCCTCCACCCGACGCCGGTGGCGGATGTTGAGCCCCAGCGAGACGATCACCGCCAGCAGCAGCGCCGCCCCCGCCAGCATCGCCCACACCACGCCGCGGTACTGGTCGTAGAGCCCCGGTGGCTTGCCGACCAGCGTGCTGCCCGCCGGCAGACGCCGTTCGGGAATGCCAAAACGCTGCATCACCGGATAGCTGAACAGCCCCTCGCACCCCGCCTCGACCACCGGAATGCGCCCGGCCGGCGTGCCGTCGAGAATGCGCAGCGCCATTTCGGCCGCCAGCCGCCCCTCGGCCTCGCCGTCCAGAACGCAGCCGCCCACCGTGAGCCCCGCGCGCACCCGCTCGCCGATGATGCCGAAGACCGGCGCCGGCGACAGCCGCGAGATCAGGTTGATCAAGGCCCCGTAGTCGTACGCGTGGCCGTCGCGGTCGGTGGCCGTCGCCAGCGGGATCACGATGTCGCGCGGCGACACCCCGGCCAGCACCGAGGCGATCCGCTCCACGTCCAGATCCACATGCAGCTCGACGCCCTCCGATTCGGGCAGCGCACGCAGGGCCGCCGCCGCATGGGCGTAGCCGGTGGCCGGCCCGCCGCGGTTGCCGAACACCACCACGCGACGGGCGTCCGGCTGCAGTTGCCGGGCCATCGCCAGCGTGGCGGCGATGTCCACCCGTTCGCGCACCCCGGTGATCGGAACGTCCGGCGGCAGCCCCATCGGATCGAAGTCGAGGGCGTCGCTGAAGACGATCGCGGCGGCCGGGAAAAGCCGCTTGCGATGGCGCAGGGCAAAGGCCAGCGCCGGATCGTCGGTGACGATCACCAGATCGAACTGCCGGCCCCCGAAGCGCCGGGACAGGTCTTCGGCCCGTGTCAGGCCGTCATCCGCCGCGGCGGGCTGGCGCAGCACGTCCAGATGTTCGAGGAAGACCTCCGGCGCCGCGCTGGCGGCGCGTAGCACCTGCATGATCCCGCTCACCTGGGCATCGGTCCACGCGTCGCCCCAGTGGTAGGCGTTGAGCACCAGCACCGTCTTGCGCCCGGCGGCCATCGTGGCGTCCACGTCGGCGCGGCCCGGCGGCGACAGGCCGATCAGCACGGCCAGTACGCCGGCAAACAGGATCAGCCGTTGCAGGCGCACCGCCGTCCTTCAGCCGGCCAGGCTCGGCACCGCGGCGCACCGCCCCGTGCCGGCACCGAGCAGATCGCCGATCACCGTCGCCGGCGCCGGCCGCTGATACAGGAAGCCCTGCAACAGATCGCACCCCAGACCGCGCAGGAAGCTCGCCTGATCGGCGTTCTCGACGCCCTCGCCCACCACCGTCAGCCCCAGGGCGCGGGACATGGTGACGATCGCCGAGACGATCGCCCCGCTCTCCCGGTTGTCGGGCAGATCGGCCATGAACGAGCGGTCGATCTTCAGGGCGTGGATCGGGAAGCGCTTGAGGTAGCTGAGGCTCGAGTAGCCGGTGCCGAAATCGTCCACCGCGATGCGCAGGCCGTTCTGGCGCAGCTCGTCGAGGATCGCACTGGTGCGCTCGGGCTGCTGCATGATGCTCGACTCGGTGAGCTCGAGCTCCAGGCAGCCGGGTTCGAGCCCGCTTTCGGCCAGCGCGTTCATCACCGTGGCCACCAGCCCGGCATCGCGGAACTGGCGCGCCGACAGGTTGACCGCCACCGTCACCGTCGCCACCCCGGCATCGCGCCAGCGACGGATCTGCCGGCACACGCTCTTAAGCACCCAGTCGCCGATCGGCACGATCAGCCCGCTGCGCTCGGCCGTCGTCATGAACACATCGGGCAGCAGCAACCCCTTTTCGGGATGCCGCCAGCGCAGCAGCGCCTCCAGGGAACGGATGCCGCCGCCGGTGTCGTGGATCGGCTGGTAGTGGATCTCGAACTGCCCGTCGGCCAGCCCGCGGCGCAGGTCGGACTCGAGCATCATCCGCTCGTTGAGCTGGCGCCCCCATTCGCTCGAGTAGAACACGAAGCCGTTCTTGCCGAGCTCCTTGGCGCGGTACATGGCATCGTCGGCGGTCACCAGCAGGCGATCGCTGGTAACCGCGTCCTGGGGATAGCGGCTCACGCCGATGCTGCACGAGGCCTGCATCTGCTGGCCTTCGAAATAGAACGGGGCCTCCATCGCGGCAATCAGCTTGGCGCACACGCTGGCCACCGCCTGGTCGTCCTCGATGCCCGGCAGCACCACCACGAACTCGTCGCCCCCCAGGCGCCCGACGCTGTCGGCCTCGCGCACGGTGCCGCGCAGGCGCCGCGCCACCTCGCGCAGCAGCGCATCGCCGGCCTGGTGGCCGTGGCTGTCATTGACCAGCTTGAAGTTGTCGAGATCGATGAACATCACCGCCAGCTTCTCGTCGCGGCGCCGGCAGAAAGCCAGCGACTGCTCCAGCTGGCGATTGATCTGGGCCCGGTTCGACACGCCGGTGAGCGCATCGTTGTAGGCCACGAAAACCAGTTGCGCCTCGGCCGAACGCCGCGCGGTGACGTCCTGCATCTGCACGATGTGGTAGCGCGGCGCGCCCTTGGCGTCGCGCACCGCCGACACCGACAGCAGCGTCCACACCAGCCGCCCGTCGGGCGTCAACATCCGCAGCTCGACCTGGAAGGTCGGCAGCGTGTCGGCGGCGAGGCGATCGAGGTATTCGTCGAGCACGCCGCGGTCGCCCGGGTGACACAGATCGCGGAAGGAATGGCGCGAAATCGCCTCGCCCTGGAGCCCCAGCATCGTCGCCACCACCTCGTTGGCCTGCAGGAAACGCCCGTCCAGCGCCACCAACGCCATACCGATGGCCGCATGTTCGAACGCCGCGTGGAAACGCTGCTCGCTCTCCGCCAGGGCCCGCTCCATCTCGCGCCGCCGGCCGATGTCGCGCAGCACCAGCACCGCCCCCACGCGCAGGCCGTCGTCGTCGAGGATCGGCGCCGTACCGTACTCCACCGGCATCTCGCCGCCGCCGCGCGGTGTAACCACCCCACAGCGCAGCCCCACCGACGGCTCGGCGCCCGCCGCCGGCGCCTCGGCCAGCCCTGCTCGCGACGCCCCTGGCAAAGCCTCGTCGCGCAGGCTCAGGATTGTGTCCAGCGGCTGGCCCAGCGCTTCGGCGCGGACCCAGCCCGTGAGCCGCTCGGCCACCGGGTTGATGACCCGCACGCAACCGTCGGCGTCGGTGGCGATCACCCCGTCGTCGATGCAGCGCAGGGTGCGCGCGAACCACTGCTCGCGCTGGCGCAAGCGCGACTCCATGCCATGCTTGACCAGCGCCACCTCGATGGCGGCGCGGATGTCCTCGGCGCGAAAGGGCTTGAGCAGGTAACCGTAAGGCGCGGTCTCGCCTGCCCGCCGACGGGTCGCCTCGTCGCCGAAGGCCGTCACGTAGATCACCGGCACGTCGCGATGGGCGCGCATCCACGCCGCGGTCTGGATCCCGTCGAGGCTGCCCCGGATCACCACGTCCATCATCACCAGATCGGGCGCATCGGTCGCAAACTCGGCGATGGCCTGCTCGCTGCTGGCGGCGATGCCGGTCACGACGTAACCGTAATCCTCGAGGCGCTGCGCCAGGTCCATCGCGATGATCGCCTCGTCCTCGACGATCAGGATCCTGGTCGGCTTGTCGCTCATGCTCTCTCCCTACCCGGCCACCGCCGGGCCAACACAATTCACACCGCGTGAGTCGAAGCTAACGGGCCTCCGGCCTATGACTTTAGTCATAACTTTCGAGAGTCTGAACCATCCTGCTGAACATTTCAGCATTTACGTTGTCGACCTGTGGCCCGGAAAGGCGTACCGTCCTTCCGGGCTCAACAACCGCGGTGGAGAAACACCCTTGAAGAAACGAATCATCTGGACCCTGCTGGCCGTCATCTGTGCCGGGCAGACCGCCGCCCAGGAGGCCGCATCGACGCCCCGCCTGGCGCCCACCGCCGACCAGGCCCAGACCGCCTACCTGAGCGCCCAGATCCTCGGCCGCTACCACTACAAGGCGCAGCCCCTGGACGACGCGATGTCGGAGAAGATCTTCGACCGCTACCTCAAGGCCCTCGACCCGGAACGCCTGTTCTTCACCCAAGCCGACATCGACAGCTTCGCCGACGCCCGCACCACCCTCGACGACGCGATCCTGCGCGGCAACCTGGCAGCCCCCTTCGCGATCTTCCAGCGCTACGAGCAGCGCGTCACCGAACGCCTCGGCTACGCCCGCGAACTGCTCGACCAAGGCTTCGACTTCACCCAGAAGGAAAGCTACCCCTACGCCCGCGACAAGGCCCCGTGGCCCGCCGACGAAGCCGAGGTGCGCGACCTGTGGAAGAAGCGCGTCAAGAACGACTGGCTGCGTCTCAGGCTCGCCGGCAAGGACGACAAGGCCATCCGCGAGACACTGGCCAAGCGCTACGACAACTACGTGGCCCGCGCCACCCGCAACAAGAGCGAGGACGTCTTCCAGGTGTTCATGAACGCCTACGCGATGTCCATCGAGCCCCACACCAACTATCTCGGCCGCAGCGCCTCGGCGGATTTCGACATCTCGATGCGCCTGTCGCTGGTCGGCATCGGCGCCGTGCTGCAGGAGCGCGACGACTACATCACCATCCGCGAGCTGGTGCCCGGCGGCCCGGCCGCGCGTTCCGGCAAGCTCGCCGTCGGTGACCGCATCGTCGGCGTCGGTCAGGGCGACGAGCCGGTGGCCGATGTGGTCGGCTCCCGCGTCGACGAAGTCGTCAAACTGATCCGTGGCGAGAAGAACACCCGCGTCGTGCTCGACATCCTGCCCGCCGACGCCGGCCCGGATGGCAAGCACAAGCAGGTCGCCCTTCAGCGCGACAAGATCAAGCTCGAAGAGCAGGCCGCCAAGAAATCGGTCATCAAGGTCGGCGAAGGCGCCAGCACCCACAAGATCGGCGTCATCAACCTGCCCGCCTTCTACGAAGACTTCGAGGGTCGCCGCAAGGGCGACAAGGATTACCGCAGCGCCAGCCGCGACGTGGCCCGCCTGATCGACGAACTCAAGAAAGAAAAGGTCGACGGCCTGCTGATCGACCTGCGCAACAACGGCGGCGGCTCGCTGCGCGAGGCGGTCGAGCTCACCGGCCTGTTCATCGACAAGGGCCCGGTCGTCCAGCAACGCCGCACCGACGGCCAGATCGGCGTCGAGAAGGACGAACACGCCGGCACCGCCTGGGACGGCCCGCTGGCCGTGCTGATCAACCGCGGCTCGGCGTCCGCCTCCGAGATTTTCGCCGCCGCGCTGCAGGACTACGGCCGTGCCCCGATCATCGGCGAACCCAGCTTCGGCAAGGGCACCGTCCAGACGATGGTCAATCTCGACGAAGTCGCGCGCAACGACAAGCCCCGTTTCGGCGAGCTGAAGATGACCATCGCCCAGTTCTTCCGCGTGAACGGCGGCACCACCCAGCTGCGCGGCGTGACGCCCGACATCGCCTTCCCCTCGGTCTCCGACGCCGACAGCTACGGCGAGTCGAGCTACGACAACGCGCTGCCGTGGATCCAGATCAAGGCCGCCGATTTCCGACCAGTCGGCGAAGTCGCCCCGCGTCTGGCCGACCTGAAGCGCCGCCACGACGCCCGTGTCGCCAAGGACAAGGATTTCCTCCAACTCCTCGACGACGTGAACGAGTTCAAGCGCCTGCGCGACACCAAGCTGCTGTCGCTCAACGAAACCGAGCGACGCCAGGAAAAGGAACGCCAGGAAGCCCGTCTCAAGGCGCGCGACAAGGGCAAGGACAAGCTCGCCGCCCTGCAGGACGACGGCCTGCAATCGGGCGAGCGCAGCCTTGCCGCCGACTTGGCCGCCGAAAAGGCGCGCAAGGACAGCAAGGACGTGCTGCTCACCGAAGCCGCGCGCATCGTCGGCGACGAAGCCGACCTTGCCGCCAGCCGCGCCCAGCTGGCCCTGCGCGAACGCGGTGCGGCCGTCCGCTAAAACCGTGTCCGCGCGACGGCGCGGCCCTTCGCCTCCTCCCAAGACGCGCCTCCGGGCGCGTTTTTCATGGCCGGCGCGTGCCGCGCACGACCGGCCAAGGCCGGTGTGCTAGCCTTCCCGGCTTTCCGACGATCGACTCCGCGCCATGTCCGCAGTGGATTTGCGCAGGTTCCTCGCCTGCGTCCTGATCTGGGGCACCACCTGGCTGGCCATCACCTTCCAGCTTGGCAGTGTCGCCCCCGAAGCCAGCGTCGCCTGGCGCTTCGGCCTCGCCAGCCTGCTCTGCGCCGGCATCTGCCGCTGGCAGGGACTCGCGCTGCGCCTCGCGCCGGCCGTGCATCTGCGCCTCGCCGGATTCGGCGCCTCGATGTTCGGTCTGGGCTACCTGTGCGTGTATTACGCCGAGGGCCATGTCGCTTCGGGGCTGGTGGCGTTGGGCTACAGCGCACTCCCTCTCACCAACATGCTCGCCAGCCGCATCGCCGTCGGCACACCCCTCAACCGCCGGGTGGGGATCGGCGGGCTGGTCGGCCTCGTCGGAGTCGGCTGTGTGTTCTGGCCCGAACTGACCCGCCTCCAGCCGGGACGCGACGTCTTTCTCGGCGCCCTGCTCACTGCCGGCGGGGTCATCGCCAGCGCCGTCGGCAACGTCTTCTCGACCCGCCTCGCCACCGACGGGCTCCACGTATGGCAGAAGATGGCCTGGGGCATGGCCTACGGCGCCCTCTGCTGCCTGATCGCGGCCCGCCTGGGCGGCCAGTCGCTGGGCTTCGCCGCGAGCACGGCGTACGTGCTGTCATGGCTGTATCTCGCGGTGTTCGGCTCGGTGTTCGCGTTCTACTTCTACCTCGAGCTGCTCGACAGCGTCGGTGGTGGCCGGGCCGGTTACGTCGGCGTGATGACGCCGGTCGTCGCCCTGGTGCTGTCGGGCCTCTTCGAGCACTTCCGTTGGACGCCCATCGGCCTGATCGGCCTCGGCACCGCCGTGGCCGGCAACTTCTTTATCCTGCGCCGCGAAAACCCCATCCCGGACGGCATGAAAGACCCCGCATGACCACCACATCCAGCGCGCTCACCAGCCTGCACGCCGACATCGACGCCCGGGTCGGCCACATCCGTGCCGGCCACCCCGACTGGCCCTGCACCAAGGGCTGCGATACCTGCTGCCGGCGTCTTGCCGACGTGCCCCGCCTCACCGCCGCCGAATGGGCGCTGCTGCGCGCGGGCCTGGCAGACCTGCCGCCGGTACGCCTCGACGAGATCCGCCAGCGGATAGACGCCCTCGCCACCACGCCGCAGCGCCCCCTGGTCTGCCCGATGCTCGACGCGGCCAGCGGCGCCTGTCCGGTGTATGCCCAGCGTCCCGTCGCGTGCCGCACCTACGGCTTTTATGTCGAACGCGACGGCGGACTGTACTGTGGCGACATCGACGCCCACGCCAAGGCCGGTCGCCTCGCCAGCGTGGTGTGGGGCAACCACGACGCCATCACGCGGCGGCTCGACAGCCTGGGCCAGGCCCGCTCCCTCACCGACTGGTTCGCCGACGATCCTCCTGATTTCCACCGCTGAAACCCCACACTGGGCGCCTCGGGACGCCCGGTCGGCACGGCACGGGCACACAAACGGCTTGAGATTTCCAATTATCTGTATATTATTACAGCAAAAGGAATCCAGCCATGCCCCGCCGCTTCATCTGCCCCCATTGCCACAGCCCGGTCGATCCCGACGCCATGGACAGCGCCGCAGGCCCTTCGGCCCACTACCGTATCTGCCCGGTCTGCGACGAAGCCGTGCTGATCGCCCTGGCCCCACAGCCTGCCGTCGAAGCGTCCGCCCCGTCAGGCGTGGCAGCCCTCATTCCGGAGCCCACCCCGTGAGCGACGACACGCGCTGCCCACGCCCCACCTATCTCGACGGTCTCAACGACGCCCAGCGGGACGCCGCCCTGCACGGCAGCGGCAACGCGGCCGGCCCGCTGCTCATCATCGCCGGCGCCGGCTCGGGCAAGACCAACACCCTCGCCCACCGGGTCGCCCACCTTCTGGCCGAGGGCGTAGATCCGGCGCAGATCCTGCTCCTCACCTTCTCCCGCCGTGCCGCCGACGAAATGATCCGCCGCGTCCAGCGCATCGCCGCCAAGGTCTCGCCGCGTCACGCACGGCTCGCCCAGGGCGGCTTTCCGTGGGCCGGCACCTTCCACAGCGTCGGCGCCCGCCTGCTGCGGGAATTCGCCGGGCGCATCGGCCTCGACCCGGCCTTCACGATCCACGATCGCGAAGATTCCGCCGACCTGATGAACCTCGTCCGGCACGAACTCGGCCTGTCGTCCAAGACACGGCGCTTTCCCATGAAGGGCACCTGCCTCGCCATCTACTCGGCGGCCGTCAACACCCAGAACCGCCTCACCGATGTCCTCCAGACCAGTTTCCCGTGGTGCGCCGAGTGGGAGGCCGACCTGCGCCAGCTGTTCCGCGCCTACGTCGAAGCCAAGCAGGCCCAGCAGGTACTCGACTACGACGACCTGCTCCTGTACTGGGCCCAGATGGTGAGCGAGCCCGATCTGGCCCGCGAAGTCGGCGAGCGCTTCCGCCACGTGCTGGTGGATGAATTCCAGGACACCAACCACCTCCAGTCAGCTCTGCTGCGGGCGATGAAACCCGACGGTCGTGGCCTCACCGTGGTAGGCGACGATGCCCAATCGATCTACAGCTTCCGCGGCGCCACGGTACGCAACATCCTCGATTTTCCCGATCAGTTCGACCCGCCCGCCCGACGCGTCACCCTCGATCGCAACTACCGCTCCACCCCCTCGATCCTGGCCGCCGCTAACGCAGTCATCGCCCAGGCCCGCGAGCGATTCAGCAAGGATTTGTGGAGCGAACGCCCCGCAGGCGAAAAGCCGGTCCTGGTGTCGGTGCGCGACGAAGCCGACCAGGCCGCTTACGTCGTCGAACAGGTGCTGGCCCGTCGCGAGGCCGGCCTCAGGCTCAAGGCCCAGGCCGTGCTCTTTCGCGCCGCCCACCACAGCGTCCGCCTCGAGATCGAACTCACCCGGCGCAACATCCCCTTCGTCAAATTCGGCGGACTCAAGTTTCTCGAAGCCGCCCACGTCAAGGACGTGCTTGCCGTCCTGCGCTGGTCGCAGAACCTGCGCGACCGGGTGGCCGGGTTTCGCGCCATCCAGCTTCTGCCCGGCATCGGCCCCAAGACGGCCGGACGCATTCTCGACAACCTGCAGGCCGCCGCACCCGGCTGTGCCCTCCTCCCCGAACAGCCCGTGCCTGAAGGCGTTCGCGACGGCTGGGTCGCTTTCGCCACCCTGGTCGAAGGCCTCGGCGGCGACACGTGGCCGCAACCTGTCGAACGCCTTGCCCAGTGGTACGAACCCCAGCTCGAACGCCTTTTCGACGACGCCCACGTGCGCCAGGCAGACATCCAGCAACTGGCACGTATCGCCGCCACCTATCCCAGCCGCGAGCGCTTCCTCACCGAACTCACCCTCGACCCGCCCGACGCCACAAGCGACGAATCCGGCGCCCCGCTACGCGACGAGGACTACCTGATCCTCTCCACCATCCATTCCGCCAAGGGCCGCGAGTGGTCCGCCGTGTCGCTGCTCAACACGGTCGATGGCTGCCTGCCGTCAGATCTCGCAACAGGCAGCGAGCGGGAAATCGAAGAGGAGATGCGCCTGCTCTACGTGGCCATGACCCGGGCCAAGGATCACCTCGACCTCATCGTCCCGCAACGCTTCTACATCACCGGCCAGTCCGGCATGGGCGACCGCCACGTCTATGCCAGCCGCACGCGCTTCATTCCCAACCGGCTCTGCGGGCACTTCAGCAGTCGCAGCTGGCCCTCCATCGAACCCGCGGTAACCGGCGACGCCCAGTCCCGCGAACGCGCCATCGACCTGGCCGCCCGCATGCGCGATATGTGGAACTAGAGCTGGAACGTCATCCGCCTGCGCCACGCGTTGGAGTCAACCATGTCGAAGCATGGCGCCCCGCAGGTCGTGGGGCAAAGCCACGCCTTGGCAGCAAGCGCTTTTGAAAGGGAAGACTCCGCGGGAGGTATAAAGCAAAAAACGCGCCTAAAGGCGCGTTTTTTGCTGAATCAATGGCGGAAAGGGAGGGATTCGAACCCTCGATACGGCTAAACCGTATACCGGATTTCGAGTCCGGCGCATTCGACCACTCTGCCACCTTTCCGCTCGAAGCCAATAATTATATACATCCCTTTTCAAAAAGCAAAGTGCCCCGGCAGAATTTCTACCCGGATACCGAGTGCTTCCATAACGGCACCGCGTTGCTTCACGAGAGGACACACACACGACACGTCTCGCGCCCGGTGTGACTTTGAAGGCAAGCAGGCGCGTCCGGTCAGTCGAGCGGCTTCAACACCGTGAGACCGCCCATGTAAGGCTGGAGCACCGCCGGTACTTTCACCGAACCGTCCGCCTGCTGGTAGTTCTCGAGCACCGCAACGAGGGTGCGGCCGACGGCGAGGCCGGAGCCGTTCAGCGTTGCGAGGGTCTCGTTCTTGCCTTGGGCATTCTTGAAACGCGCCTGCATGCGGCGGGCCTGGAAACCCTCGAAGCACGAGCACGAGGAAATCTCGCGGTAGGTGTTCTGGGCCGGCAGCCAGACTTCGAGATCGTAAGTCTTGGCCGACGAGAAGCCCATGTCGCCCGAGCACAGCACGATCTTGCGGTACGGCAGTTCAAGCTTCTGCAGGATGGCTTCCGCGTGACCGGTGAGCTCCTCGAGGGCATCCCAGGCCTTTTCGGGCTGCTCGATGCGCACCAGCTCAACCTTGTCGAACTGGTGCTGGCGGATCATCCCGCGGGTGTCCTTGCCATAGCTGCCCGCTTCCGAGCGGAAGCACGGGGTGTGGGCGACGAACTTGAGGGGAAGCTGGTCGAGCGGAACGATCTCGTCGCGCACGATGTTGGTCACCGGCACTTCGGCGGTCGGGATCAGGTAGAACTTGCCGCCGTCCGGCTTCGGCACGGAAAACAGGTCTTCCTCGAACTTGGGCAGCTGGCCGGTGCCGAACATGCTGGCGGCGTTGACCATGTATGGCGTGTACAGCTCGGTGTAGCCATGCTCGGCGGTATGGGTATCAAGCATGAACTGGGCCAGCGCGCGATGCAGGCGGGCCAGGCCACCCTTCATCAGCGTGAAGCGGGCACCGGAGATCTTGACCGCGGTTTCGAAGTCGAGCCCCCCGAGGCGGCTGCCGATGTCCACGTGGTCGCGCACCTCGAAATCGAAGTGGGCCGGCGTACCCCAGCGGGACACCTCGACGTTGTCCTCCTCCGATTTGCCAACCGGCACGCTCTCGTGGGGCAGGTTGGGCAGGCCGGCGAGGAAGGCGTTGAAGCGCTCCAGCAATTCGGCGAGGGCGGCCTCGTTGGCCTTGAGTTCGTCACCGATGCCCGCCACTTCGGCGAGCACCGCTGAAGCGTCCTCGCCCTTGCCCTTGAGCTGGCCGACCTGCTTGGAAAGGGTGTTGCGACGCGCCTGCAACTCCTGGGTACGGGTCTGGCGCGTCTTGCGCTCGTCCTCGAGGGCCTGGAAGGCCGCGACATCGAGGCTCATGCCGCGGGTGGCGAGTCGTTCAGCGACAAAATCCAGACGGGCGCGGAGCAGTTGAACATCAAGCATGACAATCCCTATTCAAATCGTGAAACCGGTAAGTGGTGAAGCGCTGCATCGCGGGCTGAGGCCCTGGCGTGCAGCGCAACATGAATCTGCTTTGGCCGGTCGTCGCCATCAATCAAAACCGGAAAGTTGATAGCCAACGAAAAATTAAACTTTTCTTGATTTCCCTGGCCAAAAAACCACACTCAAAGAAAGACGTACGCAGACGACGTCGCTTAGAACTTGACTTACGAGGAGACTCCCATGTTATCGATCCGCGATTGCCTCGATTACTGCGACCTCACCGACGAAGATGTCGCCATCATTGCCGAGCACCACGACATCCCCGATGCCGCCGCCGCGCAGATCGCCTGCGGTCTGGTGCAGACCCGGGAGGGTACGCTGATGCTCACCCAGTTCATGTGCGATCTGGTCGATCAGGCCGAAGAACGCGGCGATCGCGCGAAGGCCAAGCGCTTTCGGGCCGCCTGCGCCCGCTTCATCGCGGCGCATCCCGTGCAGCCCCACTGAGCGAATCTTCTCCTGCGCGGGCTTCGGCCTGTCTGTCCAGTTCGCGCAGGCGCTGCAGCTTCTCGGCGATCTTCGCTTCCAGCCCGCGATCCACGGGATCGTACCAGTTGGGTCGCGCCATGCCTTCCGGCAGATAACACTCACCCGCGGCGTAGCCGCAGGGTTCGTCGTGGGCGTATCGGTACGCCTTGCCGTAGCCGAGCTCCTTCATCAGCCGGGTGGGCGCGTTGCGTAGATGAATCGGCACCGGGCGCGACACATCGTTGGCAACGAACTTGCGCGCCGCATTATACGCCTTGTAAACCGCGTTCGATTTGGCTGCGCAGGCCAGGAACACGGCTGCCTCGGCCAGCGCCAGTTCGCCTTCCGGTGAGCCCAGGCGTTCGTAGGTAGAACAGGCGTTGAGCGAAATTTCCAGTGCCCGCGGATCGGCGAGGCCGATGTCCTCGATCGCCATGCGCACCAGGCGACGCCCCAGGTAAAGCGGCTCGGCGCCGCCGTCGAGCATGCGGCACAGCCAGTAAAGCGCCGCGTCCGGGTCCGAACCGCGAATCGATTTGTGAAGCGCGGAAATCTGGTCGTAGAAGGCCTCGCCGCCCTTGTCGAAGCGTCTCAGGTTGCGCGACAGGGCTTCGTCGATGAACGCCGGCGTAACCGGATTTACCCCTGCGGTTTCGGCCGCGGTCTGGACCTGCTCGAGCAGATTGAGGAGCCGGCGGGCGTCGCCATCGGCAAAGCCGGTGAGGCGATCGCGAGCATCGGGTTCGAAGGCCAGATCGGGGCAGGCGTGAGTCCGGGCACGTTCGAACAGCGCTGCCAGTTCGTCGGCTGACAGAGGCTCGAGTACGTAAACCGCCGCCCGGGACAGCAAGGCGGAATTCACCTCGAAGGACGGATTTTCGGTTGTCGCGCCAACCAGCGTCACCAGGCCCTGCTCCACGAACGGCAGGAAGGCGTCTTGCTGAGCCTTGTTGAAGCGGTGCACTTCATCCACGAAAAGAATCGTGTGACGCCCTCGGGCGCGCGCTGCTTCGGCCTGCGCAATGGCTTCGCGGATGTCCTTGACCCCCGAGAACACCGCCGAAAGCGCGGTGAACTCTGCGTCGAAGGCCTTGGCCATGAGCCGCGCGAGGGTCGTCTTGCCGACGCCCGGCGGCCCCCACAGGATCATCGAGTGGGGCTTGCCCGACTGGAAGGCGAGCGCCAGCGGCTTGCCCGGGCCGAGCAGGTGGCGCTGGCCGATGACCGCCGCGATGGTCTGCGGGCGCATCGCCTCGGCAAGGGGCAGGCGCGGCGGTTCGAGGGTGTCGAAGAGATCGGCCATACGGCGAGGGACGAAGCTGCGGGCGCCTATTCGCCGACCACGTCGGCGCCCTTCGGCGGCACGAAGCGGAACTGCGCGGCGTCGAGGGTGGGATTGCGTTCGAGCTGGCCGAACTGCAGCGAGGTCGTCTGGCCGAAGTTGTCGTGCAGAACCATCGCCTTGAGCTGCCCACCGGCAAAGCCCAGGCGGATGCGCTCGAAGCTGCTGTCGTCGGCCTTGGGCGTCGCCTCGACCCATTCCAGACCGTCGGCACTGCCGGCGTCCTTGAGCACGAAATTCTTGTCGAGGGCGTTGTCGCCGGCCAGGATCGCCGCCGGCGTGTTGCCCAGCGCCTGACCAAGCTTCTTGGTGGTGACCTGGTTCAGTTCCTGGTCATAGGCCCACAGCTTGCTGCCATCGCCCACCAGCAATTGGGCATAGGGCTTTTCGTAGACCCACCGGAACTTGCCCGGCCGCTGAAAGGCAAAGGTGCCGCTCGCCTGCTGGGGCTTGCGGCCGGACTTGGCCACCACCAGTTGCGAGAAGCTGCCCCGCGCGCTGCGGGTGCCATCCATGAACTGCTTGAGCTGGGCCAAGGCGTCGGCGTGGGCCGGGCCGGCCGCGAGCACGACAGCGAGCGCCAAAGCGCGGAAAAAAGTGCGTTTCATCATTCTCCTTCGCGGGCCGGGGCGACGACTTCCCGGTTGCCGTTGGCGCCCATCGGCGTGACGAGACCGGAGCGCTCCATTTGTTCGATCAGGCGCGCAGCCCGGTTGTAGCCGATGCGCAGGTGGCGCTGAACCAGCGAGATCGACGGCCGGCGCGTCTTGACGACGATCTCGACAGCCTGGTCGTAAAGCGGGTCGGCTTCGCTGCCTTCGCCGCCCTCCCCGCCGCCAAGCAGGTCGCCGGCATCTTCTTCGGGCGACGACAGGATGCCGTCGACGTAGTCTGCCTCGCCGGTGCTCTTGAGGTATTCGACGACCTTATGCACCTCGTCGTCGGCCACGAAGGCGCCGTGAACGCGCACCGGCAGACCGGTGCCCGGCGCCAGGTAGAGCATGTCACCCATACCGAGGAGCGCCTCGGCACCCATCTGGTCGAGGATGGTGCGCGAGTCGATCTTGCTCGATACCTGGAACGCCATGCGGGTCGGAATATTCGCCTTGATGAGGCCAGTGATCACGTCAACGCTCGGACGCTGGGTGGCGAGGATCAGGTGGATGCCGGCCGCGCGCGCCTTCTGGGCGAGACGGGCGATGAGTTCCTCGATCTTCTTGCCGACCACCATCATCAGGTCGGCCAACTCGTCGATGATGACGACGATGTAGGGCAGCTTGTCCAGCGGCTCCGGGTTGTCCGGCGTGATCGAGAACGGGTTCTTGAGGGGCGTGCCGGCCTTGGCGGCCTCGGCCACGGCCTTGTTGTAGCCGGCCAGGTTGCGCACACCGAGCGCCGACATCAGCTTGTAGCGCTTTTCCATCTCGGCCACGCACCAATTGAGCGCGTTGGAGGCGTGCTTCATGTCGGTGACGACCGGCGCCAGCAGGTGCGGAATACCCTCGTAGATCGACAGTTCGAGCATCTTCGGGTCGACCAGGATCAGGCGCACGTCGGCGGGCTCGGACTTGTAGAGCAGCGACAGGATCATCGCGTTGATGCCCACCGACTTGCCCGAGCCGGTCGTGCCAGCCACCAGCAGGTGCGGCGTCTTGGCGATGTCGGCCACCACCGGCTGGCCACCGATATCCTTGCCCAGCGCCACGGTGAGCGGCGAATGCATGTCGTGGTAGGCGCGCGAACCGAGGATTTCGGACAGGCGCACGGTCTGGCGCTTGGGATTGGGCAGCTCGAGGGCCATGCAGGTCTTGCCCGGCACGGTCTCGACGACGCGGATGCTCACCACCGACAGGGCGCGGGCCAGATCCTTGACCAGATTCATCACCTGGCTCCCCTTCACGCCCACCGCCGGCTCGATCTCGAAGCGGGTGATGACCGGCCCCGGATAGGCCGCCAGCACCTTCACCTCGACGCCGAAGTCGGCCAGCTTGCGTTCGATCAGGCGCGAAGTGAATTCAAGCGTTTCGGGCGACGGCGGCTCCACGTCGTGGGACGGTTCGTCGAGCAGCGACAGGGGCGGCAGCGCGCCCCCCGGGAGCTCGGTGAACAGCGGCGTCTGGCGCTCCTTCTCGACACGGACGGATTTCTCGACCTCGACGATGGCCGGCTCGATGCGCAGCGGCGGGGGTGGCGCGGCCTCTTCCTTCTTGCGCTTGGTTTCGACCACGGCCTCGCGCTTCTGGGCCACCTCGCGGCCGATTCGGCGATCTTCCAGGGTCTGGAAACCGTTGGTGGCGAACAGCCACAGGCGTTCGAGACCGGTCCCCAGCACCTCCGAAGCCTCCACCCAGCTCACCCCGGAGAACAGCGACAGCCCACCGGCGATGAGCGCCAGCAACAGCAGCGTGCCACCGGTGAAGCCCAGATACTGGAAAACCTGGGCGCCAAGCTCAAGGCCGATCAGGCCACCCGGCTCAAGGGGCAACGTGGCCTTCATCGAGTGGAAGCGCATCGATTCGAGGGCACTGCTCGCCAGCAGCACGACGACGAAGCCCAGCACCACCACGAAGAGCGAACGCCGATCGGCACCGAAATTCCGCTGCAGGCGCCGGAAACCAACCGCCAGCCCGAGGCCGAGGAAGGCCACCCACCACCAGGCCGAGAGTCCGAACAAATACAGCAGCAGATCCGACAACCAGGCACCGAAACGACCGCCAGGGTTGCTCACCCGCTCCATCTGGACGGCGTGGGACCAACCCGGATCGGCCTTCGAGTAGCCGAACAGGATGATCGCGACGTAGAACGCCAGCACGCCGAGCAGCAGCCAACGAGCCTCCTGCAGCAGGCTGGCGATTTTTTCCGGCAGGGGAAGCGGACGGGTGGAAGGACGATTGAGCATGACGTGAACCGACGGAGCCTTGCGCGGCTCAGCAAAAAACAAAAGCGCGGTGAGGCACCGCGCTTTCGATTATAAACCAGGGTCTCTGGTTGGCCCTTCCTCGTCACCATCCGAATGGGTAAGGAAGGATTTCCGGACCATTCACAAATCGTAGATTTTTTCCCGCAGGATCACGCCGCTGTCGGTTTCCTCGATCAGGCCACGCAGGCCGAGATCCTTCATCACGCGGCTCACCATCTCGCGGGAGGCGCCGATCATCTTGGCGATATCCTGCTTGGAAACCTTCTTGCGGACCACTTTGAGACCATCCACCTCCTCGGACATCTCGAGCAGCAGGCGCGCCACACGGCCATAGACATCCATCAGTGCGAGGCTTTCGATCTTGCGGTCGGCGTCGCGCAGACGGCGGGTCAGGTTGCACATGACGTGCCAGGCCAGCTCGAAGTTCTCCTGCATCAGACGCTTGAAATCGGTCTTGGCGATGGTGACGAGATCCGACGGCGACACCGCGACGACCGACGCCGAACGCGGGCTGTCGTCGAGCACACCCATTTCGCCGAACATCTCGCCCTGGCCGAGGATGGTGAGGATCACCTCACGACCGTCCTCGTCACTGACCATGACCTTCAGGTTGCCCGTGAGCACGAAATACACGAAATCGGTGCGATCACCTTCATGCACCACCGCGGAACCCCGCGGAACCCGTCGCATCATTGCGCAACGCGCAACGGCAGCCAGCCGGTCATCGCCCAGGCCCTGAAAAATGGGGAAGGTTCGCAGGGCAATCGTGGACACGGAGCTGGTAACGGTCATAAGGCCTCTCCTGAGCAAAGGGCTAAATTGTTTCTTGGCGACGTGACCAAGTTGTCATGTGCTATCAACGGACAAGTATAAAGCAAACTTGAGGGTCTCCGAATGACGTGCGGGCGCGGCTTGCGGATATTCACGGAGCGGGCGGCGCCAATTCGGGCGGCAGGCGGGAACTCCGCGTCTTATAATCGCGTCTTTACGCTTCACCGCCCCACCGCTTCGGAGAGACCCACCACGATGGCCACCCGTCACATCAAGCTGCTCATCCTCGGTTCCGGCCCCGCCGGCTACAGCGCCGCCGTCTACGCCGCCCGCGCCAATCTGAACCCCGTGCTCATCACCGGCATTGCCCAGGGCGGCCAGTTGATGACCACCACCGAAGTGGACAACTGGCCTGCCGACCCCGATGGCGTCCAGGGGCCCGAGCTGATGGCACGCTTCGAGAAGCACGCTGCCCGCTTCAACACCGAGATGATCTTCGACCACATCCACACCACGCACCTGGCCGAAAAGCCGATCCGCCTGGTGGGCGACGCGGGCGAATACACCTGCGACGCACTGATCGTCGCCACCGGCGCCACCGCCAAATACCTGGGCCTGCCCTCCGAAGAAGCCTTCTCCGGCAAGGGCGTGTCGGCCTGCGCCACCTGCGACGGTTTCTTTTACCGCAACCAGGAAGTCGCGGTGGTCGGCGGCGGCAACACCGCGGTCGAAGAAGCGCTGTACCTGGCCAACATCGCCAGCAAGGTCACCCTGGTGCACCGCCGCGACAAGTTCAAGGCCGAGCGCATCATGATCGACAAGGTCTACGAGAAGGTCGCCGCCGGCAAGATCGCCCTCGAACTCGACTCGACCCTCGACGAAGTCCTCGGCGACAACACCGGCGTCACCGGCATGCGTGTCAAGAACGTGAAGACCGGCGCCTCCAAGGACATCGCCCTGAAGGGCGTGTTCATCGCCATCGGCCACAAGCCCAACACCGACATCTTCGAGGGCCAGTTGGAGATGGAAGGCGGTTACATCGTCACCCAGGGCGGGCGCAACGGTAACGCCACCGCCACCAGCGTGCCCGGCGTGTTCGCCGCCGGCGACGTGCAGGACCACATCTACCGCCAGGCCGTCACCAGCGCCGGCACCGGCTGCATGGCCGCCCTCGACGCCGAACGCTATCTCGACAGCCTCGGCCTCGCCGGCTGACCGCCTGCGTCACCGCGACGGACCGGGCACTCCCCGGTCCGTTTCCTTTTCGACCTCACTTTTCGCACAGCATGGGCAAGGACAAGCGCAACGCCGGACTCGACGCCCTCAAGGCCCTCCGCGACCGGGTGCCGAACAGCGTCCTGAAAACCGTCATCGCCCCCCCGGTGGTGGTGGCGGCCCCGCGCGGGCCGGCCGGTCAGACCCCGGCGGAGCCCGACGACGCTACCCTGTTCCGCAGCCAGATCGGCCGCATCCAGCCGCTCAAGGCGGACGCCCACGCCGAACTGGCCCGCCCCAAGCCCGCACCGGTGCCGCGTCCGCGCAGCGCGGAGCCTGAGCCCGAGGCGCCCCGTCGCGCGCCGCGCATCGATGAGAACGATCCTGTCGCGGTGTTCCGCGCCGCGCTGGGCGACATCGCACCGATCAAGGATTTCAACCGCGTCGACCTCAGCGTCCAGCGCCAGCAGGCCAATCCGCAGGTGCGTGCGGTCGAGCACTGGACCCCCGCCGAACCCACCGTCGACGCCGCCAGCCTTCACGACCCGGTGGCCCTGTTCCGCCACGTGGCCGGCGCCGTGGCGCCGCTCAAGGACAAGAACCTCGCCCACGTCGAACGCCCCACTCCCGCCCCCCTCCCCCGCAAGCGCGAGGAAGACGAGCGCGAGGTGCTGCGCGAAGCGATCGAGTCGCCGCTGACCTTCGAAGACCGCCTCGACATGGGCGACGAGGCCGCCTATCTGCGCGTCGGCCTGCCGCGCCGCGTCCTCACTGACCTGCGCCGCGGACGCTGGGTGGTGCAGGGCGAACTCGACCTCCACGGCCTCACCCGCGACGAAGCCCGCGCCAGCCTCGCCCAGTTCATCGCCCTTGCACTGCAGCAGGGGCGCCGCTGCCTGCGGGTGATCCACGGCAAGGGCCACGGTTCGCCGGGGCGCCTGCCGGTGCTCAAGCACCTCTCCCGCGGCTGGCTGGCCCAGCGGGAGGACATCCTCGCCTTCTGCCAGGCCCGGCCCCACGACGGCGGTGACGGTGCCCTGCTGGTGCTGCTGCAGGCCGGCGGCAACCGCGGCTGAGGCGGCATCCGAGCCCCCGCGCCGGGCGAATAAAATTAGCGTTTTCTGATATTTAGCCCGCAAAATCCCCGCCCTGCGGGCCTTCAAGGCATTTTTTGCACTGCATCGGCGATTCTTGCCCCCGGTCAATTTTTTTCCGACCCGATCCCCCTAGAGTGCGCTGCGACAGATTGTCGCAGTGACGAACGGCCGCACAGCGGAACACCGCCCGGCCCGTCGCCGCGCACTCGCAGCGCCGCCACGCGGCCTTTCGATTCAGGTTAGGGACAAACGGAGACCAACAATGAGCACCGATGACATCAAGCACGACGACCAAACCCTCGTTCCGGGACGCCGCAAGTTCCTGAACACTGCCGCCCTCGCAGGCCTGGCCGGTGCCGGTCTGTCGGTCGGCCTGTCGTCCTGCAAACAGGAAGCCGCCGCACCGGCCACCCAGCCGGTCGCCCCCGCTGCACCGGCCCCTGCAGCCCACGCCGCCGACGGCCTGAACATCCACCCGGCCCCGGGCCAGCTCGACACTTACTACGGCATCTGGTCCGGCGGCCACTCGGGTGAAGTGCGCATCCTGGGTCTTCCGTCCGGTCGCGAGATCAAGCGGGTGCCGACCTTCAACATCGACTGCATGAGCGGCTGGGGCATCACCAACGAATCGAAGGCGGTCATCGGCACCAAGGCCGACGGCAGCCTGAAGTACAAGACCGGCGACACCCACCACGTCCACGGCTCGTACACCGACGGCACTTACGACGGCAAGTATTTCTGGGTGAACGACAAGATCCACGGCCGCCTGGCGCGCATCAAGGGCGACACCTTCGAGTGCGACAAGATCACCGAGCTGCCCAACATCCAGGGCTTCCACGGCATCTTCCCCGACAAGCGCGACCCGGTGGACGAGTCGATCAACCACACCACCCGCGTGTTCTGCGGCAACGAATTCCACATCCCGCAGCCCAACGACGGCCGCGACATGGATGACCCGTCCAAGTACAAGACGCTGTTCACCTGCGTCGATGCCGAAACGATGGAAGTGCGCTGGCAGTGCCGCGTCGATGGCAACATGGACCTCGTCGCCACCTCGTTCGACGGCAAGCTCGCCGCCGCCAACCAGTACAACACCGAAGGCGGCGCCAAGTACGAGGACATGATGTCCGCCGAGAAGGACGCCTGCGTGTTCTTCAACGTCGGTCGCATCGAACAGGCCATCAAGGACGGCAAGTTCACCACCATCGGCGACAGCAAGGTGCCGGTGGTCGATGGCACCAAGGAATCCAACAAGGATCCGAAGAGCGCCCTCACCTGCTACGTGCCGGTGCCGAAGAATCCTCACGGCGTGAATGCCAGCCCGGACGGCAAGTACTTCATCTGCTCCGGCAAGCTGTCGCCCACCGCCACCGTGATCGAACTGGCCAAGGTGCACGAGTTCTTCGACGGCAAGCTCGACGACCTGAACAAGAGCATCGTCGCCGAAATCGAACTCGGCCTCGGCCCCCTGCACACCGCTTTCGACGGCCGCGGCAACGCCTTCACCACGCTGTTCCTCGACAGCCAGATCGTGAAGTGGAACATCGACACCGCAATCAAGTTCCATGCCGGCGACAAGAACGCCAAGTACGTGGTCGACCGCATGGACGTGCATTACCAGCCGGGCCACATCAACGCCTCGATGTCCGAGACGAAGGAAGCCGACGGCCAGTTCCTGTGCGTGGGCTGCAAGTTCTCGAAAGACCGCTTCCTGCCGGTCGGCCCGCTGCACCCCGAGAACGAGCAGATCATCGACATCCGCGGCGAAAAGATGAAGATGCTGGCCGACCACCCGGTCTATCCGGAGCCCCACGACTTCGTGATCGTCAAGCGCGAGAAGATCAAGACCCGCCAGGTCTATAACGTCGACGAGTTCCCCCTCGCCACCAAGGACGCCAAGGACGGCGGCGTGACGCGCAACGGCAACAAGGTGACCGTGCGCCTGGTCTCCCAGGCCCCCGCCTACAGCATGCGCGAGTTCAAGGTGAAGAAGGGCGACGAGGTCACGATCATCCTCACCAACCTCGACAAGGTCGAGGACTTGACCCACGGCTTCGCGATTCCGAAGTACGACATCAACTTCATCGTCAATCCGCAGGAAACCAAGTCCGTCACCTTCAAGGCCGACAAGCCGGGCGTCTATTGGTGCTACTGCACCCACTTCTGCCACGCGCTGCACCTCGAGATGCGCACCCGGATGATCGTCGAGAAGTAAGCCGACGCCGTAACGATTCCTTATCGAGAAGTAATTTGGGGAGACGTCCGCGTCTCCCCTTTTTTGTTCACCGCCGCCGATGACATCGGCCTGCCTCCGCCGCGGCAAATTGACTCAGCTTAAGGCGCCGCTCCGTCCCGATCATCAGAATTCGGCCACATACTGATTTGCGGAGTCACACGATGATTTCCCTGCGCGCCCTGCGCACTTTCGCCCCACGTTTCGGCGCCCGCCTCGCAGCGGCGCTTGCCGCCTGCACCCTGGCCGGGACCGCCCTCGCCGACACCTACGAAGTCAAGCTCCCGCCCGAGCTCACCAGCTCGCCGAAGCTGTGCGACTTCGCGCCGTGCAAGGAAGTCATGCCCGGCGCCACCTCCTTCTCGGAGCGCAAGGGCCAGCCCCCCTACGTCGAGGCCTACGCCGACGCAAACGGCCAGAAGAAGCTGGTCGGCTACGTGATGCTGTCCACCGACATCACCGACATTCCCGCCTACTCCGGCAAGCCCGTGGTCACCCTGATCGGCATGGACGCTGCCGGCAAGTTCGCCGGCGTCAAGATCCTCAAGCACTCCGAGCCGATCCTGCTGCTCGGCATTCCCGAATCGGCGCTCATCAAGTTCAACAACCAGTACCTCGGCAAGTTCGTCGGCGACAACATCGAGATCGGCAAGTCGCGCCCCGAAGAGAACCTCATCGGTCTCGACGCGATCACCGGCGCCACCGTCACCGTCATCGCCCAGAACCAGGTGATGATGACCTCCGGCGGCGCGGTGGCCAAGCAGGTCGGCATCCTCAAGCCGGTGATCCGCCCGCAGGCCAAGTTCCCGCCCGCCACCACCGTACCCACCTGGGCGCAGCTGGTGGAGGACGGCAGCGTCCAGCGGCTCACCGTCAAAGCCGAGGAAGTCGGCCTCAAGAGCGACGGCCGGCCGTACATGGACATCTGGTTCGGCTACCTCAACCAGCCCACCATCGGCCAGGCGATCCTCGGCAAGGACGGCTACGCCAGCCTGATGGCGCGCCTGAAAGACGGCGAGCACGCCCTGTTCATCATCAAGACTGCCGGCATGGACTCGTTCAAGGGTTCCGGCTTCGTGCGAGGCGGCATCTACGACCGCGTGCAGGTCCGCCAGGGCTCGGACAGCTTCACCTTCCGCGATCTCGATTACCTCAACCTGTGGGGCGTGTCGGCCGCCGGCGCACCGGCCTTCGACGAATCGGCGATCTTCATCATCCGCGGCAAGGGCTTCTCGGCCGCCTTCCCCTGGAAGCTGGTGTTCCTGGGCAACAAGATCGACAAGGAAACCGCCGCCAAGACCTTCGCCAATTTCGACAAGGAATACTGGCTCGCCGACACCTATCTCGAAGGCGGCCGTCCGGTGGTCGTCAAGCCCGATCCCACCTGGCTCAAAGTCTGGAAGGAGCGCAAGTTCGAGATTGCCGGTTTCATCGTCTTCCTGCTCGCCATCTCCGCCGCCTACGCCAGCCGCGACAAGCTCGTGCGGCGCGCCAGCCGCCACAACAAGTGGCCGGTCAATGCCTTCAAGTACACCGGCTGGGTGCTGTCGATCGGCTTCGTCGGCTTCTACGCCATGGCGCAACCCTCGATCACCCAGGTGCTCACCTGGTTCCACTCGCTGCTGTTCCAGTGGAAGTGGGAGCTGTTCCTGTCCGACCCGCTGATCTTCGTGTTCTGGATCTTCATCATCGCCACCACCTTCCTGTGGGGCCGCGGCTTCTTCTGCGGCTGGCTGTGCCCGTTCGGCTCGCTGTCCGAACTGCTGTACAAGGTCGGTCAGGCGGTGGGCCTCAAGCGCTTCCAGCGTCATCTGCCCCAGGCGCTCCACGACAAGCTCAAGTGGGTGAAGTACGCGGTGTTCTTCGGTCTGCTGGCGGTATCGTTCTTCAGCATGGGGCTGGCCGAAAAGCTCGCGGAAGTCGAGCCCTTCAAGACCACCTTCCTGGTCGGCATCACCAACCGCAGCTGGCCGTACAGCCTGTTCGCGGCCAGCCTGCTGGGCCTGGCGATCTTCGTCGAGCGGCCGTTCTGCAAGTATCTGTGCCCGCTGGGCGCCGCACTGGCGATGCCGACCACCTTCCGCTGGTTCGGTCTCAAGCGCAAGGACGAATGCACCAGCTGCAAGGCCTGCGCCAAGGGCTGCGGCTCGCTCGCCATCGACGCCAAGGGCAACATCGACCAACGCGAGTGCATGCTGTGCCTCGACTGCATGGTGTTCTACTACGACGACCACGCCTGCCCGCCGCTGGCCCAGGAGCGCAAACGCCGCGAAAAGGCCGGTCAGCCCCTCACCCCGATCGACGGCAAGGGCTACTTCATCCCGATCAAACCCGTTCCGATGGAAAAGAAGACCGAAGGAGCCCAAGCATGACCATCGCCGACCGCAACGAACTGCGCCAGCCCGCCTACGGCAACGCGAGCGGCGCCGGCTGGCTCGCCGCCGAGCTGTGGGACCACCTGTGGCCATGGGCCGGCAAGGGGCAGCCGGCCCGCAAGTCGATCCAGGGAGCGGGCTTCGCCCTCGCCGTCGCGGCGACCGTCGCCTGGGTGATGGCAGCGATGGGCCGCCTCGAAGCCGGCGCGATCATCGGCTGGTGGTTTGGCTGGAGCGTCTTCGAAGTGATCGTGCGCCTCGACGCCAAGCCTTACGTGAAGGAAGGCCCGTGGTGGGGGCGCCTGTATCGCCGCGCCACGGTGATGGACATGATCTGCTACGTGAGCTTCAAGAACCTGCTGATCGGCGCGGTCCTGTTCATCGCCCTCAAGTCGATGGGCATCGTTCAGGTCTGATCAGGCCAGCCGCTTGTACAGCGACATCACCCGGCGTGCGCTGCTGTCCAGGGTAAAGCTGCGGATCAGGCGCTCGCGACCGGCTCGGCCGATGCGTGCGGCCAGCGCCGGATCATCGAGCAGGCGCTGCAGCTGCGCGGTGAGCCCGGCCACATCACCGGCATTGCACAGCAGCGCCTCCTCGCCGTCGGCCACCGCCTCGGGAATCGCACCGACCCGGGTCATCACCACCGGCACCCCGCGCGCCATCGCCTCCAGCATCGCCATCGGCAAACCCTCGTTGTAGGACGGCAGGCAGAAGCAGTCCGCCAACGCCCACCAAGCATCCTTCTGCACACCGAAAACCGGGCCGGGAATGTCCGCCCGATCCGCCAGTCCCAGCTCGTCGGCCAGCCGCTGCAGCGCCTTGTGCTGCCCCGGCCGCCCTTCCGGGCCGAGCAGCGCCACGCGCACCCGGCGCTCGCCTCGCAGCGCGGCCACTGCCCGCAGCAGCTCGGCCTGCCCCTTGCCGGGGCCGTAGGCGCCCAGGCAGATCACCGTGAAATCGCCGTCGCCGCCCAGCACCTGCTGGGGCTGCAGCTCGACGCCGTTGGGCACCACGATCACCTTCGCCGGGTTGCACCAGCGGTCGAGCAGCGCCTTCCAGCCCTCACCGAGCACGATCACGCTGCTGCAGGCCGCGAACACCAGCCGCGCCAGGCGCGCCTTGAAGGGCGGCAGCGAATCGAGAAACTCCTCGAACTGTCCGCCGTGAATGTGCAGCAGCACCGCCCGCCCGAGCAGGCGCGCCAGCACCACATCCACCGCCGAACGCCAGAAACTGAACCACGAACAGGTGTGCACGTGCACCGCCTGCGGCCGCCACATCACGCACAACTGGGCAAGCCGCCCGAGCAGGCGCAACTGGGCGAAGACGCCCTCGAACAACGAACGGTCGTCCCGGGTGGTCTTGACGGTGTTGAGGATGCGCACGTCGCCAAAGCGGGCGAGTGCGCCGGTCAGCCCCTCGACCACACTGGCCATGCCCCCCACCGGCGGCGGTAGCGGCCCCACGTGAAGAATTTTCATGATCGTCGCCGCCTCGTCAGGACGCCACCACGCGACGATAGAAATCGCCGTAGGCATTCATCATTGCGTCGATGGAAAACAGGGCCTCGGCGCGCACCCGGGCAGCCAGGGCCATCTGCCGGCGCAGCGGCGCGTCGGCGACAAGCCGGCCGAGCGCATCCGCCAGATCGGCCACATCGCCCGGCCGGCACAGGAAACCCGTCTCCCCATCCACCACCAGCTCCGGATTGCCGCCTACCGCCCGGGCGATCACCGGCAGGCCGCTCGCCATCGCTTCGAGGATCGCGTTGCTCATCCCCTCCAGGCGGCTGGGCAGCACGAAGGCGTCGGCCACCGCGAGGTAATCGGCCACCCGGTCGGAACTGCCCGGCATCGACACCTGATCCTGCAGGCCCAGCGCCGCCGCCTGCGCCTCGAGCGCGCCACGCAGCGGCCCCTCGCCAAGGAAAAGGAAGCGTCGCGACGCGCTCCCGGCCGCCGGCAGACGTGCGATGGCCTCCAGCAAAGCCGCGTGATCCTTCACCGGGCTGAAGTTGGCCACCGTCAGCACCAGCAACGCGTCGTCGGCGATCCCCAGCGCCGCGCGGCGCGCCGACCGATCGGCAACGCACCCGAAGCGGGTCGTATCGACCCCGTTGTAAAGCACCTCGAAGCGCCGCACCGGCACGCCGGCCTTGTCGGCAAAGCGGCTGGCGGCGTCGTGGCACACCGCCGCCAGGCGGTCGGTGCGGCGCGCCAGCATCCGCGAGATCACCTGCCGGCGGGTCGGAAAATCGTCCCGATCGGCAAAGCCGTGGAAGCTCCACACCAGCTTGCGCCGGCCCGGGGCGAGTTGGTGGGCGGCAACCGTGTCGAGCCAGCTGTTCCAGTTGCGGCAATGCACCACGTCGGGCCGCCAGTCGGCGATCAGGCGCTTGAGCCGAAGGGGCAGGCGCAGGTCGTGACGACCGCGGTCGAGCACGAAGATCGGCACGTCGCCCCGCACCCGGTCGGCCATCTCGCCGCGCGTGTCGAGGCAGCACACCGCCTGCTCGAACTCACCGGGCGGCAGGCCGTTGAGCAGATTCACCACGCCGTTTTCCAGCCCGCCACGAGCAAGCCCGTGCACCACATGCAGAATCCTCATCCCAGATACCCGTCATCGATTTCCGGCCTGGCCATTGCCACACCGGCGCAATTCATACGTCGTCATTGACGATCATGCTGAACGCGAAAAACCCGACGACCTAGCAAAAAAGGATTACGAATCAAAAAAATTGCAAAATCCGACAACTACCTGGCAAGTCCGCGCCGGCATGACAAAAAGGAATGTCACACCGCGTCGCGCGGACCGCCGGCAGCGAGTGGCGCCCGTTCACGGGCCTGCAACACGGAGAAAGATGGAATCGCCCACCCGTTGCGGCGGGGCTGCCACCGGCTAACGCCGGATCAGGACGTTCATGCCCGGCTTGACGTCGGCTGCGTCGATGTAACCGATGGCGCCCGGCGTCTTCTGGACGAAATCGATGATCGCGACGGGCGATTCGAGCTCCTGGGGCGGCGTGCCCTTGCCGATGAAACGCCGCACCGTCCAGTAGGCGATGTACTTCTCGTCCTCTTCGTTGAGGTAAAGCGCCAGAAAACGCTCACGCAACGGCGTACCCGGGCGGGCATTGAGCACCACCGCCGGCGTGCTGCCCACTTCGAGCGCACGCCCGGTGTAGAGCTTGCGCACGAGCTGCGCATCCACCTTGGGCAGGAGCGGATGGCCGATGACCGCCACGCCATCACCTTGAGCGCAGGTCGCGAGGAGTCCGAGCAGCAGGCCGGTCAGGTGTCGAATGAATCGCTTTTCCACAGCCCGGCCCTAAAACATGAAGCTGTAGGAAAGAGAGAGCACATCGATGTTCTGATTGCGCACGGACGACCCAGCGGGGGCATCGACGAAGGTGGATGTCGTCCCGACCCGGGTCCGCATCCATTCCGCCTTCAGCTTGCTGGTCGGGGTGAGGGAATACGAGGTGCCGACCGCCCATGACGACTGGTCGAAGATCTCCAGCCCGTCGGCCACCACTCCCTGGGACGCATTGATGGCGCCCGACAGCGGCACGCTGGACGGCACCCGATAGCTGTCGACCGTCTGGTAGAGGCGCCGCAGCCAGCCTTCGGAGCGCAGCTCGGCGTAGTAGGCGTAAGGCGTCCACCGCCCGACCTGCTTGCGCAGCGACGCGTAGCCGCCACGGCTGCTCTGGCCCCGCTCCATGTCGCCTTCCTTGCGGATCGCGTACTCCGCCGCTCCGCGCAGGCCGTGGGCTATCTCGACGTCCGCCCCGAACGTGGCGATCAGGAATTCCTGGTTGCGGCTCTCACCCAGACCGGCGCCGGGCAGCATCCAGTAAAAGCTCGCCCACGGCGCGATGGGGGGCCGCACGAGACCGGGCTGGTCGATCCAGATATCGCCGCTGGCCAGCTTGGCGCTCGCACGGTGCAGGCCAAACCGGTAGGCATTGGCGTTTTCGCCGCGGTAGGTCAGCACCAGCCCGCTGGCGACCACATCGAGCGCGGTGTACGAGACGCCGGGGTCGATAAACCCCGGCACGCCCTCGCGCACGTACTGCCGCCAGTGGGTGCGCGCCTTGCCCCAGTAGCCTTCTAGGCTCAGTTCGCCCTTGCCGGCATCCCAGGAGCGCGCCAGCGCCAGGCCGGTGAAGTCCGACGTGGGCGACAGCGAATACATCTCGACCGGCAGCCGCGCGTAATCGAACGACACCCCCACGTCCATGTTCTCGGCGTTGAGGTACAGCGGCACGCGCAGCTTGCCGACGCGCAACAGCCAGTCGTCATCGGGTCGCCACGACAGGAAACCCCAGGCGAGCTTGGGTAGCCAGCGGTTGTCGTCGGCGGTGTCCGGCGCGAGCTTCAGCTGGGCGGTGGCGCTCCAGCGCGGCGCGATGGGCGCATCCGCCTGCACGGCCAGGACGCTGTCGCGGTCGAAGGTGCCCTTGTCGTCGATGAAACGCTGGTAGATGTACGGCCGATTCGAGACCGCGTAACCCAGCGTCCCGAAGCCCGATATGCTGACGTCGTCAGCCCGGGCCGACAGCGCGCCCATCGCCAGCGGCGCAAGGGCAAGCACTCAGAGAAGGGGCTTCAGGCTCCGCATCGACTCACAGACCAGGGTGATGGCGCATCGACCCGCAAGCCGCCAGGACGAACCGTGCGGGACGGCCCTCGGGGCAGGCGGACGGGCAGGGGAAACAATCGAGGGCGCGATGATAACCCAGCGCGACAACCCGCACCGCGAACAGTTTCGCTCAAAGCCCTTCTTCGTAGCTCGACAGCGTCACCCCCGCCGCGGCCAGGCATTCCCGCAGATGCTTGACCTCCGGCTTGCCGAACTCGTTGCCGTGATGCGGGTGATGCACGAAGAACTCGTGCTTGTTGAGCAGGATGCGGAAACGCGCGCCGTGGCTAGGCTCGATCTCGGCTCCGAGGTGTTTGAGCAGGGATTCCACCTCCCGCCACTGGATGTTGCTGCTCAGCGGCTCGCGGTAGATCGCTTCGAGAACATGCTTGTGCTTCTGGCTCATGGCCTGGCCTCCCAATGATCGATTCCGCCATTCTTGCACCGCCCGCGCGCGGAATCGCGTAGCCTTTGCACCACCTTTGATCCATGACAAGAACAGGTCCCAACATGCCCGTGCTGCTGCAAGTCGACTTCCCCTTTTCCGGCCCCTGGGGTCAGGCGATGACCGATGCCCTGCAAGGCCTCGCCCATTCGATCGCCCAGGAACCGGGCCTGATCTGGAAGATCTGGACCGAAAACCCCGCCGCCGGCGAAGCGGGCGGCATCTACCTCTTTACCGACCGTCCCAGCGCCGAAGCCTACCTCGCGATGCACACCGCGCGCCTCAAGGGCTTCGGCGTCCCGCAGGTCAATGGCAAGCTGTTCGACGTAAACGCCGAACTCTCCGCCATCGACCGCGCGCCGCTCTGAGCGTGCCGCGCGCCCTCGCCGTCCTCGATTTCGACGGCACCCTGGCCGACTCCTTCGACGCCTTCCGCGCCTGCCTGGACGAAGCCGCCCTGGTCCACGGCTTTCGCCGCATCGCCGACGAGGAGGCCGAGCGCGTCCGCCAGATGTCGAGCCGGCAACTCATGGCGCACCTCGGCGTCGCCCTGTGGCAGGTGCCGACCCTCGCCGTCGACATGCGCCGGCGGATGCTGGCGCGCATCGACACGGTGCGCCCTTTTCCCGGCGTGGATGCGGCGCTGCGGGCCCTGGCCGCGCAGGACGTGAGCCTCGCGCTGGTCACCTCCAACACCCGCGACGCCGCCCGGCAGGTGCTCGGCGACGCCACGCTGGCGCTGTTCGACCATCTGCACTGCGGCACCGCGATGTTCGGCAAGCGCTTCAAGCTGCGCGAACTGCTGTGGGCCAGCCGGCTGCCGGCCGGCGCGGCGGTCAGCATCGGCGACGAGATCCGCGACGCCGACGCCGCCCGCGCGGTGGGCATCGCGTTCATCGGCGTGCGCTGGGGCTACACCCACCCGGACGCCCTGCAGCCTCACAGCGCGGCGCCCCTGCTCGACACCCTCGCCGCCCTGCCCGCCGCCGTCGCGGCCCACACCGCCATGACCTGAGCGGGCGCCCCCCGGCGGGCGGTGCGACTTCACCCAAATCAAGGCCGGCTGCGACACTCCGCCGCATACTCCGCTCAAACAAGACCCGCCTGCCCCATGCCCCGACTCCGCCTTTCACCTCTCCTGCCGCTCGTGCCGGCCCTGCTGGCCGGCCTGTCGGCCACCGCCCAGGCCGCGCAGTGGCAGATCAAGCCCGGCGACTCGATCCAGGCCGCCATCGCCCGCGCCGCGCCCGGCGACACCCTGCGCATCGCCCGCGGCACCTACCTCGAAAACCTGCGCATCGACAAGCCGCTCACGCTCGTCGGCGACGGCCGCCCCACCATCGACGGCGGCGGCAAGGGCGACACCATCCGCATCGTCGCCACCGACGTGAGCGTCGAAGGCCTCATCGTCGCCGATTCCGGTGCCGATCTGGGCGCCCAGAACGCCGGCGTCTACATCCAGCCCGGTGCCCACCGCGCCCGCGTCGCCCATTGCGACTTCAGCTACACCCTGTTCGGCCTGTGGATCGAGAAGGCCGAGGACGTGAAGATCGAGCACAACCTCATCACCGGCAAGCGCGACCTCGACTCCTCCCAGCGCGGCAACGGCATCCAGCTCTACAACACCACCGGCGCGCAGATCATCGGCAACAACATCAGCTTCGTGCGCGACGCGATCTACGTGGACGTCTCCCACCGCGCCGTCTTCCGCGGCAACCAGATGCACCACAGCCGCTACGGCACCCACTACATGAACTCCTACCACAACCTGTGGGAAGACAACGACACCTACTACAACCGCGGCGGCCTCGCCCTGATGGAGGTACGCGACCAGATCGTGCGCAACAACCGCGCCTGGGGCAATTCCGACCACGGCATCATGCTGCGCACCATCCAGGACGCCGTGGTCGAGAACAACGTCGTCGCCGGCAACGCCCGCGGCTTCTTCATCTACGACGCCGAATACAACACCCTGCGCGGCAACCTGATCGTCGACAACGCCGTCGGCGTGCACCTGTGGGCCGGCTCGACGCGCAACGAAGTCGAACGCAACGACTTCATCTCCAACCGCGAGCAGGTCAAGTACGTCGCCTCGAAGGACGAAACCTGGGGCGCCAGGGAAGGCAACCACTGGAGCAACTACGTGGGCTGGGACCGCAACGGCGACGGCCTCGGCGACGTGCCCTACGAAGCCAACGACATGGTCGACCGGCTCTCGTGGCGGCACCCGATGGTCAAGCTGCTGCTCGCCAGCCCCGCGATCCAGACCCTGCGCCTCATCGCCCAGCAGTTTCCGCTGCTGCGCGCCCCCAGCATCGTGGACCCCAAGCCGCGCATGCGCCCCGAACATTCCGACTGGAGAAACTGGCTTGGCAAGCACTATCGTTGAAGCCCGCGGGGTGACCAAGGATTTCGGCACCGTTCAAGCGGTCAAGGGTGTCGACCTCACCATCGCGACAGGCGAACTCTTCGGCCTCATCGGCCACAACGGCGCCGGCAAGAGCACGCTGTTCAAGATGATGCTCGGCCTCATCCCCATCACCTCGGGCGAAATCCGCATCGGCGGCGAGCCGGTCAACGGCCCACGCTTTCGCGAGACCCGCCGCAGGATCGGCTACCTGCCCGAGAACGTCGTGCTCTACGACAACCTCACCGGCATCGAAACCCTGTTCTTCTTCGCCGACCTCAAAGCCGTGCCGCGCAGCCAGTGCGCCGGCCTGCTCGACAAGGTCGGCCTCGCCCACGCCGCCGGCCGCCGCGTGCGCGAATACTCCAAGGGAATGCGCCAGCGCCTCGGCTTCGCCCAGGCCCTGCTCGGCACGCCCGGCCTGCTCTTTCTCGACGAACCCACCACCGGCCTCGACCCCGGCGCCATCCGCGACTTCTATCGCATCCTCAAGGAACTCAAGGCCGAGGGCGTGACGATGATCCTCACCTCCCACATCCTCGCCGAGATCCAGGAGCGGGTGGACCGCCTCGCCGTGATGGAAGGCGGCCTGATCCGCGCCACCGGCACCGTGCAGGCACTGCGCGAAGCCATGAACCTGCCCCTCACCCTCGAGATCGCCGGCGGCGCCGGCCTGCGCGAACACGTCGCCCGCGTCCTCGAAGGCATGGCCGTCGAAAGCATCGAGGAAAGCGGCAGCGTCCTCCACATCCGGCTCCCCCGCGACGCCAAGATGCCCGCCCTCGCCCGCCTCGCCACCCTCGGCGACACCATGCGCGACCTGCACGTGCGCGAACCGTCCCTCGAAGACGTCTTCTTCGGGTACCGGAGCTGAACCATGATCGACTTTCGACAGATCGGCATCGTCGCCGGCAAGGAATTCTGGGATCGCATCCGCAACCGCTGGGTGCTCGCGGTGGCCGTCGTATTCACCGTCTTCGCCCTCGTCATCGCCTACTTCGGCGCCGCCCAGCAAGGCGCGGTGGGCTTCCGTTCCATCGAGGTCACCATCGCCTCGCTGGTCAGTCTGGTCATCTACCTCATTCCGCTCATCGCCCTCATCCTCGGCTTCGACGCCATCGTCGGCGAGCGGGAACGCGGCTCCCTCGACCTGCTCCTCACCCTGCCCATCACCCGCAAGGAACTCATCCTCGGCAAATACGCCGGTCTCGCCGGGGCGCTGGCCTTCTCCACCATCGCCGGCTTCGGCGCGGTGGGCGTCATCCTGTCGCCCCAGCTCAACCTCAACGCCCTGTTCCACTACGCCGGCTTCATGGCCTCGGCCATCCTCCTCGGCTTCGCCTTCCTCAGCCTCGCGGTAATGCTCTCGGTGTTCGCCTCCGACCGCACCCGCGCCTCCGGCCTCGCCATCGGCACCTGGTTCTTCTTCGTGCTGGTGTTCGACCTGCTCCTGCTCGGCGCGCTGGTCGTCACCGCCGGCGACTACGGCGGTGCGGTCTTCCCCTACCTGCTGCTGCTCAACCCCGCCGACGTGTTCCGCGTCCTCAACGTCTTCAGCCTCGACGAAGTGCGCACCCTCTACGGCCTCGCCACCGTCTTCCCCGAAGCCCTGAGCCACCCCGCCACCCTCGGCGGCGTCATGCTCGCCTGGATCGTCGGCCCGCTCCTTGCGGCCATCTGGAGATTCGAACGATGAAACTGCCCCTGCCGCACACCCTGCGCCTCCCGCCCCTCGTCGTGCACACCGCCACCCTCCTGCTCGTCGCCGGCCTGCTCGCCGCCTGCGGCAAGACCGACGACACCAGCGCCGGCCCCAAGGACATCGCCAAGGAAACCGCCTGCGCCCTCGACGGCATGTTCCTCGCCGACTACCCCGGCCCCAAGGCGCAAATCCTCTACGATGGCGCCCCCGAGCCCGAATTCTTCTGCGACACCATGGAAATGTTCTCCCTCTACCTCAAGCCCGAACAGGCCCGCAAGGTAAAGGGCATCTACGTGCAAGACCTCGACAAGACCCCCTGGGACGCCCCCAAGGGCGCCTGGATCGACGCCCGCGGCGCCTTCTACGTCGTCGGCTCCAAGAAACGCGGCGCCATGGGCCCCACCATCCCCTCCTTCGGCAGCCGCGACGGCGCGCAGAAGTTCGCCGACGCCAACGGCGGCAAGGTCTACCCCTTCGCCGAAGTCACCGCCGACATGGCCCGCCTCGACGGCGGCGCCCTCCACGACCAGCGGATGTAAGCCATGCACACCTTCTACGACCACCTCGCCCCCGACGACGCCATCGAGATCGAACACGCCGCCCGTCTGATGTACGAAATCCGCGCCGGCCGCGACAGCCTGCTCGCCCAGCTCGGCGCCAGCGACGCCGCCCAAGCCCTCGCCCGCATCGCCGACGGCCAGCTGCCCGAGCACCCCAGCTACGAGCAATACCTCTCCGTGCGCATCCTCACCACCCTGCACGCCGACGTCCGCACCGATCTCGCCGACCGCCTCAAGGACACCCAACAGCAATGAGCCTGCACCTCGACCTCGCCACGCGGATCGAAGAACACTTCGGCGAACACCTCGACGCCCCCGTCGAAGTCAAGCTCGACGCCCTCCTCGTCCGCCTCGACAACGGCGCCATCCTCGAAGCCCGCATCGCCGCCCCCGACGCCTACGCCATCGCCTGGATCTGGGGCGAAGCCGAACTGCGCATCGACACCGCCCCCCTGCACACCGATCTGGCCACCTACCCCAACCACCTGCACGCCGCCGACGGCACGCTGCGGGCCGATCCCCTCACCCACTGCGGCGGCGCCCCCATCGACAACCTCACCCGCGTCATCCACGCCATCCTGCAAGACCCGCTGCTCGAAAACACCCCCGGAGCCCAGCCATGATCCGCAGACTTTGCGCCGCCCTCGTCCCCGCAATGCTCGCCACCCTCGTCATCGGCCAGCCCGTTGCCGCCAGCGCCGCGGATCTCTCGCCCCAATACGTCCAACGCTCCGCCCGCTGCCCCGTGTGCGGCATGTACCCCTACCGCACCCCGCAATGGACGGCCCAGATCGTCTTCAACGACCAGACCGCCAGCAGCTTCGACTCCCCCGTCGACCTGTTCCGCTTTCTGGGCAACATGGCGCTCTTCGACAAGCAGCACAAACCCGCCGACGTGGGCGCCATCTGGGTGGCCGACTACACCACCAAAGCCTGGGTCGACGCCAAGAAAGCCTTCTTCGTCCTCGGCTCGAAAGCCCGCGGCCCCATGAACGACCCCAACCTCCCCGCCTTCGCCAGCCGCGAAGCCGCCGATGCGCATGTGAAAGCGGAAGGCGGCAAGGTGCTCGCCTTTGGCGACGTGACGCGGGAAGTCATCAAGAGCCTGGCCGGCGCCCATAACCACTAGCAGCCCGATGCAAAACCCCGAGAAACCGCGCCAGCAGTGGTCCTCGCCATTCGATTTCTCATGACTTCATTCCCGGAATTGGCTTCCCATTCCCGTTTTGATGCCCATCGAATGGGTCGGGAAATGGGTTTTATCCGATTC
>NZ_JAYROR010000041.1:0-17188 GCF_041911615.1 Zoogloea sp. | reverse complement strand
CTTCGTGATGGCCCAGGACCACGTCGGCCTGCCGCAAGGCACCATCAAGGCCACCGTGCTGGTCGAAACCATCCTCGCCACCTTCGAGATGGAAGAAATCCTGTACGAACTGCGCAACCACTCCGCCGGCCTCAACGCCGGTCGCTGGGACTACATCTTCTCCTGCATCAAGAAGTTCAAGAAGAACAAGGACTTCTGCCTGGCCCAGCGCAGCGCAATCACGATGGAAGTGCCCTTCATGCGTGGCTACGCGCTGGCCCTGGTGCAGGCCTGCCACAAGCGCGGCGCGCCCGCGATGGGCGGCATGTCGGCCCTGATCCCGATCAAGGGCGACCCGGAAGCCAACGAGAAGGCCCTGGCCGGCATCCGCCACGACAAGACCCGCGACGCCAACGACGGCTTCGACGGCGGCTGGGTGGCTCACCCGGGCCTCGTCTCCATCGCCATGGAAGAATTCAAGAAGGTGCTCGGCGACAAGCCGAACCAGTTCGAAAAGCAGGTCGAGGGCAAGTTCGGCCCCGAGCAGTGGCTGGACTTCCGTCCCACCACCCCGATCACCGAAGCCGGCCTGCGCAACAACATCAACGTCGGCATCCACTACCTGGGCTCCTGGCTCGCCGGCAACGGCTGCGTGCCCATCCACAACCTGATGGAAGACGCCGCCACCGCCGAGATCTCCCGCTCCCAGGTGTGGCAATGGGTGGTCAGCCCGAAGGGCATCCTCGATGACGGCCGCAAGGTCACCGTCGAGATGGTGCGTCCGATGATCGCCGAGGAACTCGCCAAGGTGAAGGCCACCGTCACTGCCCAGGGCGAGGACACCGCCAGCTACGACCAGGCCGCCGAGATCTTCGACAAGATGTCGCTGACCCCGGAATACCCGGAATTCCTGACCCTGCCGCTGTACGAAGCGATGGAATAAGCCCCGCGGCCATTGCAGCGACCACGACGGCGCCGGTTCATCCGGCGCCGTTTTTCATGGTGGGCCGGATCCGGAAGATGATTAGAAAGGTCATGTTCAATCATCCCCGGCACGGGCGAAGCGATCCGGAGACCGCCGCAGATGTCGACAATTTTTACAAAAACAACAAAATTTAACCCGATGCATAAATTTTTCGTTTAATTGCTTAAAGTTACAAAATTGGCACAGGCTTTGCATCATCAGCGTGCGTCTCTATCCACCGTTAAGGACTTCACGCCATGAAAATCCAGAAAAAAGTCGTCGCAGCCGCGCTGCTGACCCTGGCGCTGCCGATCAGCGCCTTTGCCACCGCCACCCTGCAGAACGCCTATGTGCTCGCCGGCGTCAGCGATTACGGCACCCTCGGCTCCAACGGCAACGCCTCCCCCGGCATCCTGTTCGACAAGGACGGCACCTCCACCTACGGCGTCAACGACTTCCTGACCCCGGGCAGCCCCTTCGAAGGCTTCTACGTCACCTCGTCCAGCGGCAGCTACGCGGCGAACAACTACGGCAGCAGCAGCTTCTCGACCTTCGCGCTGACCCAGAACTCCGCCACCTCGGTCACCGCCACGAGCACCTCCAGCGACGGTCGGCTCGGCGTCACCAACGACTACCTGCTGACCACCATCGGCGGCCGCTCGGCCATCGAGATCACCACCACGCTGACCAACAAGTCCACCAGCGTTCTCGACAGCCTCGCCTTCCTGCGCACCCTGGACCCGGATCCCGACGTGAACGCCTTCGGCTCCTACTACACCACCAACGTCGTCCTGTCCGGCGACCAGGCCTGCGGCACCGGCCCCAGCACCGGCCAGACCATCTGCATCTTCACGTCCGCCTCCTACGCCCACAAGGCCGGCGTGAGCAGCAGCTGGACCACCTCGCCCGCCGCTTACCTCGGCGGCCTGGACGACGGCAACGGCGACTACGCCATCGGTATCGGCTTCGACCTGGGCAGCCTGGCCGCCGGCCAGAGCCTGACCCTCACCTACGGCTACGCCCTGGGCGCCAGCCGCGACGTGGCCACCGGCACCGTGCCCGAGCCGACCAGCGCCCTGCTGATCGCGACCGGCCTGATCGGCATGGCCCGCACCCTGCGCAGCAAGCGCGCCAAGGCCTGATCGCTCCGGCCGAGGCCGAGCCCCCGGCACAAGCCGGGTGGCTCCCCGCACAAAAAAACGGCACACCGCGCGGTGTGCCGTTTTTTATGGGCCGTGAAGGGCGCTCCCGACGATCAGCCGAACGTACCCGCCAATGCCTCCAGGATCGCCACGTCGGCCTCGCGGATGCGCACGCGCTTGCTGCGCGAGGTCTCGCCGCTCACCAGCTCGACCGCGGCGCGCGGCACGCCGCAGGCCTTGGCCAGGAAGGCGATCAAGGCCGCATTGGCCTTGCCGTCCACCGGCGGCGCGGCCAGCCGGATCTTGAGGGCGTCGCCGTGCAGCCCCGCGATCTCCGTCTTCTTGGCACCGGGCTGGATGTGCAGGGCAAGGACCGCACTGCCGTCCGCCGCCCGGTTCAGCCACTGGGCGCTCACGCCAGCCCGAACAGGGTGAGCTTGCCGATCAGCAGCGCGTTCTGCAGCACCTGGAGCACCAGCAGCAGCGCGATGGGGCTCAGGTCGATACCGCCGATCAGCGGAATCACGCGGCGGAACGGCCGCAGGAACGGCTCTGCCAGCGCATTGACGACGCCGGCCAGCGGCGCATGGGGATTGACCCACGAGAAGATCGCCGACATCAGCACCACGCCGGTGAGCAGGTAGAGCGCCACCTTGGCGGTTTCCAGCAGGCCTACGCCCCACATCACGGCCAGCAGGCCGAGGGGATCGGCGCTGCCGATCACGCCACGCACCCACAGCGCGACGAACACCACCAGCACCTGCACCACCCAGGCCGGCAGCAGGCTGGCGAGATCGAGGCCGCCCAGCCCGGGAATGAAGCGCCGCAGCGGCACCACCAGCCAGTCGGTGGTGGCAACGACGAACTGCCCCAGCGGATTGCGGAAAGAGATGCGCTGCCACTGCATCACGAAGCGCGCCAGCAGCACGCCCGAGAGCAGACCGCCGAGGGTGTCGACGAGGGTCAGGAAAAGGCTGCCGAGCATGTTCGTGGCCTCCGGTCAGTCGCGGCCGAGCTGATCGCCGAGTTCGCGCCCGCGCGCCTCGGCGGCCTTCACCGCACGCTCGACGATCGCCGGGAAGCCGTCGGCAGCGAACGATTTGAGCGCCGCCTCGGTGGTGCCGCCCTTCGAGGTCACCCGCTCGCGCAGCACGCCGGGCGACTCCTCGCTGCCCGCCGCCAGTCGCGCCGCGCCGAGCACGGTATCGATGGCGAGCTTGCGCGCCGTCGCCGCATCGAAACCGAGCGCCTCGCCGGAGGCCTGCAGGCATTCGATGAAATGGAAGACGTAGGCCGGGCCGCTGCCGGAGATCGCGGTGACGCCGTCGATCTGCGCCTCGTCGGACACCCATACCGTGCTGCCCACCGCCGAGAGCACGCGCTCGGCCGCGGCACGCCCGGCCGCATCGACCGATGCGTCGGCGAACAGGCCAGTGATGCCGGCGCCGATCAGCGCCGGCGTGTTGGGCATTGCCCGCACCAGCTTGCGGTAATCGCCCAGCCAGCGCCCGATGTCGCCCAGGCGCAGGCCCGCCGCGATGCTGACCACCACCTGCGCGCCCAAGCGCCCCGCGAGGGGCGCCACCGCCGCCTTCAGCTGCTGCGGCTTGACCGCCAGCACCAGCACGTCGCAGGCCAGCGCCACATCGTCGAGTTCGCCCACGGCGCGCACGCCGAAGCCGGCCTGGAGCTTCGCGCGGCCTTCGGCCGACAGCTCGACGACCTGCACATCCGCGCCGTTGAAACCCTGCTTGACCAGACCGCCGATGAGCGCCGCAGCCATGTTGCCGCCGCCCAGGAAGGTGATTTTCATCTGTTCAGTTCCATCCGTTGGAAAATCGGAAAAGTGAGGCGGCGCGCCCACCACACCGGCACGCGCGCCGCGAAGTTCATGCCGTCGGGTTGCGGGCGCCGAAGATCGCCGTGCCCACGCGCACCAGTGTCGCGCCCTCGGCGATGGCCGCCTCGAGGTCGTCGGACATGCCCATCGAAAGGGTGTCGAGGGCCAGGCCCTCGGCGTTGAGCTGGTCCCGCAGCGCCCGCAGGCTGGCAAAGCGCGCCCGCTGCACGGCCACGTCGGGAGTCGGCTCGGGAATCGCCATCAGACCACGCAAGCGCAGCCGCGGCAGGGCCGCCACCGCCCGGGCCAGCTCGGGGAGCGCCGCCGGCGCCACGCCGCTCTTGCTCGCCTCGCCGCTGACATTGACCTGGATGCACACCTGCAGCGGCGGCAGATGCACGTCGCGCTGCTCGGAGAGACGCTCGGCGATCTTCAGCCGGTCGATCGAATGCACCCACGCAAAACGGTTGGCCACTGGCCGCGTCTTGTTGCTCTGGAGCGGACCGATGAAGTGCCACTCGAGCCTCAGGTCAGCCAGCGCATCGACCTTGGCAACGCCTTCCTGCACGTAGTTCTCGCCAAAGGCGCGCTGCCCGGCCTGCGCCGCCTCGCGCACGCTCTGCGCCGGCCAGGTCTTGCTCACCGCAAGCAGGCTCACCGCAGCGGGCTCGCGCCCCGCCGCCCGGGCCGCCTGGGCAATGCGCCTGACAAGGTTTTGGAGGCGGTCGGATAAGCCTGGCATATAATCCTTCACAGCTTGCACAGCTCAATTTCGGGCAAACAAGGCCGTTGAGTATAGCATCGGCCCTTGAGCCGAACTCCGGGCCGCACCGCTGCCCGGCATTCCGCCCGACCTTCCAGCCAGCCACGAGTCTCCAAGATGGATATCACCGAACTGCTTGCCTTCACCGTCAAGAACAAGGCCTCCGACCTGCACATTTCCGCCGGCCTGCCGCCGATGATCCGCGTGCACGGCGACGTGCGCCGGATCAACCTCCCCGCCCTGGCCCACAAGGACGTGCACGGGATGGTTTATGACATCATGAACGACGCCCAGCGCAAGCAGTACGAAGAATTCCTCGAGACCGACTTCTCCTTCGAGATCCCCAACCTCGCGCGCTTCCGGGTCAACGCCTTCAACCAGAACCGCGGCGCGGCCGCGGTATTCCGGGTGATTCCGTCCAAGGTGCTCACCCTCGACGAACTCAACTGTCCGAAGATCTTCAAGGAGATCGCCAACCAGCCCCGCGGCATCGTGCTCGTCACCGGCCCCACCGGTTCCGGCAAGTCGACGACCCTCGCCGGGATGGTCGACTACGTGAACGAGAACGAATACGGCCACATCCTCACCGTCGAGGACCCGATCGAATTCGTCCATGAATCCAAGCGCTGCCTGATCAACCAGCGGGAAGTATCGCGGGACACCCAGTCGTTCAACGCCGCACTGCGTTCCGCCCTGCGCGAAGACCCGGACGTGATCCTCGTCGGCGAAATGCGCGACCTCGAAACCATCCGCCTCGCCCTCACCGCCGCCGAAACCGGCCACCTGGTGTTCGGTACGCTGCACACCTCGTCGGCCGCCAAGACCATCGACCGTATCGTCGACGTCTTCCCCGCCGCCGAAAAGGACATGGTACGGGCGATGATGTCCGAATCCCTGCGCGCGGTGATCTCCCAGACCCTGCTGAAGACCAAGGACGGCGCCGGTCGGGTGGCCGCCCACGAGATCATGATCGGCACCCCCGCCATCCGCAACCTGATCCGCGAGAACAAGGTCGCCCAGATGTACTCCGCGATCCAGTCCGGCCAGGGTTTCGGCATGCAGACCCTCGACCAGTGCCTGGCCGACCTGGTCCGCCGCAACATCATCTCCGGCGCCGAGGCCCGCCTGCGCGCCGCCAACAAGGACAGCTTCCCGGTCTGAGCGCGCTCCGACCCCGAATCGACCCGGCCGGGCCCGCCCGGCAGCAACAGGAAATCACCATGGAACGCGACCAGGCACTCAAGTTCATGCACGACCTCCTGCGGCTCATGCTGCAGAAAAACGGCTCCGACCTCTTCATCACCGCCAACTTTCCGCCCGCCATCAAGATCGACGGCAAGATCGTTCCGCAATCCAACCAGCAGCTCACCCACACGCACACCGCCGAGTTGGCGCGAGTGGTGATGAACGACCGTCAGGCCGCCGAGTTCGAGGCCACCAAGGAGTGCAACTTCGCGATCTCGCCGCCCGGCATCGGTCGCTTTCGCGCCAACGCCTTCATCCAGCAGGGCCAGGTCGGCCTGATCCTGCGGACCATCCCGCAGAAGATCCCCAATTTCGACGAACTCGGCCTGCCGCCGGTGCTCAAGGACATCGCCATGTCCAAGCGCGGGCTGGTGATCTTCGTGGGCGGCACCGGCACCGGCAAGACCACCTCGCTGGCCGCGATGGTCGATTACCGCAACGAGAAGAGCTTCGGCCACATCATCACGATCGAAGACCCGATCGAATTCGTTCACGCCCACAAGAACTGCATCGTCACCCAGCGCGAAGTCGGCATCGACACGGATTCCTGGGAACCGGCCCTCAAGAACACCCTGCGCCAGGCGCCCGACGTGATCCTGATGGGCGAGATCCGCGACCGCGAGACGATGGACTACGCGGTGGCCTTCGCCGAAACCGGCCACCTGTGCCTGGCCACCCTGCACGCCAACAGCGCCAACCAGGCCATCGACCGGATCGTCAACTTCTTCCCCGAAGAGCGCCGTCACCAGTTGTTGATGGACCTCTCGCTCAACCTGCGGGCGCTGATCTCCCAGCGCCTCCTGCCGATGTGCGACCGCAAGGGCCGTGTGCCCGCGGTGGAGGTGATGCTCAACTCGCCGCTGATCTCCGACCTGATCTTCAAGGGCGAGATCCCGGGCATCAAGGACGTGATGAAGCGCTCCAGCGACCTGGGCATGCAGACTTTCGACCAGAGCCTGTTCGACCTCTACGAGCGCAACCTCATCACCTATGAGGATGCCCTGCGCAACGCCGACTCGATGAACGACCTGCGCCTGCAGATCAAGCTCAAGAGCAAGCGCGGTGACCGCGACGTGCTCTCCGGCATCCAGAACCTGGACATCGTCTAAAGACGCCCGTCAGCCTACTGCGCGACCCGATCTTGCAACTGCGATGCTCGCCGTACTCAAGTACGGCTGCGCCTCTTGTCGCAACCTCGGGCCACTCGCTACGGCTGCCGAGCGCCTTTAGTCCGGCTTACTTTCCTCTTCCGGCTTCGGCTTGCGGGCCGACCCCGTCACCATCAGGTATTCAAACAGCCGGCACTCGATAGCGCCGTTGAAGAGCGGCGTGCGCTTGCTGGCTTTGAGGCGGACGCCCTTGGGGAGTTGCGGGTCACCGGTGAAGAAATAGGCCCGCCAGCCGCTCCAGTTGGCCTTGAGGGCGTCGCCCAGCTTCGGGTAGAGCGCCTCCAGTTCGGCCGTATCCGACAGGCGCACGCCGTAAGGCGGGTTCGCCACCAGCACGCCAGCCGGCGCAGGCGCCCTGCGCTCGAGCATGTCGGCGCGCTCTAGCGTCACGCAGCCCTCCAGCCCCGCGCTGCGCAGATTCACGAAGCTCTTGCGGACCTGCCCCTCGACGATGTCGGAACCGAAGATCGCCAGGGGTCGCGGCGCCTGCCGGCGGGCTTCGGCGGTCTGGCGGATCGGCAGCCAAGTGTCCCGTTCGTACAGCTTGAAGCGTTCGAACGCAAAGTGGCGACCCAGCCCCGGCGCCACGTCGAGCACCATTTGCGCAGCCTCGATCAGGAAGGTACCGCTGCCACACATCGGGTCGCACAGGGCCTCTTCGCCGGGCTTCCAGCCGGTGAGGCGCAGGATGCCGGCGGCGAGGTTCTCCTTCAGCGGCGCCTCGACCGCCGCCTGCTTGAAGCCGCGCTTGTAGAGCGGATCGCCCGAGGTGTCGAGGTACAGCGTCACCGTATCTGCCGACAGGAAGGCGTGGATGCGCATGTCCGGCGCCTGGGTATTCACGTCGGGCCGGCGACCGGCCACGGTGCGGAAGTGATCGCAGACCGCGTCCTTGATCTTCAGCGTCACGAATTCGAGGCTGCGCAGCGGCGACTTGTGGGCGGTGACGAACACCCGGATCGTCTGCTCCGGCGTAAACCAGCGCGCCCAGGTCGGCGCGTAGGCGATGCGATAGACGTCGTCCTCGGTGCGGTAGCGGGCACTGGCGATCTCCAGCAGCACCCGGGTGGCAATCCGGCTTTCGAGGTTGGCGCGATAGCACAGCGCCCAGTCGCCGGCGAACTGCACGCCGCCGGGCACGACTTTCGGATCGATGGCGCCGAGGGCGACGAGTTCGTCGGCGAGGAGCGGCTCGAGGCCGCGGGGACAAGGAGCAAAGAAGTTCAAGGCAGCAAATCCGGTGAATGACGGCGGGCGGGAATCAGAACGGCTTCAGCACGACGAGGAAGACGCAGGCGAACAGCACCAGCACCGGCACCTCGTTGAAGAAGCGGTACCACACGTGGCTGCGGGTATTGCGCCCTTCGGCGAAGGCGCGCATCAGGCGACCGCAGTAGAGGTGATAGAGGATCAGGAAGGTCACCAGCGCCGTCTTCGCATGGAGCCAGCCGCCGCTCACCCCGAAGCCGAACCACAGCCACATGCCGAGCCCGACGGCCAGGATGCCCAGCGGCGTCATGAAGCGGTAGAGCTTGTTCTCCATCAGGGCCAGGCGCTCGGTGGTCGCCGCGTCGGTGGCCATCGCATGATTCACGAACAGGCGCGGGAGGTAGAACAGGCCGGCAAACCAGCTCGTCACGAAGATGATGTGCAAGGCCTTGATACTCAGATAAAGCATGGGATCGTCTCGAAGGGTTGAAATCAGGAAGGGGCACCGCTGCGCACGCGCAGCGCGTTGGCGACGGTCGGATAGCGCAGGCGGAAGCGGAGTTCCCGCTTGATGCGGTCGTTGCTCAGGCGGCGCGATTCCGCCATGAACGACAGCGTCAGCGGCGACAGCCGGGTCGCCAGCTCGGTCCGCGGCAGGCGCGGCGGACGCGGCAGGCCGCAGGCGTCGGCAACCAGATCAAAGTAATCGCCCATGCGCAGGCAACTGTCGTCCGATGCGTTGTAGGCGCGGTTCGGGCGGCCCCGGAACAGCGCGATCCCGAGCAGGCCGGCAAGGTCGTCGGCGTGGATGTGGTTGGTGAACACGTCGTCCTCGGGCGTCAGCACCGGGTCGCCCTTCTGCAGACGCGCGAGCGGCAGGCGCTCGCCGGAGTCATAAATGCCCGGCGCCCGCAGCACGCTCACGCGGCAGCCGGTCCGTCGCCCGAAGCGTCTCAGGTGCTCTTCTGCTGCAACGCGACGCAGCGCCCGGGGCGAGGCGGGGCGCGGCGGACGCGTCTCGTCGAGCCATTCGCCGGCACAATCGCCATAGACGCCGGTGGTGCTTATGTAGATCAGGCGACGTGGTAGACTCGCGCGATGCGCCAGCGCCGCCAGCAGATGGCGGGTACGGGGGTCATCGTTACCCAAATTGGGCGGCGGAGCGCAGTAAAGCACGTAATCGGCAACACCGGCAACGCGACCGAGCGTGGCGGGCCGGTCCAGGTCGGCGACGAGGGTCGTCGCCCCCAGGGCACGCAAGCCTGCACGCTCCTCCGGGCGGCGCACCACGGCGCAGACGCGAAAGCGCCGGCACAGCCACGGAATGATCCGGCGGGCCACGTCGCCACTGCCGACAACCAGCACCTGCTTCATTTTTCGACGTTTCATCTGACGATTATCTCACGGCCACCCATCATGTCGTTCCAGGTCACCCTCCAGCCCAGCGGCCTCGGCTTTTCCGCCGACGCCGACGAAACCATCCTCGAAGCCGCCCTCGAAGCGGGTCTGCTCCTGCCCTATAGCTGCCGCGACGGCGCCTGCGGCGTCTGCAAGAGCAGGATCATCGCGGGCGAGGTGGATCTGGGCCGCTTCGCCGAGACGACCCTCACCGACGCCGACCGCGCCGCCGGCATGGCCCTGCTGTGCTGTGCCCAGCCCCGCTCCGACCTGAGCATCGAAGTGCGCCAGGTGAGCCGCGCCGGCGACATCCCGGTCAAGAAGCTGCCGTGCCGCGTGCAGAAGCTCGAGCGCGTCGCCGACGACGTGATCATCCTTCAGCTCAAGCTGCCGGCCTCCGAAAAATTCCAGTTCATCGCCGGCCAGTACATCGACTTCCTGCTCGCCGACGGCAAGCGCCGCAGCTTCTCCATCGCCAACGCCCCCACAAATGGCGATTTTCTCGAATTGCACATCCGTCACGTGCCCGGCGGCTTCTTCACCACCCAGGTCTTCGAGAAGCTCAAGGAAAAGGACATCCTGCGTTTCGAGGGCCCGCTCGGCGGCTTCCGCCTCCACGACTCGCCCCGTCCGATCGTGCTGCTTGCCGGCGGCACCGGCTTCGCGCCGATCAAGAGCATCGTCGAGCACGCCATCGCCACTGGCCTCACCCGCCCGATGACGCTCTACTGGGGCAGCCGCGACCTCGCCGGCCTGTATCAGCTCGAACTCGCCCGCAGCTGGGAAACCCGCCTGCCGGGCTTCCGTTTCGTGCCGGTGCTCTCCGACACCCCCGCCGACGCGCACTGGCCCGGCCGCACCGGCCTTGCCCACGCCGCGCTGATGGCCGATCTGCCCGATCTGTCCGGCCACGAGGTCTATGCCTGTGGTTCGCCGGCGATGATCGACGCCGCCCGCGCCGACCTCACCGCCCGCTGCAGCCTGCCGCCCGACGCCTTCTTTGCCGACGCCTTCAGTTTTTCGAACGACGCCAAGGCTGGCTGAGCCGGCATCGCCGCCCCCCACGCGCCCCGGACCCACGCCCATGAGCAACGCCGTCCTGATCACCCGCGAGCCCGTGATCAACAAGCAGCACAAGATCACCGCCAACCGCCTGATCGTCCACGCCGCCTCGGTCGGTCAGGCCGCCGAGGCGCTGAACAGCCTCGCCGAAGTCTGGCCGGCGACCCACCCGGTATTCGTCAGCCTCTACCGGCTGGTGCCGACACCCGATCTGCTCGCCTGGAAGGCGCCCGCCAACGCGATGGTCGAGATCCCGACCCAGGCCATCGCCCACCCGCTCACCCTGGCGCTGCTGCCCCGGCTGCAGGAAGCCGGCATCAGTCTCAACCTCACCTGGTACCAGCCCGACACCGTGCTGCCGCCCGACGTGGTGTGGCGCTTCGTCATCATCGACGCGAAGCGCCAGCCGCTGCCCATCGCACCGCCGGGCCTGTCGCTGGCCTGGGGGCTCGCCGACGTGCCCGATTTCCGCAACGCCATCGTCAGCGGCTACGACGGCGCCTCCGGCTGGTTCTTCCTGCAAGGGGTGAAGAGCGACGGCAAGCTCGCGCCCTCCCACGCGCAGATCGTGCGTCTGATGAGCCTGGTGCGCCGCAACGCCGAAGTCCGGGAGATCGAAACCATCCTCAAGCAGGACGTCGCGCTCTCTTACAAGCTGCTGCGCTACATCAACTCGGCCGGCTTCGGGCTGATGTGCGAAATCCAGTCGTTTCGCCACGCGGTGTCGATCCTCGGCTACGACAAGCTCCACAAGTGGCTCTCGGTGCTCCTCATCTCGGCCAGCCGCGACCCGTCGGCGCCGGCGCTGATGCAGACCGCCATCGCCCGCGGCCGCTTCATGGAGAAGATCGGCGCCGCCTTCTTCGAGAAAGGCGAGCTCGACAACCTGTTCATCACCGGTGCGTTCTCGATGCTCCACCTGCTCCTCGGAGCCAGCCTGCAGAGCGCCCTCGACGAGATGAACCTGCCCACCCCGATTCGCGACGCGCTCATCGCCGGCGACGGCGTTTATGCACCTTTCCTGAAACTCGCGCGCGCCCTCGAAAGCTTCGACGACAAGCATCTGGCCAGCCTCGCCGATGACCTTCACATCACGCCCGAGCAGATCAACCGGGCTCACCTCGAAGCCCTCGCCTTCGCCGACAGCCTTCAGTTCGGCTGACGCCCAAACCCCGTGAGGCCGCCACGAGCGCAAACTCTTGATGCGGTCGCGAAATGGGTCACGCTCGACCCCCCAAGCCCCCCCCCGGGAGCACATAAGTCACAGTCGGGAGCCGGGACGGTACGGTTAGAATCCAAAGCACTAAATTTGTGAAATACGTGCTTCATTCATGCCAACCACCCGAATATTCAAAATGCGACGTCCTTTAGCAGTACCGACATCGCGCCTGCCAGCGCTGCGGGAAACCGCGGCTGCGCTGTTACGGGTACTTTCGGCTGGCGAGGCGTCTTCGCATGAAATTGCACGCGTCATTATCCTCGATCCCGTTCTGGTTTTCGAGCTCTTCCTGACCGCCCCGCTCGGCAAGACCGATCTCGGCATTCCCCTGCTCGAGCTCGTCGCCGGCCGCGTGCAGCGCGTGGACACCGGCCTGCTCCAGGCCTGGTCCCTGCGTCACCTGATCCAGCAACCGCAGCAGCGCGTGTCGCCCCGCGCCCATCGCCACCACACCCTGCACAGCCTGTTCGTCGCCGACCTGGCCGCCAACCTCGCCCGCGAGATGGGATACCCGTATCCCGACGAGGCCGCGTCCGCCGGCCTGCTGCACGACCTCGGGCTGCTGTGGCTCTCCGAATACGGCGACGCTTACGCCAAGGTGCTCGCCGACGCCATCGACGAGCGCAGCCTGTCCGCCGCCGAGTGGGAGCGCTACGGCCTCGACCACGCCGAGCTGTCCTCCGACCTCGCCGGACGCTGCGGTTTCCCGCCAGGCATCGTCGACGCCATCGCCCTGCACCAGGCCGAGCCCGACTCGGTGGACACCGCACACCCGCTGGTGCGCATCCTCGCCGCCGCCGAAGAGCTCGCCAGCTACCGGGGCAGCCAGTCCGCCGCCAGCCTCGAAGGCGCCAGCCGGCTCACCAAGATCGAAGGCAGCCTGCTGGTGAGCCTGCTCGCCGACACCACCCGCGGTATGCAGGACAAGGTCAAGGGCCTCGACATCGTCGTCGAGCCGACCATGCTCACCCTGCCCTGGGCCGCCGCCGCCGGCGAGAGCGAGCGCGACGTCATCGACAGCAGCATCGCCCGCACCGCGCTGACCGCCTTCGCCCGCAGCGCGTTCGTCGATGCCGCCACCGCCCGGGCCAACTTCGACGCCGCCACCCGCCTGCTGCTCGGCCTCGACGCACCGGTGCTGTTCGTCCGCTCCGTCTGCGACGACGTGCTGGTCGGCGCCACCACGCTCACCCATCCCGGCCTCGAGCAGATCCAGATCGCCATCCGCGACGAGCACAGCGCCCTCGCCGAGGCCTATCGCAGCGGCGCAGAAGCGCGCTACCAGAGCGGCCCGCGTCCGCCCGGCCGGTGCGCGGTCGACTGGCAGCTCGCCCGCTGGCTCGACAGCGACGGACTGCTCTGCGTGCCCTGGCAGAACAGCCACGAATCCGGCGTCGCCGTGTTCCCGTGCTCCAGCACCGAGATGCCGGGCACCGGCATCGAACCCGGCCTGCGCAAGACCGTCACCGACGCCGCCACCGCGCGCATCTCCGAACGCCGCGCCGACGACCAGATGCGCCTCGACCTCGAGGAGAGCATCGCCCGCCGCTACGTGGACCACGCCCGCCGCATCGCCCACGAGGCCAGCAACCCGCTCACCGTCATCAAGACCTACCTCGGCCTCATCGACGAGCGCCTCGAAGATCCGACCCTGAAGGAACAACTCGGCCTGCTGAGCGAAGAACTCGACCGCGTCGGCGCCCTCGTGCGCAAAGCCAGCGACTTCACCTCGATCACCCCGTCGGGCCCGGCCCACAGCGGCGTCGCCGAGATCCTGCACGATCTGCGCGCCCTGTACGGCGAAGCGCTGTTCGCGCGCAAGGGGATCAACTTCGAGCTGCGCACCTCGCCCAACCTGCCGGCCGCCGCCATTCCGCCCGATGCGCTCAAGCAGGTCTTCCTCAACCTGTTCAAGAACGCCGCCGAAGCCATCCCCGAAGGCGGCAAGCTCACTGTCTCTGCGGTCGCCGGCATCAACGCCAACGGCAGCCCGTGCATGGAAATCCGCATCGTGGACAACGGCCCCGGCCTTGCGCCCGAGCGCGTCGAAACGCTATTCACCGCCGGCGCCCGCAACAGCGACAAACCGGGCGGTGGGGTCGGCCTGCCGCTGGTCCGCGAACTCGTCGCCGCCGTGGGCGGAACCATCCTGTGTCGCAGTCAGCCGGGCTCCGGCACGGTCTTCCAGATCTTCATGCCACTGGCGGCAACCCACTGACTTGATGCATCATTGCGGCGCTAATTAGAAGAACCATGTCCAGGAGTCACAATGGTCATCCCCTGGGAAGGTCCATTCTTCCCAACGGAGGCTAGCCGGCGGGCGCCAGCCGAGTCTCTCACCCGAATCCTCGTCGTCGACGATGAGCCGTCCTTGCGGAGGTCGGTTGCCGCCCTCCTTCAGGGCAGCGACCGGCTGATCGAGGATTGCGGCTCCGTGGCCGAGACCCTCGCGCGCCTGAACACCCGCTCCTACGACCTGCTGATCCTCGACTATCGCCTGCCCGACGCCTCCGGCCTGGCGATCATGGACTGGCTCATCAGCAACGACCGCCGCGAATCCGTCATCATGATCAGCGGCGAACAGTCCATCGACGCCGCCATCGGCGCCCTGCGTCGCGGCGCCGACGACTTCCTGGTCAAACCCTACAACGCCGAGCAGCTGCGCCGCGCCGTCGCCAACACCCTGGTCAAGCGCCAGGCCGACCGCAACCACCGCGTCAACCAGCAGCGCCTGCAGTCGTCGGAGCAGATGCACCGCTACCTCGTCGAGAACTCCCTCGACCTGATCTACACCCTGGACGCCGAAGGCCGCTTCAACTACCTCAACCTGCGCATCGAATCGCTCCTCGGGCACCCGCGCAACGCGCTGATCGGCAAGCACTTCTCCGAAATCGTCCACCCCGAGGACCTGGAGCGCGCGCGCTTCACCTTCAACGAGCGCCGCACCGGCCCCCGTGCCACCAGCAACATGGAACTGCGCCTTGCGCGCAACCCCTATGGCGCCGACGGCGACGACACCGGTCCGGTCGCCATCGTCCTCAACGCGATGGGGATCTACAACAGCACCGAATCCCGGGCGCCGTCCCATTACGCCGGCACCTACGGCGCCGCCCGCAGCCTGCCGCCGATGCGCACCATCGACAGCGCGCCGTGCTACCAGACCTACCACGATCCGCTCACCCAGCTCCCCAACAGCGACCTGTTCCGCGACCGCCTCAACCTGGCCATCACCCAGGCCAAGCGCCGTAAGGGGCTGATTGCGGTCATGTTCATCGACATGGACCGCTTCAAGCAGGTGAACGAAACCTACGGCCAGGGCGAAGGCGACGCGCTGCTGCGCTCGATCGCGCTGCGTCTGAAGCAATGCCTGCGCCGTGGCGACACCCTCACCCGCCACCGCAGCGACGAATTCGTCGTGCTGCTGCCCGACATCAACGACCAGGAAGACACCCGCGCCATCGCCGAAAAGGTGCTGCTCGCCTTCCGCAAGCCCTTCCCGCTGGGCGAGGGCGAAGTCACCATTACGATCAGCATGGGCATCGCCCTGCACCCCGAGGACGGCGACACCGCCGAAGATCTCGTCCAGCACGCCAGCGTGGCGATGCACCAGGTCAAGGGCGACGGGCGCAACGCCTACAGTTTCTTCTCGCCGGACATGCACGCCAGCTACCGCACCCGCGTGTCCCTCGAAAAGGAATTGCGTCAGGCCATCGCCCGCAACGAATTCGAGCTCCACTACCAGCCGCTCATCAGCATCGCCCACGACCGCATCGTCGGCCTGGAAGCCCTGGTGCGCTGGCAGCACCCCTCCCACGGCCTGGTGGCGCCCTCGCGCTTCATCCACTTCGCCGAGGAAGCCGGAATCATCCACGAAATCAGCCGCTGGGTGCTCGAAACCGGCTGCGCGCAACTTGCCGCGTGGCGTCGTCAGTTCCCCGAGCTACGCCTCACCACCAACCTGTCGTCCCGGGATTTCGATCAGTCCGACCTCGCTGACACCGTCTCGCGCACCCTGTCGCGCAATGGCCTCGCCGCCAACAGTCTCGAGCTCGAGATCGCCGAAAGCCTGCTCCTCGAAAACAGCGAGCGGGTCGCCCCCCGCCTGCAGAACCTGCGCGAGCTCGGCGTCGGCGTCGCCATCCACGATTTCGGCACCGGCTATTCGTCGCTGGCGAGCCTGCAACGCTTCGGCGTCACCCGCCTGAAGATCGACCGCAGCTTCGTCAAGGACATCAACGGCCACGGCAACCACCCCATCGTCAGCGCGATTGCCGGCATTGCCCGCGGCTTCGACATCCGCCTCGCCGCTGAAGGCATCGAGCGCGGCGACCAGATGAACACCCTCGGCGGGCTGGGTTGCGACGAGATGCAGGGCTTCCTGTTCTCGCGCCCGGTCGACGCCGACACCGCCAGCCGCCTGCTGCGCGACTTCCGCCCTTCCCGCCTGATCGGCGCCGGCGCACCGCTCAGCGCCTGAGCGCGGCCCCACCTCAAACCGTCACACTCCGCCGCTAGATTTGCGCCATCGCCGACTCCCTGGAGGAAATCGTCATGGGCAAATTCCGCCTCGTCCTGGCCTCACCCCGCCAACCCGACACCCCACGCTTAGTGGCCGAACACCTCGACCCCGGCTGGCTCAAGCAACGCGGCTATGAGATCGCCCGCACCCTCGGCGATGCCGCCGCCGTCTGGGCCGCCCGGCCGGAAGGCGACGCCCCGCAACTGGCGCTGCACTGCCGCACCGGCCACGCCCTGGCAATCGTCGCCGAATAACCCGCGCGCCCCGGCATCGCGCCGGTCGACGACAAACGGCGGCCGTCCGGGCCGCCGTTTGTCGTCGATGTACCTTGGACCTCAGCGCCGGAACGGAATCATCTCGGCGGCCGAGAATCCCTTCTCGCGCAGGCGCGCCTGCGCCGCCAGCGCATCGCGCCGATCGTTGAACGGCCCGACCACGACCCGCGTCTCGAGCTGGGCCGGAATTCCGTCGGCCATCAGGCGGGCGCGCAGCGCGTCGGCCTGGGCAGGCGTCGAAAACACACCAACCTGCAGCAAATAGGCCGTCGAGGGCTCACTTGCCGCGGGCGACGGGCGGGTCGGCACGGCCGGCGTGGCCGGCGATGAGGGTTGGGCGGGACTGGCAGCCGTCTGCGGCAACGCCGGGCGGGCCGGCAGCGGCGTCATGGCCGCGGGCGCCG
>NZ_JAYROR010000040.1:0-111149 GCF_041911615.1 Zoogloea sp. | reverse complement strand
CAGCCAAGAATTCCAGGACCGACCGATGGTGGAAGCGGACGCGACCGTACCCTCCCTCCACGAAAATTGGGCGCTCCAAGAGCGCGGACACTTCGTTGGCGCTCCAATCGGGAAGCAGCTCGCGCGGGTCGATTGGGGGGCCTCCCGTCGCGTCGCCATCAGCCCCCGCGCTGTAGCGTACGGTCAAGCGCCGACTCAGCATCACCGCCAGCGCGAGCCGCTGTGCGCCAGACCGCGCCTTCTCAAGCGAGAGATCTGCCTTCTCGCGCCGATCCGCACGAGCGGTCAGTCGGGCGCGCGCATGAGTTTGAATCTGATCGAGGTGTGCGCGGATCCGTCCGTGCTCGCGCCAGTCATCGCACAGCTCGATCAGGTCTTGCGGCTTGCGCGCGAACCCTAGGGCATTCTTGGCGTCAATTGCCTCAAGCAGGGAGGCTGCGTTCTGGACTCCACGAGCACGAGAGAACTCGACGATCTGTGGCCCCGTTAGCGGGAGCAGTTCAACCTCGCGATGCGAAGGCGGGCCGTCGTCCCTGCTATTGCTGGGGCCATCCATCGCGATGCGAATGAACTCATCTTCTGTGTCGGCTGCGCATACTACAGCCGGTACAGGCAAGATCTCCCTGAACGCTTGACGATCAATGGGTACTGGCCGAGCGGTGACCACGACAGTTGCCCGTTCCAGCGCTCCACGGATGTCATGCGCGAATCGGCGCAGAGCGTCCTTGAACGACCGATGGACAAGTTGAAGCTCATCGATGGAGTCGAGGAAGAAATAGGCAACCTGTGACGAGGACGCCAACCAGTCATTGAAACGCGTCAGTTCGTCCCCGAAGAGGGTGGCTACAACGCCCGCAGATGCAACGCTCTCGAGCGATAGGAAGAATGCAGGCTCGCCGTGGGCAAAGAGTTCTCTCGCCTTCGACTCGCACTCATAAGTCTTGCCGGCCCCGGCCTCCGAAACGATGAGAATACGCTGGGACTTCAGCAGTTCGTCCCAGCCAACACCGGATTCGTCGAAGCGCTCACCAAAGGTCAGCTCGAAGTCGACGTCTTTGTCGGTTGCGGCTCGCAGGTCCTTAAATGCGCGGTTCATCCCAATAGGGTACCAGCACTTGGTTGATCACGGCTGCGGCCATCGTAGAGCTGTCCTGACCTGACTGGCAGCTCACAGTTGGGAAGTATGCGTTCACCGCGGTGGAACGCCTCTGATCGCGGTCACCTATGTCTGAGCGATAGGTTACTGGCGCAATGCTGCCGCAGTCGCAGCTGCAAACCAATGGCCGCTCTGGCCGATGAGCAACAGCTCAGAAGGAGCACGGCTGGTGCCTGACACCGGTTAACCATTCCCCCAGCAACGATTCCACAAACCCTACCTGCAGCTGTAACCCCTTTAAGGTCACCTTGCGAGCCAAACTCACAGAGCACGAACAATCGGGACGCCCGGCGCAGGTCCCTTGATCCTGCGCCGGGCTCAAGTTGGCGCCGATGGAGTGGTCTTGTCAGGGGCGGGGGGGGGATGGCGGCAGAACGGAGAGCTGGCAAGGGTGGTGTCAATTGGCGTACTACATAGACCCCCTTGTCGAAATTGACACCAAGGGCGATCGGCTGCTCGGAATCCGCCGAAGGGCCGGTCCTTGCCGGTCTTGAGGTGGGGAGTGCGTTGAAGAGTCTGTGTTTCCCGGCTCCGCGCGACGGTGAGACTGTGGCAGATAGCGGGGGCATGCAGTCGGAAGGGGGCCGTCGCGCCGCAAGGGCTGCGGAACCGGGTTCGTGGCGTGACGAGCTGCTGGGGCGCCCCTCGCGGCGCATTGGGCGAGGGCGGCTGAGCGGCCGCGCCTGGATGCGCGATCCCATGCCCGGCATCGAAAACCCCGGACCAGAGATCGACCAGACAACAAAAAAGCCAACCCCGAAGGATTGGCTTTTCTGCTTGCTTGTCTTGGCTCCTCGACCTGGGCTCGAACCAGGGACCTACGGATTAACAGTCCGGCGCTCTACCGACTGAGCTATCGAGGATCTGACGGGTTGGTCATGCGTCCGAGGGACACATCACCGCAAATTTTTCTGGCTCCTCGACCTGGGCTCGAACCAGGGACCTACGGATTAACAGTCCGGCGCTCTACCGACTGAGCTATCGAGGAACAGAGGCGCGCATTTTAGTTGCCAGCCTTGATTGCGTCAAGACCTTTTGCGCGCTTTTTTTGCCCCCGGCGAACCGGGTGCGGGTGAAACGGTGCAGCTTAGGCCTTGATGACGGCGGCGATGGCGTCGGCGACGTAATCGAGGTTCTTGCTGTTGAGCGCGGCCAGGCAGATGCGGCCGGTGCCGACGGCGTAGATGCCGAACTCGTCTTTCATGCGTTCGACCTGGGCGGCGGAGAGGCCGGTGTAGGAGAACATGCCGCGCTGCTTGATGACGAAGGAGAAGTCCTGGTCGACCTTGCGGGCGGCCAGTTGCTCGACGAGGCCGGTGCGCATGGCGCGGATGCGGTCGCGCATGCCGGCAAGCTCGGCTTCCCATTGGGTGCGCAGTTCGGGGGTGGACAGCACGGCAGCCACGACCGCGCCGCCATGGATCGGCGGGTTGGAGTAGTTGGTGCGGATCACGCGCTTGAGCTGCGAGAGCACGCGGGCGGATTCGTCCTTGCTCTGGGTGACGATGGACAGGGCGCCGACGCGCTCGCCGTACAGCGAGAAGCTCTTGGAGAAGGAGCTGGAGACGAAGAAGGACAGGCCGGAGGCGGAGAACAGGTTCACCGCGACGGCGTCCGGCTCGATGCCGTCGGCGAAGCCCTGGTAGGCCATGTCGAGGAAGGGGATCAGGCCGCGGGCCGCGCAGGCCTTGACCACTTCGGCCCACTGGGCTTCGGTGAGGTCGGCGCCGGTGGGGTTGTGGCAACAGGCGTGCAGCACGATCACGGAACCGGCCGGCAGGCTGTTCAGCTTGGCGATCATCGCCTCGGCGTTGGCACCGCGGGTTTCCGGGTTGTAGTACGGGTAGGTCTCGACCGGGAAGCCGGCGGCTTCGAACAGGGCGCGGTGGTTTTCCCAGCTCGGGTCGGAGATGTAGACGGTAGCGCCCGGCACGACGCGCTTGATGAGGTCGGCGCCGATGCGCAGGGCGCCGGTGCCGCCGAGGGCCTGGGCGGTGACGACACGGCCGTCACGGATGAGGGTGCTGTCGGCACCGAACAGCAGGTTCTGCACGGCGTTGTTGTAGGCAGCCGGGCCTTCGATGGGCTGGTAGCCACGGGGCGGGGCGGCCTCGAGGCGGGCCTTCTCGGCCGTCTTGACGGCGCCGAGGAGGGGGATCTTGCCGTTGTCGTCGAAGTAGACGCCAACGCCGAGGTTGACCTTGGTGCTGCGGGTATCCGCGTTGAAGGCTTCGTTCAGGCCAAGAATCGGATCGCGGGGGGCCAGTTCCACCGCAGCAAAGATCGAAGAGCTCATGGGGTCTCCAGAAGGGGCGAAGGGAAGCGGGGCGCTTTAAACGCGCCGCTTGGGCGATAATTCGAATTTATCGAGTAAAGTTGAACTCGTAGATTCAACTTCAACGTGTAATTTTATCATGGCCGATCAATCCGATAGCGGGCGTGTGGTGGTTTTCGAGGGAAGCCCGTTCCGGCTTCATCAACCTTTTCCGCCTGGCGGCGACCAGCCAGAGGCGATCCGCCAGCTCGTCGAGGGTATCGGCGACGGCTTGATGTTCCAGACGCTGCTTGGCGTGACGGGCTCGGGCAAGACCTACACCATGGCCAATGTCATCGCCCGCTGTGGCCGCCCCGCGCTGGTGCTGGCCCACAACAAGACGCTGGCGGCGCAGCTGTATTCTGAGTTTCGCGAATTCTTCCCCGAGAACGCGGTGGAGTACTTCGTCAGCTACTACGACTACTACCAGCCCGAGGCCTACGTGCCGTCGCGGGATCTCTTCATCGAGAAGGATTCGTCGATCAACGAGCACATCGAGCAGATGCGCCTGTCGGCCACCAAGAGCCTGATGGAGCGCCGCGACGTGGTGATCGTGGCGTCGGTGTCGTGCATCTACGGTATCGGCGATCCGGGCGATTACCACGCGATGGTGCTGCACCTGCGCGAGGGCGAGCAGATGGCTCACCGGGATCTGGTGCAGCGCCTGGTGGCGATGCAGTACGACCGGGCCGACATCGACTTCAAGCGCGGCACCTTCCGGGTGCGCGGCGACGTGATCGACATCTTCCCGGCGGAAAACGCCGAGTACGCGCTGCGCGTCGAGATGTTCGACGACGAGATCGAGCACCTCACGCTGTTCGATCCGCTCACCGGCCACCTCAAACAGAAGATCGTGCGCTTCACGGTGTATCCGTCGAGCCACTACGTGACGCCGCGGGCCACCGTGTTGAAGGCCATCGAGGGCATCAAGGACGAGCTGCGCGAGCGCATCGAGGTCTTCCAGAAGCAGGGCAAGCTCGTCGAGGCTCAGCGCATCGAGCAACGCACCCGCTTCGATCTGGAAATGCTCAACGAGCTGGGTTTCTGCAAGGGCATCGAGAACTACTCGCGCCATCTGTCGGGCCGCGAGCCTGGCGCCGCGCCGCCGACGCTGATCGACTACCTGCCGGCCGACGGCCTGATGTTCATTGACGAATCCCACGTTTCGATCGGCCAGGTGGGCGCGATGTACAAGGGCGACCGATCGCGCAAGGAGAACCTCGTCGAATACGGCTTCCGGCTGCCGTCGGCACTGGATAACCGGCCGCTCAAGTTCGAGGAGTTCGAGCGCCTGCTGCCCCAGACCGTGTTCGTCTCGGCCACGCCGGCGGCCTACGAGAAGGAGCATCAGGGACAGGTGGTGGAGCAGGTGGTGCGCCCGACCGGGCTGGTGGATCCGATCATCATCGTGCGGCCGGCGTCCACTCAGGTGGACGACCTGCTCGGCGAGATCAAGAAGCGGCTGGCTGCGACCGAACGGGTGCTCGTCACCGTGCTTACCAAGCGGCTTGCCGAGGATCTGACCGAATACCTGGCCGAGAACGGCATTCGTGTGCGTTATCTGCACTCCGACATCGACACCGTCGAGCGCGTCGAGATCATCCGCGACCTGCGTCTTGGCGAGTTCGACGTGCTGGTGGGCATCAACCTCCTGCGGGAAGGTCTCGATATCCCCGAAGTGTCGCTGGTGGCGATCCTCGATGCGGACAAGGAGGGCTTCCTGCGCTCCGAGCGTTCGCTCATCCAGACCATCGGCCGCGCGGCCCGTCACCTGCACGGCACGGCAATCCTCTACGCCGATCGGATCACCGATTCGATGAAGGCCGCGATCGGCGAGACCGAACGTCGTCGCGCCAAGCAGATCGCCTTCAACGAGGCGCATGGGATTACGCCCAAGTCCGTGATAAAGCGCATAAAGGACATCATCGACGGTGTCTATGATGCATCGTCAGGCGATGCCGGCACGGTGCCTGCCGATGCTCGGGCCGACTACGCGGCCCTCGACGAAAAGGCGCTGGCCCGAACGATCCGCCAGCTTGAGAAGGAAATGCAGGAGCACGCCCGCAACCTGGAGTTCGAGAAGGCGGCCGCTGCCCGCGACAAGCTGTTCAAACTGCGCCAGCAGGCTTTCGGCGCAGATGCCCACGACGCTGCCCGACCGGGCGCCCCTGGCTGAGAGAGGCGAAAAATTGGTCCTTGCCCTTGTACGTTCCGCCCGTCGGCTGCTTAAATTGCCGTCAGGAGGGACACCGATAATGAAAATACTGTTTGTCTGCACCGGCAATATCTGCCGGTCGCCGACGGCGGAGGGCGTCGCGCGTCGCTGGCTGGCCATGGCCGGGCTCGATGATATCGTGGGCGTCGATTCCGCCGGCATCCAGGGTTACCACGTGGGCGAGGCACCGGATCCACGTACTCAAACCGCGGCCCTGCGCCGGGGTTACGACTTGTCGCGCCTGCGCGCGCGCAAGGTTCAGCCCAAGGATTACGCCGAATTCGACCTGCTGCTGGCGATGGACCGCGACCACTTCCACTACCTGCGCGACCGCGCGCCCGAAGGCTGCAAGCACAAGGTTCGGATGTTCATGAGTTTCGCCCAGCGTTCGCGCCGCGACGACGTGCCCGATCCGTACTACGGCGGGATCACCGGCTTCGATGCCGTGCTCGACCTGTGCGAGGATGCCGTTCAGGGGCTGATCGAGGAGATTCGCCCGGAAGTCGACCGGCGGCGCCAGTCGGCTGGCTGATCGAAATTCGCCTACCACGGGGCTGCGGCCAGACGTTTTTCCCGCCCGTGACCAACAAAAAAAAAGCCAGCCCCACGGGGCTGGCTTTTTGCTGGGGTGGGCCAGATTATTTCTGGCCGGTTTCCACCTGGACCAGCGGCTCGTCGACCACGACTGCCGGCGTGCGCGGACGGCGGCGGCGGACCGGTTCGGGCGTCGGCTCGGGCTGGAAGGCCTGAGTCGCGCCGGCGCGGGTCTCGATCATCACCAGGCCGCTCCCTTCCAGGGAGGTGTTGAGGTCGGCGACGGGAGCGGGTTCGACTACGACCTCGGCAACCGGCTCGGCGGCAGGCGCTTCGACTGCGGGCGCGGCTTCAACGACGGGCTCGGCAAGCACTTCCACGGGGGCAGGGGCGACCGGTGCGACCGCTTCCTCGGAGACCTGCGCTTCAACCGCCGCCGCAACGGCAGGAGCCGGCGCGACTTCGGCTTCACGGGCTGCGGCGACCGCCTGCTCGATCAGGTCGGGCTTCGCGCTGTCCTCCTCGACGGGGGCAGCAGTGAAGACCGGCTCCGGAGCGATGACGGGCGCTTCGCTGACGGCTGCGGTCTCGACGACCACTTCGGCCGCGGCCGCAGTCGGCTCGACGACGGGGGCCGGTACGGCTTCGACGCTGGCGTCCGCCATGGGGGCGGTCGGCGCGGCTTCGGCGACCGGTGCGGGTTCGATCACCGGGCTCGCTTCGGTGGCTGCGACGGGCGCGGTCGCGACGGTCTGGTCGCCGATTTCCAGTTCACCCTGGGCGGCGACGTCGGTGCCGGTGCCTTCCTCGTTGCGACGACCGCCGCGACGACCGCGGCGACCGCGGCGGCTGCGCTCGGCGCTGGCTTCACCTTCGGCTGCGGCGGCAGGGGCCGCACCTTCGGGGCTGGCGACGGCGGCGACCGCGGCAACCGTGGTCAGTTGCTCGGCGCTGGTGGCGACGCCTTCGGCCTCGGCCGGCTTCGATGCCTGGGCGTTGCGGTTGCGACCGCGTTCGCCACGCTCACCCCGGCCTTCGCGTTCCGGGCGCTCGGTGCGCTCGGTGCGTTCGGCACGCTCACCGCGCTCCTGGCGTTCGCCGCGTTGACGCTGGGGCTTCTCGCGCTGTTCGGCCTGGGCTTCGGCGGGCGCGTTGTTGCGGGCCTCGCGGTTCTCGCGGTTCTCGTTGCGTTCGCCTCGTTCGCCGCGCTCCTCGCGCTGGCCGTCACGGCGGCCACGACCGCCTTCGCGACCGTCACGGCGACCGCCGCGTTCGTTGCGCGGGCGGGCTTCACGGCGTTGCGGTTCGGGCTGGGCGACAACCGGCGCCGGCTCGGGCTGCTTCTCGCCGCGGAAGAAGGCGAAGATGCGGGCGAGCAGGCCGGGCTGGCTTTCCGGCACCCGGGCCGGGGCAGGCGCGGCCTTGGGCTCGACGACGGGCGCCGGCTGGTCCGGGGTGATGCCCTTGACCGCGGCTTCCTGGCGAGCCGGACGGTCGGTGTTGGCGGACGGCGGGGTATAGGTCTCGTCGGCCGGCTTGGTGGCCATGCGATAACTCGGGACGGCGCTGTCGTCCTGGTTGAGCTGGTCGTGGCGCAGTCGGACGATCTCGTGCTGCGGGGTTTCGAGATGGCGGTTGGGGATCAGCACCAGGCCGACCTTGTGACGGACTTCGATCTTGGCGATGTCGTCGCGCTTCTCGTTGAGCAGGAAAGTGGCGACATCGACCGGAACCTGGCAGTGCAGGGCGCCGGTGTTGTCCTTCATCGCCTCTTCTTCGAGGATGCGCAGGATGTGCAGCGCGGACGACTCGGTGCTGCGGATGTGGCCGGTGCCATTGCAGCGCGGGCACGGGATGTAGCTGGTCTCGGCGAGGGCCGGGCGCAGACGCTGGCGGGACAGCTCGAGCAGGCCGAAGCGGCTGATCTTGCCGGTCTGGACGCGGGCGCGGTCGTAGCGCAGGGCGTCGCGCAGACGGTTCTCGACTTCGCGCTGGTTCTTCTGGGACTCCATGTCGATGAAGTCGATGACGATCAGGCCGCCGAGGTCGCGCAGGCGCAGCTGGCGGGCCACTTCGTCGGCGGCTTCGCAGTTGGTCTTGAACGCGGTTTCCTCGATGTCGGCGCCACGGGTGGCGCGGCCGGAGTTTACGTCGACGGACACCAGGGCTTCGGTGTGATCGATGACGATGGCGCCGCCGGAGGGCAGATTGACGGTGCGCGAGTAAGCCGATTCGATCTGGTGTTCGATCTGGAAGCGCGAGAACAGCGGCACGTCGTCGTGGTAGCGCTTCACGCGGTTCACGTTCTGCGGCATGACGTGGGCCATGAACTGGCGCGCCTGCTCATAGACGTCGTCGGTGTCGATCAGGATCTCGCCGATGTCGGGCTGGAAGTAGTCGCGGATCGCGCGGATCACGAGGCTGCCTTCCTGGTAGATCAGGAACGCGCCTTCCTGGGCCTGGGCGGCGCCGTCGATGGCACGCCACAGTTGCAGGAGGTAGTTCAAGTCCCACTGCAGCTCTTCGGCGGTGCGGCCGATGGCGGCGGTGCGGGCGATCAGGCTCATGCCGCCGGGCACTTCGAGCTGGTCCATGACGTCGCGCAGTTCGGCGCGCTCGTCGCCCTCGACGCGGCGCGAGACACCGCCGCCACGGGGGTTGTTGGGCATCAGAACGAGGTAGCGGCCGGCCAGGGAGACGAAGGTGGTGAGGGCTGCGCCCTTGTTGCCACGCTCGTCCTTCTCAACCTGGACGATCAGCTCCTGGCCTTCCTTCAGCGCTTCCTTGATCGAGGCGCGGCTGGCTTCGACGCCGGGCTGGAAGTACGAACGGGAGATTTCCTTGAACGGCAGGAAGCCGTGGCGCTCGGCGCCGTAATCGACAAACGCGGCTTCGAGACTGGGCTCGATGCGCGTGATGACGGCCTTGTAGATGTTGCTCTTGCGTTGTTCCTTGGCGGCCGACTCAATGTCGAGGTCGATCAGTTTCTGACCGTCGACAATGGCAACGCGGAGTTCCTCGGCCTGCGTTGCATTGAAGAGCATGCGCTTCATTCGTCTTTTTCTCCCGCGCGGCACACGGGCAGGACGAACCGCTCCACCGCATTCAACTGCGGTGATTTAGTTTGGCGTGATGATCTAGCCGGTCCTTCTTCAAGGGAAATCAAACTAAAGTGGGTGGAGGGTTCATCTATCGCACCCTGAGCCGCGTTCTACGCTGGGGATGCGGCAACGAGTCCGGCGAACCCTCCGGGCCGGCGACGCTAGGATGCACGCCGCTCTCAGCTGGCTGCCATCCCTCGTCGGGGCCCGGTTCTGTCCATCGCGACTCGATGCCTGCATCCGGGAGGCTGCGAAGGGTCACGGGGCTTCACCTGGTCTCGCACGACACGGAAGAAGAGGCGTACGCTCGCGTACGGCTGTGTTCCGCGCTGCGACCTCGGGCCAGCTCGCCGGGATTGCTTCGCGGCCCCGGTTCAGGGCCGTCAATCTGCGTGTGCGCCTGTGCGCAATTGGTACAAGTTTAGTGTCGAATACAGTACCATCGCCCTCTTTTTGTCCGGCGATGGACCTTCCTGTGGTTTTCGGGAGCGCTGAGGGTGCCGGATAACTCGGCGTGGAGTCCTCGATATTGAGTCGCTCTGGCGCGGCACGGGCCGGTGTTGAATCCTTGGATGACACCCTTGTGGCGGGCGCGACGCATCAGGACCGAAAAAACCGCTCAACAGTATATTTCAAAAAGATGGCCTTGAGTAAAGCTCCCGCAGTACGTCACGAACGCGTCGATGAAGGCAGTGCGGGGCAGCGCATCGACAACTTTCTGGTGCGCATCTGCAAAGGCGTGCCGAAGAGCCACATCTACCGCATCCTGCGCAGCGGCGAGGTGCGCGTGAATAGTCGTCGGGTCGACCAGACCTACCGGTTGCAGGGCGGCGACGAAGTGCGCATTCCGCCGATCCGCCTGGCCGAGAAGGATCCGGCAGCGGCGCCGGTGCCGGTGGGCAAGCCCTTCGACATCGTCTTCGAGGACGACGCGCTGCTGGTGCTCGACAAGCCGGCCGGCCTGGCGGTGCATGGCGGCAGCGGGGTGAGTTTCGGGGTGATCGAGCAGTTGCGGCGCCAGCGGCCGGAGGCGAAGTTCCTCGAGCTGGTGCATCGCCTCGACCGGGAGACGTCGGGCCTCCTGATCGTCGCCAAGAAGCGCAGCGCGCTCACGGTCCTGCACGACATGATGCGCGACGGCAAAGTGCAGAAGCGCTATCTGACGCTGGTGTCCGGTCGCTGGCTGAATCCGATGCAGCACATCAGGCAGCCGCTGCAGAAGTACCTGCTCGACAACGGCGAGCGGCGCGTCAGCGTGCATCGCGACGGCAAGCCGGCGCACAGCATCGTGCGCCTGCAGCGGCGCTGGCAGGGCTTCAGCCTGCTTGAGGTGGAGCTGAAGACGGGGCGAACGCATCAGATCCGCGTGCACCTCACCGATGCGGGTTTTCCGCTCTGCGGCGACGACAAGTACGGAGATTTCGCGCTCAACAAGGTGCTCGAGAAGGAGGGGCTCAAGCGGATGTTCCTGCACGCCGCCCGGCTGGCCTTCCGTCATCCGCTGACCGATCAGCCGATCGAACTGACGGCGCCGTTGCCGCTCGAGCTGGCGGGTTTCGTGGCGGCCGTCGAGCAAACCCGGGAGAGGGAATATGGCTGATCTCGCGCCCCGAGCGGGCGAAAGGCAGAAGCGCTTCGATCTGATCGTCTTCGATTGGGATGGCACGCTGCTCGATTCGGCGGCAGCCATCGTGCGCGCGATCCAGGCGGCCAGTGCCGACCTGGGGCTGGCGCCGCCATCCGACGCGCGGGCGCGCCACGTGATCGGCCTCGGCTTGGTCGATGCCCTGCATTACGCCGTCCCGGAGCTGGCCGAGCGCGATTACCCGCGGATGGTCGAGCGCTATCGCCATCATTTCCTGGCTGGCGACCGGGCGTTGAGCCTGTTCGACGGCACCGAGGCGCTCATTGCCGATCTGCACGCCCGCGGCCATCTGCTTGCGGTGGCGACCGGCAAGAGCCGCAACGGGCTCGATCGGGCGCTGGCGTTCTCGGGGCTGGGGCCTTATTTCCATGCAACCCGCTGCGCCGACGAGTGCTTCTCCAAGCCTCATCCGGCGATGCTCAACGAACTGATGGATGAGCTGGGGGTGATGGCCGAATCCTGTCTGATGATCGGCGATACGACCCACGATCTGCTGATGGCCAAGAATGCCGGTGTGGCCGGGCTCGCGGTCAGCTTCGGCGCGCATCCGGTCGAGCAGCTGGTGGCCGAATCGCCGCTGGCCTGTGTGCATACACCGGCCGAATTGCGTGCCTGGCTGGAGGCAAACGCGTGATCTGCGCGTCGGCCGCGCTGAGCGACGGCGGGGATGGCGTGCGCTTCACGGTGCGCCGTGGCGGGCGCGACGTGCCGGCGTTCGTGGTGCGCTTTGGCGGGCAGGTGTTCGCCTATCTCAATCGTTGCGCCCACGTGGCGGTTGAGCTGGATTGGCAGCCCGGGCGCTTCTTCGATGCGGATCGCGCCTATCTGATCTGTGCCACCCACGGCGCGTTGTACCGGCCCGAGAGCGGTCGGTGCGTTGCCGGCCCGTGCCGCGGCGGGCGGCTGGAGGCGCTGGTAGTGGTCGAGCGGGACGGCGGGGTGTTCCTCGCGGAGGACGAGGCGGGCTGAGTGGCGTGCGCCGTCCGGCTATTTGCCCGCCAGGAGCAGGAAGACAGTCGGTCGCCGGGCCAGATCCGGTGCGGGGGCGTTCTTCCAGTCGGCGATGCGCCGGGTGGCGATCCATTCGTCGTCGGTGGTCAGATCGCGCGCCACGCAGAGCCGGGTTTCGGGGTTGCAGGTGCCGCGCAGTGCCTCGAACATGCGGTCGTTGCGATAGGGCGTCTCGATGAACAGTTGGGTGCGCGACATGCGTGCGGATTCCGCCTCGAGTTCGCGGATGCGCTTCTTCCGGGCTTCTTCATCCACCGGCAGGTAGCCGTGGAAGGCGAAGCTCTGGCCGTTGAGGCCGGAGGCCATCAGGCCCAGCAGCAGCGACGAGGGGCCGACCAGCGGAACCACGCGAATGCCCTGTTCGTGGGCGCGGCGCACCAGCAGGGCGCCCGGGTCGGCGACGGCCGGGCAGCCGGCCTCGGACATCAGTCCCGCGTCGGTACCGGCCAGTAGCGGCGCGAGCAACGCGTCGAGATCGGCCGGGCCGGGGTTTGCGGGCAGTTCTCGGATGTCGAGCTCGCGCAGGGGCTGCGGGTGTTCGAAGCGCTTGAGGTCGGCGCGGGCGGTCTTGGCGTTCTCGACCACGAAGTAACCGAGGCTGCGCGCCCGGTTGGCGACGTCTGTCGGCGTGGTGAGCGCGGTGTCGGCGGGCCCGAGGGCGACCGGGATCAGGTAGAGCGTGCCGGCGGTCATCAGGGCAGGGCGATGCCTTCGTTGCGCAGCATGCGGGCCAGTGCGATCAGCGGCAGGCCCACGAGGGCGTTCGGGTCGTCGCCCGAGAGCGCATCGAGCAGCGTGATGCCGAGCCCTTCGGATTTGGCGCTGCCGGCGCAGTCGAGGGGGCGTTCCTTGTCGACGTAGCGCACGATCTCGGCCTCGGACAGCGTGCGAAAGCGCACTTCGGTGGGAACGACCTCGACCTGAACGCGGCCGCTGCGGGTGTTGAGCAGGGCTAGCGCGGTATGGAACACCACGGTGTTGCCGCTCATCTGCGTGAGCTGGGCAACGGCACGCTCGACGGTGCCGGGCTTGCCGAAGCGCGCCTCGCCCATTGCCGCGACCTGATCGCTGCCGATGATCAGCGCGTCGTCGAATCGCCCGGCCACGGCGCGTGCCTTCTCGACGGCCAGGCGTTCGGCGGTGGCGCGGGGGCTTTCGCCGGCGAGCGGGCTTTCGTCGATGTCCGGGCGGGCGACGTCGAAGGGCAGGTCGAAGCGTTGCAGGAGTTCGCGGCGGTAAGCCGAGGTGGAGGCGAGGACGAGTTTCATGGGGTCGGGCGCGGTTGCCTCCGGCGAGGAGGTCGGTTTGCGCGTTTGCAGGGTTTTGACACAGGGAGCCGAAAATAATATCATGCCGCTCTTATGTCGCAAGAAAGCTTCGTGATCGACCTTCGGGCGTTGGCCAGAGATGGGCGCCGCCTTGAGGGCAAGGTGCCCGTGTCGGCACTCGGCCGTGTCGCCGGGTCCGTGCTGGAACCCTCCGGAACAGTGGCTTTCGGGTTTCAGGGCGAGCAAGACGGCGAAGGCAAGCTGCACGTGGATCTCCAGATCCACGGTGAGCTGGTCCTGCAATGTCAGCGCTGTCTCGAAGCCTTGGTGTGGCCCTGTGAGGTGGAGAATCGTCTCCTGCTTCTCCGGCCCGGCGAAGCGCCGCCGGAGGATGAACTCGAGAACGATGCGGAAGATGCCCTTGAGGTTGAGCCGCTCACCGACCTGCTGGCCCTGGTGGAGGATGAGGTGCTGCTGGCCTTGCCCCTCGTGCCGCGCCACGAAAATTGCGATCCGCCGGTCAAGGCCGGTGTTGATGAAGAGATTTCGCCCTTCGCCGTTCTGCGCCAGTTGCGCGGCAAGGTTTAAAAGTATTCCTCAAGGAGTGTTTCATGGCTGTCCAACAGAACAAGAAGTCCCCGTCCAAGCGCGGTATGCACCGTTCCCACGATTTCCTGGTCGCGCCCCCGCTGGCCGTTGAGCCGACCACCGGCGAAGTGCACCTGCGTCACCACGTTTCGCCGTCCGGCGTTTACCGTGGCAAGAAGGTCGCCAAGGCCAAGGGCGAGTAATTCTCCCGGTTGCAAAGCGGCGCGACGCCCTCGGGCGATCGCGCCGTTTTTACGACTTGTCCTCCCATTTTCTCCTGTTAGCGCCGAATGACTGTCACCCTGGCCATTGACTGCATGGGGGGCGATCACGGCCCTTCGGTAACGATCCCGGCCGCCCTGCATTTCCTGCGCGCCGATCGTGATACCCGGATTCTTCTCGTTGGCCGACCCGAGGCGCTGGAGCCGCATCTGGGGGGCGCGCTTGCCGAGTTCGGCGAACGCCTCCGCGTGCAGCCGGCGTCCGAAGTTGTCGGCATGGACGAGCCGCCGGCCCAGGCCATGCGTAGCAAGAAGGATTCTTCGATGCGCGTGGCGGTCGATCTGGTCAAGGCCGGCGAGGCTCAGGCGGCCGTGTCGGCGGGCAATACCGGCGCGCTGATGGCCATCTCGCGCTTCGTCCTGAAGACGCTGCCCGGCATCGACCGGCCGGCGATCTGCAGCACGCTGCCTACGCTGCGCGGCCAGACCCACATGCTCGACCTTGGCGCCAACGTCGATTGTTCGCCCGAACACCTCCTCCAGTTCGGCATCATGGGGGCGATGCTCGTCGCCGCCGTCGAGCACAACGAACGTCCCAGTGTCGGCCTCCTCAATATCGGCGAGGAGGACATCAAGGGTAACGAGATCGTCAAACAGGCCGGTGAGCTGCTGCGAAGCAGTGGCCTCAATTTTTACGGCAACGTCGAAGGCAACGACATCTACAAAGGGACCGTCGATGTGGTCGTCTGCGATGGCTTCGTCGGCAACGTTGCCCTCAAGACCTCGGAAGGTCTCGCCCAGATGATGGCGACCTTCCTGCGCGAGCAGTTCTCGCGCAACTGGATCACCAAGCTGGCCGCGGTTTTCGCGATGTCGGCCCTCAAAGGTTTCAAGCACAAGGTGGACTCCCGTCGCTACAATGGCGCCGCCTTGCTGGGCCTGCGCGGCGTCGTGGTGAAGAGCCACGGTTCGGCCGACGCCTTCGCTTTCGAGCAGGCCATCTGGCGAGCCGCCGAAGCCGCACGCAACCGGCTCATTGAACGCATCAGCGAACGAATGGAACGCGAAAGGCCCGCAGCATGATCCATACCCGAGTGATCGGAACTGGCAGCTATCTTCCTGGCTCGCCGGTCACTAACGATGATCTGGTTGCCCGTGGCATCGATACCTCCGACGAGTGGATCGTCGAGCGCACCGGAATTCACAGCCGCTATCTGGCTCCGCCGGATGTGACCGCCAGTGATCTGGCCTACGAAGCGAGCGTGCGCGCCCTGGCTGCAGCCGGGTGCGGGCCGCAGGACATCGACCTGTTGATCGTCGCCACCTCGACGCCGGATTACATCTTTCCCAGCACTGCCACGCTGCTGCAGGCCCGCCTGGGCATCAGCAATGGTTCGCCGGCCTTCGACGTGCAGGCGGTCTGCGCCGGTTTCGCGTACGCGCTGGCAACCGCAGACAAGTTCATCCGCTCCGGCGACCACAAGCGCGTGCTGGTGGTGGGTGCGGAGGTCTTTTCGCGCATTCTCGACTGGCAGGATCGCAGCACCTGCGTGCTGTTCGGCGACGGTGCCGGCGCGGTGGTGCTGGCCGCTTCGGACACCCCGGGCATCCTGGCTACCGCGCTTCATGCCGACGGCAGCCACAACGGCATTCTGCGTGTGCCGGGTCAGGTCAATCGCGGCCAGGTGACGGGCGATCCGTTCCTGCGCATGGACGGCCAGGCGGTGTTCAAGTTTGCCGTGCGGGTGCTTGCCGACGTGGCCCGCGAAGTGGCCGAGCGCGCGGGCGTCGCCCTCGACGACGTGGACTGGCTGATTCCCCACCAGGCCAACATCCGCATCATCCAGGCTACCGGCAAGCGGTTGGGCCTGTCGATGGATCGGGTCATTGCCACCGTTGGCGAACACGGCAATACCTCGGCGGCTTCGATTCCGCTGGCCCTCGACGCGGCCGTCCGCGACGGACGCATCCGGCCTGGCCAAAAGGTGATCCTCGAAGGGATCGGCGGCGGCTTTGCGTGGGGTGCCGCGCTCATCCAGTTCTAACAAGAAGCATTGTCATTGAAGGATAGGGGACGATGAATTTCGCTTTCGTTTTTCCGGGGCAGGGCTCGCAGTCGGTCGGCATGATGGCCGGCTACGGCGAGTCGGCCGTGATTCGCGAGACCTTTGCCGAGGCCTCCGCGGCGCTGGGTGAGGATCTGTGGCAGATGGTGGCGGATGGTCCGGCCGAACTGCTCGCCCAGACGGTCAATACCCAGCCGTTGATGCTCACCGCCGGTGTGGCCGTGTTTCGCGAGTGGGTGGCCCGGGGCGGCGTGCTGCCGAGCCTGGTTGCCGGTCACAGCCTGGGTGAATACTCGGCGCTGGTGGCTGCCGGTGCGCTGGATTTCCAGGAGGCCGTCAAGCTCGTCCGCTTGCGCGCCCAGGCCATGCAGGAGGCCGTGCCGGCCGGCGAAGGGGCCATGGCCGCGCTGCTCGGCCTCGACGAGCCTGCCGCTGCCGAAGCCTGTGCCGAAGCCGCGCAGGGTGAGGTGGTGTCCGCTGCAAATCTCAATTCACCGGGTCAGATCGTCATCGCTGGCGCCCGTGCCGCCGTCGAGCGTGCCATCGTGGTTGCCAAGGCCAAGGGCGCCAAGCGTGCCGTGCTGCTGCCGGTGAGCGCACCTTTCCATTGCGCGCTGATGAAGCCGGCCGCCGAGCGGCTTGCCCAGCGGCTGGTCGAGATCGAAATCAAGGTGCCGTCCATCTCCGTGCTGAACAACGTGGATGTCGCGGTCGAAACCGATCCGGCGCGCATCAAGGACGCGCTGGTTCGCCAGGCCTATTCGCCGGTCCGCTGGATCGAAACGGTGCAGGACATCGCCCGGCGTGGTGCGACCCACGTTTTCGAGTGCGGCCCTGGCAAGGTGCTGGCTGGCATGACGAAGCGCATCGAAGGCAGCCTGCAGGGCGGCGCGATCGCCGACGCGGCCAGCCTCGCCGACATTCTCCAGACGACGGGGGCAGCATGACCGAGGTTTTGAAGGGACACGTGGCGCTGGTGACCGGCGCATCGCGGGGTATCGGCCGGGCCATCGCCCTCGAACTCGGGCGCATGGGGGCCACCGTGGTCGGCACTGCGACTTCCGAGGCCGGGGCCGCTGACATTCAGGCAGGTCTCGAAGCCGCCGGCGTCGCCGGCCGCGGTCTGGCGCTGGACGTGACCGACGCGGCGGCCTGTGAAGCCGCCATCGCCGACATCGAGAAGACCCTCGGCCCGGTGCTGGTGCTGGTCAATAACGCCGGCATCACCCGCGACAACCTGTCGATGCGCATGAAGGATTCCGAGTGGGATGCGGTGCTCGACACCAACCTCAAGTCGGTCTTTCGCATGTCGCGTCTGGTCATGCGCGGGATGATGAAGGCGCGCGGTGGTCGCATCATCAACATCACTTCGGTGGTCGGCAGCTCCGGCAACCCGGGGCAGGCCAACTACGCCGCCGCCAAGGCCGGCGTGGCGGGCATGAGCCGTGCGCTGGCGCAGGAGCTGGGTAGCCGCAACATCACCGTCAATTGCGTCGCGCCGGGTTTCATCGACACCGACATGACCAAAGAATTGCCGGAAGCCCAGCGCGAGGCGCTGCAGGGCAAGATTGCCCTTGGCCGTCTCGGCAAGCCGGAGGAGATCGCTTCGGTGGTCGGCTTCCTTGCCTCGCCGGCCGCCTCGTACGTGACGGGCGCTACCCTCCACGTGAATGGTGGTATGTACATGGCGTAATCCTCGCCGGACTGGCGAGGGTGCGCGTTTTTGGTAGAATGCGGGGGTTTTGAATTCACCCCGCTCAATCAGCGAAGGAGTTGCTACATGGAAAATATCGAACAGCGTGTTAAGAAGATCGTCGCCGAACAACTCGGTGTCAATGAATCCGAAATCAAGAACGAATCGTCCTTCGTCGACGATCTGGGCGCCGACTCCCTCGACACCGTCGAGCTGGTGATGGCCCTCGAAGAAGAGTTCGAGTGCGAAATCCCCGACGAAGAAGCCGAGAAGATCACCAGCGTGCAGCAGGCGATCGACTACGTCTCCGCTCACCTCAAGAAGTAAGACTCGCAGGAGCAAGCCTTGACCCGACGCAGAGTTGTCGTCACCGGCCTTGGCGTCATTTCGCCGGTCGGTAATACCGTGCCTGAAGCCTGGGACGCCATCACCAGTGGCCGTTCCGGCATCGCTCAGATTACCCGTTTCGACACCTCTGCCTTTTCGGCGAAGATCGCCGGAGAGGTCAAGGGCTTCGATGTCGGCGCCTACCTTTCCCCGAAAGAAGCGCGCCGGATGGACGTCTTCATCCATTACGGTCTCGCGGCCGGCATTCAGGCCTTCCGCGATTCCGGAATCGAGGTGACGGAGTCCAACGCCCACCGGATCGGTGTGAACATCGGTTCCGGTATCGGCGGCTTGCCGATGATCGAGGAAACCCATGACGATTTCCTCGCCGGCGGTCCCCGCAAGATTTCTCCCTTCTTCATTCCCGGCACGATCATCAATATGATCTCCGGTAACCTGTCGATCATGTTTGGCCTGAAGGGGCCGAACCTGGCGGTCGTCACGGCCTGCACGACCGGCTTGCACGCGATCGGCATGAGCGCTCGGATGATCGAATACGGCGATGCCGACGTGATGGTCTGCGGCGGTGCCGAATCCACCGTGACGCCGTTGGCCGTCGGGGGCTTCGCTTCCGCCAAGGCGCTGTCGACCCGAAACGACGATCCTGCGACGGCGAGCCGTCCGTGGGACAAGGATCGCGACGGCTTCGTCCTCGGTGAAGGCGCCGGTGTGCTGGTGATCGAAGAGTACGAACACGCCGTCAAGCGTGGTGCGCGCATCTACGCCGAGATTGCCGGCTTCGGCATGAGTGGCGACGCGTTCCACATGACTGCCCCGGATACCGATGGCCCGCGTCGAAGCATGGTCAATGCCCTGCAGAACGCGGGTGTCAATGCGGACGAGGTGCAGTACCTGAACGCCCATGGCACGTCCACACCGCTGGGCGACAAGAACGAAACCGAGGCCATCAAGCAGGCCTTCGGTGCCGACGTCGCGCGCAAGCTGGTGGTCAACTCCACCAAGTCGATGACGGGGCACCTGCTCGGTGGTGCCGGTGGCCTCGAGTCGGTCCTGACGACCCTGGCGGTGTATCACCAGGTTTCGCCTCCGACGATCAATATCTTCGAGCAGGATCCGGAGTGCGATCTGGACTACTGCGCGAACGTCGCCCGTCAGATGAAGATCGATGTTGCGGTGAAAAACAATTTCGGTTTTGGCGGTACCAACGGTACGCTGGTGTTCCGGAAGGTCTGACGTGGCGGCCGCGGGAGACCGCTGGTCGTGAGCGTGATCGAAATCAAGCCGTCGCGGCTGCGCGCCATCCTCGTGATGGTCGTGCATGTCGGGGCGGCTTTTTCGTTGGTATTCCTGGGGGATCCAGTGGTTGCCACGGTGTTGCTGGCGGCGATCGGCTTGTCCGCGCGGTTCGGATGGCGGGCTTGGCGTCGCTCCGATGTGGCGCTTCTTGGGCTGGAGGACGATGGCCGGATGGTGTTTTCACCGGCGGGCGCCGAAGAGATCGTGAGGCCGGCGCCGGCCACCGTGATCGCGCCAGGCGTCGTCTGGCTGGCCTGGAAGGCGGGCGATCGGCGAGCCGCGGGTGCGATGATGATTCTTCGCGACCAGTTGTCGCCCGGGGCGTGGCGGGCGCTACAGATCTGGTTGAGATTGCGCGCCCGGGCGGAAGACGCTGACGCGGGGCCGCCCGAGTCGGTTTAGCCTGCCTTGGGACGGCTGGGGCGCAAGACGGTATCCCGCGCCTTGGGAAGCGTTGCCGGATAATCGCGGCTGAAGTGCAGCCCACGGCTTTCCTTGCGCTGAAGGGCGCTGCGGACGATGAGGTCGGCGGTGACCACCAGGTTGCGCAATTCGATCAGATCGTTGCTGACCCGGAAGTTGCTGTAGAACTCGTCGATCTCGCGGGCGAGCAGGCGAATCCGGTGCTGGGCGCGCTGGAGGCGCTTGTTGGTGCGCACAATCCCGACGTAATCCCACATGAAGCGACGCAGCTCCTCCCAGTTGTGGGAGATTACGATCGCCTCGTCGGCGTCGGTCACGCGGCTCTCGTCCCACTGGGGCAGGGCGTCGGCGTGGGGGCGCGGATTGGCGACGATGTCGGCGGCGGCGGCCTCGCTGTAGACGAGGCACTCGAGCAATGAATTGCTGGCGAGCCGATTGGCACCGTGCAGACCGGTGCATGAGGTCTCGCCGATGGCGTAGAGGCCCGGGACGTCGGTGCGGGCGCGCAGGTCGACAACCACGCCGCCGCACAAATAATGCGCGGCCGGCACCACCGGTATCGGCTGGTGAGTGATGTCGATGCCCAGTTCGGCGCAGCGGGCCAGGATGTTGGGGAAGTGTTCGCGCAGGAAATCGGCCGGCTTGTGGCTGATGTCGAGGAAAACACAGTCGAGGCCGTGCTTCTTCATCTCGAAGTCGATGGCGCGCGCGACGACATCGCGGGGGGCGAGCTCCTCGCGGCGATCGTGTTCGGGCATGAAGCGGCTGCCATCGGGGCGGCGCAGCAGGCCCCCTTCGCCGCGTACGGCTTCGGAAATCAGGAAGGATTTGGCCTGCGGGTGGTATAGGCAGGTGGGGTGAAACTGGATGAATTCCATGTTCGCCACCCGGCAACCCGCCCGCCAGGCCATCGCCACGCCATCGCCGGTGGCGGTGTCGGGGTTGGTGGTGTAGAGGTAAACCTTGCCGGCTCCGCCGGTGGCGAGCACCGTGTGACGAGCCGCGAAGGTGCGCACTTCGTCATTGGGGATGTCGAGCACGTACGCGCCCAGGCAGCCGGCTTCGGGGCGCCCGATCTTGCGGCCGACGATGAGGTCGACGGCGATGTGCTGCTCGAAAATCTGAATGTTGGGGTGGGCCCGCACCTGTTCGGTGAGCGTGGCCTGTACGGCGGCGCCGGTCGCGTCGGCGACGTGGATCACTCGCCGGTGTCCGTGCCCGCCCTCGCGGGTGAGGTGGTAGCCGATCGGCGAATTGGCGTCACCGGTGAAAGGCACGCCGTGGTCGATCAGCCAGCGGATCGCCCTTGGGCCGTTTTCGACGACGAAGCGGGTGGCGTCGTCGGCGCACAGGCCGGCGCCGGCCGTGTGAGTGTCGGCGATGTGGGCTTCGGTGCTGTCGGTGGGGTCGAGGACGGCGGCGATGCCGCCCTGCGCCCAGGCGCTGGCGCTGTCTTCCAGCGTTCGTTTGGTGACGAGGGCTACCTTGTGAGTGTCGGCAAGGCGCAGTGCGAGGGATTGGCCGGCGAGGCCGCTTCCCAGAATGAGCACATCAAAGGCGGTCACTTCGAAATTCCGCGGGGAGCGATGTTTGGGAGGGCCGACTATAGCACGCTGAGTCGATCGTGCAGACGGCGTCTGCGACCAACAAAACCCTGCCGCCGACTGAACTATGGATGAAGCGCAGCGGTCAACCTCAGTGCTTTCGCAGGAATCATGGGCGCACACGGTATACTGCGCGGTCGGTGGCCGACCCGGTCACGATTCACGAGGTAAACCTGTTCCGACCATGAGCGATCGAGAAATTGACCAGCAGTTGGTCGAGCGTGTCCAGCGCGGCGACAAGCAGGCTTTCGGCCTGCTGGTTGCGAAGTATCAGCGCAAGCTCGCCCGCCTGTTGTCTAGATTGATCCGCGATCCTGCCGAAGTGGAGGATGTTGCCCAGGAAACGTTCATCAAGGCTTATCGCGCCTTGCCGTCGTTCCGGGGGGACAGTGCTTTTTACACGTGGCTTTACCGTATTGGGATCAACACCGCCAAGAACTTTCTGGTTTCGCAGGGTCGGCGAGCACCGACCACGACGGATTTCGACTCCGAGGAGGCCGAGACCTTCGAGGACGGCGATCAACTGCGCGACATCAACACGCCCGAGCGGTTGCTGATGACCAAGCAGATCGGTGATACCGTCAATGTGGCCATGGAAGCCTTGCCCGAGGAGTTGAGGACGGCGATCGTTTTGCGAGAAATCGAAGGTTTGAGCTACGACGAGATCGCATCGATCATGGAGTGCCCCATTGGCACGGTGCGCTCACGGATTTTTCGTGCCCGTGAGGCGATTTCCGAGAAGCTCAAGCCGTTGCTCGATACGGCTCCGAACAAGAGGTGGTAAGACAATGAAAGAAAAGGTTTCGGCTCTGCTCGACGGTGCGCTCGACGAAGACGCGTCGGCGCGAATGTTCGAGTCCCTCAAGCGGGACGGTGCGTTGCGTCGGGATTGGGAGAGTTATTGCCTCATCGGAGACGTGCTACGGGACGAAGATGCGCTGTCGGCGGATTTCACGCGCAACGTGATGCGCTGCCTCGACGAGGAGCCGACCGTGCTGGCGCCTTCCCGTCAGGCGGTGGGCGCGGGCTGGGTCCGTCATTTCATGCCGATCGCCGCATCGGTGATGGGGGTGGCTGCAGTAGGCTGGGTGGCGATGACGCTCAACGGCGGCGCTGGCGACGGGATGCCGAAAGTGGCAGCGGTCAAGGCGCCGGCGGTCGCTGTCGCGGCGGCACCTCCGGCGGAATCGGTTCAAAGAGTTTCCAGCGCGGCTGGCGAACCGTCTGACCGCGAATACGTGTTTGCCCACCAGGCGATGGCGCCGTCCGCGGCGATGCCCGGTGTGGCGATGTACGTCCGGACCGTTTCGGACACGCGTGCGGCCGGTGAGCGATGAAGCGTTTCCTCTGCATCTGTGCGGCCGTGCTTGCAACGCAGGGCGCGGCCTGGGCCGATGGCCCGAGTGATCCGATCAGCTGGCTGGGCCGGATTTCCAACGCGGCGCACAAGCTTAACTACATCGGCACCTTCAGCTACCAGAATGGCAAGAACGTTGAGATGTCGCGCATCGCCCATCTGGTGGATGGCGGTGCCGAATTCGAGAAGCTCGAAGCGTTGGACGGCAGTCCGCGCGAGGTGGTGCGCAGCAACGACGAGGTGCAGTGCTTCCTGCCCGACCAGAAACTCGTGATCGTCGATCAGTCGTCGGCGCGCCGCAGTTTCCCGGCGCGGCTGCCGGCCTCGCCCAGCGCCCTGGCCGAGAACTACCGTATCCGCAAAGGCGAGGTCGTCCGGATCGCCGGTCTGGAAAGTCAGCAGATCATCCTCGAGCCGAAGGACGACATGCGTTTCGGCCATCAGCTCTGGGCCGACGTGGCTTCCGGATTGTTGCTTCGCGCCCGCCTGATCGGCGAAAAAGGCGAGAGCATCGAGCAGTTCGCATTCAATGACGTGCAGATCGGCACCGTCTTCGACAAGGAAAAAGTGAAGCCGCGTTTCGTCCGCGGCGCCGACTGGAAGGTGGTGCAGGCGCGCGGTAACGACGTGAAGGTGGAGGATACCGGATGGGTGTTCCGCAACACGATTCCGGGCTTCAGGCAGGTTGTTTCGGTGGCGCGTCCCGCCCGCAAGGAGCGCGGCGAGGCCTACCATGTGGTGTTTTCCGACGGCCTGGCGGCGATCTCGGTGTTCATCGAGCCGCAATCGGTCAAGGCGCATGCCCAGAGCGGCATGAGCGCCAACGGGGCGGTCAATATCTTCCGGCGGACGGTGGCCGATCATCTGATTACCGTGCTCGGTGAGGTGCCGCCGGCCGCGCTCGTGCGGATCGCCGATGGCGTCGAGGTGCGGAAGCGCTGATGCGGGTCAAAGGTGTGGTGTCGAAGGTCGAGGATGGTTACGCGTGGGTCGACGTGTCGGTCGCCCAGGGGTGCGGGCGGTGCAACGAGCCCGGCGGTTGCGGCGGCGTGAATATCGCGCGACCGTTGGCGCAGACCAGTCACGTTGTGCGCGTCGCGAACGACATCGGTGCGCTTCCAGGGGATCCGGTTGGGGTGCTGGTCGAAGACGGGCTGCCGCTTAAGGCGGCCCTCGCCACTTATGCCTGGCCGGTGGTGGGCGTGCTCGCCGGGGCGGCACTGGGCAGTGCCGTGGCCGCTCCGGGTGGCGCGGATCTGCTTGCTGCGCTGGGCGCGGTGGCGGGCGGTACCGTCGCCGCGTTGCTGGGGCGCCGCCGAATTGCGTGGTCGGGCGCCGGCGTGCCGCCGCTACGACTCGAAAAAGCGGATCTGGACGCCGGGGGCTGCGGGCGATGAAGGCGATGGCGTTTGTGTTTCGGGTGTTCGCGCTGTTCGGCGCGTTGATCGTGTTGGTGTCGGCCCAGTCGGCGCTGGCTCGCGATCTGCCCGAATTCGCCGATCTGGCTGAGCGGCAGGGGGCGGCGGTCGTGAATATCAGCACGACCCAGGCGGTTCGCCAGGGGCGTGGCGGCGTGCCGAGTCTCGACGAAGACGATCCGATGTTCGATCTTTTTCGGCGTTTCATTCCGCGACATCCGGGGGCGCCTCGCGTCGATCCTGACAGCCGGTCCCTCGGTTCGGGCTTCATCGTCTCGTCCGACGGCTACGTGCTGACCAATGCCCACGTTGTCGACGGCGCCGACGAGATCGTCGTCAAGCTGACCGACAAGCGCGAGTTCCGTGCCCGTCTGATGGGAGCGGACCCGCGGACCGATGTGGCCTTGCTCAAGATCGATGCGAGCGGGCTGCCGCGTGTGGTGCTCGGCGATCCGAACCGGCTGCGGGTGGGCGACTGGGTGGTGGCCATCGGCTCGCCGTTCGGCTTCGAGAACTCGGTGACGGCAGGTATCGTCAGCGCGAAGGGGCGCTCGTTGCCGCAGGAAAATTTCGTGCCTTTCATCCAGACCGACGTGGCGATCAATCCGGGTAATTCCGGTGGCCCGCTGTTCAACATGAAGGGCGAGGTGGTCGGCATCAACTCCCAGATCTACAGCCGTACAGGCGGATTCATGGGGTTGTCGTTCGCGATTCCCATCGACGTGGCGATGGACGTTCAGAGTCAGCTTCGGGCGAGCGGACGGGTGCAGCGCGGGCGTATCGGTGTGGTGATCCAGGAGGTTTCGCGCGAACTGGCGGATAGTTTCGGGCTCGGCAAGCCGGTGGGGGCGCTGGTGAGTTCGGTCGAGAAGGGGAGTCCGGCGGACAAGGCGGGGCTCGAGCAGGGTGACATCGTGCTGCGTTTCGACGGCAAGCTGGTGGGCATCTCCGGCGACCTGCCGCGCATCGTCGGTGGTACCCGGCCGGGTGCACGCGTGCCGGTGCAGGTCTGGCGCAAGGGCATGTTGCGGGACTTGTCGGTCGTGGTGGCGGAACTGCCCGAGGATAACAAGATTCGCAAGGTGGCGGCGAAGTTGCCTCGACCGGATGCTGCGCCCAACAAGCTGGGCCTGGTGGTTGTCGAGCCGAACGCCGAACAGCGTCGGGACGGGCGTATGGCGGGGGGCGGGGTGGTGGTCGACGCCCTGCGCAGCGCGTCGGCCCGGGCGTCTGAAATTCAGGCGGGCGATGCGATCCTGGCGATTGTGAATCGCGGCGTGCGCATCGACATCCGCTCGGTCGATCAATTCAATCGGGTCGTCGCCGCCCTGGATCTCGGGCAGACGGTGACGGTGCTCGTGCTCCGTGGCGACACCCAGACTTTCGTGCCGTTGCGAACCCTTGAACGCTGATCTCGTACAGCCCCGGCTGACGGTGCTGAGCCGGGAGTGGTGCCACCTCTGCCATGATCTGCTGGACGCGCTGGCGCCCTTGCAGCAGGAACTGGGTTTTGCCATCGAGGTGCTGGACGTGGATGCCTTTCCCGAGCTGGAAGCGGTCTGGAGCGAGAAGGTGCCGGTGGTGCTGGCGGGGGATGTGGAACTGTGTCACTACTTCCTCGACGAAGCTGCGGTCCGTGCTCATTTCCGGCGTATCGGTTAGAATCCAAGTCTTTGCCAGGCAAACAAATTCTTTCAGGGTGCCCCTTGGCACCCTTTTTCATGGCCTATGCAACACATCAGAAACTTTTCGATCATCGCCCACATCGACCACGGCAAATCGACCCTGGCCGACCGGATCATCCAGCTGTGCGGCGGTCTTTCCTCGCGGGAAATGGAAGCCCAGGTGCTCGACTCGATGGATATCGAGCGTGAGCGTGGCATCACGATCAAGGCTCAGACGGCGGCGCTCAGCTATCGGGCGCGGGACGGCCAAGTCTATAACCTGAACCTCATCGATACGCCGGGCCACGTGGACTTCTCCTACGAAGTCTCTCGTTCCCTGGCTGCCTGCGAGGGTGGCCTGCTGGTGGTCGATGCGTCTCAGGGCGTCGAGGCCCAGACGGTGGCCAACTGCTACACGGCCCTCGACCAGGGCGTGGAGGTCGTGCCCGTCCTCAATAAGATGGATTTGCCCCAGGCCAATCCGGATGGCGCGAAGCAGGAGATCGAGGACGTCATCGGCATTGACGCCACCGACGCGATCCCGTGCTCGGCCAAGACCGGCATGGGGGTTGAAGACATCCTCGAGGCTGTGATCGCCCGCGTTCCGCCGCCCAAAGGCGATCCGGACGCGCCGCTCAAGGCGCTGATCATCGACTCCTGGTTCGACAACTACGTGGGGGTGGTGATGCTGGTCCGCGTCGTCGATGGCGAACTGCGGCCCAAGGACAAGATCCTGTTCATGTCCACCGGTGCCCAGCATCTGTGCGAGCAGGTGGGCGTGTTCACCCCCAAGTCCCAGCCGCGGGAATCCCTCTCGGCGGGGCAGGTGGGCTTCATCATCGCCGGCATCAAGGAACTGAAATCCGCCAAGGTGGGTGACACCATCACCCTGGCCAACCGCAAGGCCGAGGCGCCGCTGGCCGGCTTCAAGGAAATCAAGCCACAGGTTTTCGCGGGCCTCTACCCGGTGGAGTCCAACGAGTACGACCAGCTGCGCGAATCCCTCGAAAAGCTGCGCCTCAACGACGCGTCGCTTCAGTTCGAGCCGGAGGTCTCCCAGGCGCTTGGCTTCGGCTTCCGCTGCGGCTTCCTGGGGTTGCTGCACATGGAAATCGTGCAGGAGCGACTCGAGCGCGAGTTCGACATGAACCTCATCACCACGGCGCCGACCGTGGTCTACGAGGTGCTGATGAAGGACGGTACCGTCGAGCAGATCTCGAATCCGTCGAAGCTGCCCGATCTGTCGAAGGTCGAGGAGGTGCGCGAGCCGATCATCAAGGCGGTCATCTTCCTGCCCCAGGAATACGTCGGTTCGGTGATCACCCTGTGCAACCAAAAGCGTGGCGCGCAGGTCGACATGCTCTACCACGGCCGCCAGGTTCAGCTGATCTACGACATGCCCATGAACGAAGTTGTCATGGATTTCTTTGACAAGCTCAAATCCGTCTCGCGCGGCTACGCGTCCCTCGACTACGAGTTCAAGGAATACCGTGCCGCCGATCTGGTCAAGCTCGACGTGCTGGTGTCCAGCGAGAAGGTGGATGCCCTGTCGATCATCGTGCACCGCGCCAATTCCCAGTACCGCGGCCGCGAACTGGTGGCGAAGCTGCGCGAGCTGATTCCGCGCCAGATGTTCGACGTGGCCGTGCAGGCGGCCATCGGTTCGAACATCGTCGCCCGCGAAACCATCAAGGCGCTGCGCAAGAATGTGCTGGCCAAGTGCTACGGCGGCGACATCACCCGCAAGAAGAAGCTCCTCGAGAAGCAGAAGGAAGGCAAGAAGCGGATGAAGCAAGTCGGCAACGTGGAGATTCCGCAGGAGGCGTTCCTCGCCGTGCTGCGGGTGGATGAAGGCAAATAAGCCGCTGATGACTGGAGTGACCGCGTGAATTTCGCCCTGATTCTTTTCCTGTTGCTGCTGGTGAGCGGCGTCCTGTGGACGCTGGACCACTTCGTGGCCAGCAAGCGTCGCAGCGTTGGCGCGAAGACGCCCTGGTGGGTCGAGTACGGGGCGAGCTTCTTCCCCGTGATCCTGGTGGTGTTCTGCCTGCGCTCCTTCGTCGTGGAGCCGTTCAAGATTCCGTCCGGTTCGATGATCCCGACTCTGCTGGTGGGCGATTTCATCCTCGTCAACAAATGGACGTACGGCATTCGCCTGCCGGTCATCAACAAGAAGATCATGGAAGTGAACACGCCCCAGCGCGGCGACGTGATGGTGTTCCGCTTCCCGGCCGATCCGTCGCTCGACTACATCAAGCGCGTCGTCGGCCTGCCCGGGGACAAGATCGAGTACATCGACAAGAAGCTGACCATCAACGGCGTGGCCCAGCCGCAGACCCACATCGCCGATTATCTCCACACCGACCGCCTGTTCTACTCGCCCAGCTATCTCGAAAAGCTCGGCGACGTGGAGCACCGCATCATCGTGGAAAATGACGCACCGGCGTATGTTTCCCAGATCATCAAATACCCATTTCAGGAAAACTGCACCTATACTAACCGCGGTGTATCCTGCACCGTTCCGGCGGGGCACTACTTCATGATGGGCGATAACCGGGACGGCAGTTTCGACAGCCGCGGCTGGGGCTTCGTCCCCGAGCAGAACATCGTCGGCAAGGCCTTTTTCATCTGGTTCAATTTCAGCGACCTGAAACGGATAGGCAGTTTCCATTGATCATGACGCGCAAAAGTCAATCGGGCCTCAGCCTCGTCGGCGTTCTGTTTGTCGGCGGGGCGATGGCGGCACTCGTCGTCGTCGGGCTCAAGCTGGTCCCGGTGGTCAACGAGTTCTATGGCATCAAGCGGGCGCTGGTGGCCGTCGCGAGCGGCGCCAATCCCCAGACGGCCACGGTATCGGAACTGCGCAACGCCTTCTCGAAGCGCGTCACCGTCGATGACATTTCCAGCGTCACCGCGTCCGACATCGATATCACCAAGGAAAACGGCCGCATCGTGATGTCCGTCGAATATGCCCGCAAGGTGCCGCTGGTCGCGAACGTCAGCCTGCTGATCGAGTTCAACGCCTCGTCCGCCGACGCCCATTGAGTTCTTCATCCATGAAGCTGGACGTTCTGCAGCAGGCCATTGGCCATCGCTTTTCCCGGCCGGAGCTGCTTCAGCAGGCGGTCACCCACCGCAGTTTCGGCTCTCCCCACAACGAGCGCCTCGAGTTCCTCGGCGACAGCGTGCTCAACTGCGTCACCGCGATCGCCTTGTTCGAGCGATTCGTCGACCTGCGCGAAGGTGACATGTCGCGCCTCCGGGCCAATCTGGTGCGCCAGGAGGCCTTGCATCGCCTCGCCGACGGCCTGAAGCTCGGCGAATACCTGCGCCTCGGCGAGGGCGAGCTCAAGAGCGGCGGCCATCGCCGCCCGTCGATTCTGGCGGACGCCCTCGAGGCGATCATCGCGGCGGTTTTCCTCGACGCCGGCTTCGCCGCGGCCAAGGAGACGGTCGATCGCCTCTACGCCAAATCCCTCGCCGAACTGGACCCGGCTCGCGCTCTCAAGGATCCGAAGACGGCGCTGCAGGAATGGCTGCAGGGCCGACGCATGCCGTTGCCCAAGTATTCGCTCGCCGACACCCGCGGCGAAGCCCACCAGCAGGAATTCGAGGTCGAGTGCGAGATCGTCGGCCTTGGCCTCAAGACCCGCGGCATCGGCGTGAGTCGCCGCGCTGCCGAACAGCAGTCCGCCCAGCGGGCGCTGGAACGCCTACCCAAGCAATGACCCAGACTCTCACTTCCGGCGCCGGTGAACCGTCGCAGCGTACCGGTTTCGTCGCCATCGTCGGGCGCCCCAACGTGGGCAAGTCGACGCTCCTCAACCGGCTCATCGGCCAGAAGATCAGCATCGTCTCGCGCAAGGCCCAGACCACCCGTCACCGCGTCACCGGCGTGCTCACCGAAGGTCGCGCCCAGTACATCTTCGTGGATACTCCGGGCTTCCAGACCCGTCACAAAAATGCCCTCAACCGGGCCATGAACCGCACCGTCACCCAGGTGCTGGCAGACGTGGACCTGGTGCTGTTCGTCATCGAGAGCGGCCGCTTCGGCCCCGCCGACGAGCAGGTGGTGAAGCTGCTGCCCGAAGGCGCGAAGGTCATCCTGGTGGTGAACAAGATGGACATGCTGGAGGACAAGGCGAAGGTGCTGCCCTTCCTCCAGAAGATGAGCGCAATTTACCCCTTTGCGGAGATCGTCCCGGTCTCCGCCGAGAAGGGGCACAACACCGATCAGCTCCTCAAAGCCGCAGAACCTTACCTCCCGGAAGGCGAGTGGATTTTCGGCGAGGACGACATCACCGACCGCAGCGAGCGCTTCCTCGCCGCAGAGTTCCTGCGCGAAAAGCTGTTCCGCCAGCTCGGCGAGGAGCTGCCCTACGGGATGACCGTCGAGATCGAGAAGTTCGAGGCCGAGCCGGGCCTGCGTCGCATTCATGCGGCGATCATCGTCGACCGCGACGCCCACAAGGCGATGGTCATCGGCAAGGGCGGCGAACGCCTCAAGCGCATCGCCTCCGAAGCCCGTGTCGAACTCGAAAAGCTCTTCGACTCCAAGGTTTTCCTCGAAGTGTGGGTCAAGGTGAAGAGCGGCTGGGCCGACGACGAGCGGGCGCTCAAGAGCCTCGGCTACGAATAAGCCGGGCGGGGGCCGCACGCCGTGAGCGCCGCCAAGCAGCGCGTCGACCAGCAGCCCGGCTTCGTGCTGCACAGCTACCCGTACCGCGAAACCAGCCTCATCGTCGAGGTCTTCAGTCGCGACCACGGCCGCGTCGGCCTGGTGGCCAAGGGTGCCAGGCGTCCGGCGTCACAGCTGCGCGGCGTGCTGATGGCCTTTCAGCCGCTCCTGATCGACTGGAGCGGCGGGGGCGAGATGAAGACCCTGGTCCGCGCCGAATGGCAAGGGGGGCAGCCGCTGCTGGCTGGGCAGGCGCTGCTGTGCGCGTATTACGCCAACGAACTGCTGATGCGCCTGCTGCCGCGCGAAGACGCCCATCCACGCCTGCACCGGGCCTACGGCGACAGCCTGCGTGCGTTGGCGGCCGGTGAATCGCAGGAAGTGGTCCTGCGCCGCTTCGAGCTGGCGCTGCTGCAGGAGCTCGGCTACGGGTTGCCACTGGACAGCGATGCCGATGGCGCACCGGTCCGGCCCGGCACCGACTACGCTTATATAATCGAACGCGGGCCGATCGCCCTCGACGAACACGCCATCGACGACCCGGCGGTGGTCGCCGGCAAGACGCTGCTCGACATGGCGGCGGGCGATTTCCGCGACCCCGACACCCTGGCCCAGAGCAAGGCGCTGATGCGCCGGCTCATCCAGCACTACCTCGGCGGACAGCAGCTCCAGTCGCGCCGGGTCTTCACCGAACTATTTGCCTTTCCCGGAGATTTGTCTTGATCGAACTCGGCGTCAATATCGACCACGTGGCCACCCTCCGCCAGGCCCGCCGCACCTGGGAACCCGATCCCGTGTGGGCGGCCGTCGAAGCGCACCTGGGCGGGGCCGACGGGATCACCGTGCATCTGCGCGAAGACCGCCGCCACATTCAGGACGAGGACGTGCGCCGCCTGCGCGACCTTACCCAGATCAAGCTCAACCTCGAGATGGCCGCCACGCCCGAGATGGTCGGCATCGCCTGCGCGCTCAAGCCCGAGATGGCGATGTTCGTGCCCGAAGGTCGCCACGAGATCACCACCGAAGGTGGTCTCGACGTGGTCGCGCAAGAGGCCCAGCTGAAGGACGCGGTCGCCCGTCTCGCCGACGCCGGTATCATCGTCAGCGTGTTCATCGACGCGATTCCCGCGCAGGTCGAGGCCGCCGCGCGCATCGGTGCGAAAGTCTGCGAGATCCACACCGGCCCCTACGCCCATGCATTCCATGCCGCCGGCCGCGATGCCGAGAGCCCCGCGGTGCTGGCCGAGATCGACAAGATCGCCCGCGCCGGCGAGGCGATCCGTCGCCTCGGCCTGCGCTTCAACGCCGGCCACGCGCTCAACTATTACAACGTCCAGCCCATCGCCCGCCTGCCCGGCATCCGCGAGTTGCACATCGGCCATTCCATCGTCAGCCGCGCGGTGTTCACCGGCCTGCGCGAGGCGGTGCGCGAAATGAAGCGCCTGATGCGCGAAGGCGCCGAACGCGGCAGCCGAGCGTGATCCACGGTATCGGCACCGACATCGTCCGTATCGTGCGGATGAGCGACGCCCTGGCGCGCCACGGAGCCCGCTTCGCCGAGCGGATCCTCGCCGATACCGAGATGTCGGTCTTCGAGGCCGCCCACGACCGCGCGCGCCTGCTCGCCAAGCGCTTCGCCGCCAAGGAAGCCTTCGGCAAGGCGCTCGGTACCGGCGTTGCCGCCCCCGCCACGCTGCACGCGGTGCGGGTCGGCCACGACGCGCTCGGCAAGCCCCTGTTCGCGTTTTCCCCGGCCCTGGCCGAATACATGCAGGCGCGGGGTCTCGTCGCCCACCTCAGCCTCACCGACGAGACCGATTACGTCGTCGCCTTTGCCGTCATCGAGAAACCATGAAGCCTTCCCACGCCCAACCCGGTCCGGTCATGCTCGACGTGGTCGGTCATGAGATCACCGCCGAAGAGCGCGAAATCCTCCAGCACCCGCTCGTCGGCGGGGTGATCCTGTTTGCCCGCAACTACGCGGAGCCGGCACAGTTGTGTGCCCTCACCGCGGCGATCCGGGCGGTGCGCCCCGGGCTGGTGATTTCCGTCGACCACGAAGGCGGGCGCGTGCAGCGCTTTCGAGAAGGCTTCACGCGGCTGCCGGCGATGCGTCGTTTCGGCGTCGAATGGAATGCCGATCCGGTCGCGGCGAAGGCCGCCGCCCGCCATGCCGGCTTCGTGCTCGCCACCGAGCTGCGCGCCCATGGCGTCGACCTGAGCTACGCGCCGGTGCTCGACCTCGACTACGGCGTGAGCACCGTCATCGGCGACCGCGCCTTCCACCGCGACCCCCTGGTGGCCGCCGAGCTGGCCCGCGCCGTCGTGGCCGGACTCGCGGACGCCGGGATGCGCGCGGTTGGCAAGCACTTCCCCGGCCACGGCGCCGTCGAGGCCGATTCCCACGTGGCGATTCCCGTCGATGGCCGCGATTTCGAGGCGGTCTGGGCCGACGACATCCAGCCCTTTCGCCTGCTCGCCGGCGAGCTGGGCGGCGTGATGCCAGCCCACGTCATCTTCGAGCGCATCGACGCGCGCCCGGCGGGTTTTTCGCCGTTCTGGCTGCAGGACGTGCTGCGCGGACGGCTCGGTTTTCAGGGCGTGATCTTCAGTGACGACCTGACGATGGAAGGCGCCAGTGTCGCCGGCGATATCGTGGCGCGCGCCCAGGCCGCCCATGGCGCGGGTTGCGACATGGTGCTGGTGTGCAATCGGCCCGATCTCGCCGTCCAGCTCCTCGACCGCTGGAAGCCCGACGTGGCCGCCGACAGCGCCGCGCGCGTCGCCGCGCTGCGTCCGCGCCCTGGCGGCGTACCGGCCGATCCGGCCACCCTCGCCGGCTGGGCGCCCTACGTCGCCGCCCGTGAGGCCGTGCTGGCCTTGGCCTGAGGCCGGCCTTCGCCATGACTTTCGACGCCAAATCCTTCCTGCGCACCCTCACCGAGGAGCCCGGCGTCTACCGCATGATCGGCGAAGGCGACGTGGTCCTTTACGTCGGCAAGGCCAAGAACCTCAAGCGGCGGGTGTCGTCGTACTTCCAGCGCACCCAGCTCAGTCCGCGCATCGCGATCATGGTCGGGCAGGTGGTGCGCGTCGATACCACCGCGACGCGCTCCGAGGCCGAGGCGCTGATCCTCGAGAACAACCTCATCAAGAGCCTCGGGCCCAAGTACAACATCCTGTTCCGGGATGACAAGTCCTACCCCTACATTGCGCTATCGGGCGGCGAATTTCCGCAGATCTACTACCATCGCGGCGGTTTCAGGAAGGGCGTGCGGTACTTCGGGCCTTTTCCCAATGGCTGGGCGGTGCGTGAGAGCCTGCACCTGATGCAGAAGATCTTCCGCCTGCGCACTTGCGAGGACACCACCTTCGCCAATCGCTCGCGGCCCTGTCTGCTGCACCAGATCCAGCGTTGCACCGGCCCCTGCGTCGGCCTGATTTCGAAGGAGGCCTATGCGGCCGACGTGCAACTGGCGAGCCTGTTCCTCAACGGGCGCCACACCGATGTGATCGACGACCTGTCCCAGCGCATGCAGGCCGCGTCCGATGCGCTCGCCTTCGAGAAAGCGGTGGTCTACCGCGACCAGATCCGCAATTTGCAGGCGGTGCTCCACAAGCAGTTCGTCGAAAGCGCCAAGGACGAGGACGTGGACGTGATCGCCGCCGTGGAGCGGGCCGGCGCGGTGTGCGTCAATCTGGCGATGATCCGCGGCGGGCGTCACCTCGGCGATCGTCCGCTGTTTCCGAGCAATGCCCAGGGCTGCGCACCCCTCGACGCGCTGGTCGCTTTCGTCGAGCAGCATTATCTCGATCATCCGCTGCCTGGGCGCGTCATCGTCAACCTCGATCCGCAGGTGGTGAAGGAAGCGCTGGAGGAGGTCGTCGAGGGGAAGGTCGGCGTCGTCAATGCGCGCTTCGAAAACGAGCGCGCCTGGATCGGCATGGCCGAGAACAACGCTGGACTCGCCCTTCTGGCCCGGGAGCAGGAATCCACCCGCGGCGAGGCGCGCCTCGAAGCCCTGCGCGATGCCATCGGCCTCGCCGATACGCCGAACCGCATCGAGTGCTTCGACATCTCCCACACCATGGGCGAGGCCACCGTCGCGTCCTGCGTCGTGTGGGACGGCACCGCGATGAAGAAATCCGAATACCGCCGCTACAACATCGCCGGCATCACCGCGGGCGACGACTACGCCGCCATGCGCCAGGCGCTTACGCGGCGCTACGAGAAAGTGGCGGCGGGGGAGGGCGTGCGCCCGGACGTGATCCTCATCGACGGCGGCAAGGGGCAGATGGGCGTGGCGAAGGAGGTGCTCGCCGAGCTCGGGCTCGAGTCGATCACCATGTTCGGCGTCGCCAAGGGAGAGAGCCGCAAGCCAGGTCTGGAGGCGTTGGTCTTCCCCGACGGCCGCGAGCCCGTGCACCTTCGCCCGGACGCGCCGGCCCTGCACCTGATCCAGGAAATCCGCGACGAGGCCCACCGTTTCGCGATCACCGGCCACCGCGCCCGCCGCGCCAAGACCCGCAACACCTCGCGCCTCGAAGACATCGCTGGTGTCGGCCCCACCCGGCGGCGCAAGCTGCTCGCGGCCTTTGGCGGCATCGACGGGGTGCGCAACGCCACGGTCGAAGATTTGTGTCGCGTGGAAGGCATCAACCGGCATCTTGCCGAACAGATATACAATAGCCTGCGATAGCACGCAGACGCCGACATGCCTCTCAACATTCCCAACACCCTGACATGGGCGCGCATTGCGCTGATACCGTTCTTCGTCGGCATCTACTATTTTCCCGACAGCCTGATCGCGCCCGCCGACAAGAACTTCGCGGCGACCCTGACCTTCATCGTCGCCGCGGTCACCGACTGGTTCGACGGCTACCTCGCGCGCACCCTCGGCCAGACCTCCGCCTTCGGCGCCTTCCTCGATCCGGTTGCCGACAAGTTGATGGTGGCGGCGGCGCTGATCGTGCTGGTGCATCTGGGGCGGGTGGATTCCTTGATCGCGCTGGTCATCATCGGCCGGGAGATCACCATTTCCGCGCTGCGCGAATGGATGGCGAAGGTCGGTGCGGCGGGCAGCGTGGCGGTCGCCTTCGTCGGCAAGCTCAAGACCGCGGCGCAGATGTCGGCGATCCCGCTGCTGCTGATTCAGGCGCCGGTGCTGGGTTTCGACAGCGCGAGCCTCGGCACCGTGCTGATCTACGTGGCGGCGGTGCTGACGCTGTGGTCGATGGGTTACTACATGCGCTGCGCGTGGCCGGAGCTGATGAAGCGTAGTCGTTGAGGCACCCATAAAAAAGTGCGAGTAACTGTTGACGTCGCCTGATTATTGTCTATAATGGCGGCTCTTTCAGCGGCAGTAGCTCAGTTGGTAGAGCGATACCTTGCCAAGGTATAGGTCGAGAGTTCGAGACTCTTCTGCCGCTCCAAAGGATTTTGAAGGGAAGCAGCAATACAACGTGCTTCTCTGTGAGGTACACGGCGCGATAGCAAAGCGGTTATGCACCGGATTGCAAATCCGTGTAGGTCGGTTCGACTCCGGCTCGCGCCTCCAGGGTAGAACAAAGCGGCAGTAGCTCAGTTGGTAGAGCGATACCTTGCCAAGGTATAGGTCGAGAGTTCGAGACTCTTCTGCCGCTCCAGTTTGAACGGGGAAAACCATTCGGTTTTCCCCGTTTCCGTTTGCGCGCGCCCTTCGTATTTCTTGTCCCTGCTGCATCCGCACGCCGCCCTTGGCGGCGAGACTTTCGCGCATTCCAGATCGCACTGCGTCCGTCGTCGCACGCCTGCAAAACTTCCGTCGTCCGGCTGTCATCTGGCCTGCTTACGATCGTCATCGATGGTGCGCCGCATCATCCGGACTGGGAGTCGGACATGAAGAAGCTGCTGGAAGCGGGAGTTGGGCGGGTGCTGCGGCACGTCCTGGGACCCGGTGTCGAGGCCTTCGGGGCGGACGAAAACTGGCCGGTGCTGTTCTTCGTGCCGGATTCGGCCGTGGATGGCGGCGACGACGCGCTGTCGGGTGCCGCGGTGAACGATGGCCAGGGGTGCTTCGCTTCCGCCTGAGTTCAGCCGGGCATTGTGCGGGGCTTGCTAGAATCGGGCGTTCCCCAACGCCGAGCCCCGCCATGGAATTTCGTACCCGAAAACTGATCCGTTTCGCTCACTGCGACCCCGCCGGCATTGGCTTTTATCCGCGCTACGTCGAGTTGGTCAACGAGGTGGTGGAGGACTGGTGCGCCGATGGCCTCGGCGTCAGCTTTCACCAGTTGCACGAGGTGCATCGGCTTGGGCTGCCGGTGGTGCGGCTAGAGATGAGCTTCGCGCTGCCGAGCCGCTATGGCGATGTGCTGGACTTTTCGCTCCGCATCCTGCGCATCGGTGCTTCGTCGATGACCCTCGAGGTGTGCGCCGGAGCCGACGACGCGCTGCGTTTTCGTGGCGAGCTGGTGGTGGCGATGCTGTCGATGGACAGCATGCGCCCGGTGATGATCGACGACGCGTGGCGGGCGCGCTTCACGCCGTATCTGGTGGCGGCCGGGGGGTGAGCCGCGACGGCGGCAGCCGTGCGTCGGGTGCGCAAAAAAGCCCGGGCCGCCCGAAGATCGGGCAGCCCGGGGGTGTTTCGTCGGGAAGGGTATCGACGCGGTTGGCTGCTTACATGCCCAGATAGGCGGCGCGCACCTGTTCGTCCTCGATCAGTTCGCGGCCGGTGCCGGTGAGCGTGATGCTGCCGGTCTCAAGCACGTAGCCCCGATCGGCGATGGCGAGGGCGGAGAAGGCGTTCTGCTCGGCGAGGACGATCGACATGCCCTGGGCCTTGAGCGTCTTGACGACGTTGAACACTTCTTCCACCAGCAGCGGGGCGAGGCCCATCGATGGCTCGTCGAGCAGCAGCAGCTTGGGTCGTCCCATCAGCGCGCGCCCGATGGCCAGCATCTGCTGCTGGCCGCCAGAGAGCGTGCCAGCGGGGAGCTTCCGCTTTTCCTTGAGGATCGGGAACATCGCGTAAATCTTCTCGAGGTCGCCCTCCACCTGCGTCTTGGGCTGGGTGTAGGCGCCCAGGCGCAGGTTGTCCTCGATGGAGAGCGGGCCGAACACCTGGCGCCCTTCGGGGCTCTGGCAGATGCCGCGGCGCATGCGCTGGTCGGCGCGCAGCCTGGAGATGTCCTCGCCGTCGAAGACGATCTTGCCGCTCATCGGCTGCACGCCGGAGAGGCTGCGCAGGAAGGTGGTCTTGCCGGCGCCGTTGGCGCCCACCAGGGCGACGGTCTCGCCGCGTCGCACCTCGAGGGTGAGCCCCTTGAGTGCCTTGATGCGGCCGTAGCTGCTCTCCAGCCCGTCGACGCGCAGCAGCGCCTCGCCCTGGCCGGCGGGTGCCTGCAGCTCGCCGGCGCTGTGGGCGCCCAGGCCGACCGATACCGGTGCGAGGCTGGCGACGCGGTGGAACAGTTCGCGGAACTGGGCCTGCGCCTCGGTGCCGAACACTGGATCGGCGTTGTTCAGGAAGGCCGCGTCGATCTCGCGCCAGTCGTCGGCGCCGAGCGCCGTGGTGGCGAGGGGGAAGACGTCCTTTTCCTCGACGCGGATGTGTTCCTTGAGGCCGTCCAGGTAGATGCGCAGCGCCTCGGCGAGATCGCTGACCGCCACCCGACCGCTGGCGGTCAGGGCGAGCTTGTCGCGCAGGCCGCGCAGGTTGGCGGGGGCGTTGCGGTGTTCAGCCTCGAGGCGATCGAGCACGCTCGCGGCTTCCGGGCTGCGCTGGCGCAGCAGGCGGAACAGGTAGCCGTCTTCCTTGGGGTGGTGGAAGTCGTCCACGAACTGCTCGAAGTAGTCGAACACCGAGCCGAGGAAGGCGTGGTCCGCCTTGCCTTCGGCCACCATGTCGTCGATGACCCGGTCGAGGGTGATGGCGATGCGCCACAGGTTGCGATGCTCGTCCTTGATGATGCGGAGTGCTTCCATCTCGTTTCCCTCGGTCTCAGGCGTGGGCGCCCAGGTAGGCGGCGATCACGTCCGGGTTGCGGCGGATTTCCTCGCCGGTGCCTTCGGCCAGCTTCTTGCCGTAATCGAGCACCAGGATGCGGTCGGACAGGTTCATGACCATCTTCATGTCGTGTTCGACGAGCACCACGGTGATGCCCGAGTCGGCCACCTTGCGCACGAGGTGGTCCACCTCGATGGTTTCCTTCGGGTTGAGGCCGGCGGCGGGTTCGTCGAGGAAGATCAGACGCGGCTTCATGGCCAGCGCACGGGCGATCTCGAGGCGTTTGAGGGCGCCGTAGGGCATCGAGTCGGCGCGGGCTTCGATGTACTTGTCGAGGCCGACGAAGCGCATCAGCTCGGCGGCTTCTTCGCGCAGCGCGGCGTCGCGGCGGGTGAGGCTGGGCAGGCGCAGCGCGGCCTTGAGCAGATTGCGATCGAGCCGCAGGTGGGCGCCCACCATCACGTTCTCGATGGCGCTCATGTTCATGCAGATCTGCAGGTTCTGGAAGGTGCGCGCGACGCCCCGGCGGGCCAGCGCGTCGGGCGAGCGGCCGGCGATGGATTCGCCGTCGAGGCGGATCTCGCCAGCGGTGGGGGTGTAGACCCCGGTGATGAGGTTGAACAGCGTCGTCTTGCCGGCGCCGTTGGGGCCGATCACCGAATAGACGATGCCGGCGTCGATGGAGAAGCTCACATCCTGCACGGCCTTCACGCCGCCGAAGTGGATGGACAGGTTGGAGACGTCGAGGAGGGCCATGTCAGGACTCCTGAAGGGCCGCCCCGAGGGAGGCCTGCGCCCCCTTGGGGGGCCGCGAACGAAGGGAGCGGGAGGGCATCTTTATTCAGCCTTTCCGAACTTGCTGGCCAGCGTGGGCACCAGGCCCTTGGGCAGGAAGATCATGCAGATCATCAGGATGGCGCCGAAGGCGACGGTCTCCCAGCCTTCGAAGGTGGCCAGCGCCTGGGGCAGGGCGGTGAGCAGCACCGCGCCGATCAGCGAGCCGTAAACCGAAGCCATGCCGCCGATCACGACCATCGTGACGAGCTCGATGGAGTGGAAGAAGTCGGCCAGGTTGGGGGTGACGAAGCCCACGTAATGGGCGGTGACGCTCCCCATCAGGCTGGCGAACATCGCCGACATCACGAAGATGGCAACCTTGTAGCGCACCACGTCGACCCCCACCACGCGGGACGCGACTTCGGAGCCGTGCAGCGCACGCAGGGCGCGGCCGAAGGGCGAGTCGATGAGGTTGAGGGACGCCCACACGCTCACCGCCAGCAGCGCGGCGACCACCCAGTACCACTGCTTGTCGCTGGACAGCTCGAAGCCGGCGAGGCCGAAGGGGGGCACCGGCATGCCGTCGGGGCCACCGGTCCATTGGGCCTCGTTGCGCACCGTGATGCTGATGATGATGCCGAGACCCAGCGTCGCCATCGCCAGGTAATTGCCCTTGAGCTTGAAGATCGGGCGGGCTACCAGCGCGGCGAGCAGGCCGGTGGCGACCGCACCGGCTGCCATCGCCAGCGCGGGATGCCAGCCGAAGTGGGTCGGCAGCACGGCGCTGGCGTACGCGCCGATGCCCAGGAAGCCGGCGTGGCCGAGGCTGATCTGGCCGGCGAAGCCGATCAGCAGGTTGAGCCCCAGCACGATGATCGCGTTGATCGCCATGCGGATCGCCAGGTCGAGATAGAAGCTGTTGGGCAGCACGAAGGGCAGTACGGCCAGCACTGCGATGACGACGTAGAGGCCGGTGTAGGCGCGTTTGTGCATGGTCACACCCGGTCGGTCACCTTCGCGCCGAACAGGCCGCGCGGCATGAAGAAGAGGATGAAGAGGATCAGCACGAAGGGGATCGCGTCCTTGTAGGCAGACGACAGGTAGCCGGCGCCCATCGCTTCGAGGATACCCACCAGCAGGCCGCCCACCACCGCGCCGAGGCCGTTGCCCAGCCCGCCCAGCACCGCCGCGACGAAGCCCTTGAGGCCCAGCATGATCCCCACGTCGTAGGAGGTGAGGGTGATCGGGGTGATCAGGATGCCGCCCAGCGCGCCCAGGGCCGCCGACATGGCGAAGCTCATGAACAGCACGCCGTTGGTGTTGATGCCGACCAGTTCTGCCGCGAGACGGTTGAACGAGGTGGCGAGCATCGCCTTGCCGGTGAGGGTGCGGTTGAAGAAGTACCACAGCACCACCACGACCACCGTCGTGACGCCCATCACCCACAGGCTCTGGGGCATCAGGGTCGCGCCGAGGATCTCGATGGGCGTGTCGCCCGAGAAGGGCGGCAGGCTGTGGGTGTTCTTGCCGAGGAAGACCTGCACCAGGCCGCGGATCACCAGCGAGGCGCCGATGGTGATGATGATGAGGGTCACCGTCTCGGCGCCCTTCACCGGTTCGATGGCGAGCTTCTCGATGAGCACGCCGACCACCGCCGGCACCAGGATCGCCAGCAGCAGCGCGGCCGGCAGCGGCAGGCCAGCCTGGGCGAAGAACACCGCCAGCATGCCGCCGAGCATGATGAACTCGCCCTGGGCGAAGTTGATGACGTTGCTGGCGTTGTAGATCAGCGTGAAGCCGAGCGCGGCCAGCGCGTAGGTGGCGCCGACGGTGACGCCGGAGAACAGGAACTGCAGCAGTTGGGCCAGCATCACGCGGCTCCCGTTCGGACGTGGGGGGGGCGATGGTTCATCGTGTCTCCTGTCGATTGAGCGATCGGGTTGGGGGCGTCGGTGCGCCCGGCGTGCTGTTCCGGTGGCGAGCAGGAATGGCACGCCACTCGAAATTCCGTATTTTGTAATTTATTCTGCCATTAGAAATGATACAAAAAATCTAGTCAAGAAAGATTTGTGTATCAAATCACGGGCGCGCTGCGGACGGCCCGGCTGGCGCAAGCTTGGCGAACGGAATGGGCAGGGCAGGGGAGGGGATTGGCGCGGATTACGATACGCAAAGTACCGAAATGGCGTGCTTTGCGTATCGTGTGGGTGCGTCAGGCGCTGGGCAGGTCGCCGTCGCGGGTCGAACCGAGGCGGCGGGAGAGGGCGTCGGCGGCGTCCTTGAGGCGGGCGAGGGCGGCGCTGTCGTCGCCCATGTCGATGGAGCCCTCGACCCCGACGACGACCAGCGCCATCGTCAGTTCGTTCTTGAAGTTGAACACCGGCGCGGCGGCGGCCTCGACGCCGCGGAACAGGTAGTTGCCGGCGCGGATCGCGGCGATCCCGCGGGCACGTACCGTGTCGAGCAGGGCCTCGGCGTCGGCGATGGTCTCGACGCCGGCCGGCAGGTGCTTGCGTTGCTCGATCTCGCGCTTGACGATGGGGCGGGTGGCGCCCGGCAGCCAGGCCGCGAAAACCCGTCCGGCGGCGGAGCTGAGCACGCCCAGCGTGGTGCCGGTGACGACGTTGACGGTGATCGGCCGGCGCGGGCGCTCCCAGCGCACGATGACCGGGCCGTTCTCGCCCCACACGGCGAGCGCGGTGGTTTCGTTGATTTCGTCGCGCAGCTCGGAGATGGCGGCAAGCCCGAGGCGGATGCGGTCCAGGCGATCGATGGCGACGAGGCCGATGTTGAGGGCGAAGGGCCCGAGGTTGTAGCGCGAGGTGAGCGGGTCCTGCTCGACGAGGCCGCTGCGGATCAGGCTGACGAGGTAGCGGTGGGCCTTGGAGGGCGGCATGTCGGCGGCGGCGGCGATGTCCTTGAGCATCATCGAACGCTTGCCGAACACCATCGCCTTGAGAATGCCCATGCCCACTTCGAGGGACTGGACGCCGTGTTTTCCTTCCAGCTCTTCGCTCATGGTGTGGAATCCGGTGGGTTGCGGGAATGAGGGGTCGGGGTGACGGAATTGCTTACGTAATGGTAAATTGATTTTAGTATAAGAAATAATGACCGGGATCAAAGGAGACATTTCATGAGCAAGCTTCGCGTCTATGCCATCGACGGCATCGTGCCCGTCGTCGATCCGAGCGCCTACGTGCACCCCAGCGCCGTGTTGATCGGCGACGTGATCGTCGGCCCCGACTGCTACGTCGGCCCCTGTGCGAGCCTGCGCGGGGATTTCGGAAGGCTGATCCTCGAGCGCGGCGTCAACGTGCAGGACACCTGCGTGATGCACGGCTTTCCGGGCACCGACACGGTGATCGAGGAAGATGGCCATATCGGCCACGGCGCGGTGCTGCATGGCTGCCGCATCGGCAGGAATGCGCTGGTGGGGATGAACGCGGTGGTGATGGACAATGCGGTGATTGGCGAGGCGTCGATCGTCGCGGCGATGGCCTTCGTCAAGGCCGGCGTCGAGATTCCGCCGCGTTCGCTGGTGGCGGGGATGCCGGCGAAGGTGGTGCGCGCCCTGAGCGACGAGGAGATCCGCTGGAAGTCGGACGGCACGCGAACCTACCAGGATCTGACGAGGCGCTGCCTCGCCACACTGGTGGAGACTGATCCGCTCACCGAGGTGGAGCCGGATCGGCCGCGCTTCGAGATGCCGGACGTGATCCCGCTGGTGGCACTCAAGAAGAAGGACGCCTGAGGGTCACGCGTCGAGGACGCGGGTGTAGGCGAGAAACACCTCGTCCCGCTGCCAGCCCTGCGATTCGTACAGGGCCTGGGCGGCGTGGTTGCTGCGCGCGGTGGTGAGGTCCAGGCGCACCTTGCCCCGTTCGCGGGCCAGCGCTTCGGCCGCCTGCAGCAGTTGGCGCCCCACACCGGCGCGGCGATGGGCGGGCTGCACGAAGAGATCGTAGAGGCTGAAGATCGGCTTTGCCGCCACCGAGCAGAAGGTGGGGTAGAGCTGGCAGAAGCCGAGGAGCCAGCCGCCCGCGTCGCAGGCGATGAGGATTTCCGATTCCTGCCGGGCGAGGCGTTCGAGCACGAAGCGTGCCGCGCCGGCCGGATCGGCGGGCTGGTCGTAGAACTGGCGGTAGGCGTCGAACAGCGGTGCGACGGCCGCCGCGTCGTCGGGGCCGGCAAGGCGGATGGAGACGGCTGACGCGGTCATGGCCGGGCCCCCTGGGATGCCGCGCCGGGCACGCCGCCGAGCTTGCCGTCGCCGTAGGTGCGCAGCACCTGGGCGATGGTGACGTGGTAGCCGTCGAGCCAGTTGGCCTGGCGGGCCTTGGCTTCCCGGTGCAGGGGATGGTCGACGAGCGCCTGGAGAGCTTCGAGGCTGTCCCAGTAATACACGTTGGCGATCTGGCCGGACTGGGGGTGCTCCCAGGACGTCTCGCCCAGGTAGCCGGGAATCGACCGGGCGGCGGTGGCGATGGCGTCGTCGAGGCGGTGAAACTCGGCGTCGAAGGCCTTGGCCGCGAAAACGAAGGTGGAGGTGTACATCCGCTGCTCCCCGTGCAATCGAAAAAGCCGCGTATTAGATGCGCAGCCGCGCACGATGACAAGGGCGGGCGATGCCCCGCGCAGGCTCAGACGAGTTCGGCCAGCGGATCGTCCTCGCGGAAACGCGCGTAGATGAGCTGCGAGGCCGGCGGGGTCTGGCCGCTGGCGAGCTGGAAGTGGGTGTCCAGGTGGCGCTCGGACGGCGACAGCAGGCGCCGGTAGAGTTCCTTGCAGAGCAGGCGCGCCTTCTGGCCGGGCCAGTCGGCGGGCAGCAGTACGTCGGGCAGTTCGGGGTCGCGCAGCAGCAGGCGGCGGTAGTCGTGGATCAGCAGCACGCGCAGCAGGAAGGCGGTTTCGTCGGCGATGTCGCCGGCGGCGTCCGAGCGCAGCTCGTCGAGCACCGGCTGGTAACGCGCGACGAATTCGTCGTAGACGCCGGCGAGACGCTCGAGATTCCAGGCGCCATTGACCATGTCCACGTCGTTGGCGGCGTTGCCGAACTGGGCGTCGGCGGCGAGCAGCGGCTTGAGCTTGCCGAGGGTGTCGGCGAGACCTTCGGCCAGCAGGGCGTCGAAGGCGGCGGTGAGGTCGGCGCTGGGATGGACGAAGCATTCGCCGCCCAGCGTGCCGAAACCCTGCCAGAACAACGCCTGGCGCAGGGCGTCGCGCTCCTTCGGGCTGAGTTCGCCGACGGTGACGATGAGGCGCCAGCGGCGGTCCCACAGGGGCGCGCTGGAGGCGTAGATGTGGCGGGAGGCTTCTTCGAAACGGCGCTGGCCGGAGGGGGTCAGCAGGTAGTCGGTGCGCCGTCCGACGGGCTCGGTGCGCAGCCATTCTTCCTTGGCGAGGCGGAACACCGAGGTGCGGATGAGGCGCTCGTTCAGGTCGAGCGGCTCGAGCAGCTGGATCAGGCTTCCCAGCCAGATGCGGCTGCCACGGGGCAGCACGGCATCGCCGAAGACCGAGATGATGAGCGAACCGGCCTGGACGCGGCCTTGCTGGCGAAAGTCATCGAGACGTTTTTGAGCGGCGGGTAGCACGATGTTGCCAGAGGGCAGGCATAAAGCTTGCTATTTTATGTCAGTCCTCCGGCATCTGGATAGGCGACGGCGCGGGGCTAGAGGTTGAGCAGGTGGGCGGGGTCGGGAATCTCCGGCTGCTGCTGGGCAAAGAAGCCCTCGGTGTGGATCAGCTCGGGCCGGGCGCCCAGCGCCTTCACGGTGGTCACGCAGGTGTCGACGAATTCCGGGCTGCCGGCGGCGAAGACGGTGTGCTTCGACAGATCCGGAAACAGCCCCGGCAGCACCGCGTCCACCTGGCCGCCGAGGTAGCCGTCGGCATCCTGGCGGGTGAGGGTGATCTTGTAGTCGAAGGCCCGGTGCTTGGTGCGCCACCAGGCCAGCATCCCCTGGGCGTACACGTCGGCGGCGGTGCGCGCCGAGACGAGCAGGGTGACGGGCTTCCTGAAGCCACGGCGCAGCGCGGCCTCGGTGAGGGCGAGGATCGGGGCGAGGCCGGTGCCGGCGGCGAGGCACAGCACGGGCGTATCCACGCCCGGGTCGCCGATGAAGGTGCCGTAGGCGCCGGAGAGCTTGACGCTTTCGCCGATGCTGAGGGTGTCGTGGACCCAGTTGCTGGTCACGCCGCCGTCGGCGCGGGCCACCTGCAGCACCAGCTCGCCGTCGGGGCGCGGGGCGTTGGAGATGGAGTAGGCGCGGGGCGGGATGTCGGCGCGCGGGTTGCCGAGGGTGACGTACTGGCCGGGCCAGTAACGGATCGGCTGGCCCACTGGGCGCAGTCGCAGCTCGACGACCCGGTCGGCCACGGGGCGCTTGTCGATGACCACGAACAGCGCGTCCTCGCGGGGCGGAAAGAGCTTGGGCTTGGCGTCTTCGGTGCCCCATTCGATGGTCAGCGCGTCGGAGATCGGCTTGGCCATGCACATCAGGCCGTAGCCCTGGCGGCGTTCTTCCTGGGACAGCGCCATGTCGAGCACCATGCCCTGGTCGAACTGACCGGCGGTGACCTTCACCTTGCACTCGCCGCAGGCGCCGGCGCGACAGTTGTTGGGCAGCGCGTAGCCTGCCTTTTCGAGGGCCATCAGCACGGTGTCGCCGTAGGCGCATTCCACCGACTTGCCCGAGGGTTGCATGATGATGCGTGACATGGGTTTTTCTCAGTGAGGGGTAAGGAGAGAGGAGTGAGTAGCGAGGTGTCAGGGGGCGGTCTCCTTACTCCTCCCTCCTCCCTCCTGACTCCTCACTCATTCCCGTCAGAAGACGGGAATGATGTCTTCCATCTCGATGTCGCTGATCTCCTGGCCGGTGATGCCCACTTCGGGGATCGCCGGGAAGGGGATGTTGTAGCGGTCGAGCACGCCCTTCAGGTTGATCATCGCGTTCTTCCAGTTCTGCAGCTTCATCTCGTAGGTCGGGATGCCGAAGCCGGCGCCGCGCGCCACTTCCTCGGCCTCGCGCTGGTTGGCGATGAAGTCGGCGGGCAGATCCCAGAATTCCATCGGCGGCTCGAACAGCACGGCCGACAGGAACAGGTAGCCGGCGCGGATCTGCTTGGTGACGATGGACTTGGTCTCTTCCTTGAGGCCCGGGTAGTCGCGCTCCATCACCGCCATGCAGATGGCCATGTGGCGGCCTTCGTCACGGCCGATGTTCTTGAAGCCTTCCTTGAAGACCGGCTCGCGGGAGTTGTCGAACATCTGCTTGAAGATGGTCGCGGCAGCGATCTCGCCCATCAGGAAGGAGCTGAACAGCACGGCCAGGTCGTACTTGGGCACGGCCTGCTTGTAGCCGGTCCAGTAGCGCGAGCCATTGAAGTACAGCCACTGCACGTTCTTCTGCAGGCGCTTGCCGAGCTCGGTCTTGGGTTGATAGGTGAGCGGGTCCGGGTGGCCGAGCATCTTGGTGATGGCGAGGCCGCACATGATTTCGTGGTTCTGCTCGTCGCGGGTGACCGAGAAGAAGCACTTGCGGACGGGGTCTTCCTCGTGGACCTCGTAGGTCTTGATCAGCGCCTCGGCAAACACCGGGGGCGCGGAGGCGTCGAACACCGACAGCAGGCTCCACCAGTAGGCGATGGATTCGCGTTCTTCCCAGCTGTAGCTGTCCACGTCGAGGGTGTCCCACGGGAGCTTTTCCGGGTCCCAGTTCTCGCGCAGTGCGGCCTGCCAGACTTCCTGCAGCTTCTTGGTCTTGCTGTTCCAGGACAGCGGATAGACGTTGGGCTGCTGGATTTCCGGCGGAAATTCCATCTTGTCGGCGAAGCGTTCCTTGTTGACGGCCATGCTGTGTCTCCTCGTGATCGTTGTCTGGGTGGTGGGTGATCCCGCAGCCGAAGTCCATGTGGCTGGCGTGGTTAATAATGATACAAAAAAATAATTAACGTCAACAAAAATGTATCGCTTTTGGTTCGGAGTGAAAAATTCAACTTGACGTTCGAAGCGCGATTTTTTGAGATTTTTAGCCAAAAAATAGTTTTAAATATTTGATTAAAAATAAATTTACTTTTGTGTAAGTGGTTTTGAAATGTGTAATTCGTGATGTTTCTATCAGATAAATGCGATACGAAACATTGACTTTAATCAGGTTCATTTGTACTGTTTGATCCAACAACCCAACACCGACAGGAGACAACGGAATGACCCACCCCCTCTTCGAAAAGCACCGCGCCACCCTTGAGGGCGCCGTTGCCGCCATCGCGTCGCGCGGTTACTGGTCGGCGTTCAGCGAGATGCCCAGCCCCAAGGCCTATGGCGAGACGGCGCCCGACGACGGCAAGCGCGCCTTCGAGGCGCACCTGGGCAAGCAGTTCGAACTGGGGCAGCCGGGGCTGTCGGGCTGGCTGGGCGGTGAGAAGTCGCCCTACGGCGTGGCGCTCGATGTGCAGTACCCGGTGTGCGACCCCGAAGCGCTGATCGCCGCCGGTCTCGCCGCGATGAAGGGCTGGCAGGCGCTGGGCGCCGAGGGTCGCACCGGCGTCTGCCTCGAGATCCTCGACCGCCTCAACAAGCAGAGCTTCGAACTCGCCCACGCGGTGATGATGACCACCGGCCAGGGCTGGATGATGGCCTTCCAGGCCGGCGCCCCCCACGCCCAGGACCGCGGTCTCGAGGCCGTCGCCTACGCCTGGCGCGAGCAGAGCTTCGTGCCCGCCGACGCCGTGTGGGAAAAGCCCCAGGGCAAGAACCCCGCGCTGGTCATGAAGAAGCACTTCGAGATCGTCGGTCGCGGCGTGGCGCTGGTGATCGGCTGTGGCACCTTCCCGACCTGGAACACCTACCCGGGCCTGTTCGCGGCGCTCGCCACCGGCAACCCGGTGATCGTCAAGCCCCACAGCAACGCGATCCTGCCCGCCGCGATCACCGTGCGCACGATCCGCGCCGTGCTGGCCGAAAACGGCATCGACCCCAACCTCGTCAGCCTGTGCGTCACCGACAAGCGCGCCACCACTCAGGCCCTCGCCACCCATCCGGCGGTCAAGTCGGTCGACTTCACCGGCAGCAACGTGTTCGGCCAGTGGCTCATCGACCACTGCCGTCAGGCCCAGGTGTATGCCGAGCTGGCGGGCGTGAATAACATCGTCATCGACTCCACCAACGCCTACAAGGCGATGCTCGGCAACCTGGCCTTCACCCTGTCGCTGTACTCCGGCCAGATGTGCACCACTTCCCAGGCCATCTTCGTGCCGGCCGGCGGCATCGAGACCGACGACGGCCACAAGTCGTACGACGAGGTCTGCGCCGATCTGGCCAAGGCCGTGGAGCGCTTCCTCGGCAAGCCCGAGGTCGCCCACGCGGTGCTCGGCGCGATCCAGTCTGCCGACACGCTGGAGCGCATCGACGTCGCCAACAGCGGCGCGCTGGGCGCGGTGGTACTGGCCTCCGCCAAGCTCGACAACCCCGATTTCCCCGCCGCCCAGGTGCGTACCCCGGTGCTGCTGGCCTGCGACGCCGCCGACGAGGCGCGCTACATGGAAGAGCGCTTCGGCCCGATCAGCTTCATCGTCAAGGTCGCCGACACCGCCGCGGGCATCGCCCTGTCCGAGCGCGTCGTCGCCACCCACGGTGCGCTCACGGTTGGCATCTACTCCACCAAGCAGGACGTCATCGACGCGATGACCGAAGCCACCTGGCGCAGCAAGGTGGCCCTGTCGATCAACCTCACCGGCGGCGTGTTCGTCAATCAGTCGGCGGCGTACTCCGACTACCACGGCACCGGCGGCAACCCGGCGGCCAACGCGTCCTACGCGGATTCGGCCTTCGTCGCCAACCGCTTCCGGGTCGTCCAGCGCCGTTACCACGCCTGAGGAGCCGTCATGGAATTCAACAACATCCTGTTCAGCGTCGAAGCCGGCGTCGCCCGCCTCACGCTGAACCGCCCGGACAAGCTCAACAGCTTCACCGGCGAAATGCACGCCGAGCTGCGCGCGGCGCTCGACACGATCCAGTCCGACAAGTCGATCCGCGTGCTGGTGCTCACCGGTGCCGGCCGCGCCTTCTGTGCCGGCCAGGACCTGGCCGACCCCGACATGCAGCAGGTGGGCGGCAAGATGCCCGACATCGGCAACGTCGTCGAAGCCAACTACAAGCCGCTGGTGCTGCGCCTGCAGAACCTGCGCGTGCCGACCATCGCCGCGGTGAACGGCATCGCTGCCGGCGCCGGCGCCAGCGTCGCACTTGCCTGCGATCTGGTGATCGCCAGCAAGTCGGCCTCCTTCCTGCAGGCCTTCAGCAAGATCGGCCTGGTGCCGGACACCGGTGGCACCTGGTTGCTGCCCCAGCGCGTCGGCATGGCCCGGGCGATGGGTCTCGCGCTGCTGGCCGACAAGCTGCCCGCCGAGAAGGCCGCCGAGTGGGGCCTGATCTGGGAAGCCGTCGCCGACGACGCCTTCGCCGCCCGCGTCGACGCGCTGGCCGCGCAACTCGCCGCCATGCCCACCAAGGCGCTGGTGCGCACCCGCCAGGCCATGCACGCCGCGCCGGGTCACACCCTGGAGCAACAGCTCTCGTTCGAAGGCGGTTTCATGCGCGAACTCGGCTGGAGCGCCGACTACGCCGAAGGCGTCGCCGCCTTCATGGAAAAGCGCGCACCGAAGTTCACGGGGGAATGAGCGTGGCCGAACTCTCCAACCACGCCCTCGACACGTCCGCCATCGTCGCGGTGGTGGGCACCGGCGCGATGGGCGCCGGCATTGCCCAGGTTGCGGCGGCGGCGGGCCACGTGGTCAAGCTGCTCGACAATCGCCCCGAGGCCGCCGCCAAGGCCGTGGCCGGCATCCGCGCCCAGTTCGGCCGGCTGGTCGAGAAGCAGCGCATGAGCGCCGACGATGCCGCCGCCGCGAGCGCGCGCCTCGTCGCCGTCGAGCGCCTTGCCGATCTGGCCGATGCGGCACTCGTCGTCGAGGCCATCGTCGAGAAGCTCGAGGCCAAGCAGCAGCTCTACGCCGAGCTCGAGGGCATCGTCGGCGAGGCCTGCCTCTTCGGCACCAACACCTCGTCGATCTCCGTCACCGCCATCGGCGCCGCCCTCAAGCGGCCCGAGCGGCTGGCGGGCCTGCACTTCTTCAATCCGGCGCCGCTGATGGCGCTGGTCGAGATCGTCTCCGGGCTCGCCACCGATCCGGCCGTGGCCGACACCCTGTTCGCCACCGCCGCCGCCTGGGGCAAGACGCCGGTGCACACCCGCTCGACGCCGGGCTTCATCGTCAATCGCGTGGCCCGGCCGTACTACGGCGAAGCCATGCGCCTGCTCGCCGAGGGCGCCGCCGACGTGGCGACCCTCGACGCGGTGATGCGCGAGGCCGGCGGCTTCAAGATGGGCCCCTTCGAGCTCACCGACATGATCGGTCACGACGTGAACTTTGCCGTCAGCAAGTCGGTGTGGAACGCCTATTACAACGATCCGCGCTTCCAGCCGTCGCTGATCCAGCAGGAACTGGTGGATGCCGGCTTCTACGGCAAGAAGAGCGGGCGCGGTTTCTACGACTACCGCGAAGGCGCCGAGCACCCCGAGCCCAAGTCGGCGGTCGCCCAGCCGGCGCCGGCCGACATCGTGCTCCACGGCCGCTCGGCCGCCGTCGAGGCCATCGCCGACCGGCTCTACGAGCGCGGCGTGGCCTACACCTGGGGCGAGGCCGCCGACGGCCGCATCGCCGAGGTGGGCGACGCGGTGCTCTTCGTCACCGACGGGCGCAGCGCCACCCAGCGCGCCGCCGAATCCGGCATCGCCAACACCGTGCTGATCGACCTCGCCCTCGACTACGCCCGCGCCACCCGGCTCGCGGTGAGCGTCGCCCACAGCTGCTGGGCGCCGGGTGCGGCGTCGGCGGTGGGGCTGCTGCAGGCGGCCGGCTTCGCGGTGTCGCGCTTTGGCGATGTGCCGGGCCTGGCGGTGATGCGCACCGTCGCGATGCTCGCCAACGAGGCCGCCGACGCGGTGAATCAGGGCGTTTGCGACGCGAAGGGTGCCGATTCGGCCATGCAGCTCGGCGTCAATTACCCCAAGGGCCCGCTGGCATGGGCCGATTCGGTCGGTCTGCCGGCGATCTGCGAGGTGCTGCGTCATCTCGAGCAGTTCTACGGCGACCCGCGCTACCGCGTTTCGCCCCTGATCCAGCAATCGGTTTTCGCCGGAAAGGCCATCCATGACCGCTAAGCATCCCACCCCCGCAGAGGCCCAGGCCCTCGCCGACGCCGTGGCCGAAACCATGTTCGCCCGCGACCGCGCCGCCAACGCCCTGGGCATCACCATCGAAAGCGTCGGCCCCGGCGTCTCGCACCTGTCGATGCCGGTGCGCGGCGACATGGTGAATGGTCACCACATCTGCCACGGCGGGCTGATCTTCTCGCTGGCCGACACCGCCTTCGCCTACGCCTGCAACAGCTACAACCGCAACACCGTGGCGTCGGCCTGCCACATCGACTTCCTGGCGCCGGGCATGGAAAACGACACCCTCGACGCCGAGGCCGTGGAGCGTTCCCAGTCAGGGCGTACCGGCGTCTATGACGTGACCGTGAAGAGCCGCCAGTCGGGCAAGACCATCGCCCTGTTCCGCGGCAAGAGCTACCGGATTGCCGGCGAGGTCATCGCCGGCCTGGCCGACGCGCCGGCCGCCTGACCCCACAACAATCAGAGAGAGGAGACAACCATGCCCACCAAACGCCCGCTGCCCGGGGACCTGGAGCCCATCGAGACCGCCAGCCGCGACGAAATCTCGGCCCTGCAGCTCGAACGCCTGAAGTGGTCGGTCCGCCACACCTACGACAACGTCGAGCCGTACCGCAAGCGCTGCCAGGAAAAAGGCGTGCATCCGGACGACCTCAAGCAGCTGTCGGATCTGGCCAGGTTCCCGTTCATGACCAAGACCGATTTGCGCGACCACTACCCGTTCGGGCTGTTCGCCGTGCCGCGCCAGAAAGTGGCGCGCCTGCACGCTTCGAGCGGCACCACCGGCAAGTCGGTGGTGGTGGGCTACACCAAGAACGACCTCGACAACTGGGCCAACGTGGTGGCCCGCTCCATCCGCGCCGCGGGCGGGCGCGCCGGCGACATGGTGCACGTGGCCTACGGCTACGGGATGTTCACCGGCGGCCTCGGCGCCCACGCCGGCGCCGAGCGCCTGGGCTGTACCGTGGTGCCCATGTCCGGCGGCCAGACCGAGAAGCAAGTCCAGCAGATCATGGACTTCAAGCCCGAAATCATCATGGTCACGCCGTCCTACTCGCTGGTGATCGCCGAGGAGTTCGAGCGGCTGGGCATCAAGCCCGAGGAAATCTCGCTGAAGGTCGGCATCTTCGGCGCCGAACCGTGGGGCGAGGGCATGCGCCACGAGATCGAGAAGAAGCTCGGCATCGATGCGGTGGACATCTACGGCCTCACCGAAGTCATGGGTCCGGGCGTTGCCTGCGAGTGCATCGAAAGTAAGGACGGCCCGGTGATCTGGGAAGACCACTTCTACCCCGAGATCATCGACCCCGAGACCGGCGAGGTGCTGCCCGACGGCGAGGACGGCGAACTGGTATTCACCTCGCTCACCAAGGAGGCCTTCCCGGTCATCCGCTACCGCACCCGCGACCTGACCCGTCTGCTGCCGCCCACCTCTCGCGCCTTCCGCCGCTTCGGCAAGATCACCGGCCGCTCCGACGACATGCTGATCGTGCGTGGCGTGAATGTGTTCCCGACCCAGATCGAGGAGCAGATCCTGCGCGACCCGCGCCTCACCGGCAATTACCAGATCGTGCTGTCCCGCGAAGGCCATCTCGACAACGTCGAGATCCGCTGTGAAGTCCAGCGCGAGCTCTCCGGCAAGCTCAGCCGCAGCGCGGTCGAGGAGATCAGCCGCGGCCTGCAGCACCACATCAAGACCATCATCGGCATCTCCACCAAGATCAAGGTGATGGATTTCGACACCATTCCGCGCACCCAGACCGGCAAGGCCCGCCGCGTCATCGACGAGCGCCCGAAGCAGCTGTAAGGAGATCCGGACGATGAACCACGCTTACATCTGCGACGCCATCCGCACCCCCATCGGGCGCTACGGCGGCACCCTCGCCAGCGTGCGTGCCGACGACTTGGGCGCCGTGCCGCTCAAGGCCCTGATGGCCCGCAATCCGCAGGTGGATTGGACCGCCGTCGATGACATCATCTACGGCTGCGCCAACCAGGCCGGCGAGGACAACCGCAACGTCGCGCGCATGTCCGGCCTGCTTGCCGGCCTGCCGGTCGAGGTGCCGGGCACCACCGTGAATCGCCTGTGCGGCTCGGGCATGGACGCGGTGGGCATCGCCGCCCGCGCGATCAAGTCGGGCGAGACCGGGCTGATGATCGCCGGCGGCGTCGAGAGCATGTCCCGCGCGCCCTTCGTGATGGGCAAGGCCGAGTCGGCTTTCTCGCGCAGTGCCGCGATCTACGACACCACCATCGGCTGGCGCTTCATCAACCCGGCGATGAAGAAGCTCTACGAGACCCACTCCATGCCGCAGACCGCGGACAACGTGGCGGAGCAGTTCTCCGTCAATCGCGCCGACCAGGACGCCTTCGCCTTGCGCTCCCAGCAGCGCTGGGCCGCCGCCCACGCCGCCGGCCGCTTTGCCGACGAGATCGTGCCGGTCGAGATCCCCCGCAAGAAGGGTGACCCGATTGTCTTCGACACCGACGAGCACCCGCGCCCCGAGACGACGCTCGAGATGCTGGCCAAGCTGAAGGGCGTCAACGGCCCCGAGCTGAGCGTCACCGCCGGCAACGCCTCGGGCGTGAATGACGGCGCCTGCGCGCTGCTGCTCGCCTCCGAAGCCGCCGCGGGCCGTTATGGCCTGACGCCCAAGGCGCGGGTGATCGGCATGGCCACCGCCGGCCTGCTGCCGCGCATCATGGGCTTCGGTCCGGCGCCGGCGGTGAAGAAGGTGCTGGCCCAGACCGGCCTCACCCTCGACCAGATGGACGTGATCGAGCTCAACGAAGCCTTTGCGGCCCAGGGGCTCGCGGTGCTGCGCGACCTGGGCCTGGCTGACGACGAGGCGCGGGTCAATCCCAACGGTGGCGCCATCGCCATGGGCCACCCGCTGGGCATGAGCGGCGCGCGGCTGGTCACCACCGCCATGTACGAACTGCACCGCCGCGGCGGCCGCTACGCGCTGTGCACCATGTGCATCGGCGTGGGGCAGGGCATCGCCATGATCATCGAACGTGTCTGAGCCGTAACACCAAAGAGGAGACAAAACCATGAATAAAAGAACCACCCTGAAGACCCTGTTCGTCGGCACCGTGCTGGCCCTGGGCAGCCTCTCGGCCCTGGCCGCCGACCCGATCAAGATCGGCTCCATCCTGTCCGTCACCGGCCCGGCCGCCTTCCTGGGCGACCCGGAGCTGAAGACGCTGCAACTCTACGTCGAAGACCTCAACAAGAAGGGCGGCGTGCTCGGCCGTCAGATCCAGCTGGTGCACTATGACGACGGCAGCGACGCCAACAAGGCCAACGGCTTTGCCAAGCGCCTGATCGACGACGACAAGGTGGACCTGATCGTCGGCGGCACCACCACCGGCTCCACCATGTCCACCGTGCCGCTGGTCGAGCGGGCCGGCGTGCCCTTCATCTCCCTGGCGGGCGCCGTCGTGATCGTCGAGCCGGTCAAGAAGTTCGTCTTCAAGACGCCGCACACCGACCGCATGGCCGCCGAGAAAGTGTTCGAGGACATGAAGAAGCGCGGCATCAGCAAGGTGGCGCTGCTCTCCGAGACCTCAGGGTTCGGCCAGTCCGGCAAGAAGGAAACCGAGGCGGTGGCCGGCAAGTACGGCATCACTTTGGTCGCTAACGAGACCTACGGGCCGAAGGACACCGACATGAGCCCGCAGCTCACCAAGATCAAGAACGCCCCGGGCGTGCAGGCGGTGTTCGTGTTCGGTCTCGGCCAGGGCCCGGCCATCGTCACCAAGAACTACAAGCAGCTCGGCATCGCCCTGCCGCTGTATCAGTCCCACGGCGTGGCGTCGGACGAATACCTGAAGCTCGCCGGCCCGGCCGCCGAGGGCGTGCGTCTGCCGTCCCCAGCCCAGTTGATTCCCGAGAAGCTGCCCGCCGGCGACGCCCAGAAGCCCGTCGTGACTGCCTACGACAAGGCCTACAAGGAGCGCTACAAGCAGGACGTGTCCACCTTCGGCGGCTACGCCTACGACGGCCTGATGATCGCCGTCGATGCCATCAAGCGCGCCGGCTCCACCGACAAGGCCAAGGTTCGCGACGCCATCGAGGCCACCAAGGGCTTCGTGGGCACCAGCGGCACCTTCAACATGTCGCCCACCGACCACATGGGTCTCGACCTGTCCGCCTTCCGCATGCTCGAAGTGAAGGGCGGCGACTGGACCTTGTCGAAGTAAGACGAGGCGCGAGGGGACGGCTTTCGTGCCCGGCCCCTCGCCCCGTCGTCCCGACCCCTTAGCGCACCAGACAAAAATGGCTACCTACCAATCCCTCGAGATCGAACGTGCCGGCCGCGTCGCGACGATCTGGATGAACCGTCCGGCGGTCTTCAACGCCTTCGACGAGCAGCTCATCGACGAGCTGGCCGCCGCCTGCGCCGAACTCGACGCCGACGCCGCCGTGCGCGTCGTGGTGCTGGGCGGCCGGGGCAAGCACTTCTCGGCCGGCGCCGACCTCAACTGGATGCGCCGCGCCGCCGGCTACGGCGAGACCGAGAACCTCGCCGATGCGCGCCGCTTCGCCGGGATGCTACACACGCTGTCGAACCTGTCGAAGCCGTCCATTGCCCGTGTCCAGGGTGCGGCGCTGGGCGGTGGCACCGGCCTCACGGCGGCTTGCGACATGGCCATTGCGGCGGCGGACGCCAGCTTTTCCACCTCCGAGGTGAAGTTCGGAATCATCCCCTCGGTCATCAGCCCCTACGTGCTGCGTGCTGTCGGTCCGCGCCACGCGCTGCGCTTCTTCCAGAGCGCCGAGCGCATCGACGCCCGTCGCGCGCTCGAGATCGGGCTGGTGGGCGAAGTGGTGGCGGTGGACCGGCTCGATGCCGCCGTCGCCGCGCTGGCCGAAACCCTGATCGGCTGCGCACCGCAGGCCCAGAAAGCCGCCAAGGATCTGATCGCCGCGGTCGATGGCCGTCCCATCGACGCGACCCTCTGCGAGGAAACCGCCCAGCGCATCGCCCGCCGGCGCGCCACCGACGAAGCGAAGGACGGCGTCGCCGCCTTCCTCGAGAAACGCACGCCGGCCTGGCTTCTCTGACCGTTCCGACGGTCCAACCCCACAGGAGAGAGCACCATGTATACCCAATCCTTCAGCGTCTCGGACAAAGGCCCCAAGCCCACCGTCTCGACCACCGAAGACCCGGAACTGATGGCCCGCTTCGATGCCCGCATCGACGCCGACGGCCGCATCGAACCCCAGGACTGGATGCCCGAGGCCTACCGCCGCACCCTGGTCCGCCAGATCAGCCAGCACGCCCACAGCGAGATCGTCGGCATGCTGCCCGAAGGCAACTGGATTTCCCGCGCCCCCAGCCTCAAGCGCAAGGCCATCCTGATCGCCAAGGTGCAGGACGAGGGCGGCCACGGCCTCTACCTCTACTCCGCCGCCGAGACCCTCGGCACCAGCCGCGACCAGATGCTCGAAGGCCTGCACTCCGGCCGCGCCAAGTACAGCTCGATCTTCAACTACCCGACCCTCACCTGGGCCGACGTGGGCGTGATCGGCTGGCTGGTGGATGGCGCCGCGATCATGAACCAGATCCCGCTGTGCCGCTGCTCCTACGGCCCCTACGCCCGCGCGATGGTGCGCGTGTGCAAGGAGGAGTCCTTCCACCAGCGCCAGGGCTACGAGGCCCTGCTGGTGATGATGAAGGGCACTGACGAACAGAAGGCCATGGTGCAGGACGCGGTCAATCGCTGGTGGTGGAAGTGCCTCGCCATGTTCGGGCCGCCGGACGCCGACAGCCCCAACAGCGCGCAGGGCATGCGCTGGGGCATCAAGCGCATCAGCAACGACGACCTGCGTCAGAAGTTCATCGACGCCACGGTGCCCCAGGCCCAGGTGCTCGGCGTCACGCTGCCCGACCCCGACCTCAAGTGGAACGAGGAACGCCAGCACCACGACTACGGCCAGATCGACTGGCAGGAATTCTGGGACACCGTCGAAGGCAACGGCCCCTGCAACAAGGAACGCCTGTCCACCCGGGTCAAGGCCCACAACGACGGCCAGTGGGTCCGCGACGCGGCCCAGGCCTACGCACGCAAACAGCAAGAACGCGCCAACAAGGAGGCAGCATGACCACCCCCGCACTCAAGGAATGGCCCCTCTGGGAAGTTTTCGTCCGCAGCAAGCAGGGCCTCGAGCACAAGCACTGCGGCAGCCTGCACGCCGCCGACGCGTCCCAGGCGCTGCACATGGCGCGCGACGTCTACACCCGCCGCCAGGAAGGCGTGAGCATCTGGGTCGTGCCGTCCGCCGCGATCACCGCCAGCAACCCCGACGACAAGGGCGAGCTGTTCGACCCCGCGGCCGACAAGATCTACCGCCACCCGACCTTCTACGAGATCCCGGAAGAAGTGGGGCACATGTGATGAGCACGATCGTCGACTACCTGCTGCATCTGGCCGACAACGCGGTGATCCTCGGCCAGCGCGACGCCGAATGGTGCGGCCACGGCCCGATCCTCGAGGAAGACCTGGCGCTGGCCAACGTCAGCCTCGACCTCATCGGCCAGGCCCGGCTGCTCTACCAGCGCGCCGCCACGCTGAAGGGCGGCGGCGCCACCGAGGACAGCCTCGCCTACTTCCGCGACGCCGCCGAGTTTCGCAACTACACGCTGCTGGAGTTGCCGCACCACGGCCCGCTGGTGGGCTATGCCGCCTCCGACCGGGATTACGCCACCACCATCGTGCGCAACTTCCTGTACTCGGCGCTGATGGTGCACCTGTGGGACACGCTCACCCGGTCGTCCGACGGCGAGCTGGCCGCCATCGCCGCCAAGTCGCTGAAGGAGGCCACCTACCACCTGCACCATTCCCGCGACTGGCTGCTGCGCCTCGGCGACGGCACCGACGAATCCCACGCCCGGGCCCAGGCCGCGGTGGATCACCTGATGCCCTACACCGAGGAGTTCTGGCTCCCCAGCCCGGTCGAGACGGCAGCGGTGGAGGCGGGCGTCGGCGTGGACGTGCGCACGCTCCGCGCCGGCTGGGACGCGCTGGTGAACGACGCGCTGGCCGAGGCGACCCTGACCCGCCCGGCCTTCCGCGGCTACGTCACCCAGGGCAAGCTGGGCCTGCACTCCGAGCACCTGAGCTACCTGCTCGCCGAGATGCAGAGCCTCGCCCGCGCTCACCCCAATGGCTGCTGGTGACACAGTGAGCGCCGCGCCCGACGATGCCTGCGCCCGAGTCTGGGCCGCACTGGAAAGCCTGACCGACCCGGAGATTCCGGTCGTCACCCTGCGTGAGCTGGGCATCCTGCGCGCGGTGCGCGCCACGCCGGATGGCCTCGAGGTGGTCATCACGCCCACCTACAGCGGCTGTCCGGCGATGGGGCAGATCGAGGACGACGTGCGCGCCACGCTCGACGCCGCCGGCATTCCGGCGCGGGTCGTCACCCAGCTGGCGCCGGCCTGGACGACCGACTGGATGAGCGAGGCCGCCAAGGAAAAGCTGCGCGCCTACGGCATCGCGCCGCCGCACACCCGCCCGGCGCCGGACGTCAGCGTGATGCGCTTCATGCGGCGCCCGGTGGCCGACGCGGTGAGCTGCCCGCACTGCGGCTCCAGCCATACCGTCGTCTCCAGCCAGTTCGGCTCCACGGCCTGCAAGGCGCTCTACAAGTGCCTCGACTGTCAGGAGCCCTTTGATTACTTCAAGCCGTATTAGGCTTACCGGAGCCCACGAAAAATGTCAGCCCTCCGTTTTCACGATCTCACCGTCAAGCGCGTCAGCCCCGAAGCGGCCGGCGCGGTGGCGATCACCTTCGACATCCCCGCCGACGCGCGGGAGCGCTTCGCCTTCGAGCCCGGTCAGTTCCTGACCCTGCGCGCCACCATCGACGGCCAGGACGTGCGCCGCAGCTACTCGATCAGCTGCCCGCGCAGCCGCCTCGCCAAGGCCGGCGAGCTGGAGGTGGGCATCCGTCCGGTGGACGGCGGCCTGTTCTCCAACTGGGCGGCTCAGTCGGTCAAGGCCGGCGACACCATCCAGGTGATGCCGCCGGACGGCCGTTTCGTCGTCAAGAAGCAGCGCGCGATCCATCGCGTGGGCTTCGCCGCCGGTTCGGGCATCACCCCGATCCTGTCGATCGCCGCCACCACGCTCGAAGAGCAGCCGGAATCCAAGTTCACGCTGGTGTATGGCAACCGCCGCATGTCGTCGGTGATGTTCAACGAAGCCTTGCAGGACCTGAAGGACCGCTACCGCGACCGCCTCACCCTGATCCACGTGCTGTCCCGTCAGGCGCAGGAAGTAGACCTGCTCCAGGGCCGCATCGACGGCGACAAGGTCAAGGCCATCGTCGCCGCGCTGCTGCCCGCGGCGAGCATGGACGAAGTCTTCATCTGCGGCCCCGAGGCGATGATCGAGGCCACCGAGCAGGCGCTGCGTGAAGCCGGCGTGCGTGAGGACCGCATCTACACCGAGCGTTTCACCGCCAACACCCCGCTGCCCGCCGGCAAGGTGCCCACCGGGCCGCGCGACGCGGTGTCCGAGGCCGCCAGGACGGTGGCGCTCACCGTCGTGCTCGACGGCAAGGAGCACGAGATGGCGATGGCCCCCAACGAGCACGTGCTTGACGTGGCCCTCAACGCCGGGCTCGATCTGCCGTTCTCGTGCAAGGCCGGCGTGTGCTGCACCTGCCGCGCCAAGGTGCTCGAAGGCAGCGTCGAGATGGACAAGAACTTCACCCTCGAAGCCGCCGAGATGGCCCAGGGCTTCGTGCTCAGCTGCCAGGCCCGCCCCACCAGCGGCCGCCTGCTGGTGAGCTTCGACGAGCGCTGAAGCGGCCCGTCCTCCAGCGTGCGGCGCCCCGGCGGACGAGCCGGGGCGTTTTTTTCCGGCGGGCTCAGGCCCCCACGCGGAAGCGGCCGACCGCCTCGCTCATGCGGTGGGCGACGCGCTCGAGGGCTCTGGCCGCGGCCAGCGCCTCGCGGGCCGAGGCGTCGTTCTGCTCCGACAAGCGGCTGATCCGCTCCACTTCCTCGCCGATGCCGTTGCTGGCCGAGGCCTGCTCGCGCAGGGCCAGCGACATGTCGGCGGTAATCGTCGCCACGTCGCTGGCGCCGGCCTCGATCTCGACCATCGTGCGCCCCGACGCCTCCACCTTCACCGCGCCCTCGGCCACCCGCCCGCGGGCCGATGCCATGCCCTGGATCGCCTGGGCCGCCCCAGCCTGGATCGAATTCACCACTTCGGCGATCTCCTGGGTCGATGCGGCGGTGCGTTCGGCGAGCTTGCGCACCTCGTCCGCCACCACCGCGAAGCCGCGCCCCTGCTCGCCGGCGCGGGCGGCCTCGATGGCGGCGTTGAGGGCCAGCAGGTTGGTCTGGTCGGCCACCTCGCGGATCACCGACACCACCGTCGAGATCCGCTCCGACGCCTCGCCCAGGTGCTGGATGCGCGTCGCGGCATCGGCCACGGCATCCGCGATGGTGTTCATCTGGGCGATCGCCGCGTTCGCCGCCTCCCGGCCCAGCCCGGCCTGACGGCGCGTCTGGTGGGTGTAGTCGTCGGCACTGTGGGCGTTGTCGCTCACGTGGTTGATGCTGACCGCCATCTCTTCGACGCCGGCGGCCATGGCCGACGAGGCCTCGCTCTGGGTGGCGGCGGCGCTGGCCAGGGCGTCCGAGGTGCGAGAGAGGGCCGCCGCGGTGTGCTCCACCTCGACGGCGTGCTCGCGCAGTGCGCCGATCAGCGCGCCCATGTTGGCCGAGGAGGCGTCGATGCGGGCGGCGATGACGTCCAGTTCGTTGCGGGTGTCGGTGGGGTGGGGCGTGCTGCGGGTGCGGGCCTGAAGGTCGCCGGCACCGATGCGGTCGAGCACCTCGACGATGCCCCTCACCGGCCGCAGCTGGCGGGTGATGAACAGGTACAACAGCACCGCCAGCACCAGGGCCGCCGCCGCCGCCGCGCCCAGGATCATGTTGCGCAGCGTCGTGCTCTCGGCGGTGAAGTCCTCCTGGTAGCCGCTGCCCGCCACCACCAGGCCGCCCAGGCTGTCGGTCTGCTCGAAGAACGCGACCTTCACCCGCGCCGAGCCGTCGGCCTCCTTCCACGGGTAGTTGAGATGGCCGGACGGCGAGCGCAGCATCGCCTCCATCGGCCGGCCGCCATCGGCGTCGATCACGTCGGCGGCGTTGCGCCCCACCAGCAGCGGGTGGAACAGCATCAGCCCCTTCTCCTTGCCCGCCGAGCGGAACGCGAAGGCGTAGCCGGTGGTGCCGAACTTGATGTCGTCCAGCGTGGCCTTGAGGCTGGCGATCACCGGTGTCAGGTCGAAGCCGACGAACAGTGCCCCCACCACCCGGCCGTCCTTGTCCCGGGCCGGCGTGTACTTGGTCATGTACTGGCGTCCGAACAGCTTGGCGACGCCCAGGTAGGGCTCGCCCGCCAGCAGCCGCGCGCGCGCCGGGTGGTCGGCGTCGAGCTGCGTGCCGATGGCCCGCTCGCCCTTTTCGGTGGTCAGCGAGGTGGTCACCCGCACGAAGTCGTCGCCCTTGCGGGCGAACAGGGTCGCCACGCCACCGGTGGTGCGGGCGAAGGCGTCGGGCACGCTGAAGTCGAGGTTGAGCGGTTTGCCGTGGTATTCGAGCGTCGGCGTGTCCGCCGCGCCCACCCGGACCACGCGATCCGGCTGCAGCACGAAGGGCTCGGGAAACTGGGAGAGCAGGATCGACGACACCTTGTCGGTCAGCCCGACGCTGATCTCGTGGGTGGCATCCACCATCCGGCGCAGGCTGTGGATCTGGCCCGAGACCTCCCGGTTGGCGTGATCGAGGCTCAGGCGGTAGGTGTAGGTCGAGACGAAGATCGCCAGCCCGAGGATCACCAGCCCCCCGAGCAGGATCGACGCCCCGACGAACTGGTGACTCAGGGACATGCGCTTGATCGATTTCATGGTGTTCCCCTCGGGCGGCCGCCTGGGCTCGCCGATCTACTACTAAAGTTATAGGCAAGGGGATAGATCGGCGGCCGGGCGAAAACCTCTAGGTCGAGCCGATGCAGGGGAAGACCGACGAATGCGGGCGCACCGGCAGGGGGCGTGACGGGCCGGGCGGCCCTGCGCCAGGGATTCCTCCGCCGTGCTTCGGGCGGGGCCGGGGCGGATGGGGCTGTTGCTTTCGCAGCAGTGACGCCCGCAGCGCTGCTGCGAAAGCAACAGCCCGGCGCCGCGTCTTGCGCCTGACGCACTGATTTTCAAGGCTTTTTTTCGCTGGCACGAATTCTGCCAACGCTGTGGACGAAGCCATCCCATGCCGCCCCGGCGGCCGCCGAAGGATCTCAGCGCCAGTTCGCTCCTGTCGCCGGCCGCGCCGGCGCGGACGACGGCCCCCCGTATTTTTCCCATCCAGACGAAAGCGCATCCGATGAAAGCCTTTTTCAAGCGCGTCACCGCCACGCTGGCCGGCCTGCTGGCCGCCGCGGGCGTCGCCCATGGCGCCGACCATCCCAAGGAAATCCGCGTCGACTACGCCTACTACTCGCCGCCCAGCCTGGTGCTCAAGCGCTTCGGCTGGCTCGAGGAGGAGTTCAAGGCCGACGGCGTGCCGATCAAGTGGGTGCTGAGCCAGGGCAGCAACCGGGCGCTGGAGTTCCTCAACAGCGGCAGCGTGGATTTCGGCTCCAGCGCCGGCCTCGCCGCGGTGCTCTCCAAGGCCAACGGCAACCCGATCAAGAGCGTCTACGTGTTCTCGCGCCCGGAATGGACGGCGCTGCTGGTGGCGAAGGATTCGCCGATCAAGTCGCTCAAGGATCTGAAGGGCAAGAAGATCGCCGCCACCAAGGGCACCGATCCCTTCCTGTTCCTGCTGCGCAGCCTGCACCAGGAGGGGCTCGCCAAGAGCGACGTGGAAATCCTCGCGCTGCAGCACGCCGACGGCCGCGCCGCGCTGGAGCAGGGCCGGGTGGACGCCTGGGCCGGCCTCGATCCGCTGATGGCGGGCAGCGAGCTGCAGGCCGGCTCGCGCATCCTGCACCGCAACGTGGCCTTCAACACTTACGGCTTCCTGAGCACCACCGAGCGCTTCGCGACGCAGTATCCCGACGACGTGCGCCGGGTGATTGCCGCCTACGAGAAGGCCCGCAAGTGGATCATCGCCAACCCGGGCAAGACCGCCGAGCTGATCGCCGAGGAGGCCAGGCTGCCCCTCGACGTGGCGAAGCTGCAGCTCAAGCGCAACGACTTCAGCAACCCGGTGCCGGGCGCCGAGCACGTCGCCGCCCTCAAGGCCGCCGCGCCGATCCTGGTCGAGGAAGACCTGGTGCGCAAGAACACCAACGTCGTTGGCGTGATCGACGCGCTGGTCGAGCCGGGCTTTGCCAGGGCCGTGGTGAAGTGAGGCGGGGGCGGTCATGAGCAAGGCAATCGAGATGCCCGCGCCCCGTGGCGCGGCGCTCCCCCGGCCGGGGCGGGCGCTGGCGCTGGCCCGTTTCGCGGCTCCGGCTCGCGGCTGGGCGCTGCCGGTGGCGCTGCTGGTGCTGTGGGAGCTGGCGGTGCAGGCCGGCTGGGTGGCGCCCAACCTGCTGCCGCCGCCCTCCGAGCTGATCCACACCCTCGCCGATCTGGCGGCCGGCGGCGCGCTGCTCGGCCACATCGCCATCAGCAGCCTGCGGGTGCTGGCGGGCTTCGCGATCGGGGCCGGGCTGGCGCTGGCGGTGGGCGCCCTGGTGGGCCTGTCGCGCACGGCCGAGGCCTATCTCGACCCGACCTTCCAGGCCCTGCGGGCAATCCCGTCGCTGGCCTGGGTGCCGCTGCTGCTTCTGTGGCTGGGCATCGACGAGGCGCCGAAGATCACCCTGATCGCCATCGGCGCCTTCTTTCCGGTCTATCTCAACTTCGTCGCGGGCATCCAGAACGTGGACCGCAAGCTGGTGGAGGTGGGCGGCATCTTCGGCCTCAAGGGCTGGGCGCTGGTGCGGCGCATCTTCCTGCCGGCCACCTTGCCCAACCTGTTCACCGGTCTGCGCAGCGGCCTGTCGCTGGCGTGGATGTTCCTCGTCGCCGCCGAGCTGATCGCCGCCACCCGCGGCCTGGGCTACCTGCTCACCGACGGCCGCGAGACCGCGCGGGCCGATCTGGTGATCGTCGCGATCATCGTGCTGGCCCTGCTCGGCAAGCTCAGCGACACCGTGCTGCAGTCGGCCGAGCGGCGCCTGCTGGGCTGGCGCGACGTGTTCGACGGCCGCGCCAATTGAAGGAGCCCGCCATGACCCAATCCCTGCTCCGCCTGCGGGTGGACGAAAAACGTTTCCAGTCGCGCCGGGTCATCGACACCCTGGCGCTCGACATCCACGCCGGCGAGGCGGTCAGCCTGGTCGGCCCCAGCGGCTGCGGCAAGAGCACGCTGCTGCGCCTCGTCGCCGGGCTCGACGCCGACTACGCCGGTGAGGTGCGGGTGAAGGGCGCGGCGCCCCAGCTGCACTCGCCCGACGTGGGCTTCATCTTCCAGGAGCCGCGCCTGCTGCCCTGGCTCAGCGTGGCCGACAACGTCGGCTTCGAGCTGGGGCCGGGCGGCGGCGGCCACCCGCGGGTGCGCGCGCTGCTCGAGGAGGTCGGGCTGGCCGACTTTGCCGACGCCTGGCCCAAGCAGCTTTCCGGCGGCATGGCCCAGCGAGCGGCGATCGCCCGCGGGCTGTTCACCCAGCCGGCGCTGCTGCTCCTGGACGAGCCGTTCAGTGCGGTGGACGCCTTCACCCGGATGCGCCTGCAGGATCTGCTGCTGTCGGTGGCCGCCCGTCACGGCACCACACTGCTGCTGGTCACCCACGACATCGACGAAGCCGCCTACCTGAGCGACCGGGTGGTGGTGATGGGCAGCAACCCCGGCCGCATCGTCGGCGAGGCGCGCGTGCCGCTGTCCCGCCCGCGGGACCGCCGCGACCCGGCCCTGGCGCGGGTCGAGGCCGAGGTGCTGGGCCTGCTCAACGGCGGCCTGCCCGATCCGCTCGATCTCGCCCCCGACCTGGCCGCCGCGCCGCCGCCCCTCAAACCCATCGACTGGGCGTCGCTGCAGTTCGCCCTGTGACGTTCGCCCGGTGACGCCTTTCCTCCACCTGTTCAAAACACGGTCATGAGTCTCGACATCTTCTGGTTCCTGCCCACCTCGGGCGACACCCGCTACCTCGGCAAATCCAATTCCGGCCGCCCGGTCACCAGCGAATATCTGCAACAGATCGCGGTGGCCGCCGACACCCTGGGCTACGACGGCATCCTGATCCCCACCGGCAGCGGCTGCCTCGACCCGTGGGTCACCGCCTCCCGCATCGCCGGCGTGACCCGCCGCCTCAAGCTGCTGGTGGCCCTGCGCACCGCGCTCACCAAGCCCACCGCCGCCGCCCGCATGGCCGCCACCCTGGACCAGGCGACCCACGGCCGGCTGCTCCTCAACGTGGTGGCCGGTGGCGATTCCACCGAGCTGGCCGCCGACGGCATCTTCCTCGACCACGACGCCCGCTACGCCGAGGCCGCCGAGTTCCTGGCCATCTGGCGTCGCCTGCTGGCGGGCGAAAGTGTCGATTTCCACGGCGCGCACCACCGCGTCGAGGGCGCTCGCAACTTCTTTCCGTCGGTGCAGCGGCCGCACCCGCCGCTGTATTTTGGCGGCTCGTCGGAGGCCGCCCACGAACTCGCCGCCGAGCACGTGGATGCCTACCTCACCTGGGGCGAGCCGCCCGCCGCGGTGGCCGAGAAGATCGCCGACGTGCGCGCCCGCGCGGCCCGCCGGGGGCGCACGGTGCGCTTCGGGGTGCGCCTGCACGTGATCGTGCGCGAAACCAACAAAGAAGCCTGGGCCGCCGCCGACAAGCTCATCAGCCGCCTCGACGACGAGACCATCGCCAAGGTGCAGGCCCGCTATGCGGCGATGGATTCGGAGGGCCAGCGCCGCATGGCCGCGCTGCACGGCGGCCGCCGCGACCAACTCGAAGTCAGCCCCAACCTGTGGGCTGGCGTCGGGCTGGCCCGGGGCGGCTGCGGCACCGCGCTGGTGGGCGATGCCCGCACGGTGGCCGCGCGGCTCAAGGAATACGCCGACCTGGGCGTGGACAGCTTCGTGCTCTCCGGCTACCCGCACCTCGAAGAGGCCTACCGCTTCGCCGAGCTGGTGTTCCCGCTCTTGCCCGGCAAGCAGCCGGTGACGATCCAAGACCAGGTGATGACCGGCGGCCCCTTCGACGCCAGCACCGTGGCCGCCACCCCGCAAGCGAAGGAGGCCGCATGACCCGCGTCATCGACATGCGCTGCCGGCCGGCCTTCCTCCACGACTTCTTCGGCGCGACGCCGGGCTCCACCGCCAACGAGGCCGCCCGCTGGCTCAACCGCCGGGTCGGCACCCGGGGCGACGACGAGCACTACGCCCGCTCGCGCACCCAGGAGGGCTTTCTCGCCGAGGTGCGCGAGGCCGGGCTCGACAAAGCGGTGGTGGTGGGGCGCCACACCCCCGGCCAGCACCTGCCCATCGAGCTGATCCACCGCATCGTCAGCGGCCACGATTCGCTCCTCGGCATCGCCGGCGTCGACCCGCAATTGCAGGGCCACGCGGCGGTGGACGACGCCGAGCGGGCGATCCGCGAACTGGGCCTCGCCGGCATCGACATCGAGCCGGGCTTTGGCGTGCCGGCGCGCCACCCGGACGACCCGGCGTATTTCCCGATCTACGAGGTGTGCGCCCGGCTCGGGGTGCCGGTGTTCCTGATGAGCGGCCCCACCACGCCGGACCCGCGCTTCAACGACCCCGCCGGGCTGGCGCGGGTCGCCCAGGCGTTTCCGACGCTGCCCATCGTCTGCTACCACGGCTACTGGCCCAACGTGGCCCAGGCGGTGGGGGTGGCGTTCCGCTACGAGAACATCCACCTGGTGCCCGACATGTACCTGTTCGTCGCCGGCAGTCAGCCTTACGTGGAGGCGGCCAACGGCTTTCTGGCCGATCAGCTGCTGTTCGGCTCGTCCTACCCGTTCCGGCCGATCCGCCAGAGCATCGACGACTTCCTGCGGCTGGGTTTCCGGGAGGCAGTGCTGGACAAGCTGCTGTACGCCAACGCGGCGCGGCTGTTCGGGCTGGACTGAGCCGCCCGCCCCGCGCCGCCGGGGCGCTCAGAAAGCCACCCGCAGCCCCAGGCGCAGGGTGCGCGGCTCCAGCGGATGCACCAGGCGCCCGTCGATGCCGCCGCCGCAGGTGCCGGACGCGCTTTCGCCGCGGGTGCAGGCGCCGCCCCAGTATTCGATGTCGTTGGCCTTGCGGTCGAACAGGTTGAGCACGTCGAGGGTGATGCGCGTGCGCGCATCCACCCGGTAGCCGAGCTTGAGGTTGGCCATCAGGAAGGGCGTGGATTTCTCGCGCCCGGTTTCTTCCAGCGGATAGGCGCCCAGATAGCGCAGGCGCACCCCGCCAAACCAGCGCCCGCCCGGATCGACGGTGGCGCCCAGCGACGCGGTGAGCGGGATCGCGTTGGGCACCCGGGTGCCGCCGTTGTCGACGTTGGGGTGGGTGAAGCGGGCGTGGGCCAGGGCCAGGTCGCCGTCGACGATCAGACCGTGGGCGGCGGTGTAGTAGTTGGACCACTCCAGCCCGTGGCGGCGCGACGCGCCTTTGGGCTCGGTCACGCCCTCGTCGCCGACGAAGACCAGTTCCGACGCCAGATCCATGCGCCACAGGGCGAGGCTGCTGTGCCAGCCGGGCAAGGGCATCGCCCGCAGCCCGATCTCGCTGCCGCGGGCGCGCACCAGCAGCGGCAGGCGGTCGACCGCGCTGCCGTCCACCGGGTTGGCGGTGCTGGTGGCGCCGCGGGCGTCGTTGCTGTGGAAGCCGTGGCCCCAGTTGGCGTAGAACTCGCTCTGCCCGAGTGCCTCGAAGGGCCCCAGCACGATACCCAGCTTGGGGCTGGTCTGCCCGGCGCGGGCCTCGCCGCCGTTGCCCAGGTTGAAGGCGCCGCCGGTGGCGGTGACGCGGGCGTCCACCGCGTCCCGACGCAGGCCGACGGTGCTGCGCAGCCACGGCAACCAGTCGGTGCGCGCCTCGACGAACAGGCCGGCGGCGGTTTCGGTGATGCGATCCTGACGCACGGTGTCGCGGCGCTGGCGGTCCTCGGTGGCGTACAGGCCGACGCTGCGGATGCGGTCCTGGCGCAGCTGCACGCCGACGGTGAACAGGGTGTGGCGCAGGGCCGGGCCGGCGGACGCGCTGCGGCTGGCCTGGCCGCCCCACACCGTGCGGGCGTCGGCCTGCTCGTGCTGGTCGCCCTGCGGCCCGCCGATGAAACCCGACGGCGCCGAGAACAAGTTGAGCCCGTAGTCGATGACATAGGCGCTGGCCCGGCTGCTGCCCGCGCCGTCGCGCCGCGCCCATTCGCCGGACAGGCTGTAGCGGTGGGTGCGGCCCCCGTCGTTGGGGGAGAGCGCGCCGTAGCGGCCGATCTCGCCGCTGTCGATGGCCCGCTCGGGCACGTGCTCGGTGGCGGTCCAGCGGGCGTCGTAGGCCATGGCGGTGAGGGCGAAGCCGTGGCTGGCGCTGCCTTCCGACAGGCGCAGCACGGCGTTGTGCTTCTTGAGGTGCTCGGGCTGGTCCCACGGGCCGTCGTTGCCGGCGAGTTCGAGGGCGCCCAGCAGGGTGAGGCCGTCCAGGTCGCGGCTGCCGGCCAGCAGGGCGCGGCGGTAGCCGTTCTGTCCGATGCCCAGGTCGGCAAACGGCGCCGCGAGCTGGCGCAGGTAGTCGATGCGCGCCGCGCCGGCGGTGGCGAAGTCGCCGTCCTCGGCGCTGTAAACCCCTTTGCGGTATTGCACGGCGCCGATCAGCTCGGGGATCAGGAAGTTGAGGTCCATGTAGCCCTGGCCGTGGGCGTGGCTGGCCATGTTGGCGGGCATGCCCATGACGCTGGTGGCGAAGTCGCTGCCGTGGTCGAGGTTGAAGCCGCGCAGGAAATACTGGTTGGCCTTGCCGTCGCCGGAGTGCTGGGTGACCACCAGGCCGGGGATGGTCTCCATGACTTCGGCGGGCCGCAGCAGCGGCCGGTTGGCGAGCTGGCGGGCGGTGACCGTGCCTTCGGTGGCCGAGTCGGCGAGGCCGATCTCGCCCTGACCGCCGGCATTGACGGTGACTTCCTGCAGGGTGGGCACGCCCGCCGCAGGGGCGAGCGCGGGCAGCGCCGCGGCGAGCAGCGCGAGGGAAACGCGAGGGGGCATGGGCTCAGTCTCCGCTGGGGGCGTCGTCGGCCTGGTGGAAGACGTGGGCGTCCACCGGGCGGCCGCCGACCAGGTGCTCGGCGACGATGCGGTCCATCACGGCATCGGTGACGCCGTAGTACCAGGTGCCGTCGGGCTGCACGCAGAGGATCGGCCCGCCCTTGCAGGCGGCGAAGCAGGCGGCGCGGGTGCGCTTGACGCGCAGCGCGCCGGCGTCGAGCCCGGCGGCCTTGAACTTGGCGCCGAGGCTGTCGAACAGCGCCTGGGCCTGGCCGTCGGCGGTGCAGCGTGGGCCGGTGCACACCAGCAGGTGACGGCGGTAGCCGCCGATCTTCGGTTTGACGACGTCGCTCATGTGTCGGCCTCCGTGACCGGTTCAGCCAGCAGGGCGGCGATGTAGTCCTCGGGCAGGCGGTGCCGGGCGGCCAGCTCGGCGGCGCCGAGGCCGCTGGCGTGCAGGCCGGCGAGCCAGCCGTCGAGGCCGCTGGAGAGGGAGCGCCCGGCCTGCTCGCCGGCGCGGGTGGCGCCGCTGTCCACCTCGTACTTGTTGGCGTAGCCCCGCGGCGTGACCATCAGCCCGTGGCGCACGAAGGTGTTGGAGTTGCCGATGAGCACGGTCGACAACATGCCGATGTCGCAGTCGGTCATCTTCTCGAGGGTGGTGAACTCGATGCGCTGCTTGGGCCGGTAGGCCGACTTGACGATGGCCACCGGGGTGTCCGGGCGGCGGTGGCGCAGGAACAGGCGCCGCGCCTCGACGATCTGGCGCGTGCGGCGGCCGCTCTTGGGGTTGTACAGCGCGACTACGAAATCCGCGGCGGCCACCGCGTCGAGCCGTCGGGCGATGGTCGGCCACGGGGTCAGCAGGTCCGACAGGCTGATGGCGCAGAAGTCGTGGGTGAGCGGCGCGCCCACCAGCGCGGCGCAGGTGTTGAGCGCCGAGGCGCCGGGGATGATTTCCACATCGATGCCGCTGTCGGGCGTCCATCCGGCCTGGAACAGCACCTCGAAGGTGGGCCCGGCCATGCCATAGACGCCGGCGTCGCCGGACGAGATCAGCGCCACCTTCTTGCCCGCGCGGGCGCGCTCGAAGGCTTCGATGGCGCGGTCGAGCTCCTCGGTCATCGATTTCTTGATGACCTCCTTGCCCTCGACCAGGTCGGCCACCAGGCGGATGTAGGTGACGTAGCCGATCACCGTGTCGGCCTCGGCGATGGCGGCGCGGGCGCGGGCGGTGAGGTGGTCGTGGCTGCCGGGGCCGAGGCCGACCAGCATGATCTTGCCGGTGGCGGGCGTGGCGGGGGTGTCGCTCATTGGGGAATCCTCGCGATGGAAACGGTGGCGTTGCGGCCGTCGGGGCCGCGGTATTTGTGTTTTTCGACGAGCAGGTGGTCCATGCCGGCGCCGGCGGCGAGCAGGGCGGCGGCCTCGGATACCGACGGCGTGCCGGTGTACTTGCGCACGGTTTCCGACGGGTGCGGCACCGGCACCGCGGCCAGCTCGGCGGCCGGATAGAAGCGGATCGTCCAGCCCTGCCAGCGGGCCAGCTCGGCAAGGCCGGCCTCGTCGGCCTTGAGGTCGATGCTGGCCACCGCGCTCACGTCGCCGAGGCGCGCGCCGCAGCTGGCCAGCGCATCCACCACCGCCCACACCAGGGTGGCGGCGGGGGTGCCGCGGTCGCAGCCGAGGCCCAGGGCGATCGGGCGGTTCATGGCGCCACCGGCGGACGGTAGATGACGCGCTTGCCGGCCAGGGCGGGCGCCAGCGCGGCGGGCAGCGCGCGGTGGCTGACCCACAGCACGGCGCCGAAGCGCTCGGGTTCCACGTCCTCGAGGCGGGCGAAGCGGTGCAGGTTGGCGGGCAGCGGGCCGTTGCGGCCGTTGGCGTGGCGGGGCCACCAGTCGGGGCTGCCGGCTTCCTGGACGAAGGCCACCGGCTCGTCGTTCACCATCGCGGCGCTGGCGCGGACGATCTCGTCGTGGCTGGCATCGAAGGTCCAGCCCAGCTCGCGGCCGAGCAGATCGACGGCGAGGGTCTGGCGGGCGTCGGAGGCGGTGGTGAGCACCGGCGTGGCGTCGAGCGCCTGGGCCAGCATGCCGGCCAGGGCGTTGGCGCCGCCCAGGTGGCCGGAGAGCATCGGGATCACGAAGCGCCCGGCTTCGTCGATGACGACCACGCCGGGGTCGGATTCCTTGCGCACCAGGTAGGGCGCGACCAGCCGCACCATCGCGCCGAGGGACACGATGGCGACGATGCCGTCGAAGTTGGAGAACAGGATCGGGATCTGCTCGGCGGTCTTGCCGGCGTAGCAGCTGGCGGCGCCGGGCGCGGCGGCTTCGGCCTCGGCGGCGAACTTCTCGGGGGCGAACAGGCGGGCGCCGGGCAGCGAGGCGATCACGTGGCCGGCGAGCGCGATGCCGTGGCGGGTGATCGAGACGACGGCGATGCGCGCGTTGGGGAAGGGCAGGTGCTGGGTCATGGCGAAAATCGTGGCGAAGCGGTGGAAGGGGCGGGCCGGGGCGTCAGGCGGCGCTGGGTTCGGCGCGCTTGCGGCAGCCGCGGCGCAGCTCGCCACGGGCCCGTTTGGGGTTCTGGACGAGCAATAGGGAAAGGTAGTTGACCTTTTCTCCGGCGAGGCAGGCCACGTCGCGGACGATGCGCTCGTCCGGCGCGCCGACTTTTTCGACGAAGCAGCTGGTGGCGGTGAGGCCGCGCCGCTCGAGCAGCGCCAGCACCTCGTCGAGCAGCGGCTTGACCTTGAGCAGCACCAGGGTGTCGAACTCGTCGAGGAGGCGCTCGATCACCGGCACGCCGTAGGCGGCGGGGATCACCGCGAAGGTCTCGTCCTCTTCGGCCAGGGTGAGCCCGGTGCCGGCCGCGGCGGCGGCGAAGGACGACACGCCGGGGATGGTCTCCACCTCCACCTCGGGGGCGAGCTCGCGCACCACCCGGGCGAGGTGGCCGAAGGTGGAGAAGGTGGAGGCGTCGCCCTCGACGAGGAAGACCAGGTCGCGCCCTTCGCGCAGCAGCGCGACGGTGCGTTCGGCGGCGCGGGCCCAGGCCTTGGCGAGGGCGACCGGGTCGCGGGTCATCGGGAAGACCAGGGCTTCGGCGTCGGCGGGGATGGCGAGGCCGCCGCGCTCGACGATGCCGAGGGCGTAGGAAGATTCCTCGGCCTTCTTGACCGGGTAGAGCCAGCGGGCGTCGCCGTTGAGGCAGGCCCAGGCGCGGCGCGTGATGAGCGCCGGATCGCCGGGGCCGAGGGAGGCGCCGATCAGGCGGCCACAGGTGGGTGCAGTCATGGGGCGTCCTTGCGAGTGGAGACGATCCACACCGGGTTGTGGGCGGCGAGGCGGTGCATGTCGAGGATGGGCTGGCTGCGGGAGGCCTGGAGCTGGATCACGTCCCAGGCGGCGCCGGCCTCGGCGAGGGTGGCGGTGGCGGTGGCGAGGTTTTCGAGGGTCACGAAGTTCATCACCAGCCGGCCGCCGGGGCGCAGTCGGGCGAGGACGAGGCGGATCAGCGCGGCCAGCTCGCCGCCCGACCCGCCGACGAACACCGCGTCGGGGTCGGGCCAGGCGTCGAGGCCGTCGGGCGCCTTGCCCTCGACCAGGGTGTAGTTGGTGGCCTTGAGGCGGTGGGCGTTGGTGCGGGCGTTGGCGGCGTCGCCGGGGTTCTTCTCGATGGCCCAGACGTGGCCGGCGTGGGCGAGGCGGGCGGCTTCGAGGCCCACCGAGCCGGCGCCGGCGCCGATGTCCCACACCAGGCTGTCGGGCCGCAGGCCGAGCCGCGCCAGCGACAGGGCGCGGGCCTCCTGCTTGGTGATGAGGCCCTTCTCGGGGGCGCGCTGGATGTAGTCGGCGTCGTCGAAGCCGAAGATCGCGTGGGTGTCCGGCGGGGCGATGCGTTCGAGCACGACGATGTTGGGGTCGGCGAAGTGCATCCCGGCGGCGTTGGTCAGGGCCAGGGCGGTGTCGAGGCGTTCGTCGGGCAGGCCCAGGCGGGCGGCGACCGAGAGACGGAAGTCGTCCCCGTGGCCCGCCGCGACCAGCGCCCGGGCGATGCGGTCGGGGCTGTTGGCGGGGCTGGTGAAGGCGCCGATCGGCGCCGGCCCGGCGGCGGCGCGCAGGAGCGGGTAGAGGCCGTGTTCGGGCGGTGCGCCGTCGAACCATTCACCGCTGTCGCGCCCGTGCACCGAGACGATGCGCGCGCCCTGCCAGCTCAGCTTGAGGCGGGCGAAGGCGAGCTGCAGCGTGGAGGGGGCGGGGAGCACGTCGATGGCGTCCGCCCCGAGCTTGCCGGCGAGGAAGCCGCCGATGCCGTGGCACAGCGGATCGCCGGTGGCGAGCACGGCGCAGGATTGGCCGGCGCCGCGCGCCGCACGGACCCATTCCGGGACACGGCCGAGGAGGCCGTCCATCGCCCGTTGTTCCACCCGGGAGGGAAGGTGGGGGGCAACGAGCTCCAGCGTGCGGCGGGCGCCGATGACCAGGTCGCAGCCGGCGAGGCGGGCGCGGGCAAGTTCGCCCAGGCCGGCCCAGCCGTCGTCGAGGATGCCGATGAGTCGGCAGGGTTCAGGCGAGTTCATGTTCTTCCACGGTGACGATGGGCACGCCCTCGAAATTGCAGGCGAGCACGGTGAGGCGGTGGGGGCCGGGGTAGCGGGCGCGCAGGCTGCGGATGGCGCGCTCGGCCAGGGCCCGGTGAAAGGCGACGGTGAGGTCGAGTTCGGCGAGGCGTTCGGCGGCGAAGCGGGCGGTTTCGGCGGCGCGGATCTCGTCCACCAGATCGGGCGGCGCGCCCACCTCGGCTGCGGCGGCGGCGATCAGTTCGCGGTCCACCTCCTCGCGCCAGGCGTGGGTGACCGACAGCCCTTGGGCGATCTTGGTGAGCTTTCCGACCATCGCGCCGACAACGATGTGCTGCATCTGCTGCTTCACCGCGGTCTGGAAGGCGGCCTTGACGAAGTCGCCCATCTGCACGAAGCAGGCTTCGTCGAGCTCGGGGAAGCAGCGCATCGCGCATTTTTCGGTGCGCCCGCCGGTGGTGAACACCACGCTGGTCTGGCCCTGGTTGGCGGCCACGTCCACCGCCTGCACCACGCTGGCCCGGAAGGCGGCGGTGGAGTAGGGGCGCACGATGCCGGTGGTGCCGAGGATGGAGATGCCGCCGAGGATGCCGAGGCGGGCGTTGAGGGTTTTCTTGGCCATCTCGTCGCCGCCGGGCACCGAGATGGTGACGGCGAGGCCGTCGCCGGCTTCGAGGATGGGGCTGCCGACGCTGCGCACGTTTTCGGTGATGCTCCGGCGCGGCACCGGATTGATCGCCGGGCCGCCGACGTCGAGACCGAGCCCCGGCTTGGTGACGATGCCGACCCCCGGCCCGCCGCGCAGCACGATCTCGCCGCCGCCGCCGGGCTGGCGCTCGACGTAGGCGGTGAGGTGGGCGCCGTTGGTGGCGTCCGGGTCGTCGCCGGCGTCCTTGATGCTGACGGCGCGGGCGCGCCGGCCGTCGGTCCAGCCGTCGGTGATCGTGAAGCGGACTCGCTGGGTGTTGGGCAGCACGCAGTCGACGAACTCGGGCACCCGGCCGTGGACGAGGCCCAGCGTGGCGGCGGCCGCGGCGGCGGCGGCGTTGGCGCCGGTGGAAAAGCCCGTGCGGCTGCCGCGATCGCGCTTGGGGTCGCCCTTGCGGACTTTTTCGGGGAGGGCGTGGCCTGCTGCCATGGGGTGCCTCAGGCGGCGTCGCGCTGGTGGGCCTCGGCGAGGCCGAGGAGGGCGTGCACGGCGGCGACGACCAGCGTTGAGCCGCCCTTGCGGCCGCGGATGGCGACCCACGGCACCTCGTCCAAGGCCATCAGCAGGTCCTTGGATTCCGCTGCCGAGACGAAGCCGACCGGCATGCCGACGACCAGCGCCGGGCGCACACCCTCGTCGCGGATCAGGCGAACCACCTCGATCAGCGCGGTGGGGGCGTTGCCGATGCCGACGATGGCGCCATCGAGCAGGCCCAGCCGGTGGGCCTTGCGCATGGCCTGCACGGCGCGGGTGGTGTCGTCGCGGCGGGCGGCGTCGATCACGTCCGGGTCGGAGATGAACTGGTGGGTGGCGATGCCGAAGTGCGCGAGGCGCGGCCGCGAGAGGCCCACGCAGATCATTTCCACGTCGGCCACCAGCGGGGTGCCGCCAGCCAGGATGCGGGCGAGGCCGGCCTGCATCGCGCGGGGGTGGAAGGCGGTGAGGCCGTTGAACTCGAAGTCGGCGTTGGCGTGGATCATGCGGCGCACCAGCGGCCATTCGTCGGGGGCGTAGGCGTGGGGGCCGGCCTCGGCGTCGATGATGGCGAAGGAGTCGTGCTCGATGGCGCGGCCGGCGGCGGTGAGCTGCTCGGTGACGGTGTTGGCGTGCATGACGGGCTCAGGCGGGGGCGTGGTCGTGATGGGGGTGGTCGTGGTCGTGGCCGTGGTGATGGCTGGTGGCGGTGTGGCTGTGGTCGTGCAGGTGCTCGGCCTCGGCGGCCTGGCGGTATTTGCAGCCATCGCATTCGAGCAGCGCGCCTTCGGGGAGCTCGTGGCCGCCGACCTTGGCGTCGAGCAGCGCGAAGATGCCCGGGTCGAAGCCGAAGTGGCTGCCCAGCGCGAAGGCGACCTGCGGGTACTGGCCGCGCAGGCGGGCGAGCTGGGCCTGGATGCGGTCCATCAGCACGCCGCTGAAGAGATACACCGGCACCACGGCGATCTGCGTCATGCCCAGGCGCACCTGGCGCTGGACGACGCTTTCGAGGCGCGGCCAGGTGACGCCGGTGAAGGCCAGGTCCACCAGTTCGAAGTCGTTGTCCTCGAACAGCCAGCGGGCCATCTTGGCCAGTTCGCCGTTGGCGCCGGCGTCGGACGAGCCGCGGCCGAGGAGGATCACGCCGGTGGTCCGCGGGTCGGGCACGTCGAGGGCCTTCATCAGGCGGTCGAGCTGACCTTGCAGCACCGTGAGAATCTCGCGGCCCATGCCCAGGTGGCGGACGCAGCCGAAATCCACCGTCGGGTGGCGCGCGCGGGCGGCCTCGATGGCGGCCGGCAGCTCCATCTTCACGTGGCCGGCGGCGTTGAGGATGAAGGGGATCACCCGCACCCGGCGGGCGCCGGCTGCGGCGCGGTCGAGGCCTTCGTCGAGGAGCACGTCGGCGTGTTCGATGAAGCAGGTCTCGATGCGCCAGGTGGGGTGGCGGTCGCGCCACTGGGCGGCGAACTGGAGGATTTCGGTGTTGCCCTCGCGGTTGCGGGAGCCGTGGCCGACCAGGAGGATGGCGGTGTCGTTCATGCGGGGTTCTCCGGGGCGCGGACCGTCGCCTTGCGGAAACGGTGCGTGAAGGCGGGGTCGTAGAGCTTGGAGCGGACGAGGGTTGGCCAGTCGGCGGCGCCCAGGGCGGGGCTGGCGACGATCATCGCCTGGCTGGCGATCTTCTCGGCCTGGCAGCGCTGCTTGATGTCGGCGAGGGTGCCGCGGACGATCTTTTCCTCGCCGGGCCAGCTGGCCTTCTGGACCACCAGGATCGGCGCGTCCTCGGGCCAGCCGGCGGCGCGCAGGGCGCGCTGGACTTCGTGGAGCAGGGTGATCGACAGGAAGATGCACAGGGTCGTGCGGTGGGCGGCGAGGGTTGCGAGCTCCTCGCCCGGCGGCATCGGGGTGCGCCCGGCCACGCGGGTGAGGATCACCGTCTGGGTGACTTCCGGCAGGGTCAGGGTCTCGCCGGCGGCCGCGGCCGAGGCGAAGGCCGAGGACACGCCGGGCACCACCGCCCAGTCGACGCCGGCGGCGGTGAGGGGCCGGGTCATCTCGACCAGCGCGCCGTACAGGCCGGGGTCGCCGGTCTGCAGGCGTACCACAGTGGCGTGGCGGGCGCTCTGTTCAACGAGCCAGGCGGTCATTTCCTCGAGGGTCATGTCCTTCGAGTCGCGGATCTCGCAGCCGGGCGGTGCGAACAGCGTGGCCGCCCGATCCACCAGCGAACCGGCGAACAGGATCGCGCCGGCCGTCTCAAGCAGCCGGCGGCCCTTCACGGTGAGCAGTTCGGGGTCGCCGGGGCCGGCGCCGACGAACCAGACCTTGCCGGCCATCGCTCAGACCGCCTGGGGCTGGAAGCAGAAGCGCACCGCGGCGCGGTGCTGGCCGCGGGCGATGGCGGCGAGCGCCAGCAGCGTGACGAGCGGTTCGAAGGCCACGACAGCGGCGTAGGACGAGGCGAAGGCCAGCCATGCGGAAAGCGGCGTGGCCGTCTCGCCGATGGCGAGCCAGAAGCCGACCATCAGGGTGACGCCGGTGTAGAAGACGGCGTCGAGCGCGAGGATGCGGCGCACGTCGAGCCGCGCCCGGGCGGCCAGCATCCGCTTGCCGAGGGTGGCGTGCACGGCGATCAGCGGCAGCGCGAGGGAGAGCGTATTGACACCCAGGTGGAGCAGATCGGCGGGCTCGAACAGCAGCCCCTGGGCGAAGAGGCCGATGGCGAAGCCGAACAGCGCCGGCACGAAGCCGAGGGCCAGGTAGATCGGCATCGCGCCGAGGAAGTGCAGTTCGGAGGGGCCGACCGGCAGGTGGAAGGCTTGCATGAACAGCGTGAAGAACACGCCGGCGATCAGGCTGCGGACGATCAGTGTGGGCTGCTTGAGGAGCTGGACGGACTGGCTGCCGAGGAGCGCCACGGCGGCGGCGTTGGCGGCGAGGACTTTAACGGTGGCGATGTGCCCGGGTTCGATGTGCATGATGCTTTCCTTCGTGCTGGATGGACGAAGTGCGGCAGGACATCGGGGGCGCGCAGAAACCGCGTGAAACGAGAGGACGGACCGGTGACGGGGCAGGCGTCGATCAGAGGCGCGGACGGTTCCGGGGATACGGCGATGGCGGCGGAACGGACGTCAGTGGTCGGGCAAGCCCATCGGTCGGCTCTGCCCACACCCCGGGGCCAATACCACACCATAACGTCACAGGCCGGTCTTCTGGCTCGCCTTCATCCTCTTCTGCCGACCTTCCCACGTGCAGGGCACGCAGTGGCGTTGGACAGATTCGTCTGGCTTACAGCAGCGGGGGCTGCGCCGGAATGGTCGGGGAGCGCGTGCTCCCGACGTCACCGGACTTCCCGTTTCACCTTCCCCGCAGACGCGGGGTCGGCACCCGTAACGGCGCGCAGTCTAACTGCATGTCGGCGACGGATGCAAGCGGCGTAGCACAGGCCGCCCCTGTCCGCGTCGCCGCGCGATGGTGCGGCGCTGGCGGTGGCCGGAGAGCGGGCGACGGCGCGGATCAAACGGAAAAGGGAGCCTGTCGGCTCCCTTTCCGGGGTGTCGCGGGGTGTGGTCGGATGGGGCTTACCAGTGGGTCTCCCGGTCCGGCGTCGCGGTGATCTTGTGGATCGTCAGGTCGGCGCCGTCGAACTCCTCTTCCGGATCGAGTCGGATGCCGACGAGCTGCTTGAGCGTGCCATACACGATGGTACCGCCCGCCAGCGCGATCGCGATGCCGGCCAGGGTGCCCACCAGCTGGGCGACGAAGCTCACCCCGCCGATGCCGCCCAGCGCGGTGCTGCCGAAGATGCCCGCGGCGATCCCGCCCCAGGCGCCGCACAGGCCGTGCAGCGGCCACACGCCGAGCACGTCGTCGATCTTCCAGCGGTTCTGGGTGATGGTGAAGAGCTGCACGAACAGCACGCCGGCGACGGTGCCGGTGGCCAGCGCGCCGATCGGGTGCATCAGGTCGGAGCCCGCGCAGACCGCGACGAGGCCGGCGAGGGGGCCGTTGTGGATGAAGCCCGGGTCGTTCTTGCCGAGGATCATCGCGGCGAGGGTGCCGCCGACCATCGCCATCAGCGAGTTGAGGGCGACGAGGCCGCTCACCTTGTCGAGGGTCTGGGCCGACATCACGTTGAAGCCGAACCAGCCGACGGTGAGGATCCAGGCGCCCAGCGCCAGGAACGGGATGTTGGAGGGCGGATGGGCGGCGACGTTGCCTTCCTTGGTGTAGCGGCCGCGGCGGGCGCCGAGCAGCAGCACCGCGGGCAAGGCGATCCAGCCGCCGACGGCATGGACCACCACCGAGCCGGCGAAGTCGTGGAACTTGGCGCCCAGGGCGGCTTCGAGCCAGGGCTGGATGCCGAAGTTGTCGTTCCAGGCGATGCCCTCGAAAAACGGATAGACGAAGCCGACCAGCATGAAGGTGGCGATGCTCTGGGGGTGGAACTTGGCGCGCTCGGCGATGCCGCCGGAGATGATCGCCGGGATGGCCGCCGCGAACGTGAGCAGGAAGAAGAACTTCACCATCTCGTAACCGCTCTTCTGGGCCAGCACGTCGGCGCTGGTGAAGAAATTGACGCCGTAGGCGACGGTGTAGCCGATGAAGAAGTAGGCGATGGCCGAGACGCAGAAGTCGGTCAGGATCTTGACCAGCGCGTTGACCTGGTTCTTCTTGCGCACGGTGCCGACTTCGAGGAACGCGAAGCCGGCGTGCATCGCCAGCACCATGATGGCGCCGAGCAGGACGAAGAGGACGTTACTGGCGTTGCTTGTTTGCTCCATTTTGGGCTCCAAATCTGATGCGGGGCACCAAGCAGGTGCTGTGCCAGTTCTGTGGAGATCGAAAAATGTGTCGATTCATCCACTTGACACAAAGCTTGCATCAGCCTGTCGCACACGATTCGTGCATCGCTGACGGCGACGCACCAAAAATGGGCGCAAAGCGCCGGTCAGCGGCCCGGCGCCGGTGCTTCACCACGCGTTTTCGACGGCGATGTGCCCCGGCGCGGCCAGTCGGCTGAGGCGGAAACCGCGCGCCATCAAGGCCTTGTGGGTGTCGCGCACCATGTCGGGGCTGCCGCAGATCATGAATCGGGAGGCCGCGTCGGTGAACGGGATGTCCAGCGCCGCTTCGAGGCCGCCGTCGCCGATCAGCTCGGGAATTCGCGCCTGCAGTGCGCCGGGTACGGCTTCGCGGGTGGCGACGGGCTGGTAGATCAGCTTGTGGCCGTGCTCGGCCCACAGGGGGTGATGGCGCAGCGCGGCGATCTCGTCCCGGTAGGCCAGGTCGGCGCCGACACGGGCGCCGTGGACCAGGATCAGGCGTTCGAAGCGCTGCCAGGTGGTCTCGTCCTGCAGGATCGACAGGTAGGGCGCGAGGCCGGTGCCGGTGCCGAACATCCACAGGTCGCGGCCGTCGGCGAAGCGGTTGGTGGTGAAGAAGCCGTTGGCGGCCTTTTCGATCATCAGCGTGTCGCCCACGCCGAGTTTCTCGAGACGCGAGGTGAATTCGCCATCGGGCACGACGATCGAGTAGAACTCGAGGAAGTCGTCCCAGCTGGCGGAGGTCATCGAGTAGGCGCGCCATACCGGGGCGCCGTTTTCCTTGAGCAGCCCGAGGCGGGCGAACTGGCCCGGCACGAAGCGGAAGCCCGGATCGCGTTCGATCCGGAACGACAGCAGGCGAGGGCTCCAGCGGTGCATCCAGGTGATCGTGGCGCGGCGCGTGCGCGCGTTCAGGTCGTCGTCCATGCCGGTCTCCTTGTGTGCGGCGGGCGGCCCGCCCTTGCTGGTCGAGACCACCGCCCGCCGGCTTTGTTCCGGCGGGAGCGGGATCAGCCGGCCTGCAGGTTGCCCAGCGCGTGGTGGGCAGCCAGACGGACCACGTAGCCGAGTTTGAACACCGCCGCCGACACCGGCAGCGCCAGGTGTCCGGCGATCTGCATGGCGAGGCTGAAGCGCTCGGCCAGCGGGTAGGCCACCAGCGTCGAGCCGAGCATCCCCGCCGCGGCGACGACCATCATCGCGCGGCCGGCGTAGAGGATGCGCTGCGGGTTGGGGTCACGCGACGTCATGACGTTCTCCTTCGGGGGTGGGGACGGGGATGGGGCCGGCGGTGAGCACGATGCGGCAGATGTGCTCGAGGCGCTCGACGTGTTCGAACGCTTCCCACGGGCTGCGGCCGACCGCGACCACGCCGTGCCGGTCGAGCCCGACGACGTGGGGCATCGGCCCGAGTGCCGGACGGAATGCCGCCTCACAGGCGATGGCGAGTTCCTCGCTGGTTGCCGGCAGCGCCGGCACGTCGGCGCCGACCCGGGTGTAGCGCGTCACCTCCGGGAAGCCGCCCGACAGCGTGGACAGCCGATGGCCGGCGTACAACGCGGCGACGATGTGGGTCGGATGCAGGTGGAGCACCGTCAGCGGCCCACTGGTGACCAGCGCCTGGACGCGCCGGTGCAGTTCCAGCTCGCCGGAGGGGCGGCGTCCACCGCTTTCGGTGCTGCCGTCGGTGGGAACGAAGACGAACTGGCTGGGGGCCAGGCTGTGCTTGACGACGCCGCTGGCCGAGATCAGAAAGCCGCGGCGGTCGCTCATCGCCACCGAGACGTTGCCGTCGCGGGTGCTGATCCAGCCGAGCTCGTAAGCCTTGCGCATCACCGTCGCAGCGTCGGCGAGGCGCGGGTTTTCGAACGGGAAGGGCGTCGTGAGAGGCGTGGTATCGGTTTGGGTCATGGGGAGGCTCCGGGTGGGGTTGGGCTGTGCTTTAAGATGAATATAAAAAGCATCTTTAAAAGAGTCAACAGAAATGAATCTTTTGGCGATGTCCCTTATACTTGAAGGGTCAAAGCACCCGGATGCACCGCCATGCACATCACCCATCACACCGACTACGCCCTGCGCGTGCTGATCTTCCTGGCCGCCAACGCCCATCGCCTGGCCACCATTCAGGAAATCTCGGAGCGCTTCGAGGTCTCGCGCACGCATTTGATGAAGGTGGTCAACCAGTTGATCCGCAACGGTTTTGTCGAAGGTCTGCGGGGAAAGGGCGGCGGTCTGCGGCTGGCTCAGCCGGCGCGGTCGATCTTCCTGGGCGAAGTGGTGCGCAAGATGGAAAGCGATCTCGCCCTGGTTGAATGCTTCACCACCGACAGCGGCTGCCTGCTCACCGGCAGTTGTCGCCTCAAGGGCGCGCTGGCCGGCGCCCTCGAGGCGTTTCTCGCCAGCCTCGACCGGGTCTCGCTCGCCGACATGCTCGGCCCCGAGCAGCAGCGCATCCTGTTCGTGTCACAGCGGGCGACGACATGACGCGCGGTTGACGGATTGCGGCAGCGGGGTGACGAAAAATGTCACACCGGCCGTGGGGATAATCTCACGCTGAGCCTGCGGTACGGTCTAAGCCACTGATCTGGAAGAAGACATCTTTTTTTCAATGTGTGGCACGGGCTTTGCCTTGTATGAAGCGTCGGGCATCCGGCCCGTTTCGATTCAAACCAACAAGCGGAGATACGCATATGAAGAAGCAAGGCGGTTTTACCCTGATCGAACTGATGATCGTCGTGGCCATCATCGGCATCCTGGCGGCGATCGCTGTTCCGCAGTACCAGACCTACACCAAGAAGGCCAAGTTCTCTGAGGTGGTTCAATCGACTCAGCCGTTCAAGCTGGGCGTCGAGCTGTGCTTCCAGAACAACAACAACGATCTGACCGTCTGCAAGCCGAGTGCTGCCGCGACCACCGCTTCCGATCTGCCCGCCAATACGACCAAGGCTGCAGGTTTTGTGTCGTCGGTCGCTATTTCCGATGATGGCAAGGCTGTCATCACTGCGACTGCTGTCTCCGCCAACGGTTTGTCGGGCGAAACTTATATCCTTACCCCGACGGCTGCTGCCTCGGGCGGTGCGAATGCCCTGTCCTGGGGTATTTCCGGCACCTGCAAGACCGCGGGTATCTGCTGATGCGGGCCTGACCGGTTCGTTGAATTTTGCGTAGTGAGCCCGGAAGGCGTTAGCCTTCCGGGCTTTTTCATTTGGTTGACGCGCGGAAATGGCTGCTTCATCCAGTCGGCGCGCGCGTGGGGAATTCGCGCGCAGTGTTCGGGTGCCCTGGTTTTCTTCCGGGGGCGTCAGTGCGCTATAAAGGCAATGAACGGCGGCTTTGCCGCGGGAGAGAATGGACGGAATGAGCGAGTTGCCTTCTGAGCGTGTTCCCCTTATGTCCCCCAACCACGACGCCCGCCCGCCCGGCACGGCGGTATCCCTCGTCGTCATCCACGCCATCAGCCTGCCGCCCGACCGCTTCGGCGGGGACGGGGTCGCGCAGCTCTTCACCAACCGCCTCGATCCGCTGGCTCACCCGTATTACGCGGGGATTCATCACTTGCGCGTGTCGGCCCATTACTTCATCCGTCGCGATGGCGAGCTGGTCGAGTTCGTGCCGCCGGCGCTGCGCGCGTGGCACGCCGGGGTGTCGTCGTGGCGAGGGCGCGAGCGCTGCAACGATTTCTCGATCGGCATCGAACTTGAGGGCTGCGACACGCTGCCCTTCGAACCGGCCCAGTACGCCGCGCTGGCAACGCTGCTGGTCGAGCTCGGCGGACGGTTTCCGATCGAAGGCATCGCCGGGCATTCGGACGTCGCCCCGGGCCGCAAGACCGACCCGGGGCCGTATTTTTCGTGGAGCCGCCTGCGTCGCGAACTGATGGTTTTGGGACGCGCCGACGTCGCCGCGTGGATCGAACCCGACGGGGCGCCGGAGGCGGACGATGCCGCCCGACATCGCTGGCCGTTCCCGCTTAGCGCGCGGCCCGACTGAGCGACTTCCGCAGCCCCGCGAAGCCGCCTCGCGACTGGTTTTTGCGCCCGGCACGCTTTTGGCGCCGTGTCGTGGCGCGATTCCGGAATACCCTAAATGAATGCTTCCGGAGGTCGTCTCGGACGAGGCGGATTGACAAAAGTCAGTGGAATCAATACAATGCAGTTTGTGTGCAATGCAGCACACATTTTTTCGCGTCGTTTTTTGTTAAACGTCGGTGCCGAAACTCTCGCATGACCGGGCTTTTTCCTCCGCTTCGCGCCCCGGTTACTGACCGTCCTTCGGTCTGGTTTTGGCGCCATTTTTTGGCACGCTGTCTGGTTGCGTCAGCGTGTTTGGATCAACCCCTGGCGACCTAGTCTTGCGAATGCCGTTGGCCGGTTTTTCGGGCTGACGAGTGGAACCCGGTCCTGCTTCTTCGAGGACCATCGGGTGAAACAAACCGAGTGTCGATTCCCTTTTGTCCATGGGAGCGATTTTCGTGCGCGTTCGACGGACTGTGGCCACAGAAAGGAGAGCCCATGTTCGCAACTCGTATCACGAAGTACGCACGTCACGCGGCTTCATTCATGCTTCACTTCGCCCACGGCGGTCTTCTCGTCGCTGGCCTCATCGTCACCCTGTTTGTTGCATCGCGGATCGCCAATCATGGCGTTCAGGGTCTTTCGCTCGGCAGTCTCATGGGTGGTTCGTCCACCAGCGTGGCGGTAGAAGAGGTCGAGCCCGAGGTGGTGGATGTCACCGACACCGCTCCGACCAAACTGAGCCCCGACCTGCAGCGCGTCAAGACCTACATCGCCAAGCGCTACCAGGTTTCCGCCGTGGCCCTCGAGCCCCTGCTCGCCGCTGCCCAGCAGACCGGTCGCAGCGTCGGCGTCGACCCGTTGCTGCTGGTGGCGGTGATGGCCATCGAGTCGCGTTTCAACCCCTTCGCGGAGAGCCCGATGGGCGCCCAGGGGCTGATGCAGGTGATTCCCAAGTGGCATCCGGACAAAGTGGATGTCAAGACCGACAAGGGCGCGATGTTCGATCCGGATACCAACATCCGCGTCGGCGCGCTGGTGCTGAAGGAATACATCCAGAGCACCGGCTCGGTCGAGCGGGCGCTGCAGCAGTACAACGGCTCCAGCGATCCGGCGGCCCCGTACGCCAACAAGGTGATGGCCGTGAAAGCGCAGCTCAGCCAGGCGGCGCGTAGCGGCGGCAAGTTTCTCGGCGTCTGATTTCGTCGCCGGTCCGCCTCCGGGAGCGGGATACCCGGCGTCGCATCTTCCTTTCCTGTGGTGTCGTCGCAACGATCCGCACGTGCCTGCCGGCGGCGTGCCGTTGCGATGCTGCTTACAGCACCTTGCGGATGCGTTCCGCGGCCTCGACCAGACGCGCCTCGGCGGTGGTGTAAGCGATGCGCAGGTGGCGTTCGGGGGCGTTGTCGCCGAAGTCGATACCCGGCGTGGTCGCCACGCCGGCCCGCTCGATGAGGCGTTGGGCGAGCTCTTCGCTGCTGTCGGCGAAGTCCCCGATATCGGCATACAGGTAGAACGCGCCCTGGGGTTCGGTCGCAAAGCGGAAACCGATCTCGCGTAGCGCCGGCAGCAGGGCGTTGCGGCGGTCTGCGAAGGCGTGGCGGCGTTCCTCGAGGATGGCCAGCGTGTCCGGTGCAAAGGCCGCGAGGGCTGCGTGCTGGGCAGGGGTGGATGGCGAAATGAAGAAATGCTGGGCGAGCTTTTCGATCTCGCGCACGTAGGCTTCCGGTACCACCATCCAGCCGAGCCGCCAGCCGGTCATGCCGAAGTACTTCGAGAAGCTGTTGACCACGAAGACGTCGTTCACACGGCTGAGGGCGGTGCTGGCCTCGAGGCCGTAATTCAGGCCCTGATAGATCTCGTCGACGATCAATACGCCGTTGCGGGCGGCAACCACGTCCCGCAAGGCGGCGATCTCGTCGAGGGTCAGCAGGGTGCCCGTCGGATTGGCCGGCGAGGCCACCATCAGACCGCGGGTGCGCGGCGTCCAGGCCGCGGCGACCTGCGCCGGCGTGGGCTGGAAGCGGGTGGTGGCGTCCACCGGCAGGGCTTTCGGGACGCCTTCGAAGCTGCGGGCGAGGTGGCGATTGGACGGATAGCCCGGATCGGGCAGCAGCCATTCGTCACCCGGATCGGTGAGGACGCCGAGGGCGAGCATCAGCGCGCCGGAGGCGCCGGGGGTGACGACGATGCGTTCGGGTGCCACGTCGGCGCCGAAGCGGTCGTGGTAGAAGCGGGCGATGGCCTCGCGCAGGGCGGTGAGGCCGAGGGCTGGGGTGTAATGCACGTGGCCGCCTGCCAGGAACTGGCGTGCGGCCTCGACGATGGGCGCCGGGCTCGGAAAATCCGGTTCGCCGACTTCCAGATGAATGATGTCGCGTCCCTCGGCCGCCAGGGCGTGGGCGCGCTTGAGGATTTCCATCACGTGGAAAGGCTGGATGTCGGCCATGCGGCGGGCGAGTCGGGTCATCGCGAAGTCCTGGTGTGCGGTTCTGATCGAACCGGCATTGTAGGACAGGCGGCGGTGGCGAGGCGCCCGACCGGCGCGGACGTTCAGGTGAAGTCGGGCCAGGCGGCGGGGCGTCGGTGCCAGGCGAGCTGGCGGCGGGCCAGATCGAAGTCGGCCAGTACGCTGAGCGGACCGCCGATTTCGGCGGCCACGTAATGCATCAGGCTGACCCGGTCGACGCGGCAGCGCAGCGTGGGCGCCGGGAACGCGTCGAGGCGTGCCTGGACGGCTGACGTGGGCCAGACGCCGGCGTACAGCCCGACGGTGACGTGAGGCGTGTACGGGCCGCTGGCGTCGTCGCGGGGCGGACCGGCGAGGGCCTGGTGCAGCTGCCCGATGGCGTTCTGGGGGTCGGTTACGGCCAGGAAGGGCGCCGAGCTGAAGCTGGCGAGCTGGCCGATGGCGATCTCGAAGGGCGCCGGGGCAAGGGTCGTCAGAGCGTCGAGCTGGGTGGCGAAGGCGCGTGGCCCGAAGTCGTCGGGGTGCTGCGGTGGATCGGTCGGAAAGCCGCACAGGCCGAGGGTGATGTGCGGCTGGCGCGTGTAGCCGTCGAGGAGCAGATCGGCCAGATGGTGGCTGGCCGCAGCAACGGCGCTACGCACATCGGCCAGATCCACGTCGAGGGCCCACAGGGCGTAGTGGGGCCGGCCTCGGTGCCACTCGGGAAAATCGCGACGCACGTTGGCGAGCGTCTGCCCCGCGGCGGCAAAGGCGGCGCGGGTGTGGGCGAGGACCGCCGTGTCGGTCACGCGGTGGTCGCCGCCGAACGTGATCGCGGTGCGGCGAGCCAGCGGCCGATGAGTGCGGCGAGGCGGGGCTTCTGCTGCTCGGTGACGTGGCCGACGGCAACCGCGACGGCGAGACAGAGCGCCATCACGAGCAGGCTGTTGTCGCTATAGCCGGCCAGGAACAGCAGGACCGGCGAGTGGAAGAGGTATAGCGCGAAGGTGTGCGAGGCAGATTTCTGAATCGCTTTCTGGGCGCGCGACAGCACGGGCCACAGCTGAGCGCGAAGGATGTGCAGACCCGCGAACAGGGTGACGAACAGCACGGCGATGACAAAATCGGGCAGAAAGCGCTTGCTGAAATGCAGGCTCGCGTTGATCGCTTGCTCGCCGCCAAAGTAATGGGCGGTGAAGATGAAGAGCCGGTCGTCGAAATTGGTGACGCGCATCCAGAGGTAGGCACCGAGGGCGCCGGCGACGAGCAGGGTGCCGACCAGCGGGCTGCGGGGAAGCCTGTGTTGATGGCGGTAGCAGGCGAAGCCGAGCAGCCAGATGGGCATGAGCAGCAGGATGTTGAAACCGGCCACCAGCGCCGCAACCGCGACGACGAGCAGGCGCTGCAGGCCCTTGAGGTAGAAGGCCGCGCCGAACAGCACGTAATACCAGGCTTCGTAGCAGATCGACCAGTAAGGCGCGTTGGTCGGGATGCCCTCCTGATAGTCGAGGAAGCGGTTGAGGAAGAAGGTGCTGGTGAGCAGGGTTTCGCCCCAGGTGAGGTTGTCAGGGATCGCATAATGCCCCGGCAGCAGCCGGCTGCCAACCTCGAAAAGGCCGTAGGCCAGCAGCAGCGAGGGCAGGGTGACGGAGTACAGCCGCGCGAGCCGGGCGGTGGCGTAGCCGGCAAGGGTTTTCTCCTTGTGCTCGGTGACGTAGGCGATGACGAAGCCCGAGAGGATGAAGAAGAAGATCACCGCGTCGTGGCCAAACGAGGCGAGCGCCGACAGGCGCGGGTCTTTCAGGTGTTGCTCGGCGTGGTGGAAGAAGACCAGTAGTGCCGCGAGGAAGCGGGACAGGTCGAGGATCAGGGAAAACGGCTTGTCCATGGCGTGCCACGCGAGCGGCTAATGCGGAGAAATTCAATTGACGTAGTTTATCGCGGCAAAATGCCCACTTTGGGTTGTTTGGTGTTTAATGTTGTTGACAAAAGATTAAATCTTGATTCTTTTTGATTGATTGTTTCCTGCTGTGTGGAGTTCGGTTTAAGGAGCGACGGCGTTAGAAACAGTGGCATGAGGTATCCGTCATGGCCGTGGCGCATGACGATGTGTATGATCGGGCCTCCGTCTGCTGTGCCGCGCTGGCGGGCCAGCGCCCGATGAACCCTTCAAACGGCTTGCGACTCCGTCGCCGGCCGTGTGAAACGATTCGACCATGTTAGGCAAGAACAAGGCTCCTTTCCTGCTCGCCCTCTGCGCGACCGCGCTGCTGGGCCTCACTCCGCGTCCGGCCCAGGCGGCCGACGTCACGATCACCCCGGTCGAATGGTTGGCGCTGCCCGATTTCTGCCGCGCGGGCATCCTCGGTTCGATCTACATCCACCGGGTGCCCTTCGAGTTGCGCGGCCAGGGCGACATTCCCGCCGCCTACGACGCCAAGACGATCGGGATTCCCGGGCCGCACCACTTCTGCTTTGGTCTTGTGCACCTCAACCGTGCCCGGCGTGGCGCCGAGAAGTTCGATCTGGCGATCGGCGAGATGAGTTACTCCTACGACCAGATGAACCGCAACTCGCCGATGTTCTCGTACGTCAGTGCCAACCTTGGCACGGCGATGTACCTGGGTCGCAAACGCGACCAGGCGACGCGGGTGTGGACGGAAGCGATCAACATGCAGCCGCAGCGCCGCGAGTCCTACCTGGCGCTGGCGGATGCCCTGCTTGGTGAGAACCGGCCCCAGGAAGCGCTGAAGGTGCTGCAGCGGTACGAGGAGAAAAAGGAGACCGATTACCCGGACGCCGAGCATTTCCTCGCCCAGACCTACTTCGACCTGAAGCAGTACGGCGAGGCCAAGACCCACGCCGAGCGCGCTTACGCGCTGGGCTACCCGGTGTTCGGCCTGCGCGAAAAGCTCAAGCGGCTCGGCAAGTGGTGAGCCCGACGGCACGCTGAGGGGGCATTCAAACAAAAAACGGCAACAATGAGGTGTTCATTGTTGCCGTTTTTGCATTGAGTCGGGGTGTCAGCGGGGGCGCAGGCTCTCGGGGATGGGGCGGGGGGCGAGCTTTTCGGCGGCGATCTCGAGGGCGTAGAGGGTGCCGCCGGTGACCAGCCAGGCGCTGACCCAGTCGGGCATTGCGCCGACGCCCGACCAGGTGAGGGCGCGATTTGAGGGGTGCATGTAACGTACTACGGTGGCGGCCTGGGCGGCCCGCTCGGCTTCCGCGCGGGCGACGCGTTCGGCCGTTTCCCGGGCTGCGGTCTCGGCGGCTTCGCGGCGTGCCGCTTCGGCGGCGGCTTCCTCGATGGCGCGCTGGGCCCGCTCTTCCTCTTCGCGCTCCCGCTTGGCGATTTCGGCCTTGATCCGTTCGGCGAGGGCTTCCAGCTCAGGGAGATCGTAGGACTTCAGTTCGGTCATGGATGCGGTGCGGCGGGCGAGGTTGCTGGCTGCGAAACGGGGTGGTCGATCGGGAAAATAGCAGTCCGAGGCCCGGACGGGGCGCAATATTATGCAGCATCTGCCTGATCCTTCACGACGAAAATCAGGTGATGCGGGCCACGGGCAGCGTGCTGAAAAACAAAACCCCCGCGGGCACGAGGCCGGGCGGGGGTGGGTGAGGTGGCGGCGGGCTGCGCTTATTCGGCTTCCGGCCGCATCTGCGGGAACAGGATCACGTCGCGGATCGCCGGGCTGTCGGTGAGCAGCATGACCAGGCGGTCGATGCCGATGCCGCAGCCGCCGGTGGGGGGCAGGCCGTACTCCAGCGCGCGGATGTAGTCGGCGTCGTAGTACATGGCTTCTTCGTCGCCGGCGTCCTTGGCCTGGGCTTGCGCCTGGAAGCGGGCTGCCTGGTCTTCGGGGTCGTTGAGCTCGGAGAAGCCGTTGGCGATCTCGCGGCCGACGATGAAGAGCTCGAAGCGCTCGGTGATCTCGGGGTTGCTATCCGATGCGCGGGCCAGCGGGCTGACCTCGACCGGGTAGTCGATGATGAAGGTCGGCTCCCAGGTCTCGGCTTCGGCGCAGGCTTCGAAGAGTTGCAGCTGCAGGCTGCCGAGGCCGCCGGGCTTCACCTTCTCGCCGAAGTCCTTGATCTTCTGGGCGAGCCACGCCGGGTCGGCGAGCTGGGCGTCGCTGAAGCCGGGGTGGTGCTTGCGGATCGCCTCGACGATGGTCAGGCGGTGGAAGGGCTTGGAGAGGTCGAGCTCGCGGCCCTGGTAGGTGAAGACTTCGGTGCCCAGCGCCTCGCGGGCGGCGTGGCGCAGCAGGCCTTCGGTGAAGTCCATGAGGGTGCGGTAGTTCGCGTAGGCCTCGTAGAACTCCATCATCGTGAATTCGGGGTTGTGGCGGGGCGAGAGGCCTTCGTTGCGGAAGTTGCGGTTGACCTCGAAGACCTTCTCGAAGCCGCCCACCACCAGGCGCTTGAGGTAGAGCTCCGGCGCGATGCGCAGGAACTGCTGCATGTCCAGCGCGTTGTGGTGGGTGACGAAGGGCTTGGCCGCGGCGCCGCCGGGGATGGGGTGCATCATCGGCGTCTCGACTTCGAGGAAGCCGTGGCCGGTCATGTAGTTGCGGATCGACTGCACGAGGCGGCTGCGGGCCACGAAGGTGTGGCGCGACTCGTCGCTCATGATGAGGTCCACATACCGTTGACGGTACTTGGTCTCGGTGTCGGTGAGGCCGTGGAACTTGTCGGGCAGCGGGCGCAGGCTCTTGGTGAGGAGGCGGATCTCGCTGCTCTTGACCGACAGCTCGCCGGTCTTGGTGCGGAACAGGGTGCCGACGGTGCCGACGATGTCGCCGATGTCCCAGTGCTTGAAGTCGGCATACACGTCCTCGCCGACGCCGTCGCGGGTGACGTAGAGCTGGATGCGGCCGGACAGATCCTGCACGGTGATGAAGCTGGCCTTGCCCATCACGCGCTTGAGCATGATGCGGCCGGCGACCTTGACCTCGACCGGCAGCGCTTCGAGTTCTTCGGCGGATTTTTCGCCGTAAAGCTCGTCGAGTTTGCCGGCGGTGTTCTCCCGGGAGAAATCGTTCGGATACGCCTTGCCGGTGGCGCGCCATTCGGCGAGCTTCTGACGGCGTTCGGCGATCAGGTGGTTTTCGTCCTGGGCGGGCGTGTTGGTCTGGTCGGACATTTTGGGCTCTTCAATCAACGGAATCGGGGCGCGGCGGCATCGCAAAAGGCCGCAAAGCCCTGAATTTTGACACATCCGCGCCCGCTCGTCGCGCGCCGGCCGCTGGCCGGGGCTGTGTCACAGGAAGATTTCGTCGATGTCGGACTGGATCTGGGCCTGACCGGCCGGGCTGACGATGCGCAGCTTGCCGCTCATCACCAGCTCGTCGAAGCCGTTTACCTGATTGCGCCCGTGCTCCTTGGAGTAGTAGAGGGCCTCGTCTGCGCGGCCGAGCAGCTCGGCCGGCGACAGGCGCGGGTCGATCCGCGAGAAGCCGAGGGAGCAGGCCACGTGGCCGACGCGGGGGAACTCGAAGCGTTCGACGGCGCGCCGGAAGCGGTCGAAGATGCTGTGCACGTGGTCTTCGGCGACGTTGCGCAGCATGACCACGAACTCCTCTCCGCCGAAGCGGAACAGCTTGTCGTTGCTGCGAAAGCTCTGGCGCATCAGGTCGGCGACACGCAGCAGCACTTCGTCGCCGAAGAGGTGGCCGAAGTTGTCGTTGATTTTCTTGAAGTGGTCGATATCCACGACGCCGAGCCAGCAGGGCTGGGTGAAGGGCTGGATCTGCTCGCGGCGTTCGAGGGGCGCCTTGCGGGCCTGCTCGGCGAGTTCGGCGGCGGCGATCAGGCGTTCGAAGTCGTCGTCGAAGGTCTTGCGGTTGAGCAGGCGGGTGAGGGTGTCGAGGTTGGCGTATTCCCACTGCTGGTGCTGGTTGTCGAAGCAGCGCAGAAACAGCTTCAGGGCCTCGCAGTCGGCCTCGCTGGGGGCCTGGGGGGTGTGGATCTCGAGCACCCAGCGGGCCTGCCCGAGCGCGCCGATGGCGAAGGCCAGGCGCCAGGTGTCGCCTTCCTGGCTCACCGCGTGGCCGAAGTCGGTTTCGAGGCTGCCGCCGAGCAGCGGATCGACGGGGAGCCAGGAGTTGCCGTCGCAGACGTCTTCCCAGTAAGTGTCGGTGCCGTCGGAGACACAGCAGCCGAGCAGGCCGACGGTGAGGTCGGGTGGGGTGAAGCGCACCGCGAAAAGCAGCCCGAAGCGGCCGTCGAGGAAGCGCATCGCGCATTCGGCGGCGTTGCGGAAGATGGTGCGCAGATCCCGCGTCCGCGACAGCGCCTCGGCGCCGGACAGGAGCGTCAGCAGGCGCGGGGACGGCGGCGTTGGGGCGGTGAGCGGGGACATGGCGCAACCGGAGCGGTTTCGGATGCGTGGAATAACGTCACCGCGATCAAAAACTGAACGGTGCGGTCGGATGTTAAAGGAGTGCTTCCTGCTCGCCTTTTTCGCGTCGCGTGCGCATCCAGCCGACCAGCGCGTCGAGCGGTGCCGGCAGGGCCGGCCCGTCGGCGAGGCGGGCCAGGAGGCATTCGTCCCGTTCGCTCAGCGGCCGTCGCGCCGGGAGACGCTCCAGATCGGCGGGCGACATTTTCCAGGCCTGCCAGCCGAGCCCCCGCTGCGTCCACAACGCGCCGGCGTGGAGCGCGATGGCGACGCCGTCGGGGTCGGGGTCGCAGGCGATCCAGGCGGGCGCGGGCAGGTGGTGCAGAAGCTGGCCCACCGCGAGGCGCCACCACGACGGCGGATAGCCGGGCAGCCACAGCACGGCGTCGTCGGGTGCGGCGGTACGTGCGAGCCGTTCGAAGCTCGTGCGGTTCTCGACGAGGCGCCAGCAGCGGGGGGGCGGTGTCGCGGCGGTGAGGGCGGCGACGGTGGCGGGCGTGAGCGCCGCGAAATCGGGTGCGGCGTCGAGGGCGAGCTGACGGGCGCCGAGGGCGAGGGTGGCGGGCAGGCGCACCAGGAGCAGCGGGGTGTGGCCGCTGATGCGGAAGTCGGCGAGGGTGAGGGCGCCCTCGAGCCAGCTGCGCTCCGCGTCGCTGAGCTGCTTGGTGTCGCCGCGGGCGAACTGGGCGAAATCCCGCCAGGTGCCGCTGCGGCCGTCGGCCTGCCAGGCTTCGAGGGCCACGAGCAGGGCGAGGCGGGCCAGGGCGCGGGCCGGCGGCAGGTCGTCGAGGCCTTGCGCGGCCTGGTCGAGTTCGGGGTGATCGAAGCGGCGCTGGCTGGCGCTGCGCCAGGCTTGCCGGTCGGCGTCGGGCTCGGGCAGGTCGAGCTGACGGCGCAGGGGGGCGGGATCGAGGAAGCGCACGCTGCGCAGCTTCCAGTAGCCGCGCTCCTGAGCTTCCTCGACTTCCACCGCGCCGGCGCCGAGCAGGCGCTGGACGAGACGGTCGGCGAGGCTGGCACGGGCGGGGCCGGCCTTGCGCAGCAGCGCGTCGTGGCGGAGCGGGCGGGCATCGGCGCGGCGCAGCCAGTCCGCCAGGAGCTGGCGTTCGTCGGTGGGCCACACGTCCAGTTCGAGGGGCCGCGGTGTGCCGCAGCGCAACCGCCGCTGGCCCTTGAGGCTGGCCCGCAGCGGGTCGTCGAGGCGGCAGCTGCGGATGCCCTGGGCGTCCGGCGGGCCCCAGGGCGGCACCGCGGGGCTCATGCCGAGTCGGCGCGCTGGATGAGCCCGATGGGTGGGGCCCAGTCGTCGCCGGGTTTCTTCTTGCGGGTGACCAGGGTGAGCTGGGCTGGGGCGAAGACGTTGGCGTTGTGGGTGACCGGGGTGGTGATGAGGTATTGGGCACGGGTGGCGCGCAGGAAGCTGCCGACCCGGTCGATGTTGGCGATGTCCAGGTGGGCGAAGGGCTCGTCGATGAACACGAAGCCGCCGGGGCGGGCCTCGTCCATCAGCAGGGCGATGAGCAGGATCAGGGATTTCATGACCTGCTGGCCGCCGGAGGCTTCGCCATCGTTGAGGCCGACGGCGCCCTTGCGGTCGAAGTCGAAGCGCACCTCGAGGCCGGCGGCGGACAGGGCGCGGTCGTCGTTCTCGAGATGCGGGATCGGGCAGTCCACGTCCACGTTGGCGAGCTCGCCGAGGGCGCGCAGGTTCTTGCCGTACTGGCGCACGGTGGCGCGCAGCTTGGCGATGTAGGCGGCACGGGCTTCGGTGGTGATCTGGCGGGCGGCGTTGCAGTGGCGCTCGCGTTCCTGGTACTGGCGTTCGCGCTCGGCCACGTCGGCGCGCAGGCGGGCGGCGAGGGTGAGCACGGTGTCGTCGGTGATCCAGTCGCCGTCGGCGAGGCGGACCTTGAGGCGTTCGAGTTCGGCGCGGGCGCCGCGGGCGTCGCCGTAGCGCTCGGCGAGCAGGGTGTTGGCGTCGGTGTCGCGCCAGGCGGCGGGCATGCCGCGGCGCAGCCGGCGCAGGCGCAGGATGCGGCGGGCCTGTTCGCCGCGGCCGGGGCGGCGGCGTCGGCGAGCTCCTTGACGCGGCGGGCGAGGCCGCCGATGTCGCGCTTGCGGCGGTCGAGTTCGATGTCGATGCCGCGCAGGCGCTCGTTGAGCTTTTCGACCGCGCCCTTGGCGTCGGCGCGTTCGCCGATGGCGGCGGTGAGGCGCGCACGGGCGGCGGGCAGGCCGGCTTCGGCGGCGGAGAAGGCGTCGGCGCGGGCGCTGAGGAGCTGGGCCGCCTCGATGCCGTGCAGCCGGGCGCGCAGGGCGTCGGCTTCCTCCTTGGCGGCGTCGAGCTGCGGGCGCAGTTCGCGCAGGCGGGCGTCGATGCTGTGCATGTCGGCCTCGCATTGCTTCATGCGCGCCTTGCGGGCGAGTTCGCCGAAGTGGAACTCGGCGGGCTTGCCGAGGTGACGGGCGCCGCGGCGTTCGCGGTGGTAGCCGTCGCGGGTGATCCACTCGGTTTCGCGAGGCAGGCGGCGGGCGGCGTCGGCGTCCTCGACGCGCTGGATGCGGCCGAGCAGGTCGGTGAGCCAGCGTGGCACGGCGTCGGCGAAGCGGATCACTTCGGCGAGCGAGCCGGCGGGGGCGGGCGGCGCGAGCTCCAGTTCGGGGACGATGAAATGGCGGAAGCGCTCGGCCTCACCCAGCGCCCAGGCGGCGTGGCGGTCCTGCTCCCGTTCTAGGAGCAGCACGTGGCGATAGGGGCGCAGCACCGCTTCGACGGCGCCCTGCCAGCCGGCGTCGGTGACTTCGACGATTTCGGCGAGCGCTCGGTGGGCGATGCCGGCGTCCTTGAGGCGGGCACGAAAGCGCAGGACTTCCGGGTCGGTGGGCGAGCCGCGACTGTCGCGGGCGGCGCGTAGCTGGGCGGTTTTTTCTTCGAAGGTGGCGATGGCCTCGCGTTCCTGGCGCTGCAGGTGGAGCAGCCGGGCGTCGGCCTTGGCGTAGGCCGCTTCGAGGTCCACGGCGGCGTCGCCGGCTTCGCGGGCGAGGCGCGCGCGCAGGGCGTTGCGCTCGGCGATGAGCTTGTCGGCGTCGCGCACTTCGTCGTGGGCGGCGAGGTGGGCCTTCTCGGCTTCCAGTTCAGCGTTGCGCGCGCTCTTGCGCTCGCGCTCGGCGGCATCGCGTTCGCGCTCGACGGCGGCGCTGCGTTGCTGCTGCGTTTCGAGTTCGTCGCGGGCGCGTTGCAGTTCGCTGCTGTCGCGGGCCAGGGCGTCGCGGGTGAGGGCGATCTCGCGGGTGAGTTCGGTGGCTTCGAGGCGTGGCACGATCTCGGTGGCCAGGGCGCGGGCCTCGTCGTCGAGCTGCTTCCATTCGAGGAAGCGGTCGGCTTCGAGGCGCTTGGCTTCGGCCTGGGCGCGCAGGCGGTCGAGATCGAGGCCGAGGGCGCCGAGTTCCCGTTCGGCGTTGTTCTGCTCCTCGCGGGCGAGGGCGTAGTTGTCGAGCACCTCCTTGTCGCCGAAGACGTCGAAGACGAGCTCGAGCAGCGCTTTTGGCGAGTATTCGCAGAGCTTGTCGGTGTCGCCCTGCTCCAGCGCCAGCACCTTGGCGATGGCCGGGGTGAGGCCGCCCCAGGCGAGGCGGGCCTGATAGTCGCGGTAGCCGACCCATTCGATGGATTTGTCTTCGCGGGCTTCGAGGGCTTCGATCGGCACGTCGCCGTCGGCGATGGCGTAGTCGCGGGTCCAGTCGCCGCCGGCGCGGCGGATGCGGCAGGCGAGGGTGACTTCGTCCTTGAGGCACGGGAAGAACGGCCGCTTGCCGGCGCTGCCGGGGCGGTTGGCGACCACCGCGCGAATCCACGCAAAGCTGCGGTTGGCGCGGCGTACGTAGCGGCGGAAGTCGCGCTTGCCGGAACAGCGCAGGCCGAACAGCGTGCGCAGGGCGTCGAGCAGGGTGGTCTTGCCGGAGCCGTTGGGGCCGACGATGGTGATGATCTGGGCGTCGAGCGGCAGGCTGAAACGGCGCCAGTAATCCCAGTGGACCAGTTCGAGTTGCTTGATGTGGAACATGGGCGTCAGTCGGTCGGGTCGTCGTCGGGATCGGGTTCGGAGGCGGCGAAGGCGTCGTGCTCGGGGGGCGGGTGGCCGGCTTCGGCGAGCACTTCGCCGAGGGTGCCGTAGATGATGCGGTCGGCGAGGATGCGGTAGTCGAGCAGCACGTCGAGCAGCGGGCCTTCGTGGATGAGGCCGCCGCGGCGTTCGATGAAACCGAGCTGGGCGAGGCGCGACAGGAGTTTGCCCTGGACGTAGGTCTTGTGGCCGAGCACTGGCGCGAAGTCGGCCAGCAGCGAGGCTTCCACGATGCTGCCGGCGACTTCCTCGCCGTGTTCCAGGGGGGCGTCCTGGCCGAACATGTCTTCCTGGCCGTCGTCGGCGAGCTTCTGGCGGTTGATCTGGCGCTCGCGCTTGGGCAGCACGATGAGCGCCCAGATGACCACCAGCAGGGCGAGCTGGTCGCGGGTGAGGCCGGCGTTGCTGGCGGCGTATTCGCGGCTGGCGCCGAACACGGGTTCGTGCACGTCGGGGGCGAGGGCGACGGCCACGTGCTCGGCGTAGGGGTTGTCGATGAGCTGCAGGCCGACAGCGCCGAGGCGGGCGTCGAGATCGACCCGGAAGGCTTCATCCACCAGCGCGCGGCGCACCTGCGGGTCGGTGCGCGGCAGGCTGCGGTGGGCCAGCAGGCGGGCGGTGAGGGTGCGGATCTGGTGTTCCATCAGGCGGCGGGCGATTGGGTTGCGTCGAAGTCCGCGTCGGCGGGCAGGGCGTCGAGTTGCGGCACGGTTTCGGGGGCGGGCAGGCTGCCGCGGGCGCCGACGAGGCCGGCGGACATGCGCGCGATCTCGTCTTCGCCGACGGCTTCGGTGGCGGCGTCGAACAGCACGTCGAGGGGCAGGCGCATGAATTCGCCGATCGGGCCGTCGGTGGGGCCGCCGTCGCCGCCGTCGGCCAGCAGGGCGAGCAGCGAGAGCCGGTAGCTCGCCGACGGGAAGCCGCCGCCGGCGACCATCCGGGCCAGCGTGGCGGGTTCGGCGCCGGGCTCGGTGAGGCGCGCGAGGCGTTGGCTGAAGTGTTGCAGCAGGCGCAGGTCTTCCTGCTCGGGCGCGCGGTTGGCGGGGGCGTCCTCGGCGGGCGGCAGCGCGGTGTCGGCCTCCATCCGGCGGGCGTCCTCGGACATGGCGAGTTCGGCACGGTCGAGCAGTTCGTGGCCGCCGGCGAGGAAGACGGTCTCGGGGGCCGGGGCGAGGGCGTCGCCGACGAGGCCGGCGAGGGCGCGGGCATCGAGTCCGCGCAGCCAGCGGGCCACGTCGCTGGACGAAATGCCGGAGCCGCCAAGGGTGACGCGCTGGGCCTCGATCTTGTTGAGGGCGCGCTGGAAGGCGGCGTCGACCCGGGCCAGGCGAGATTGGGCGAGGCCGATGCGCTGGGCGACACGGGCGAGCTCGAAGGGCACTTCGGGGTCGGCGAGCAGGGCGCGCAGGACCTGGGTGCCCTTCTCGATCCAGCGCATGTTGGCGGAGAGCTTGCGGCGGGCGTCGGCGATGCGAAATTCGGAGCCGGAGGCGATGGCGTCCTCGAAGTGCCAGGCGAGGTCGTTGAGCTTGCCCAGCAGGTGGCCCAGCGCCTCGGGGGTGACGCTGCCGACCGCCTGCAGGCCGGCCAGCTGGGCGGTGAGGAAACCCAGCTCCAGGTCGTCCTCGGTGCCGAAGCTGAGGAGCATGCCGATCGCGGCGACGGCGTTGCGGCCGATGTCGGACAGGGCGTAGTGGCTGTCGTCGCCGATCTCGAGCAGGCCGTTGCCGCGCAGCCGGCGCAGGGCGGTTTCGAGCTTGACCGGGTCGAGGAAGGCGAAGCGCTGGCGCAACTGTTCGGGGCTCCAGCGCGGCGATTCGCTCTCGCGGCCGATCTCGCGCAGCACCATCAGACGCATCAGCACTTCGGCTTCGCTGCCATGGAAGAGGGTGCTGAAGGCGGCCAGCAGCGGGCGGGCGGCGAGCAGCGGGGCGAGCTCGGGCACGTCGTCGGCGGCGACGCCGGGGGCGAGCAGTTCGTCGAGGCGGGCGTCGGTCATGGGGTCAGCGGAACAGGGCGAGCGCGGCGATGCGGCGGTCGATCTCGTCGCGCATCTGGCGATAGGCCGGGGCGTCCACACCGCCGAAGCGGGCCTGGAATTCGTCGGCCTGCATGTTCTCGGGCAGCCCGTCGATGGGCGGCAGCAGGGCCGCGTCGCCGATCCCGGCGGCTAGCGCAGCGGCGAGGCGTTCGGGATCGCGCGCGGCGAGCTGGCCGAGGCGGGTGCCGGCGCGGTCGGCGGCGAGATCGACGAAGGAGAAGCCGCTGCCGCCGTTCGCGTCGGCGATTTCCTTTTCGAGGCCGGCGGCCTGGGCCAGCGGTTCGCCGGCGGCGGCGGCGATGGCGGCGGAGATCACGAAGTGCTGGGCGAGGTCGCCGCGCTCGCGCAGGGTCAGGGTGAGCGGGCGGGGACGCGGCCAGCGCGCGGCTTCGGGAATCAGCACGGCGATGTTCTTGCCCGACAGGTGCAGTGCGGTGGCGAACAGCGCGTCGCGGTAGGCCTGGCTGCGCTCGCCGGGGCGGGCGGCGTTGCCGGCGTCGCGCAGCAGCGGGCCGAGCACGGCGGCGAGGGGCGCGCTGCGGCTGCCCGGTGCGACGTGGGCGGTGGCGTCGACGAGTCGCTGCCAGGCGGCGGCGAGGCGCTGGCGTTCGGCCGGGCCGATGGCCAGGGCGCGCGCCGAGTCGAGCAGTTCCGGTCGCCAGACATAGGTGATGGCGACGTCGCGAGGGGTTACCGCGACCTGCGCGATGCTCTGGCGCAGCAGGGCGACACCGGGCGCGAGGTCGGTGTGGCGCACGTACTGGTCGAGCAGCAGCTGGAACAGCGCGCCCGGCAGGGGCACGCGGCCGACGCGGACCTGTTCGATGGCGAGCTGGCGGCCGCTGACGCCGAGCTGGGCGCTGACGTTGAGGTAGCGCCCGAGGCTGGCGATGCCCGGCAGGGCGGGCAGCGCGGCGGTGTACTGCACGTCGGCGCCGCCTTCGCGAAGCTGCAGCGCGGCGCTGCCACGGATGCCGCGGCGCGCCGCGAAGTTGAGCAGGGTTTCGAGATCCGGCCCGGCGATGCGTACTTCGCGGGTGGCGTTGGGCGTCAACCGGCGTGGGTCGTTGCGGCGCAGGAGATCCTTGGCGCGGGCGATGGCGGCGGGCGAGAGAGCCTCGCCGCCCTGCACGAGGGGTTGGGCCTCGAGGGCGCGAACGGCGACGAACAGGGCGCCGCCGGCCAGCAGCAGGACGACTGCGCAGAGCCAGGCGAGGAGACGCGACATGGGGGAATCCGGAGGAGGTGAGGCGCCCGGGCGACCGGACGGGGAGAGGGCCGACGGCCCCCTCCGCCGGGATCAGACGCCCTGTTTGAGGCTGGCCTGGATGAAGCCGTCCAGGTCGCCGTCGAGCACGGCCTGGGTGTTGCCGACTTCGTAGTTGGTGCGCAGATCCTTGATGCGCGACTGGTCGAGCACGTAGGAGCGGATCTGGTGGCCCCAGCCGATGTCGCTCTTGGAGTCTTCGAGCTTCTGCTGCTCGCTCTGGCGCTTGCGCAGCTCGAGTTCGTAGAGCCGGGCGCGCAGCATCGACCAGGCTTCGTCCTTGTTGCGGTGCTGGGAACGGTCGTTCTGGCACTGCACGACGATGCCGGTGGGGATGTGGGTCAGGCGCACCGCCGAGTCGGTCTTGTTGATGTGCTGGCCGCCGGCGCCGGAAGCGCGGTAGGTGTCGGTGCGCACGTCGGCCGGGTTGATCTCGATCTCGATGGAGTCGTCGACCTCGGGGTAGACGAACACCGAGGTGAAGCTGGTGTGGCGGCGGGCGTTGGAGTCGAAGGGGCTCTTGCGGACGAGGCGGTGGATGCCGGTCTCGGTGCGCAGGAAGCCGTAGGCGTATTCGCCACCGACCTTGATCGTGGCGCTCTTGATGCCGGCCACTTCGCCTTCGGACTCTTCGAGCAGTTCGACCTGGAAGCCCTTGCGCTCGCAGTAGCGCAGGTACATGCGCTCGAGCATGCCGGCCCAGTCCTGGGCTTCGGTGCCGCCGGCGCCGGACTGGATTTCGATGAAGCAGGCGTTGCCGTCCATCGGGTTGTTGAACATGCGGCGGAATTCGAGCTCGCCGACACGGCCTTCGAGGGTCGCGACGTCGGCTTCGACCGACTGCATGGTGTCCTCGTCCTCTTCCATCGAGGCGAGTTCGAACAGATCCTTGCCGTCGGCGAGGCCTTGTTCGATTTCCTGCAGGTTGACGACGACCGCTTCGAGGGTTTTCTTTTCCTTGCCCAGCTCCTGGGCGCGGGCGGCGTCGTTCCAGATGTCCGGGTCTTCGAGTTGCTTGCTGACTTCGATCAGCTTTTCAGCCTTGGAATCGTAGTCAAAGATACCTCCGAAGTTCGAGCTCCCGGGCTTTCAGGTCGGCGAGCTTGTTGGAGATGGCGTTGAGGCGTTCTGCTTCCATGATCGGGGCCCTGGCGGTGCGGGAAAACTTCACATTATATCATCAGCTTCCGGCGCGGGCCCGGCGGGCGATGTGCCCCGCCGGGCCCGCGCCGGCGTGCTAGGCTTCTGGAATGGACCGACGGGGTTGAACATGAGCGGAACATCTATCGAGCAGCGGCCTGCCGGCGGGCGGGCGGGTCGCCTGTGGATCGCCCGGGTGCGGTCGATCGCCCTGCTGGCGGTGCTGCTCGGCCTGGCGGCGACCGGCGCGACGACCTTCGCCATCGAGCGTTTTCTCGGCGAGGAGCGTGCCCGGGCCGACCTCGCCCGCGACCTGGAGCGCATGACCCGCGTGCTGGCGCTCACGATGCAGGGGCAGCTGTGGGATTACGCCCGCGACAGCGCCGAGGGGATCGTCGAGGCGCTTGCCGCCGACGATCCCCGCATCGTCGCGGTGACGGTGACCGACGAGGCGAGCGGTCGTCCGTTTGTCGAGTACGCGCGGGGCGACGCGGTGGCGCCGGGGGCGGTGCTGCATCGGGTCGAGAACATCGAGGCCAACGGCGCGATGATCGGTCGGGTGACGGTGGCGATGACGGTGTCGCCCTACCTGGCGCTGGCCGGTGACGCGGTGCGTCGGACCTTGCTCATCACGGTGGCGATGCTGCTGCTGGGCGGGGCGCTGATGATGTTCTTCCTGCAGCGCCGCCTGTTGCAGCCGATGGAGGCGCTGGCCGCGGCGGCGCGGGGGCTGTCCACCGGCGACCTGAGCCGCGCGATCCGTCCGCTGCGCGACGACGAGCTGGGTGGCGTGGCGACGGCACTGGAAAACATGCGGGTGGCGCTGCTGGGGGCCTTCGAGGACCTGCAGGGCAAGAACCGCGAACTGCAGGCCCAGTCGGCCCTGCTCGAGCAGCGGGTGGCCGAGCGCACCGAGGCGCTCTCGAAAGCCAACGACGAGCTGCGCGGCGCGCTGGAGGCGTTGAAGAAGACCCAGAGCGGGCTGATCGAGGCTGAGAAGCTGGCCTCGCTCGGCAGTCTGGTGGCGGGCGTCGCCCACGAGTTGAACACGCCGCTGGGCAACGCGATGACGGTGGTGACGACCCTCGAGGATCTGCTTGCCGAACTGGAGCGGCGGGTGGCCGGCAACACCCTGCGGCGCTCGGACCTGGAGCGCCACCTGAACGAGGCGCGCGAGGGGCAGGACATCCTGCAGCGCAACGTGACCAAGGCGGCCGATCTGGTGCGCGGCCTCAAGCAGCTGGCGGTGGATCAGACCACCGACATGCGGCGCAACTTCGCCCTGGCGGAGGTGGTGGGCGAGGTGATGATCATGGTACGGCCGCGCTTCAACCACACGCCTTTCCAGATCGAGACCGACGTGGCCGAGGTGAGCATGGACAGTTTTCCGGGGCCGCTCGGGCAGGTGCTCACCAACCTGGTGCTCAACGCGCTGACCCACGGTTTTGCCGGTCGGGAGGCGGGCTGCGTGACGATCTCGGCCCGCCCCGGCGAGGACGGGTTGGTGGTGCTGGCGGTGCGCGACGACGGCGTCGGCATGGCGGCGGAAGTGCGCCGGCGCATCTTCGAGCCCTTCTTCACGACCCGCTTGGGGCAGGGTGGGTCGGGGCTGGGGCTGCACATCGCGCGCAACATCGTGATGGGGCTGCTTGGCGGACACATCGAGGTGAGCAGCGAAGTGGGGCAGGGGACGGTATTCACCGTGACGATTCCGCGGCTGGCGCCGCAGCGGCCGGCATCCTGAGCGCGGCTAGGGGCTTTCGGGGTAGTAGCCGGAATCGCGCATCTGTTTGTAGGTCGCCTGCTGGGCCCGGCGCAGGGCCTGGGCGGCGCTCTGGCCGCCTTTCAGGGCGAGGGCGATCTCCTGGCCGACCTGGTTGCCGATGGCCGGAAACTCGGGAATCGACAGCACCTGGATGCCGGTGTAGGGCACCGGCTTTGCGGTGGGTGCGCGTGGGTCGGCGCTGACCAGGGCGTCGAGCACGAAGTCGGCGAATGGCGCGGCGGTCTTGTAATCGGGATTGGCGTAGGTGGATCGGCGGGTGCCCGGTGGCGCCGCGACCCAGCCCTCGGTGGCCGCGACGAGGCGGATGTAGTCCTTCGAGGTGGCCCAGGCAACGAAGGCCTGGGCAGCTTGCTGGCGGGGGGTGGAGGCGGGGATGGCAAGCGCCCAGGTCCACAGCCAGTGGGCGCCCTTCGGGGTTTCGGCGATGGGCGCGGCGGCGTAGCCCAGGTGGGTGGCAACCTTCGATTCGCGCCGGTTGTAGAGGCTGCCGGCGGCGACGGTGGCGTCGATCCAGATGGCGCAGTGGCCATCGGCGAAGAGCCGGAGCGATTCGTTGAAGCCGTTCTGTTCGGGCTTGGGCGGGCCGAAGCTGCGCAGCACGTCCAGATACCAGCCGATCGCCCGGCTCCATTCGGGGGAGTCGATCTCGGGCGTCCAGTCGGGCCGCAGCCAGCGGCCGCCGAAGGTATTGACCAGGGTGCCGACGATGGCCAGGTTCTCGCCCCAGCCCGGCCGGCCGCGCAGGCAGATGCCGTATTGCCGGCGCTCGGGGCGGTGCAGGGCGTGGGCGAAGCGCTGGATGTCCTGCACCGTGGGCTGCGCCGGCATGACCAGGCCGGCCTCGCGGAACAGGTCGGTGCGGTAGTAGGTCATCGAGCTTTCGGCGTAGAACGGCAGCGCGTAGAGGGTGCCGTCGACGGTGAGCAGCTCGCGCACGCTGGGCAGGACGTCGGCGAGGTCGTAGCCGCCGGGCAGCGGACCGATCGGGGCGAGCCAGCCGCGGTGCCAGGTCTGCGCTTCGTTGGGACCGATGGTGACCACGTCGAACTGGCCGTCTCCGATGGCGAGGTCGCTGAGGGTGCGGCGGCGCAGGATGTTCTCCTCGAGCACCCGCCATTCGAGGGTGATGCCCGGATGGCTCTGCTCGAAGCGCTTCGACAGGCGCTGCATGACCTGCATCTCGCGGTTGTTGACGGTGCCGATGGTCAGTCGGACGCCGTTGCCCCGGGGCGCGGCGGGCGTGGCGAGGCCGTGGCGGGCGAGGATGCGGGCGAGGCTGCCGTCCTTCTCGAGGGCGGCGAGGCCGGCGTCGAAGGCCTTGCGCAGCCCGGCCTGGTCGGGGCGCGAGGAGGCGAAGGCGACGTGGAAGGGCGCCGGGAACAGCGCTGGCGACAGGAATTCGAGCTTGCCGATGTACTGGGGCCGCTGCAGCGCCATGAGATCGGCGGCCATGTACTTGTCGATGACGACGAGGTCGATGCGACGGTTGGCGAGCTTGTCGAGGTTCTGCAGATCGCGGGCGACGAGCTCCTTCTGCAGTGGCGCGACGGCGTCGGCGGCTGCGCCGGAGAGGCTGCCGCGGGTGAGGCCGAAGCGATGTCCGCCCAGTTCGAGCAGCGCCGCGGCGGGCTGGCGGGCGGCGTCCGCACGCAGGCGGATCGGCGTCTCCTTGCGCTTGAGCAGGCCGACGTGGTCGCCCGGGAAGGGGGCGGAGAGGGCGAAGGCGTCGCGCATGGCGCTGTCGGCATGCACCGGCATCCAGCCGTCCACCTCGCCGTCGAGGGCCATGCGGCGGGCGCGGTCGGGGGGGTAGAAGGTGATGTGGACGCGGTAGCCGCTGCGGGCGAAGGCGGCGGTGACGAGTTCGGGCACGTAGCCCTGATCGGGCAGGTTGGCGGCGGCGTAGGGTTCGCGTTCGACGGCGGCGAGGCGGACGGTGCGGCTGTCGTCGGCCCGCGCGGCGGTGGCGCCGACGACGAGGGCGATCAGGAGCAGGCCGAGGCGTGCCGCGTGGCGGCCGGCGCGCTCAGGCCGCGGGCGGGATGCCGTCGGCACGCTGCTGCGCCAGCCAGGCGGCCAGGTCGGCGCTCTCCATCGGGCGGGCGAACAGGTAGCCCTGGGCTTCGTGGCAGCCCATCGCGCGCAGGCTGTGGGCCTGGGCATCGGTCTCGACGCCTTCGGCGATGACGGCGAGCCCGAGGTTGCGGCCGAGCTGGACGACGGTCTGGGCGATGCTTTCGCCGGGGTTGCCGGCGGCCTGGAGCGCGGTGACGAAGGCCCGGTCGATCTTCAGCCGATCGACGTCGAGGCGCTGCAGGTAGGACAGGGACGAGAAGCCGGTGCCGAAGTCGTCCACCGCCACGCTGACGCCCAGGGCCTTGATGTCGCGGATCACGCCGGCGATGTAGTCGGGTTCGAGCATCGCCATGGATTCGGTGATCTCGAGTTCGAGCAGGGTCGGGTCGATGCCGGTGTCGGCGATGGCTTCCTGCAGCACCTGCAGGAAACGCGGGTGGCGGAACTGCGCCAGCGACACATTGACCGCCATGCGGAAGCCGGTAAAGCCGGCGGCGGCCAGGCTGGTCTGGCGGTGGCAGGCGTTGCGCAGCACCCATTGCCCGATGTTGATGATGAGGCCGGAGTATTCGGCGATGGCGATGAAGCGCTCGGGCGGGATCAGCTCGCCGCTTTCGGCCTTCCAGCGCAGCAGGGCCTCGGCGCCGATGACGCGGCCGCTGGCCAGGTCGATCTGGGGCTGGTAGCACAGGAACAGGCGATCGTGCTGGAAGGCGTTGCGCAGGTTGCGCAGCAGGCGCACGCGCTCCTGCACCTCGATGCCCATCTCCCGGTCGTAGTAGCAGTAACTGCCGCGGCCGACGGCCTTGGCGCGCTTGAGGGCGATGCTGGCGTTCTTGATGGTCTCGAGGCCGTCGCCGGGCACGTCGGCCAGGGCGACGCAGCCGAGGCTGGCCGAGAGCATCTGCTCGGTGTGGTCGATTTCGAAGGGGTCGTCGAACAGCGCGATGACGGCCTCGGGCTGCAGCAGGCGGGCCGCGCCGAGCAGGCCGAAGGTGTCGCCGTGAACCCGTGCGACGAGCACGCGGCTGGCGCTGTGTTCGAGCAGGCGGTCGGCCACGGCGCGCAGGATGCGGTCGCCGTAGGGGTGGCCCAGGGCTTCGTTGGTCTCGGAGAAGTGGTCCAGGTTGAGCAGGACCAGCAGGTCGTCGGTGTTGCCGTGACGGCGGCGGTGGTCGATTTCCTGGACCAGCCGGGTGCGGTTGGGGAGCTTGAGCTGCGGGTCGACGAAAGCCGAGGCGTTGAGTTGGGCGAGCAGGTCGAGGTTGTCCAGGCACACCGCCATGTTGGCGCAGAAGACCTCGATGAGCTGGTGGTCGGTGTCGTCGATGGGGGCCGCGGTGTCGATGTAGGCGGCCATCTGCATGCCGGAGTGGGCTCCCAGCAGCAACACCGTGCGCCGCTCGTTGAACAGGCTGACTTCGGTATCCAGGCTGCGCAGCAACATGTCGCGCGCCTCGTCGTCGTCGAGGCGGTTGAGCGGCTGGCCGAGCAGACCGGCGTAACGTCCGGCGGCGGCGACCACCCGCAGCCCGCTCGCGCTGATCGGCTCGCTGTCCTGGCGTCGGGTGATGATCAGGCCTTCCGGCGGCAGGCCCAGCAGACCGGTGATTTGGGTGATGACGCCGGCGGCGAAGTCGCCGATGCTGTGCTCCGCCAGCAGACGGGCGCTGCCGCGCACGATCAGGTCGAGGCCACGCCGGCTCGCCGAGATCACGTGGAGCTGGTTGTACGAGCGGATCGCCGCGGTGAGCGTGGTGTACAGCTTGATGCGGGTCAGCTCGGCCTTGGTCTTGTAGTCGTTGATGTCGTAGTCGCGGACGACTTCCATCTCGGGGGCGTAACCGGGCTGGCCGGTGCGCAGGATGATGCGCACTTCCAGCAGGTTGAGGCGGTCGCGGATGTCACGCACCAGTTCGAGGCCGGCGTCGACCTTTTCCATCACCACGTCGAGCAGCACCACCGCGATGCCGGTTTCGTTGGCGAGCAGCGTGCGGGCTTCGGCGGCGCTGTGGGCGTGCAGGAATTCGAGGGGCCGGCCGGCAACCAGGAGGTTGCGCATCGCGAAGACGGTGGCGCGGTGGACGTCGTCCTCGTCGTCGACGATCAGCACCTTCCAGCCGGGCAGGCTGGCCTGGGTTTCGTTGTCCTCGCTGCAGAACAGGATGTCGTCTTGTTCCTCGACCACCGGGCCTCCTGATGCATGATGAGTGACTGCGAAAGACGTTGACGGCCGCGCGGGCGGGGACTTTAGCTTGTCAGGGCGTGGCGGCTTTCTTGCAGGCCCTGTACTTGCTGCGGCAGCGGTTCGAACAGAGGAATTCGGTGTTGTAGTCGCCCTGCGGGCAGGCCAGCAGGCAGCGGCTGTTGGCGTTGATGCAATCGGTGACCGAGGTGGTGATGACGGCCGGGCGCGGGCCGTCCTGCTTGTCCTCGTCCTTGTCGGGCTCCTTGCTCATCAGGCGGAAACTGCCGCGTCCGCCGGCATCGCGGCGGCCGAGCAGGTAGTACTTGCCATCGAAGGCGGCGGTCTTGCAGTTGCCCACGAAGCGCATCACCGTGCTGGCGTTGAAGGGCACGGTGAAGTCGCAGCGGTCGCCCTGCATCTCGCCGGTGCTGACCGATGCCACGCCCGAAATGGGCGAGCCCGCCTTGACCCGGCCGACCAGCACGCCGTGCAGATCGCGCAGTTCGATGGTGACCGAGATCGGCCCGGCGAAGTCCTCGGGCAGCAGGAGGCCTTCGTAGCGCTTGTCGTCGTCGGCCCAGACGCTGCCGGCGGCGAGGCCGAGCAGTGCCGGGAGGACGATTCGACGGAGGATCGGCAGCAGGCGCATGGGAGCTTCGATTGAATGACGGGCGCCTAGAATACTTCGTTTGCGCCCAGGTAGCGCCATTGTCCGGGGGGCAGGTTACCAAGCATGACACGTCCGATGCGGACGCGCTTGAGACCGACCACCTTGAGACCGACGAGTTCGCACATGCGGCGGATCTGGCGCTTCTTGCCTTCGCGCAGCACGAAGCGCAGCTGGTCCTCGTTGAGCCAGCTGACCTTGGCCGGGCGCAGGGCGTCGCCATCGAGGGTCAGGCCGTGGTTGAGGAGCTTGAGCCCGTCCTCCGACAGCGTGCCCTCGACGCGCACGTGGTATTCCTTCTCGATGCTGGAGTCGTCGCCGATCAGGGCGCGGGCGACGCGACCGTCTTGGGTGAACACCAGCAGGCCGATGGAGTCGATGTCGAGCCGACCGGCCGGGGCGAGGCCGCGGTGGTGGCTGTTGAGATAGCGGTTCTCCGACGGGTCCTCGGCCCAGCGGTTCTCGGCGGTGATCAGCACGCTGGCGGGCTGGTAGCCATCCTCGGCCTGGCCGGAGACGTAGCCGACCGGCTTGTTGAGGAGGATCGTCACGCGGCTGTCCTGAGCGGTCTGGCCGCGGCGGTCGAGCTCGACCGCCTGACCCGGCTGGACCCGGGCGCCCAGCTCGCTGACGACGCGGCCATCCACGCGGACCCAGCCCTTTTCGATGTACTCGTCGGCCTCGCGGCGGGAGCACAGGCCCAGCTCGGTCATGCGCTTGGAGAGACGAATCGAGCCGTCGTCACGCAGCGGCGAAGGCTGGGGCGCGGGGCGCGGCTCGCCGGTCCATGGCTTGCGCTCGTGGCGCGGCGGGCGGTCGGTGGCCGGACGCTCGCCTTCGCGGCGCGGGCCGCGGTCGTCGGCACTGCGCTCGCCGTAGGGGCGGGACGGACGGTCGTCGTCGCGCCGGGGCGGACGGTCGCCGAACGGACGCGGCGGACGATCCTCGCGGGGCGGACGGGCGTCGTCGGCGCGGTTGCGGCGGGGCGATTCGGCGTTCGTCTGATCGGGGTAGGAGGCCTTGCCGCGCTTGCGCCAGGCCGGCGGTGTGGCGGGCGTGGCGGCGTTGTCGGCAGGGGTGTCGCCGGCGGGGGCGCGGGTCTTGAGCTTGAGCGTGCCTTCGCGGGTCGGCAGGGGCGGGCGGCGGCGGGGCGTATCGGTCATGGCGGGCCCTTTCAGGCAGCGGGATGCAGTTGTTGGAGGTCGGCCGCTTCGAGGTAGACCCATTCGCCTTCGGCCAGGCCGGCGAGGACGCCTTCGCCCAGCGCGAGGCCGCCGAAGCCGTGACGGTGGAGTGTGTCCACGTGGTTGCCGGCGGCGGCGATCATGCGCTTGACGACGTGGTACTTGCCCAGGTCGACGGACATTTCGAGGGTGCGCGGCGCGAGCAGACGGGCGGACAGCGCGCACACCGGCTGCGGCTCGTCGATCAGGCTGACGCCGGCCAGCAGGCGCTCGACGAGCGCGTCGGTGCCGTCCTCGGCGAGTTCGGCGCGGTAGATCTTGGGGACGTGCTTCTTGGGCGACGACAGGTTGTGGATGAAGGCACCGTCATCGGAAAACAGCAGCAGTCCGGTGGTATCCACGTCGAGCCGGCCGACGCTCTGGACGTTGCGGGCGACGAGCTGGTGGGGCAGCAGCGAATAGACGCCGCGGTGGTGCTTGGGCTCGTGGGAGCACTCGAAGCCGGCGGGCTTGTGGAGGGCGAGGTAGGTCTTCTCGCGATAGGCCCAGGCTTCGCCTTCGACTTCGAAGACGAGGCCGGCGGTGGGGATTTCGCGGCCGGGGTCGTCGACGACTTCGCCGGCGATGCGGACTTCGCCCAATTCGACGAGCTGCCGGCACTGGCGCCGGCTGCCGAAGCCCTGGTTCTGGAGGATGCGTTCGAGTTTCACGACGGTGGGTAAGGCTTGAGTAACCCTATATTGTCGTCGTGAAGGGCGGGATCGGCAACCGCCGATGCCTCAGCGACCGCGCAGGAACAGTTTGTCCAGGTCGGCCATCGACAGCTGGGTCCAGGTCGGGCGGCCGTGGTTGCACTGGTCGGCGCGCTCGGTGGCTTCCATCTCGCGCAGCAGGGCGTTCATCTCGGGCAGGGTGAGGCTGCGGTTGGCGCGCACCGCGCCGTGGCAGGCCATGGTGGCGAGGAGTTCGTTGCGGCGGGCGGTGACGACCTCGCTGGCCGGGTAGTCGCGCAGTTCGGTGAGGAGGGCGCGGATCAGCTCGGCCACCGGGGCGCGGGCGAGCAGGGCCGGCACGCTGCGCACGGCCAGTTCCGACGGGCCGGCGGGGCCGATCTCGAAGCCCATGCGTTCGAGCAGCGCCGCGTGTTCCTCGGCGGTGGCCATGTCCTTGGCGCCGACGCCGAACACCGCGGGGATCAACAGGCGCTGCACGCCGGGGGTGCCGTCGAGCACGGTTTTGAGGCGTTCGTAGAGGATGCGTTCGTGGGCCGCGTGCATGTCCACGACGATCAGGCCGGTTTCGTTCTGGGCCAGGATGTACACGCCGTGGAGCTGGGCCACCGCGTAGCCCAGGGGCGGGGCGAGGTCGCCGGCGGGCAGGGTCGGCGTGGCGGGCT
>NZ_JAYROR010000039.1:0-29927 GCF_041911615.1 Zoogloea sp. | reverse complement strand
TTCAACCATCATCGGCTGCTCGCCCCTATTGGCTACCTGCCGCCGGCCGAAGCTGAGGCAAACTATTACCGCAGTCAAACCGGTCAGGCTGTCATGGCCTGACTAAAGCCAAACGGCCTCCGCGAAACCCGGGGCGGTTCAGGTGCGGCGGATGGCAGGCGCATGCTGGGCACGGGTAGAAAAAAACCCGGGCAGCGGTTGCTACCCGGGTTGAAATCCACACCAATGGAGGAGGGTGGAGGAGACCGCGTCAGAATAAGCTAGTGAATTGTGCGATGCAACAATTTGCTTGTGTAAATGTGTTTCGCGGGCAGCTGCACTGGCGAAGGGGTCACCTTTCCCGCAGCCAGATCACCTCGTGCCAGCGTTCGCTGGTGGTTTCGGCGTCGCAGGGAATGTTCAAGCCGATGGTGGAGAGGCGGGCGAGGCGGGATTCGCGCGTCGTCTCCGCGATCCAGTGCACGACGGCGTCGAGCCACGGGTGGTGGCTTGCGGACGACGGGGTTTGATTGGTCATGCGCGGTCTCCAGAGCATTCGAGCAGGAAAGAGTATTACCGCAAAGCATTGCAGTTTGACGACGACATGCACTTCGATGACGTCGAGGCAGTTAAACGGCATGGCGCGCGCATTCTTTAGGCCTCCTTGAGGCGGACGGATAGCGGCGTGCTCAGGCGCGAAGGGCGAAGTCACGCCGTCCGCTGCGCATCCGTTCCTGTTCCCGGCGTGCGCTGGCGAGATTGAGGGCGGACTGCTGGCGACCAAAGGCGTCCCGTTGGGCGATGTCCTTGCGTGTGGCCTCGATGGAACGGATGCAGCGCCACCGGGTCTGGCCCCGGCTGACGATCTTTCGCATCGTCTCCGGATGGTGGTAGGTCATGCAGTGGTAGCAATAGACTTTGGTCGTCATGGTTCCCTCTTCACGGCATTCCACAAAAATTGCAGGCGTCGCACTGGCGATGTCTGCGTCGGGTGATCACGAGGCCGGCTCGGGGCCGGGTTCGGTGGCGACCTGTGCATGGCTGGCCAGGGTCTGGTGGTAGAAGTCGGCCAGACGCACGGCCATGGCCTGATCGGACCAGCGCGCCGCGGTGTGGCGGGCGTCCCGGGACATGGCTTGGCGGCGCTCGGGGTCGGCCAGGAGGCGCCCGACGATGTCGCCGAAGGCGGGTGCGTCGTCCGGTGCGGCGATGCATCCGGGCGCATCGACGAGGATGTCTGTGGTGCCCATCGCGGCAAGGGCGACGACGGGGGTGCCCGACGCGAGGGCTTCGATGAGTACCAGGCCCTGGGTTTCGGTGCGCGAGGCGAAGACGAAAAGGCTGGCGGCGGCGTAGCAGTCGGGCAGGTCGCGCTCGCGGTCGAGGTAGCCGAGGAAGCGGACGGCGTCGTCGAGTCCGCGTTGCCGGGCGTATTCGCCCAGGGCATCCATCGCGGGGCCTTCTCCGGTGATGAGGAGCAACGCGTCGGGGCAGCGTCGTTGGCTGTGGACGAAGGCGTCGAGCAGGAAGCCGATGTTCTTTTCGTGGGCGACACGACCGACGAACAGCGCGAGCGGTCGCTCGGGCTCGATGCCGAGGCGGGCGCGGAAGGCCGCACCGTTTCCGTCGGCGAAGCGGGCGAGGGGAATGCCGGTGGGGAGAACTTGCATCGGCGCGCCCACGCCGTAGTTTCGGAGCCGCTCGGCCATCGCCGAGGAGGGCACGACGACGGCGTCGACCGCGTTGCACTGGCGTCGCGAGAAGCGCCGGGCGAGGCCGCGCAGCCAGCGCGCGGGCAGCCAGGGCACGTAGTGCTGGAGGTACTCCTCGAACAGCGTGTGGTAGGTGACGAGAACCGGCAGCCCGTGGTGGCGGGCGGCGGCGAGGCCGGCGTAATGGGCCACGAAAGGTGTCTGGACGTGAATCAGATCGCAGTCGGCGGCGGCCTCGCGGACCCGGCGGTGCATCGCGCGCCAGGGCAGCAGGCGGTCTTCGGGGTCGTTGGGCAGGCGCCGGCCCGGGATGCGGATCACACCGGCCTCGTCGGCTTCGTCGCCGTAGCGGGGCACGATCAGGCGCACGTCGATGCCGAGCCCGGCGAGGGCGCGGCGGAAGGTTTCCATCGACGTGGAGACGCCGTTGATGCGCGGGAAGTAAACGTCGGAGACCATCAGGACGCGGATCATCGGGCTGCTTTCATGGCGACGCCGGCGACCGTTTCGGAGGGCGCGGTGGCGGTGGTCAGCGGAACCGACGCGGCGACGGGCGGCGGGGCGAGTTCGAGGGGGAGGGCGGCGGCGGCACCGGCGCCCCAGGCGACGAGTTCGAGGCGGCCGTCGAAGTGTTCGACGATGGCGGTGCAGGAATCGACCCAGTCGCCGCAGTTCACGTAGAGCAGGCCGTCGATTTCCTTGATGGTGGCCCAATGGATGTGGCCGCAGACGATGCCGTCGAGGCCGCGCTCACGGGCGTGGCGGATCGCCGAATCCTCGAAGTCGAAGATGAAGTTGAGGGCGGTCTTGATGCGTCGCTTGGCGTAGCCGGCGAGGGACCAGTAGCCCGAGCGGCCGAGCTTGCGGCGCACCCACGACAGCCACATGTTGATCCGCACGAGCTGGTTGTAGGCCACGTCGCCGAGCACGGCAACCCAGCGGTGATGGCGTGTCACCTGATCGAAGATGTCGCCGTGGATGAGCAGCAGCTTGCGGCCGTCGGCGGTTTCGTGGACGACTTCGGGCTCGACTTCGATGCCGCCGAAGGCGTTGCCCACGTAGTCGCGCAGGACTTCGTCGTGATTGCCTGGGATGAACACGATGCGCTCGCCGTGGCGCGCCCGGCGCAGCAGCTTCTGGACGACGGTGTTGTGGGACGGCAGCCAGCAGATGCTGCGGTGCATGGCCCAGAAGTCGACGATGTCGCCGATCAGATAGGTCTGCTCGGCCTGGAATTCGCGCAGGAATTCGAGCAGATGCTCGGCCTGGCAGGCTCGGGTGCCGAGATGGACGTCGGACAGGAAGAGGGTGCGGACGCGCTGCATTCCGGCACCCTAGCCGGCCAAGATGACTGTTCCGTTTCCGATATGTTGAGCTTTGATGGAGGCGGCGGCGCGTGTCAGGCGATGCGTTCCCAGAGGCCGGTCTCGCTTTCCAGCTTGTCGAGCTCGAGCCCTTGGAAATCACCGCGGGAGACGATGCCGACTACCCGGCCGTCGGCCACGATGGGCAGGTGGCGGTAGCCGCCGTCGCTCATCCGGCGCAGCGCGTCGATGGCGGTGGCGTCGGGCGCGATGCTGTCCGGATCGCGGGTCATGGCGTCGGCGAGTGGCGTATCGCGGGGGGCGCGTCCTTCGGCGAGGGCGCGCACGGCGTCGCGGCCGGTGAAGATGCCGACAAGGCGTTCGTCCTCGACCACCAGAACGGCGCCGACGCGGCGATCCCACATGTGCTGGCAGGCCTGCTGCACGCTGCGGCCCGGCGCGAGGATGAGCGGGTCCTGATGACTGACGATGAGTTGGAGCGGACGATTGGTCATGATGCCCTCCGGAGCGATGAAAGACGGTAATGCGCTATCGGGCGTCGAGGTGGCCGTGCCGTTAGGGCGGCGCCTTAGACCCTCACTTTTACTGTAGTACGCGCGGGGCGCTTTCAGGTTACAGCGGCGTCGCGGCGTGCCGCTGTCACGTTGTCGTCACCTCGGCCGCCTATCGTGGGCGCTTTTGGCCCCGGCCAGCGACCGCCCATGTCCCAGGAATACATCACGGAGCTGCTTCGCAAGCACAAGCTGGTGGAGGATGTGGTCCATAACCAGAACATGCCGCGGCGGCAACTGGTGGAGGTGATGGTGCACCGCAAGCATCTGGCCGAGATCCAGACCTTGCTGGCGAAGCTGCCGGCCGGTGAGCTCGGCAGCCTGTTCGAGGCCCTGGCGGCCGACGACGTCGAGCTGCTGTGGCGGCAGCTCCCCGACGCGCGCCGCAACGAGGTGCTTTGGGAGGTGTCGGAGCCGCTGCGCGAGCGGCTGCTGGGGAGCAGCGGGCCGGCGCAGTCGGAAAGCCAGGTCAATGCCTTCGAGCTGGTGGCGGGACGTCTGCAGCAACGCGCGATTACCGGCCGACGCGACATGCAGGCGCTCAGTCCGCTGTGGGTCGACCTGCTCAACGCTACGCCGGCCGAACGCCTGTTCGTCGGCGAGCATTTCGGGGTGGCCTTGCCCGATCCGGGAGAGGCCATCGATCTTGAAGTGAGTTCGCGTTTCCAGGTGGCCGAGAGCGGCGACATTCATCTGCACTCGAACTTCCTGCTCGACCGGGATGGGGACTCGCGCAGCGTGCCTGTGCTGTTCGTCCTGCACGCCGGGGTGCTGTTCACGGTGCGCAACGAGGAGTTGCCGGTGTTCCGCCTGCAGCGACGCCGCGCGCGCACCCAGCCGGGCTACGTGGCCGACGGCTTCGACCTGTTGATCGACCTGTACGGCGCCGACGTGGAGTATTCGGCGGATTCGCTGGAGGACATCTACGCGACGCTCGGCAAGGTGGGGCGTCAGGTACTGAGCGAAACCATGAGCGACGAGGAGGCCGCGGCGATCCTAGCTGCCATCGCCGAGGAGGAAGATCTCAACGGGCGGATTCGCGGCAACATCCTCGACACCCAGCGGGCGCTCTCCTTCCTGATGCGCGGTAAGTTGCTGTCGGCCGGGCAGCGCGACGACGTGCGGGAAATCCTGCGCGACATCGAATCACTGAACAGCCATACCGCGTTCCTTTTCGACAAGATCAACTTCCTGATGGACGCGACCATCGGCTTCATCAACATCAACCAGAACAAGCGCGTCTCGCAGCTTACGGCGTTCGGCATGGTGTTCATGCCGATCAACATCCTGGCGGGCATGGGCGGGATGTCGGAGTTTTCGATGATGACCGAAGGCATTCCGTGGCCGATCAGCTACGGCGCCTTTGCCGTCGGGGCGGGGCTGGTGGGGTGGGCGACCTACGTGGGGCTGAAATATTTCGAGGGGCGCAAGATCAAGGACAGCGCTCGCAGCGGCGAGGGAAGCCTCACCCGCACCAGCTGAGGCGTGATGGGCGGCCCGCCGACACCGCGCTGTGGAATCGCGCCCGGCGACGTCGCTGCCTCTTCATGCCGTCCTGCACCTGCCCATCGTCGGCAAATTCGGGTCGGTGGCGCTGGCCATCCAGTTGTGTTCGCTGCTGGTGGGGATGCTCGGTTTTCTGGGCTTGACGAAGGAGATCGACGACCGTTGGCTGCGGCCTGAGGCCACGCCCCAGCCGCCGGAAAGCGCAGGAGGAGAGGAGGGCGGGAGGCGCTTGCGGCGATTGCCGGGCCGGCCGCCGCCTCGTGGCGCTTAGTGCTTGCGGCCGAGGCCGCCCAGCAGGAAGGCGATCGGACGCGGGGACTTCTGGTTGCCGATCGACTTGGGCGCGGCATCGTCCGCACCGGTTGCGCTGGGGTTGCGCTGCTCGTAGGGCTTGCTGAAGTCGAAGCCGTCGGGGGCGATGTGGGACGGCTGGCGGGCGCGGGGACCACGCTCGCGCGGCTCCCGGGTTTCCCGAGGTTCCCGTTCGGTACGTTTGCGACGTTCGCCGTCGGGCGCGCGGGCGGGGGCCGGTGCGGCGGCACTGCTGCCACCACGCTTGCGCCTGCTGCCGTCGGCGTCGAAGAAGTCGGGCTCGGGATCGTAGCCGGGCACGATTTCCTGGCGGATCTCCAGCTTGATCAGCTTCTGGATGTCGGCGAGACGGTGACGTTCTTCGGCGCTCACCAGCGACACCGCCTTGCCCTTCTTGCCGGCGCGGCCGGTGCGGCCGATGCGGTGGACGTAGTCTTCGGCGGTGTGAGGCAGCTCGAAGTTGATGACCGAGGGCAAGTCTTCGATGTCGAGGCCGCGGGCGGCCACGTCGGTGGCGACCAGCACGCGCACCTTGCCGCTCTTGAAGTTCTCGAGGGTCTCGGTACGGGCTTGCTGGCTCTTGTCGCCGTGGATCGAGTCGGCCGAAATGTCGTGGCGTTCGAGGAAATGGGCCAGCCGGCTGCACGCGAACTTGGTATCGACGAACACCAGCACCTGGTTGGCTTCGTCTTCGTGGCGGACGATGTGGGCCAGCAGGTTGCGCTTGAGACCGGCCGAGACCGGGTGCACCACGTGGTCGATGGTCTCGCTGACCATGTTGCGGCGGGCGACTTCGATCAGTTGCGGGTTCTTCAGCATCTGGTCGGCGAGCTTCTTGATCTCGTCCGAGAAGGTAGCGGAGAACAGCAGGCTCTGGCGGTTGGCCGGCAGCAGCGCGAGGATGCGGCGGATGTCCGGGATGAAGCCCATGTCGAGCATGCGGTCGGCTTCGTCCAGCACGAGCATCTCGACCTGGTTGAGGGCGATGGTCTTCTGCTGGACGTGGTCCAGGAGGCGGCCCGGCGTCGCGATGACGATCTCGATGCCGCGGCGCAGTTCCTGGATCTGGGGATTCATGTCCACGCCGCCGTAGATGCAGGTGCTGCGCAGCGGGACGTGCTTGGAATACATCTTCACCGATTCGTGGACCTGCATCGCCAGCTCGCGGGTCGGGGCGAGGATCAGCGCGCGGACCGGGTGGCGGGCGGGGCTGGTCGAGGTGCTGGCGTGGCGGGCGAGGCGGTTGAGTAGCGGCAGGGTGAAGCCCGCGGTCTTGCCGGTGCCGGTCTGGGCGCCGCCCATGACGTCATGGCCCGCGAGGACGACCGGGATCGCCTGGCGCTGGATCGGCGTCGGCGAGGTGTAGCCGGCGTCGGCGACGGCTTGCAGGATTTCGGGAATGAGTCCGAGTTCGGAAAACGACATGGATGTGATCACGTTTTGGGTGCGGGCATTTTACTGCGGTGCACCATGAAATTAGTCAGACATTATACAACGTCGCCGGCTCAGCGCCGCGCCAGATAGCAGGTGACCTCTTCGCGGTCATGGTAGAGGTGCTTGATTCGCAAAACGTATTTGATGCCGGCGGCGGCGAGGCGCTGCTCGATCAGTCCGCGGCAGCGCTCGACCTCGTCGTGGCGGCGCTTCATCGGCAGCTTGAGGTTGAAGATGCTGCGCCGGCAGCGTCCGGTGGCGAGCCAGTCGGCGATCAGCGGCGCGATCCGCGACGGTTGCTCGACCATGTCGCAGACCAGCCAGTCAACGGGCTTCTTCGGCTTCCAGGTGAAGCCGTCGGCGCGCAGGTGTTCGACGAGGCCGGTGGCGAGCAGGGCCGACGCCAGCGGGCCGTTGTCGATGGCGGTTACCCGCAGCCCGCGGCTGGTCAGCTGCCAGCTCCAGCCACCGGGGGCGGCGCCGAGGTCGACGGCGGTGAGGCCGGGGCGCAGGGTGGATTTCTGCTCGTCGGGGGTCAGCAGCGTCATGAAGGCTTCGGCGAGCTTGAGGGTCGAGCGGCTCGGTGCGTCCTTCGGCATGCGAAGGCGCGGGATGCCCATCGGCCAGCTTGAGCCCTCGCTGGCATGGCTGACGCCGAGCCAGGCGCGGCGCGGACCTTCGAGGAAGACGTGGAGGCGCGGCAGGTGGGGTGAGTCGGGGCGCAGCCGGCCGTCGTCGGTCAGGACGCCCTCGAGCAGCGGGCCGAAGCGCCGCAGGAAGCCTGACTGGGCCTTGCCGTCGTTGGTGTCCGGGGTTTCGAGGAGGGCCGCGCTGAAGCGTTCGCCGGTGGCGGCGATGGCGTCGCGCAGGGGTGTCAGGCGGTCGCGCTCGGGCAGTTCGTCCACGACCGCGAGAATCCGGAAGCCCTGGCGGCTGAAGATCAGCCGCGTCAGGTCGAGGCGCCGCCGGATGTCGTCGTGGGGCGCCGGGGTGGTGAGTTCGAAGACGACGAAGCCGCTGCCCGGCTGGGTGTCGGTGCTGCCGTCGAGGCGCGCGGCACTGGCGGCGGCCTGCAACTCGAGGCTGGCGTCGGCTTCGAAGCCCGGCCGGCATTGCACCAGAATCCCGTGGGCGTCGCAGGGCGAAGAGGCGGTGGTCATGGAATTGTAAGCAAAAGAGATGGCTGCGCCGGCGGGTGTAATATGCTGGATTGACGATGCGTGACTTGCTGGGCGGCCGGTCATCCAGGCGCCGGTAAGACGAACGACGTGGCGCGGATGATACCCGAACGCTGTCGGTCCGCCTTTTCGTTACCGTTTTCCGGAGTCTTTCGATGGAATACCGCAAGCTCGGGGCCAGCGATCTGCTGGTCTCTTCCGTATGCCTGGGTACGATGACCTTTGGTCAGCAGAATACCGAGGCCGAATCCCATGCCCTGTTGGACGCAGCCTTCGCTCACGGGGTCAATTTCATCGACGCGGCCGAGATGTACCCGGTGCCGCCGTGTCCCGAGACCACCGGCGCCACCGAATCGATCGTCGGATCGTGGTTGAAGGGGCGGGCCCGCGACGAGGTCGTCGTGGCGACCAAGCTTACCTCCGCGGGCCGCGGGCTCGACTGGATTCGCGGCGGTCCCGCATCCAACGACCGGGAGACGATCCGCGCGGCGGTGGATGGCAGCCTGCGCCGCCTCGGCACCGATTACATCGACCTCTATCAGATCCACTGGCCCGACCGGAATCAGCCGATGTTCGGCCAGTGGCGTTTCGACGCGTCCGCCGAACGCGACGCGACGCCGATCCGCGAGCAGATGGCCGCGCTCGGCGAGCTGGTGAAGGAGGGCAAGATCCGCCATGTAGGCCTGTCCAACGAGCACCCGTGGGGGCTGATGACGTTCCTGCGCGCAGCCGTGGAGCTGGGGCTCGCCCCGGTCGTTTCGGTGCAGAACGCCTACAACCTGCTCAACCGGGTGTTCGAGCAGAGCCTCGCCGAAGTGTGCTTTCGCGAGAACGTCGGCCTGCTGCCGTATTCGGTGCTGGCCTTCGGCCTGCTTTCGGGCAAGTACCTCGGCGATCCCGCGGCGCCCGGGCGAATGACGTTGTTCCCGAACTTTGGCCAGCGCTATCAGAAGCCCAACGTCGGTCCGGCGGTGGCGGCCTACGCGGCGCTCGCCGCGCGCCATGGGATGCAGCCCGCGGAGCTGGCGATCGCCTTCGTCGCGAGCCGCCCCTTCGTGTCCAGCACCATCGTCGGGGCGACCTCCCTGGCCCAGCTGGAGACCAATCTGCGCGCCTGCGCGCGTCCCCTCGATGCCGACGTGCTCGAAGAAATCGATGCCCTTCACCTCCAGTTCACCAATCCGGCGCCGTAAATGTCGGGCCGCCCGCGGGTGAGCGTGGGCGCCCATTTTGGGGAGGTTGTGTTGAAGGAAATCGTGGCGGCTCAGGATTTGCGTCTGGGCATGTTCGTGTCCGAACTCGATCGTCCGTGGCTGGAGTCGCCGTTTCTCCTCCAGGGATTCCTGGTGGAAGACGAACAGATGCTGGCGCAGTTGCGCGATGTCTGCCGCTTCGTCTATGTCGATCGTGCCCGCTCGACGGGGGACGCCTGGCGTGCGCCGACGCCGGACCCGCAGGCCGATGCGCCGCCGGAACGCGTGGCGACCATGTCCAGCTTCCAGGTGCCAGCCGATACCCGGCGCAGGCCGATGAATTTCTTCGCGATGCTGCGTGCCCTGCGCGGCACCTCCGTCGGCCAGCCGGACGCGGTGCTCGACGGGGCGGGGGGCGGTGCCGCAGCGCCGTGGCTGAGGATTTACGCCGATGCCCAGCCGGCCCGTGGAGGCAGCGTCGAAGAGGCGCGTCCCAACGACTATTCGGCCGCGGCAGCGGCGGGTCGACCGTTGATCACCGCAACGTCGGCGCCTGGCCGGCGCGGCGGTGGCATGCGCCGCGACGCGCCGGACGAAGCGTTGCGCGGCGGGCCCGGCAGCCCGGTGGGCCTCGTCTACAGCGAGCCGACGATGCCGGTCGAGGAGGAGATCGTCGCGGCGTTGCCGCTGGTGGACAAGGCCCAGACCCTGCTCGCCCAGATCGCCGAGGATGTCCAGCGCAGCCTCAATCCCGACCTCGAGCGCCTGCGCGGGGTGGTGTCCGAAATGGTACTGAGCGTGGCCCGCAATCCGGACGCGTTGTTGTGGCTCGCGCGCCTGCGCCAGACCGACCAGTACAGCTACGATCATTCCCTCGACGTGTCGGCCCACGTGATGATCTTCGGGCGCTATCTCGGACTCGGCGACGAGTCGATCACCGCGCTCGGGATGGCCGGCATGCTGCAGGACGTGGGCAAGCTGCGCCTGCCGGTGCGCCTGCTCCAGAAGACCGGCCCGGTGTCGCCGACCGAATTCGAAATCTTCAAGACCCACGTGGCGTACTCGCTGCAGGTGCTGGCCGATTCGCCCCACGCCTCGCCGCTGATCCTCGAAATCGTCGCGCGTCACCACGAGCGCTACGACGGCAGCGGCTACCCGCGCGGCCTCAAGGGCGAGCAGATCGGCCTGATGTCGGAGATCGCCGGCATCTGCGACATGTATTGCGCGATGACCCGCGAGCGCCCGTACGGTGCAGCGGCGAGTTCCCAGGCCGCGCTCGACGCGGTGCGTGCCCAGCGCGGCAGCAGCTTCTCGGAAAGTACGGTGGACCAGTTCGTGCAGTGCATCGGTTTGTATCCGGTGGGCACCCTGGTCGAACTTAACACCGGCGAGGTTGCCGTGGTGGTGGCCCAGAACCGCATCCGACGGCTCAAGCCGCGGGTGATGATCCTCCTCGGGCCCGACAAGAAGCCCAATCCCTATCCGCACACGCTGGATCTGCTCTACGACCAGTCCTCCACCAACGACGAGCCCTACGCCATCGTCCGGGCGTTGCCGCCCGGCGCGTACGGAGTCGAGCCGTCGGAGTTCTATCTGGCATGAGCGTCATGGCCGCCCTTTTCGACCGGCAGCACGGTTACGTGGTCGATGGCGACGTGCTGGCCCGTTTGCTGCTGCGCTACGGCATCGGTCAGGGCGAGCAGGCGGCCATCCGTGCTTTTGGGCGCATCGTGCGCGTGGACGATCTGGCGCAGGCTTTGCTGGAGCGCCTGCATCTGGCCGATGGGGGAATCGGCGATGGCACCGTGGAGCCGGCGCTGCGCGATTTCTGCCACGAGCTGGCACGGATTTCCGAATGGGATTTCTCGCCCACCTGGCCGGCCGGGCTCGCGGCACGCTGGGCCGAGTGCTATCTGGCCGGAGCGGTGGCCGAGTTTCCGTTCATCGCCATCGAAGCGCTGATCGGCCTGTGCCAGCAGCGCCTGTTCGGCGAACGGGCGATGGTTTACCGGCTCGAGCTCGACATCCTCAACGCCCTGGTGCGGCTCGGCTGGTGTCTGGGCGGCCTGCTCGCCGAGGTGGCCATCGAGCACGAGCAATCCTTCCGGCTGTCGGCCGAGGATGGCGATCCGGTGCTGGGCATTCCCAACCGCCGTCGCTTCCTCACTTTGCTGTCGGACCGCCTCGACCGCATCGGCGCGGGTCGGCAGCTTGGGTTGGTGATCCTCCATGTCGAATGGGGGCGCTCCGCCGACGTGCTTGCCCTCGATCAGCGCGACCACCTGCGTCTGGCGCTTTCCGAGGCGATGCGCGCGGTGCTGCGACCCAGCGACATCCTCTGCGCTCTGGGCGACGACACCTGGGCGGCGATCCTGCCCGATCTGCACCACCCGGCCCAGGTTTCCCTGGCCGGGCACAAGCTCGTCGATGCCTGCGAGGTGTTGCGCTCCAACAGCTTTCCGTCGCTGCGCGGGCGTTTTTACGGCGGCGGTGCCTGGGCGCCCGACCACGCGAGCGACCCCTTCGGCCTCGAGCACGCGGCGCGCACGGCGCTGGTCGTGGCCAAGAGCAGCGGCCGGCCGTTCGACATCTACGGTGGCGAGGTGGTGGTTCGCGCCGAAGGCGACGCGAATTTCGAGATGGAAGTGGCGCGGGCCCTCGAAGCCCAGCACTTCCAGCTTTACCTCCAGCCCCAGGTCGAACTACCGTCGCGCCGGATCGTCGGCGCGGAGGCCTTGCTGCGGTGGACGCGCTCCGACGGGCGGCCCGTGGCGCCGCCGGAAATCCTGCGCGTCGTCGAGCGCATCGGGCTGATGCCGGTGTTGTCGCGCTGGGTCATCCAGCAGGCCGCGCAGATTTTAGCCAGCCTTGCCGCTGCGGGGTGCGAGGTGCGCGTGTCGGCCAACATCGTTGCCGAGGATCTGAGCGATCCGGAGCTGCCGATCTTCATTCGCCAGACCTGCGACACCTGGCGGGTTCCGCCGTCGCGCCTGAGCTTCGAGATCACCGAGAGCGGTCTGGTGTCGGGCGAGGGCATGTCGGTGCGCACCCTCGAAGCACTGCGTGAAGGCGGCGGGCGGCTGGCGCTGGACGACTTCGGCACCGGCTATTCGTCGATGGATTACCTGCGGCGTCTGCCCGTGGATGAACTGAAGCTCGACAAGTCCTTCGTCGAGCGGATTACCGGTTCGGACAACGACCGGGCCATCGTCGAGCTGATGGTGCGCATTGCCCACACCTTCGGGCTCGAGGTGGTGGCCGAAGGCGTCGAGACCGCCGAGACCGAGGCGGTGCTGGTGGCGATGGGCTGCAATTGCGCCCAGGGCTATCTCTACGCCCCGGCCATGCCCGTCGAAGAATTCGTGGCCTGGTGGAAGGCCGCGGAAGCGGCGTAGCGTTGCCCGTGTCGAATGATTTATTCGGTAGCGCGGCGACGCTTGCGCGGCGCGTCGGCCTCGGCAGCGGGGGCGTCCTCGGCGCCGGCGTTACCGGCGTCGGCGCTGTCGGTTTTGTCGTCGGCCGGTTTCTTGGCGGAATCTGCTTCTCCTTCGCCCTTGACGGCTTTCGCCTTGCCGGCGGCTTTGGCGACACCCGGCGGTGGTGGCGGAGGAAGCTGCGGCGCGACTTCCGCCATCTTGTTCTCGGCCATGTAGTCGTTCATCTCCTTCCAGCCCGCGAAGACCGCAGCGCGATGCGCGGCCGGATTCAGCGTGAAGCAATCCTCGATGGCGCGGCCGGCGTGACGGCAGGCGCTGCCGACGGCCTTGCCGTCGGCTTCCGCTTGGGCCTCCGACTTGGCCGGGTCGGGGATGCCGAGGCGCTCGCAGCCGCCGAGCAGGACGGCGCAGAGCAGGAGTCCGAATGTCAGGCGAAAGGCGGAGCGGGGCATGGCGACAGGGCTGGATGGTGTCGGAAGGTGCAAGGTCAACGGCGCCCGCAATGCCGACTTGAACATTCTCAACATTCGCTTGCAACTTGGCGCCGCCAGGCTCCGGCGGCCTTTTATAATTATCGTTTGCCTTGTTTCAATTTGTTTTCGGAAAAGAATCCCATGATGAAATTCAGCCGTTCCGTCCTGTGTGCCGCGATTGCCGGCCTGTGTGTCACGTCCGCTTTCGCCGCGCCCAAGAAGCCGGCCGCCAAGGCCGAGGCGCCGAAGGCGGTGGCGGTCGACACCTCGCCGGTGACCGAGATCGAGCTGGTGCACAGCCTTGGCGCCGACAAGGGCGCCCAGCTCCAGAAACTGGTCGACCGCTACAACGCCGGCAACAACGGCCCGAAGATTGTCATCCACGACCGCGCCTGGAACACCGGCACGCTGCCGCACATGATGATCCTCGGTGAGCGCGATCTGGCGGGTTTCCTCAGCGGTCCGCAGCGCTACCGTCCGCTGTTCCAGGTCATGAAGGACGCCGGCGTGAAGATGGAAACCCTGCGCGCCCCGGCCATGATGACGCCGACCCCGCTCGATGCCCAGAAGCGCCTGGTCGCGCTGCCGGTCGGTCTGTCCACGCCGGTCATGTTCTACAACAAGGACGCTTTCAAGGAAGCCGGCCTCGATCCCGAGAACGCACCCAAGACCTGGCAGGAACTCCAGGGCGCCCTCGGCAAGTTGGTTGCCGCCGGCCAGTCCTGCCCTTACACCACCGCCCAGCCGGCCTGGGTGCTCGTCGAGAACATGAGCGCCTGGCACAACGAGCCGGTCGTCACCGAGGGCAAGAAGACCTCCCTCGCCATCAATGGCATGCTCGAGGTGAAGCACGTCGCGATGCTTTCGTCCTGGTACAAGGCGCGCTACCTGCAGCTCTTTGGTCGCGACGACGAAGCCGTCGATCACTTCGCGAAGGGCGAATGTGCGGTGCTGACCGCTGCCTCCGGCGCCTGGCCGACGCTGCAGCGCCAGGCTGGCTTCAAGGTCGGTGTCGCCACGCTGCCGTACCACGAGGATTACTACGGCGCCCCGCAGAACACCCTCGCCGATGGTCCGGCGATGTGGGTCGCGGCTGGCAAGAAGCCGGCCGAATACAAGGCGGTCGCCCGCTTCGTGGATTTCTGGCTGAGTGCCGAGAGCCAGGTCGAATGGCAGCGTAATGCCGGTTACCTGCCGCTCAATCGCTCGGGCCTGCTGGCCTCCGAGAGCCGTCTGCTCGCCTCCGATCTCGCCAATATCCACGTCGGCGTGCAGCAGCTGACCCACAAGCCGGTCACCGCCGTGTCCAAGGCCAGCGCCTACCCGCAGCGCGCCGTCGTGCGTCGCATCATCGAAGAAGAGCTGGAATCCGTCTGGGAAGATCGCAAGCCCTCCAAGCTGGCGCTCGACACCGCGGTGGCCCGCTCGCGCACTGTCGACTAAGGGAACGGTAGGATGTCCGGCTGGGGCTGGCCACGGATCATCGCTCACCGTTGCGGTGGTGCTCTGGCCCCGGAAAACACCCTCGCCGGGTTGCGCATCGCCGCGCTGCTGGGATGCCGCGCCGTCGAGTTCGACGTCATGCTGTCGGCCGACGGCGAGCCGCTGCTGATCCACGACGAAACCCTCGACCGCACCGCCGGCCGTCCCGGTCGGGTCGGCGCGCTGGCGGCGGCCGAGCTGCTGGCGACCGACGTCGGGCGGCCCTTCCACCCTGCCTTTGGTGGCGAGACGATTCCCCGGCTCGATACGGCGCTCGAGTGCTGCGCCGCGCTTGGGCTGGCGGTCAATCTCGAGATCAAGCCCGCCGCAGGCGTCGAGCAGGAGACGGGGAGGGTGGTCGGCCGTCATCTCGCCGCGTTCCCGACCTCCCGGCGCCCGGCCGTGCTGCTGTCGTCGTTTTCGGCGGCCGCGCTCGACGCGGCGTCCAGCGCGTCCCCCGATGTCCCGCGCGCCTTCCTGGTCGGGCGGTTCGACGCGGCAAGTCTCGCTCATGCCGTCCGGATGGGGTGCGCCGCGCTCAACCTGTCCCGGGACGATCTCGACGCTGTCGCCGTGGCAGCGGTCCACGCGGCCGGCTTGCGCTGCCTGGTCTATACCGTGAATGTCCCGGATGAGGCGCGGCGCCTGTTTTTGCTCGGCGTCGACGGGGTGTTTTCGGATCGCCCCGATCTGTTGCTGAGCGCATCGCCTACGCCAAATTTTGGCTGATCGTCCTTGATCCGGCCGGCTTGACGTGAGGGCGACGGCCCCCTAACATCGCGTTTTTCCTATTCCGGGCAGTGCGTCTTGTCTCTCTCGCAGCTCTACGCGCCGATCGCCGAAGACATGAAGGCGCTCGATGCCGTCATCCGGGATCGTCTCTATTCCGACGTTGTCCTCATCCGCCAGGTTGCCGAATACATCATCGGTAGTGGCGGCAAGCGCCTGCGTCCCGCCATGGTGTTGTTCACTGCGGGTGCCGCCGGCTATCAGGGCGACAATCACCGTGAACTCGCTGCGGTGGTGGAGTTCATCCACACCGCCACGCTGCTGCACGACGACGTGGTGGACGAATCCGACCTGCGTCGCGGCAACAAGACCGCCAACGCCATGTTCGGTAACGCCGCGTCGGTGCTGGTGGGCGATTTTCTTTATTCCCGCGCTTTCCAGATGATGGTCGGCGTGCAGAACATGCGCGTCATGCAGGTGCTGGCCGATGCCACCAACGTGATCGCCGAAGGCGAAGTGCTTCAGTTGCTCAACTGTCACAACGCCGACGTGGAGGTGGACGACTACCTGCGCGTGATCCGCTACAAGACCGCCAAGCTCTTCGAGGCTGCTGCGCGCCTGGGCGGCATCCTCGGCGGGCTCGACGCCGAAAAGGAAGACCGTCTGGCGGCCTTCGGCATGCACATCGGCACCGCTTTCCAGCTCATTGACGACGTGCTCGATTATTCGGGCGACGAGGCGGACACAGGCAAGAACGTCGGCGACGATCTCGCCGAAGGCAAGCCCACGCTGCCCTTGATCCACGTCATGAAGCATGGTTCCCCGGAGCAGGCCGCGTGCGTGCGCACCGCTATCGAAAACGGTGGTCGCGACGATTTCGCCAAGGTGCTTGAGGCGATCCGTGCGAGCGGTGCCATCGAAGCGACCCGCAAGGTGGCCGAAGCCGAGGCTCAACTCGCGCTCGACGCACTCGATGCGTTGCCCCCTTCCGTTTTCAAGGACTCCTTGATAGAATTATCGAAGTTCGCAGTCGCACGGAAATATTGAGTTCGGCAGCTGTAGATAAGTCGAATTCGATGTTGAGTGTGGCTGTTTTGTTTTAGCGGCAGGGCCAGACTGTCGTGGCAGTAAAATCGTCGGGGAATAGCTCAGCCTGGTAGAGCACTGCGTTCGGGACGCAGGGGCCGGAGGTTCGAATCCTCTTTCCCCGACCACTCATTCCGATGTCGTCCTCTTTGGACGCGTCAAAAAAGGAGCAAAGCCTTTAAGGCTTTGCTCCTTTTTTTTATGGCGCCGCTTTTCGTCGTCGGGCGCCCTCAGCGCAGGCGGGCGATGTCACGTAGTGGCGGGGCGCCGAACAGGCGGCGGTATTCGCGACTGAATTGCGAGGGGCTTTCGTAGCCGACGCGGCGGGCGACGGTTGCGGCGTCGATGGCTTCGGTCAGCATCAGCTTGCGCGCCTCCTGCAGGCGGATCTGCTTCTGGTATTGGAGCGGGCTCATGGCCGTGAGCGCCTTGAAATGGTGGTGCAGTGACGACTTGCTCATGTTGGCGGCGTCGGCCAGGGCATCGATGGAGAGCGGTTGATCGAAGTTGTCCTTGATCCACTCGATGGCCCGGGCGGTGCGGTGGCCCTGGCTGTCGGCGGCGGCGATGCAGCGCAGGCGCAGTCCTTGCGCGCCGGTGAGCAGGCGATACAGCAGTTCGCGTTCGTGGAGGGGGGCCAGCACCGGGATGTCGTCCGGTGTATCGAGCAAGCGGGCGAGCCGCAACAAGGCCGCCATCACCGGCAGGGTCAGGTCGCTGATGCCCAGACCGAGCTGACCGTTGCCAGGCGAGGGCGGGGCGAGGCGCATCTCGCCGGCCAGTTCGGCGATCTTGCGGGCGTCCATGTCGAACACCGCGCACAGATAGGGCGCGGCGGGCGAGGCTTCGACGATCTGCCCCATGACCGGCAGGTCCACCGAGGTGATGAGGTAATGCCGACTGTCGTACTGAAAGCTCTCGTCGGCCAGCGACAGGCGCTTGCTGCCCTGGACGGCGACGGCCAGCACCGATTTATAGACCGCGCAGATCGGCGTGCTGGTGCTCGAGGCGCGGAAGAAGCTGAGGCCTGGTACGGCCGTCGTCGTCGGGCCTTCGGCGCTGCAATATCGTTCAATGAGCTCGGCCAGCGCGCGCCGCGCGGCGTCGAGCGAGGCGGACGGATCGGAGGCCGAGGTGCCTGAATCGGTCATGGTTTGTTCTCCTGCCAGGAGCCGGGAGCTTAACGCCTGACGAAGTGCTCAGGTTGGGCTTGGGGATGTTTTTTGGAGAATCGGGCAAGAATCTGACACGATTCTGCAATGCCATCCGGCTTCCCGTAGGCTAAATTGCGACGATGAAAGTCGGGCGAAAAAGTCCCGGCGGCGCCACGATGCCTGCAACATCCAACGGAGAATGACCATGATCCAGCTCACCGTGAACGGCAAGCCCCACAAGGCCGATGTCGACCCCGACACCCCGCTGCTGTGGACCTTGCGCGATTCGCTGCTTCTTACCGGAACCAAGTTTGGTTGTGGCGCGGGCCTGTGCGGCGCCTGTACGGTGCTGGTGGACGGCCAGCCGACCCGTGCCTGCATCACGCCGGTGTCGGCCGTGAAGGGCCATAAGATCGCCACCATCGAGGCCGTGGACGGCTCACGCGTCGGCAAGGCGGTGCAGGACGCGTGGCGCAAGCTCGACGTAGTCCAGTGCGGCTACTGCCAGTCGGGTCAGATCATGAGCGCGGTGAGTCTGCTCTCCGCCAACAAGAATCCCAGCGATGCCGACATCGACGCTGCGATGGCAGGCAACCTGTGCCGCTGCGGCACCTACGTGCGCATTCGCGCCGCCATCCACGAAGCCGCCAAGGCCCTGGCTTAAGGAGACATCGCGATGAAGCACGCTGTTCACAATCCCGTTCAGAACCTCTCCCGCCGTGGCTTCCTGCAGGGGGCCACGGGGCTCACGCTCGGCCTGGCGCTGCCGCCGCTGGCCACCGCCGCGAAGCCTGCGAGCGCTTCGCCGGCGGCGTCGGCCCCGTCCTTCGAGCCGACGCCTTTCCTGCGCATCGGCGCCGACAACACCGTGACGGTGATCTCGAAGCACCTGGAAATGGGGCAGGGCACCTACACCGGCCTCGCTACCATCGTCGCCGAGGAACTCGACGCCGACTGGGCCCAGGTCAAGGTCGAAGGGGCGCCGGCCGATGCCAAACGCTACAACAACCTGTTCTTCGGCGCGGCCCAGGGCACCGGCGGCAGTACCGCGATGGCCAACTCCTGGGGCCAGATGCGTCAGACCGGCGCCACCGCGCGCGCCATGCTGGTGTCTGCCGCGGCGAAACGCTGGCAGGTGCCGGAAGGCGAGGTCGCCGTGGCTGGCGGTATCGTCAGCCACGCCGCCAGCGGGCGCAAGGCAAGTTTCGGCGAGCTGGCCGAAGCCGCCGCCCTCGAAACCGTGCCGGCCAGCGTCAAATTGAAGGATCCGAAGGATTTTCGTCTGATCGGCAAGCACGCTCCGCGCAAGGACAGCGTCGCCAAGACCAACGGTACCGCGCAATTCACCCAGGACGTGCATCTGCCGGGCATGTTGGTGGCGGTGGTTGCCCATCCGCCGCGCTTCGGGGGTCAGGCAAAGTCGGTCGATGCCAGCAAGGCCCGAGCGGTGAAGGGCGTGGTGGATGTGGTTACCATTCCCGGTGGCGTCGCGGTGCTGGCGCGGGATACCTGGAGCGCCAAGAAGGGCCGCGATGCGCTGGTGGTCGAATGGGCCGACAGCGCCGCCTTCAAGCTCGGCAGCGCCGAGATTTTCGAGCGCTACCGCGCCCTGGCCCAGCAGCCGGGCCTCGTGGCCCGCAAGGAGGGCAATGTGGACGCGGCCTTTGCCGGCGCGGCTCGCGTGGTGAGCGCCAGTTACGATTTCCCCTATCTCGCCCACGCCGCGATGGAGCCGATGAACTGCGTGGTGCAGCGCACCGCCGACGGGCTCGAGGTGTGGAACGGCGAGCAGTTCCAGACCGTCGACCAGGCCACCCTGGCGGCGATGTTCGGCCTGCCCCCCGAGAAGGTCACGATCCACATGCTGTACGCCGGCGGCAGCTTTGGCCGGCGCGCCTGCACCCAGTCCGACTACCTCAAGGAGGCGGCGTCCATCGTCAAGGCCAGCGGCACCCGCGCGCCGGTCAAGCTGGTGTGGATGCGCGAGGACGACATGAAGGCGGGCTATTACCGCCCGCTGTTCCATCATCGCCTCGAAGCGGCCCTCGATGCCGACGGTGCGATCCGCGCCTGGCGTCACCGTCTGGTGGGGCAGTCGATCATCACCGGCTCTGCCTTCGAGTCGGTGATGGTCAAGGACGGCATCGACGCGGTGTCGGTCGAAGGCGCGGCGAACCTGCCCTACGCGCTGCCCAACCTGCAGGTGGAGCTGCACACGCCTACCGACATCGGCGTGCCGGTGCTGTGGTGGCGGTCGGTGGGCTCGACCCACACCGCCTATTCCACCGAGACCTTCCTCGACCGCCTCGCCGCCGAATCCAGGCAGGATCCGGTGGCCCTGCGCCTCAAGCTGCTCGACAAGCACCCGCGTCACAGCGCGGTGCTGCGCCTGGCCGCCGAGAAGGCCGGCTGGGGCACGCCGCTGGCGGCCGGCAAGCCGGGCGAGCGGCGCGGCCGCGGGGTGGCGGTGCATGAGTCGTTCCGCTCGTACGTCGCCCAGGTCGCCGAGGTGACGGTGGCCGCTGACGGCAGCGTGAAGGTGGATCGCATCGTCTCGGCGGTGGATTGCGGCATGGCGATCAACCCGGACAACGTGCGCGCCCAGGTCGAGGGCTCGGTGGGCTTTGCGCTGTCGGCGGCGTTGCACGGTGAGATCACCCTGAAGGACGGGGTGGTGGAGCAGGGCAACTTCGGCGAGTACGCACCGATCCGTATCAACGAGATGCCCAAGGTCGAGGTCTACATCGTGCCGTCCGCTGAAAACCCCACGGGCATCGGCGAGCCGGGCGTGCCGCCGGTGGCGCCGGCCGTGGCAAACGCGATCGCCGCGGCCACCGGTCAGTGGGTGACCCGCCTGCCTTTCCGAGCCGAGCAGTTGAAGGCCTGAGCCCGATCTGCCGAGACGGCCGGGGTGGCATCGTCTGCCCTGGCATTTCAACTTCGTGTCGGAAGGAATCCGGAGATGGATAGCCAGGATTTGCAGGTGCTGGCCGCGTTGCGCCGCTGGGCGGCGGGCGGACATCGGGTTGCGCTGGTCACGGTTGCCCGCACCTGGGGCTCGGCGCCCCGGCCGGCGGGCGCGTGGATGGCGCTTTGCGACGACGGCAAGGTACAGGGCTCGGTGTCGGGCGGCTGCATCGAGGACGATCTGATCGAACGGATGCGCGACGGCCGAATCGCCGGCAGTCGGCCCTTCGTGCTTCGTTACGGCGTGACCCGCGACGAGGCGGCGCGCTTCGGGCTTCCTTGCGGGGGCACCCTTGAACTGCTGGTCGAACCCGCGCCGGACGCCGCCCGTCTCGCCGATCTGGCCGCGCGCATCGAGGGGGGGCAGCTGGTGCGCCGCGAGGTGGATCTCGCCAGCGGCGCGGTGCGGGTGCTCGATGCCTGCCGGGGCGAAGCGCTGCACTGGGACGGTGCGCGGCTGTCGACACTGCATGGGCCGCGCTGGCGGCTGTTGATCGTCGGTGCCGGGCAGATCTCGCGTTACCTCGCGACGATGGCCCAGGCGCTCGACTACGCAGTGAGCGTCTGCGACCCCCGCGACGAATACGCCATCGAGTGGGACGTGGCCGGCGCGCCGCTGGTGGCCGGCATGCCCGACGACGTGGTGACCGCGATGCTGCCCGATCCCCATACCGCTATCGTCGCCCTGACCCACGACCCCAAGCTCGACGACATGGCGCTGCTCGAAGCCCTCAAGTCGCCGGCGTTTTACGTCGGTGCGCTGGGCTCGAGGGTGAACAACGCGGCCCGCAAAGCGCGCTTGCTCGAGTACTTCGACCTGTCGGAAAGCGAGGTCGGGCGGCTGCACGGCCCGACGGGCCTTCCCATCGGCAGCCGAACGCCGCCCGAGATCGCGGTGTCGATCCTGGCCGAGATGACCGCCGTGAAGAACGGCGTCCGTTTCGTCCGGCCGGAGCCCGCGGCCCCGGCCAGCGCGGGTTGCGGGCTGGGCTGAAGAGGTGCGCGGCGAAGTGGTCGGCATCTTGCTGGCGGCCGGTTACGGACGGCGTTTTGGCGGCGACAAGCTGAGCCATCCGCTGGTCGATGGCCTGCCGATGGCGGTGGTGGCGGCCCGCGCATTACGGGCAGCCTGCCCGCATAGCGTGGCGGTGGTGCGCCCCGAGCAGGTGGACCTTGCCGGCCGGCTCGCCGCGGAGGGGCTGACGGTGGTGACCTGCGCCGCTGCCCGCGAGGGCATGGGCTACAGCCTCGCCGCCGGGGTGACGGCCACACCCGAGGCCGCCGGCTGGGTCGTGGCGTTGGGCGACATGCCCTTCGTTCAGCCGGGCACGCTGCGCCAGGTGGCGGATGCGCTGACAGACGGGGCGGCGTTGGCGGCCCCTTTTCACGCCGGGCGGCGCGGCCATCCGGTGGGCTTTGCCGCCCGTTGGCGGGATGCGCTGCGGCAGCTCACGGGCGATGCGGGTGCCCGGGCGATCCTGGGCGCCCATGGCGACCTGCTGTGGCGGATCGAATCCGACGATGCGGGCGTGCTGCGCGACGTGGATACGCCCGAGGATCTCCTCCGCCCGGCCTGAGCCGGCCTCAGCTGGCCTGCGGGCCGATCCAGCGCGCCAGGGTATCGAACAGGATGTCGGGCTCCACCGGCTTGGCGATGAAGTCGTTCATGCCGGCCTTGATGCAGCGGTCGCGGTCTTCGTCGAAGGCGTTGGCGGTCATCGCGATGATCGGGGTGTGCTGGCGGTCGGGCAAGGTACGGATGAGGGCGGTGGCCTCGAGGCCACCCATTTCGGGCATCTGCATGTCCATCAGCACCACGGCGTAGTCGCTGGCGCGCAGCATGTCGATCGCTTCGCGGCCGTTGTTGGCGACGTCGATCCGCAGGCCGGTGTTCCCGAGCAGCTCGAGGGCGACTTCCTGGTTGACCGGGTCGTCTTCCACCAGCAGCACCCGCGCGCCGGCATGGCGGCGCCGGATCATGTCCTCGGTGGTGCTGCCGCCGGGAATGGCCTCGATGTTGGTGGCGGGGGCGCTACCTGCAACCAGTCGCGCGGTGAACCAGAAATTGCTGCCCACGCCGGGCGTGCTGACGACGCCGGCCTCGCCACCCATCAGTTGAGCGAGGCGCTGGGTGATCGCCAGCCCGAGACCGGTGCCCCCGTACTTGCGCGTGGTGGAGGCGTCCACCTGGCGGAAGGGCTGGAACAGCTCGCTGCAGCTCTCGGGCGGAATGCCGACGCCGGTGTCCTCGACCTCGAAGCGCACCAGCAAGCGGTCGCCTTCGCGTTCGAGCAGCCGGCTGCGGATCACGATCTGGCCCTGCTGGGTGAACTTCACGGCGTTGCCCGCGAAGTTGAGCAGGGCCTGGCGCAGTCGCGTCGGATCGCCTTCGAGGTGGATCGGCACGTGGTCGTACTCGACGCTGACCGTCAGGCCCTTGGCATCGGCGCTGTCGACGATCAGCGAGCGCACGTAGTCGACGATCGACGCAAGATGGAAGCTGGTGTGCTCGAGCACCAGCTTGCCGGCCTCGATCTTGGAGATGTCGAGGATGTCGTTGATGATCGCCAGCAGGTGGCGGCCGGCATCCTCGATCTTGTCGATGCGCTCGCGCTGGGCCGCCTCGAGGGTGCTGCGCTTGAGCGCGTAGGCATAGCCGAGGATCGCGTTCATCGGCGTGCGGATCTCGTGGCTCATGTTGGCCAGGAAGCTGCTCTTGGCCAGATTGGCGGCGTCGGCGGCGTTCTTGGCTTCTTTCAGGGCGGCCTCGGCTTCGCGCATCGGGGTGATGTCGATGAAGGTGGCGACGAAGCCGTCGCCGAGCACCTGGCCGCCGATGAACAGGGTGCGTTGCTGGCCGTCCTTGGTGGTGACCTGGTATTCCAGCGTCTCGACCCGGCCGTCGCCGGCGATCGCGCGGTTGACCGCGGCTTCCCAGGTGCGCTGCACCTCCCAGCGATAGATGGGATCGGGGTAGACGCGCTGCCACCATTCGTCGAGGGTCGCGATGTCGCTTTCCTGGTAGCCGAAGAGCTCGGTGAAGTATTGATTCACGGCGCCGATCCGGTTGCCGATGACGTGGGCCAGGGCCACCGGCGCCGCGTCGAAGAGCATCCGGAAGCGGCGGTCGCGTTCGGCGATGAGGGCCGCTTCGTGGGCGTTGCGCAGGGTCTGCTCGGCTTCGCGGCGCTCGGTGACGTCCCGGGACAGCATCAGCACCCGCAGGCTGCCGTCCACGTGCTGCTTGCGCGCGGCCGACAGCTCGAACCAGCGCGCCGCGCCGTCGATGTCGAGGCGAATGGTGCGGCCGTAGTCGCCGCCCCGGGCCGCTGCAGTGGCGATGGCGGCCATGACCGTGGCAGCGGCGTCGGCCGGCAGGACGTCGCCGACGCGCCGGTCGATCAGCTCCGGGTGGGAGGCGGCCAGCAGGCCTTCGTCGCGGGCGAAGATGTTGCGGTAATAGCCGTCGGTGTCGAATTCGAAGAGCAGATCGGGAATCGCCTGCAGCGTGGCGGCGAGGCTTTCCTTGGCTTCGCTGGTGGCCCGATGGGCCTGGCGCAGTGCCTCCAGGGTGTGCTCCAGGGCGGTGGTCTTGGCGCTGACCTGACGGCGCAGCAGCACGTTCCAGGCCACCAGCATCGAACCGATGCCGGCCACCGCGAGCAGGGCCCAACCGATATAACGGCTGTAAAGGGCGAAGTCGACCGGGTTGCCGAACCATTTCCGGCGCAGTGCGGCGTCTTCCTCGGGGCTGATCGCCGCCATGCCGCGCTCGACCAGATGCAGGGTTTCGGCGTCGCCCTTGCGCACCGCGCGATGAAACTGGCCCTGGTAGAGCTCGAAGGCCTTCGGGAAGCTGTGCTGGGCGTGGGCGCGGTAGAGGTAGTAGTCGGCGGGCCCCTCGTCGAGGCAGAAGGCCTTGATGTCTTCGCGCTGGGCGGCGGCGATCAAGTCGGCGTAGTTGGGGTACTCGACCAGCGTGGCGATACCGTTCAGGTGCAGGTGGTCGATGCAGGCGTCGCCCGCCTGCACGCCGATCTGAAAGCCCTTGAGGGTGTCGAGCCCGGTGATGCCGGTGATGCTGCGGTGGGTGTAGATGGCGACGGGGAGGTCGGCGTAGGGCCGCGTGAAGTCGTACAGCGGTTCGCGCTGGGGGGTGCGGAAAATCGTGTCGATCACGTCCGCCTCGCCACGCGCCATCATCTGCTGGGCCCGCGCCCAGTTGGTGGCCGTGAGGGTCACGGGGATGCCGGTGCGGGTCTCCCAGATGTGCCAGACGTCCACCAGGTAGCCCTCGACCTTGCCTTCGGCATCGCGGAACAGGTAGGGCGGATAGTTGTCGTCGGCAACCACGTGGATCGAGCGCCGGGACTCGGCAGGGGTGGCCGTCGTGTCGGCCGCGACGGCCGTGTCGGGACCGCCGACGCTGCACAGCAGCACCGCCAGCAAACGTCCGACGAAGACACGGCGAAGCAGGGGTGGCGACATGTTCTCCTTTTCAGCCGAAAACCATCCGGCGGCCCGTACGACATCGTCCGGTGGTGACATCTTATTTAAATGTCACACCGCGAAGACATTCGGCCACTATGTCACGAATGGGACAAATCTGCACCAGGGGTATGGCGCGGCGCGCTTGCAGATCGACGGGTGGGGTCGATACAATGCAGATGTTGCGCCGCAGCATTTGCACTGCAACATCCCTGCTATAACGGAAGGAAAGTTCATCGTGCCCCATACCCACGCCCCCACGAAGGCCGCCGCCTGTCATGACGCGCTGGAGGCTTTCGAGCAAGAACACCACCACGCCCCGGACGCCCACGAGAAGGCCCGGCTCCTGTCGGACGCCGTGAAGGAATGGGAACACGAGGAAGTCGCCGCGACCCACCCCGAAGCCTCGGTCGCCTGATTCCGGGCCGCGCCGGCAGACTGTCGCGCGGCCTTGTTTCAATCACGTGGCGAAGTTGTTGCACGTTGAAGTGCGTTCGTGCATAATAGCTGTCTTTCCAAGGCGGAAACGTTCTGGAAAACGTAGCAAACCCCCTGTAGTTGAAGGGTCGTCGGGGAATAGCTCAGCCTGGTAGAGCACTGCGTTCGGGACGCAGGGGCCGGAGGTTCGAATCCTCTTTCCCCGACCAAAATTCCCGCTGAAAAAGCCACTCGAAAGAGTGGCTTTTTTGCGTTTGCGGTGCCGAATCGTGGTGGCGCCGATGGGTTTCCGGTGGACCCGGCCTCGCCTCGGCTTCGTCGGTGCGAGGCCGGCTCACTCCTTGCCTTTCGGATCGCCCCCCAGTGCGGCGCGGATCGGGGCGGGCACGAAGGGCGCCTTCAGCAGATCCACGCTGACGAACACGCCGGTGCCGCCCGGCGAAGTGCTGGCACCGGCGGGCGTGGGGATCGACTTCATCGTCGTCGCGCGCTGGCCGTCGGGGCCGTCGACGGTGGGCTTCCAGTCCAGCCCGACGCCGCTGCCGATCTGCAGATTGACCCCCGGCACCACGCCCCAGCTCGCCTTGGCGGTGGTGAGGCTGACGCCGCCGGACGGCGCCACGCTCCAACCGAAATCGAGGCTGAGGGTCATCGGCGGCATCCAGCCGAGCCTGGCGTGGGCGAGGCCGAGCAGGTCGTCCCCCGAGAACGACGCCTTGAGCTGGGTCGGGCCGCCGGCGGTGCCCGGCAGCACGTAGCGGAAATCGGTGAGCGTCGAGTAGGGAATCAGCCCCAGCGGGGCGGCCAGATTCACGTCGGAGAGCAGCTTGCGGCCGGCCGGATCGCCGAGTCCGGCGCCCAGGGCGAGGCCGTAGGTGCCGACGCCGAAGCCGGCCACCGCAACCTGTTCGCCGGTACCGAGGCCGTTCCACTGGCCCAGCGCGTAGCGCTTGGCGGGGTCGAGCAGCACGCGCTTGACGCCTTCGTTCTCCTTGGCCTGCTCGACGACGGTCTTGACCCCTTCGGTGAGGGCGTCGGCGGCCTGGTCGGCTTCGGCGGGCTTCACCGCATCGTCGAGCTGCACGGCGCTGCGGCCGCGCTGGGCCTGTTCGAGCACGTGGGTGAGTTCGTGGCTGAGGAGGCGTCGGCCTTCGTGGGTGCCCGGCTGCCAGCGCCCCGGGGCGAAGCCGATGTCGTGGCCGCTGGCGAAGGCGTTGGCGCCCAGGCTCACGGCGGCGTCGCTGTCGGGGTGGATGCGCACGGCGCGCAGGTCGGCGCCGAGACGGGCCTCGAAATAGCGCCGCTCGGTGGCCGGCAGCGCGACGCCGGCATCGAGCCCGAGTGCGGCGAGGGGCGGCTGACGGGGCGTGGCTGCGCGCGCGGCGGCCGCGCGGGGCGGACGTTCGCCGTGGGCGACGCGCTCGGCGCGCTGTTCGGCCGGGCGATCGCGGGCGATGGGCGGCATTTTTTGCCGGTTGCGGGGCGTGCCCATGTTCTCTTCTCCCTTTCAGCGGGCGGCCGGGCCGGTGGCGTAGCGGTTCACGTCGTCTTCGCCGACCGCTTCGATATCGCGGGAATTCACCCAGAACTGGTGTAGTTCGCCGATCGCCGCCGTCCAGCGCACGTCGGGCCAGTTGGGATGACGGTAGTAGCGGGTTTCGCCGAAGCGCGCGCTGCCCGGCTCGGGGCCGGCGACGAAGGAATCCACGTCGCCGTCGGGCGGCGAACGGCTGAGAATGGGGCGCCCGGCGGCCTGCACCTCGTCGAGCACCTCGCCCGGCGGCTTCTTGACCACGTAGGCGCTCACCTGGGCGGCGCGCTGGGCGTCGACGTTGGCCGGGGCGACCAGCACCCGGTCAGGCCACTGGCCGTGGAAGAACCAGCTGCCGAGTCCGCCTTCCTGGGTGCGGCCGAGCAGGCGCACCCACGGATCGTTGCCGAGCAGTTGCTGGTCCGACAGGATCGGCTGCCCGCCGCTGGCGGAACGGAACAGCGGTGTCTCGCTGCCCTGTTTGAGGCGGAAGATGTTGCGCCGCTCGGCGGCCGGCAGCGCGGCCAGCTGGGCGCGCATGTCGGCGTCGAGGCTGCCGAGCAGGCGCTGGCCCAGGGGGGCGATGATGTCGGTGAGATCGATGCGCTGGCGCAGGCTGCGGTCGGGGGCGTCGACCACCGCGTAGTAGCGGCGCGGCTGCTGGCGCTCCTCGGCGCTCGGGAAGCCGGGCATCGGCGGTTCTTCGACGATCGTGCCGAGCACCTTGGCCATGTCGAGGAAGAGCAGGAAATCCCGGTGGCTGGTGATGAGGGTCGGCAGGGTGCGCCCGAACGAGGCGGTGTCGATGCTGCGCACATAGGGGTAGCTGCCGCTCCCGAAGGCCTCGGTGTCGGCTTCGACGCCGGCGGCGGCGCGACCGTCGACGATGTGCCAGACGGCGTGGGTCGGGTTGCCGCCGAACTGCGCCCAGAAGTCGATCTGCGCCTGGCCGACGGCAATGTTGCGACGCTGCTGCTGCAGGTTGCGACCGATGGGGGCGAGGATCTCGTTGGCGACCACGAAGAGCGCCATTCCGCCCGCGGCGACGCGCATCCGTGGGCTGACGCCACTGGCGGCGGGGGTGGTGCCGCCGGCCACCGGTTCGGCGGTGAGCGGCACGAGTTGCGGACTGCGCGACACCACCGCGCGGCCGTCTTCGCCGATGCTGATGACGCGCCCGGCGGGTGCCACGCTGTACAGCTGGCCGCCTTCGAGCACGGCGGCGATGGGCCGCCCGGTGGCGGCGTCGGTGGCGACGACGCCCCCCGAAGCGCCGCGCACCACGATGTCGCCCTCGCGCAGCTCCACGGGCTGGCTGGGCGGCACGATGCGCCCGCCGCCCACCTGGATGGGCTGTCCGCTCAGGTTGAGCACGTTGCTGGGCAGGTTGACACCGGGGGCGATCTGGGTGGTGCCCGGAATGCCCGGCACCTGCAGGGGCGCGGGGTCGAGCCCGGTTGGGAGCTGGGGCGCGGCCCCGGCCGGCGCGGGCGCTGCCGGGATGGGGGGCACGCCCGGCGTGCCGCTCTCCGTGCCGCTGCCGGTGGTGCCCGGCGCGGCGGCGGGCAACTGCATCGGCTGCATCGGGAGCCGGGTGAGCTGGCGGCTTTCGGCGTCGGCGCCGACCCGGTAGAGCACGCCGCCCACCAGGGCGAGGCCCCGGCTCTGCTGCTGGAGCCGTGCGATGGTGGCGCTTTGCTGGAGTTCGAGGGTGCTGCCGACGACGGCGGGTTGAACCTGCTGGTTGCGCACCGCGTCGAGGAGCTGGCGGGCGCGGCTCTCGAGGAGCAGTCGCTGGGCGGTGGCGGCGGTGAGGTAGTTGATCTCGGCCGAGGATTGGGCCATGCGCAGCGGGATGACCGGCGCGGTGGTGCCGTGACCGCTGCGGCTGCCGGCAAAGCGCGCGTCGCTGGGGACGATGACCATGCGCGGGGCGACGGTGAGGTTGCGCACCTCGCGGGCGTGATCGCTGTATTCGAAGGTGCGCGCCACGCCGGGCAGCAGGATGCGCAGGCCGGTGGTGCTGTGGGCTTCGATCCAGCGGTGAACCTGCTCCTGCCCCTGCACGCCGCCTTCGAGGCCGGACTTGATCTCGGCGATGCGCAGCACCCGCAGCCCGCCGCCATCCACCACGCCGATCAGGCCGTCGGTGAACAGCACCGGGTTGGTCCAGCCGCCGTCGTCCATGCGCAGTTGGGCGGTGACGTTGAGGTAGAGCTGGGCGTTCGGTTCGGTCTGGCGGATTTCCTGCAGCGCCTGTTCGAGCAGCGGTCGGGCCAGGGCTTCGCCGACGTTGCCCTGCAGGATCGACTGGTGGCCGGCGGAAATCTGCAGGCCGCTGGCGGGGTCGTACTGCAGGTTGCCGAGACGCGCGGTGAGCGCCCCGCCGGCGGACTGGAGGGCGGCCAGATCCTGCCGCTGGCGGGTGGCGTCGTAGTCGGCCGGCGCGGCGGGCGCCGAGACGTCCACCGCCGGCCGGGCGGCGCCGCTGCGCTGGCCGCGGGCGAAATCGGGGCCGAGGAGCTGGACGAGGCGCTCGCGGGGGCGGCCGGTGGTCTGACGCAGCGCCCAGGTGGTGGGGTCGGCGGCGGCGGTCTCGCTGCGCAGGTAGCGCTGGTAGGCGGCGTCGAGCTGGGCGTCGGTGAAGCCGGGGGGCTGGCTGCGCACCAGCGCGGCGAGGCTGGTCGGGGCGTCGCCGGGTTGGGTGTTGTCGCGGCGCAGGGTGGGGGTGGCTTCGTCCTGCAGCACGTGGGCGACTTCGTGGGCGAGCAGGCGTTCGCCGCTGGGGGTGTGGGGCTGGTCGTGGCGTTCGCCGACGACGATGTGCGGGCCGAGGGCGAAGGCGCGGGCGTCCAGGCTGGCGGCGGCCTCGCTGGCGTCGGGCCCGTGGTGCACCCGCACCGCCGAGAGGTCGGCACCAAGACGGCGTTCGAAGCGGCGGCGCAGGCCGTC
>NZ_JAYROR010000038.1:0-2905 GCF_041911615.1 Zoogloea sp. | reverse complement strand
GTGACGCTGCGCTGCACCGAGCAGCACCTGCACGTGCGCAAGGACATCGCCAATTTCGTCGTGCCGCTCGGCGCCACCGTCAACATGGACGGTACGGCGCTCTACGAGGCAGCGGCGGCGCTGTTCGTCGCCCGCCTGGCCGGCATCGAGCTCGACCTCGCCAGCCAGATGATCATCTTCTTCGTCGCCATGCTCGGCGCCATCGGCGCGCCGGGCATCCCCAGCGTCGGCATGCTGAGCATGGTGCTCGTGCTCGAATCGGTCGGCCTGCCGACCGCCGCCATCGCCATCCTGCTGCCGATCGACCGCATCCTCGACACCACCCGCACGGCGGTCAACGTCGAAGGCGACATGGTCGGCGCCCTGATCGTGCAGAAGCTGGCCGGGCGGCCGACGCCGCCGAACTGAAAATCTCAGCGGGTTACGATGCAGCCCGGCCAGCGAAAGATGCGGCCCTCGACCCGGTGCTGCTTCAAGGCGCTCTCGACGGCTATCTGCCAGTCGAGCGGCGACACGGGCCCGTGATAGTAGGTGATGAAATCGACGCCCCCGGCTGTCGTGCGCCCGGGCTCGAGGATGCTGTAATGCCCGGCGGCGACGAGCATTGCATGCCCATTCAGCTCGCCAAGCGCCCCGTTGACGTGCTTGAAATTCGCCCCGGCGATCTTGCCCGTCACCGTCGTGCCGGGCGCGTTGAGCGCACGACGTATTTCGGGCCACCATTTCTTGACCTTGGCCGCCGACAGGGAAGGATACGAACCGCCGGGCCTGCGGTATTTCGCGTCCCACAAAACGATGGTTTGCGGGGGAATCGGGTGCCAGAAAGTCAGGGCCATGCCGGGATCTGTCCGTATTGACGAAGGAATCGCGATTATCCCGTCAACCGGTCACTTTTCCGGCACCGGGATGTGATTCCGCCGCAGCCACTCGCGGTCCAGCTCCCAGCGCACGTCCTTGATGCCGGGCTGGGCGAGGACGATGTCGCGGACTTCGTCCTGCACCTTGCCGAGGGCATTCTGCAGCGCGATGAAGGCCGGATTGTTGGCGTCCTTGACGTTCACGTCCGGATACATGGCGCCGAGGAAGCGGAAGGCCGGCATCTCGAAGTTGCGCGGCGTGCCCATGACCGCGGTGCTGCCCTCGACGCGCAGCACGTGGAAGGGATAGGGGTAGTTCTTCAGCTGCGGGCTGGCCTGCGCCTGGATGACGGCATTGAGTTCGCGCGTGCGGGGGTCCGGGCGGCGGATGGCCCAGTCGAGGGCGACCAGCAGCGCGAGCACCAGCAGCGCCCATTGCCACGATTTGATTTTGCGGAAATTCATGCTGCCCCCTGAGTTGTAGGCCGGACTTATCGGCAAGCTGCCGCTGAGCGTAACATTGCGGGGCTGTTGCGGTCGACGCCGCAAAAAGGCCGATTTTCAAATTTCGCAAGGAGCCCACATGTCCCTCTTCCGCCTCGGAGACAAACAGCCGCAACTCGGCGAGAACGCCTGGGTCGCCCCCAACGCCACCGTCATCGGCGACATCCGCCTCGGCGCCAACAGTTCGATCTGGTTCAACGCCACCCTGCGTGGCGACAACGACCCGATCCACATCGGCGCCAACACCAACATCCAGGACGGCTCAGTGCTGCACACCGACGAAGGCATCCCGATGCACATCGGCAACGATGTCACCGTCGGCCACCTGGTCATGCTCCACGGCTGCACCGTCGGCGACGGCAGCCTGATCGGCATCGGCTCGGTGATCCTCAACCGCGCGGTGATCGGCAAGGGCTGCATCGTCGGCGCCAACACGCTGATTCCGGAAGGCAAGGTCTTTCCCGACCGCGTGCTGATCGTCGGCTCGCCGGGCAAGGTGGTGCGTGAACTTTCCGACGACGATGTCGCCCGCCTGCGGCAGTCGGCCGCCCACTACGTCGACAATGCCAGGCGCTACCGGACTACGCTGACGCCGCTCTGAACTACCGGCGGTTGTCTTTTCCCGCCGGATTCCGCATCATTCACCCCCTTTTTTGCTGCACTGCCGCACCCATGCTCGCACCCATCGAACACCGCATCGCCGTCGAACTCGGCGTCCGCCCGACCCAGGTCGTCGCCGCCATCGCCCTCCTCGACGAGGGCGCCACCGTCCCCTTCATCGCCCGCTACCGCAAGGAGGCGACCGACGGCCTCGACGACACCCAGCTGCGCAACCTCGAAGAACGCCTGACCTACCTGCGCGACCTCGAAGAGCGGCGCGCCGCCATCCTCGCCAGCATCGACGAACAGGGCAAGCTGACCCCTGAACTCAAGGCCGAGATCGACGACGCGGAAACCAAGCAGCGCCTCGAAGACCTTTACCTACCCTACAAGCAGAAACGCCGCACCAAGGCACAGATCGCCCGCGAGGCCGGCATCGAGCCGCTGGCACTGGCGCTTCTGGAAAACCCGGAACTCACCCCGGACGAGGAAGCCGTGAAGTACCTCAACGCCGACGCCGGTTTCGCCGACGGCAAGGCCGTGCTCGATGGCGCCCGCCAGATCCTCATGGAAAAGTTCGCCGAGGACGCCGAACTGCTCGGCCAGTTGCGCGCGTACCTCAACGAACACGGCCAGGTGCGGTCGACCGTCGTCGCGGGCAAGGAAACCGAAGGCGCCAAGTTCCGCGACTGGTTCGACTTTGCCGAACCGATCGCCGCCATGCCCTCGCACCGCGCGCTGGCGCTGCTGCGCGGGCGCAACGAAGGCGTGCTGGGCGTGACGCTGGTGCTCGATTCGGAACTCGATGAAGAAGGCATCAAGCCCGGCCCGAACCCCTGCGAGCAGCGCATCGCCGCCCGCTTCGGCATCAAGCACCAGAACCGCCCGGCCGACAAGTGGCTGCAGGACACCGTGCGCTGGACCTGGAAGATCAAGGTCTTCAC
>NZ_JAYROR010000037.1:0-108611 GCF_041911615.1 Zoogloea sp. | reverse complement strand
TGACCGGGCCATTGACGTTGGCGGCCGGGGTGAAGGTCAGGGTGCCGTCGGGGTTCACCACGACGGTGCCCTTGGCCGGGTCGACGCTGGCCGAAGTGACGGTGAGCGTATCGCCATCCGGATCGGTGTCGTTGCCGAGCACGTTGAAGGTGACGGGCTTGTCCTCGTCGGTGGTGGCCGTGTCGGGGGTGGCGACGGGGGCGGTGTTGATCGGCGCGATATTGATCGTGGCGGTGGTGGTGCTGGTGCCGCCCTGGCCGTCGGAGATGGTGTAGGTGACCGTGACCGGGCCATTGACGTTGGCCGCCGGGGTGAAGGTCAGGGTGCCGTCGGGGTTGACGACGACGGTGCCCTTGGTCGGGTCGACCGATGCGCCGGTGACGGTGAGCGTGTCGCCGTCCACGTCGGTGTCGTTACCGAGCACGTTGAAGGTGACGGGCTTGTCCTCGTCGGTGGTGGCCGTGTCGGGGGTGGCGACGGGGGCGTCGTTGATCGGGGTGACGTTGACGATGGCGGTGGTGGTGCTGGTGCCGCCGTGGCCGTCACTGACGGTGTAGGTGACCGTGACCGGCCCATTGACGTTGGCCGCCGGGGTGAAGGTCAGGGTGCCGTCGGGGTTCACCACGACGGTGCCCTTGGCCGGATCGACCGATGCGCCGGTGACGGTGAGCGTGTCGCCGTCCACGTCAGTGTCGTTGCCGAGCACGTTGAAGGTGACGGGCTTGTCCTCGTCGGTGGTGGCGGTGTCGGGGGTGGCGACGGGGAGATCGTTCACCGGGGCGACGTTGATGGTGACCGTGGTGGAGGCGGTGCCGCCCTTGCCGTCGCTGACGGTGTAGGTGACGGTGTCGGTGCCGTTGAAGTTGGGGTTGGGCACATAGCTCAGGGTGCCGTCGGGATTGATGGTGACCTTGCCGTTGGGCGCGCTGGCATTGATGACGGTGAGCGTGTCGCCGTCCGGATCCGTGTCGTTGCCGAGCACGGGGAAGCTCACCGGGGTGTCTTCGGTGGCGGCGACCGCCGGGTCGGGATTGGCGACCGGCGGGTTGTTGGTGGCGGCGACGGTCGGCGTGGTGAGCTGGGTCGCGCCGGTGACGGGCAGGAAGTCGATGCCGTCGGCGCTGGAGGTGTAGTTGAAGGCGAGCGGGGTCACGTCTTCGAGGACGCGCACGAGGCGGACGAAGTCGTGGGTCTGGTCGCCCAGGCCGCCCCCGGCGATGCCGGCGGCCGGGTCTTCGAGGCCGTCGAAGGGATCTTTACCGCTATTGAGGGCCTGGATGACCTTGTCGGCTTCGGCGCCCTGGCTGGAAACCACGTTTTCGGTGCGCTCGGGGGCGCTGGTGGCGAAGAACTCGTCGTTCAGGAGCAGCTCACGCTCGGGGCCGACGCTGACCTTGGCGCCGGTGGGTAGCTGCAGTTCGACGACGGCGCCGGCGGCCGTGACGATGATCTCGCCTTCGCCGACCACGTCGCCCGGTTTGATGGCGGTGAGCTTGCCGCTGCTGTCGCGCAGGTAGGCATCGCCCTGGACGAAGACGACGGTGCCTTTGGCGGTGGCGTTCTGGGTGGCGTTTTGCGGGGCGGACGGGGTGGCCATGACGGTCTCCGGAGACGGGTTTTTCGGTTGAGTGGCAATTTACGGCGTCGCCCGGGTCTTCTGTATTGTCCACGAGGACAGGGGCCGTGATGGATGCCACGGGGATGGGCAGATGCCCCCAACCGTGATGGCGCGGGCTTGAGGACGATGGGGTGGGGGCGTGTTGCCGATGCCGTGTGCCACGGCGGCGCCGCGGCGGGTGAGGCGCCGCGGGCATGGGTGGTCGAGCGCGCGGGCGCTGTGGCGGCGAGGCCGCCGTCGCTCAGCGGACGCCGTGGACGCGCAGGGCGAGCTGCAGCCGGTCGGCGACGTCGAGCTTCTCGAAGATGGCCTTGAGGTGGGCTTTGACGGTGCGTTCGGTGATGCCGAGGGCGTCGGCGATGGCGTGATTGCTCTCGCCGAGGGCGGCGTGCTGGGCGACTTCGCGCTCGCGTTCGGTCAGCGGGCTGGCCCAGTCGGCAAGGCCGATGCGGGGCAGGCGGGTGTCCACGAGGCGCAGCAGGCGCGACAGCAGGGCGCGGCCGACCCACAGCTCGCCGCTGGCGATCACGTCGAGGGCCTGGCGCAGGGTGTCCACCGGGGCGTGGGAGTGGCAGTAGCCGCTGGCGCCGGCGTTGAGGACGGCGAGGCCTTCGTCGTCGCCGGGTTGGGACGAGGTGGCGAGGATGGCGAGGCCGGCGGCGTTGCGCTGCCAGCCCGGGCGGGTCCACAGGGGCGCAGTGCCGCCCTTGGCACTGGCCAGGTCGACGACCACGAGCCGGTGGCCGGCTGCCCGCCAGACGTCGAGCCCGTCGAGGCTGCGGGCGCGCACCGGAGAGGTGGCCAGGGGTTGCCAGCGGTCGGCGAGCAGGTCGTCGTCGGTGAGGAGGAGAAGCGGCTGCTGGGCGTTCATGGGCGGTTCGGACGAAAGCGTCAGCGCTCGGTCAGGGCGTTGGCCTTGGCGCGCAGGACGGGTTTCATCAGGTAGCTGAGGAGGGATTTCTTGCCGGTGAGGATGTCCACTTCGGCGACCATGCCGGGGATGATCGGCATGTGGGCGTCGCCGATGGTGCTTTGCTTGGTGCGTACCCGCACGATGTAGAAGGCATTGCCTTTTTCGTCGGTGATGGTGTCGGCGCCAATGTGTTCGAGGGTGGCTTCGAGTCCGCCGTAGATCGAGAAGTCGTAAGCGGTGAACTTGACGAGGGCCGGCTGGCCGGGCCGCAGGAAGGCGATGTCCTTGGGCTGGACGCGGGCTTCGAGGAGCAGCGCGTCGTCGCTGGGGACGATTTCGATGATCTCCTTGCCGGGCTGCACCACGCCGCCCACGGTGTTGGCGAAGAGCTGCTTGACGGTGCCGTTCATCGGCGCGCGGATTTCGGCCTGCTTGACGCGGTCGGCGAGGCCTTCGCTGCCGGCGGAGAGGGCGGCGATCTTGGCGTTGGTCTCGGAGAGGTCGCTGCGGGCCTGGTTGCGCAGGTTGAGCTCGACTTCCTCGATCTTGCGCTGGGCCTCGGAAATGGAGGCCTGGATGCGCGGGATCTGGGCGCCGGCGGCGTCGCGCTCGCCCCGGTAGCGGGCCACGTCGCGCTCGAGGCGCAGGAGTTCGACTTCGGACACCGCGCCGGTCTTGGCGAGGGGGCGCGTCACTTCGAGTTCCTTGGCGGTGAGGTTGTAGCTCTGGGTGGCCTGTTCGCGTTTGGCGGTGACTTCGTTGAGTTCCTGCCGGCGCTGGGAGAGCTGCTGGCGCGCGACACCGACCGCGGCGTCGAGTTCGAGGCGCTTGGACTCGTAGGCGCTGCGCTCCTGCTCGACGAGGTCGGGGGCTTCCTTCAGGATCTCGGCGGGCGGCACGAAGGGCTTGCCGCTGGCCACAGCCGAGAGGCGCGCGGCCTTGGCGATCAGGGCGATGTACTGGGCGCGGTTTTCGCGCAGGGATGACACGAAGCGGGTCGGGTCGACCTTCAGCAGCAGCTGACCGGCCTTCACCTGCTGGCCTTCCTTGACGAGAATCTCGGACACGATGCCGCCGTCGAGGCTCTGCATCACCTGCACCTGGCGAGAGGGAATCACCTTGCCCTCGCCGCGGGTGACCTCGTCGAGCTGCGCGAAGGCGGCCCAGACGATGAGCACGACGACGGCGGCAAAGGTGGACAGCACCGCGATGCGGCTGCCGCGCAGTTTTTGCTCGGACATGGCCCATTCGGCGTCGGCCATGTAGTCGGCGTCGTCGTGGATTTCCTTCTTCTCGGCGCCGTCGAGGATGCGGTCGAAGGTGCGGGAGGCGCGCTGGTAAAGGGCGTCGTAGGCGGGCTGGATGAGGGCGGCGAGGCGCTGGATGAGGGCGGCGAGGCGCTGGATGAGTGCTTTCATGGTCTTACCCCGCCCGTCCGATGCGGCCCTGCTGGAGGGCTTCGACCACCTGGGCCTTGGGTCCGTCGGCGACGATCTGCCCCTGGTCGAGGACGATCAGGCGGTCCACCAGATCGAGCAGCGAGGTGCGGTGGGTAACGAGAATGATCGTCTTGCCGTCGGCAAAGCGACGCAGGCGCTGCTTGAGGCCTTCCTCGCTCTGGTGGTCCATGCTGCTGGACGGCTCGTCGAGGAGCAGTACTGGCGGGTCGTTGAGCACTGCGCGGGCAATGGCGACAGCCTGGCGCTGGCCGCCGGAGAGCGATTCGCCGCGCTCGCCGATGGGCATTTCGAAGCCCTCGGGGTGGGTGTTGGCAAATTCGCGCACGCCGGCGAGATCGGCCGCCGCGATGATCGCGCTGTCGTCGGCGAAGGGGGCGCCCATGGCGATGTTCTGCTTGAGGGTGCCGTAGAAGAGCGTGACGTCCTGGGGCACGAAGCCGATGGAGCGGCGCAGCTCGGCGGGATCGATCTGGCGCGAGTCGATGCCGTCGATCAGCACGGCGCCCTCGGTGGGCTGGTAGAGGCCGAGGACGAGCTTTTCGATGGTTGTCTTGCCGGAGCCGATGCGGCCGATGATGCCGACCTTCTCCCCCGCCCTGAGGCGGAAGCTGACTTTCTTGAGCACCGCCTGGTCGCGTCCGGGGTAGCAGAAGCTGACGTCCTTGAACTCGATCTCGCCGCTGAAGCTGGGGCGATGGACGAAGCTGGCGCCCTCGGGGCGTTCGACCGGCAGGTTCATGTGGGTGCCGACGGAGGTCAGCGAGGTGCGGGCGTTCTGGTATTGCATCATCAGGCCGGCTACCTGGCCCAGCGGCGCCATCGCGCGGCCGGAGAGCATCGAGGCGGCGATGATGCCGCCCATAGTCATGTTGCCTTCCGAGAGCTCATAGACGCCGACGATGATGACGGCGATGTTGACTAGCTGCTGCATGAGCTGCGCGAAATTGACGGTGCCCGCCGACAGGAGCTTGAGCCGGCCGCCGATCTGCGCGATGAAGAGGGTGGCGCGTTCCCACTGACGCTGCACGCTGCTTTCGGCGCCGAGGGTCTTGAGCGTTTCGAGGCCGACGAGGCTTTCGACCAGGGTGGCATTGCGCTGGGCGCTGGCGCGATAGGTGGTTTCGGTGAGTTCGTGCATCTTGTCCTGGGAGACCAGGGTGACGAACAGCACCAGCAGCATGCCCACCAGCGGCGGCAGCAGCAGCCACGGGGAGATCCACACCATCACGACCAGGAAGAGCAGCACGAAGGGCAGGTCGATCAGGGTTGTGACGGTGGCCGAGGCGATGAAGTCGCGCACGCCCTCGAAGGCCCGCAGGTTGGCGGCGAAGGAGCCGACCGAGGCCGGCCGGGCATCCATGCGCAGGCCCAGCACCCGTTCCATGATGCGCGCCGAGAGCTGGACGTCGATGCGCTTGCCGGCGGTGTCGACGATGTAGGCGCGCAGGGTGCGCAGCATGAAATCGAAGCCGAGCACGAGGATCGCCCCGACGGCCAGCACCCACAGGGTTTCGACCGCGTGGTTGGGCACGACGCGGTCGTAGACCGTCATCGAGAACATCGGGATGGCCAGCGCGAAGAGATTGACCACCAGCGCGGCGAACAGGGTGTCGCGGTAGAGGCGCCAGTTTTCGAAGACCGTGCCCCAGAACCAGTGGCTGGCGCGCACGGCCTTGACCTGCGGAGCGCGGGCTTCGAAGCGGAAGCGCGGCCGCACGAAGCAGGCGAGGCCGGTGTACAGCGCGGCGAGTTCGTCGGCGCCCAGGATGTCGGCCGATTCGCCGGCTTCGGGGAAACGCACCCGGGCGCGGCCGTCGGGCAGGCGTTCGAGCAGGATGCAGGCGCGGCGGTCGTGGAGCAGCAGGATCGCCGGTAGCAGGGCCGGATTGATCGCGTCGACGGGCTTGCGCACGATGCGTGCGGTGAGTCCGGCGCGGGCGGCGGCGCGGGGCAGCAGCGACGGCGTCAGGCGGTTGTCCACCAGCGGCAGGCCGGCGGCAAGGGCAGCCCCGGTGAAGGGGTTGCCGTGGAGCTGGGTGAGGATGACCAGCGCATCGAGGAGCGGGTCTTCGTGGGTGGCGGCTTCGCCCGGATGCCATTGGGCGTCCAGTGGTACGGGGCCATTGGCTTTGGGGGCGGGGGGGGAGGAGGGCGCGGCGTCGGTCATCGGCACAATCTTGGGTGGTCGTCTCTCGTCCCGGCTGGCGACATGCCAGGCCCGGTGAAAACCGCCGGCGAGCCGGCGAACGTCCGGATTGTAGGGATTACGGGCGAGACCGGGGGAACTTGAGCCTTCAGGCGCATGCCGCAGTCGAACGGGATGGCCGGGGTGGGCGAAAAAGTAAGATGGCATGTCCGGCGAAGGCCGGACATGCCGGGTCAGATCACGTCGTCCGGCCCGAGGAGGTTGAGGCCCTGGCGCAGCCGGGCCCGCGCGCCCTTGCGGGCCAGGAGCTTGCGCTGTGCGTCGGGCGGCAGATCGGTGAGGCGCAGCAGGCCACGGTCGATGAGCACGTCGACGACGTCCTCGATGACACGGATCAGGTCGGCGTCGAGGCGGGCGAAGTCGCTGCCGTCGCCGGCGAGGGCGGCAAGATCGGGGTGACCCGCCGGGAGCGGCTCGTCGTGGCCGGGGCCGGGCTGGGCGAAGATTGCGACGACCTGACCAGCGGCATCGCGTTGAACATAGGGCATGGTGACTCCCGAATGGGAAGGGCGGCCGCCGGCGGGCGGCCGCGGGGTCAGGCCGCGGGGGCCTGGAGTTCCTTGGGCAGCGGAAAGGTGATCTTCTCGGGCACGCCTTCGAGCGGCCGCACGCTCGCCGCGCCGAGCGCCTTGAGGCGCGCAATCACCGATTCGACCAGCACCTCGGGCGCCGAGGCTCCGGCGGTGACGCCGACGCGCTGCTTGCCGGCGATCCAGGCGGGGTCGATGGCGTCGGCGTCGTCGATGAGGTAAGCGGGCACCTGCAGCAGCTCGGCCACTTCACGCAGGCGGTTGGAGTTGGAGCTGTTCACCGAGCCGACCACCAGTACCAGATCGGACTGGGGCGCCATGAACTTGACTGCATCCTGGCGGTTCTGGGTGGCGTAGCAGATGTCGTCCTTCTTGGGGCCGACGATGTTCGGAAAGCGCTCGCGCAGGGCGGCGACGATGGCGCCGGCGTCGTCCACCGACAGGGTGGTCTGGGTGACGTAGGCGAGCATGTCGGGGTTGTTGACCTGCAGCCCGGCCACATCGGCGGCGTCTTCGACGAGATAGATGCCGTCCTTGATCTGACCCATGGTGCCTTCCACCTCGGGGTGGCCCTTGTGGCCGATCATGATCAGCTCGCGGCCCTGGTCGCGCATGCGGGCGACTTCGAGGTGCACCTTGGTGACCAGCGGGCAGGTGGCGTCGAACACGCGCAGGCCGCGCGCTTCGGCTTCGCTGCGCACGGACTGGGGCACGCCGTGGGCGCTGAAGATGACGGTGTTGCCGGCGGGAACGTCGGCGAGGTCTTCGATGAAGATGGCGCCCTTGGCGCGCAGGCCTTCGACGACGAAGCGGTTATGCACGACTTCGTGGCGGACGTAGATCGGGGCGCCGAACTGGGCCAGGGCGCGTTCGACGATCTCGATGGCGCGTTCGACGCCAGCGCAGAAACCGCGGGGATTGGCGAGCAGGACTTCCATGGGGCTCCTCGGGCGGCTCAGTTGATGCCGATGACTTCGACTTCGAAGCGGATGGCCTTGCCGGCCAGGGGGTGGTTGAAGTCGATGGTGGCGTGGGTGTCGCCGACTTCGCGGATCAGGCCCGGGTAGCGGGTGCCGTCCGGTGCGGTGAATTCCATGATGACCAGCGGTTCGACGGCGGCGCCGTCGGGGAAGTCTTCGAGGCGGACTTTTTCGATGAGTTCTTCCCGATGGCTGCCGAAGGCGTCTTCGGGCTGGAGCAGGAAGGTGTGGCGCTCGCCGACGGAGATGCCGGCGAGGCAGCGCTCGAGGGTGGGCAGCAGGTCGCCACGGCCCAGCTGCATGGTGGCGGGCGTGGTCTCGAAGGTGCTGATCAGCGACTGGCCGTTGTCGAGGGAGATGCGGTAGTGCAGGGTGACGAGGCTGTCGGGCTGGACGATCTGGGTCATGAGAGTTTCTCTTGGGCGGGGGCGTGGCGGTGTTCGAGGAGCTGGGCGAGGACCATCAGCACCACGCCGACGCAGATGGCGGAATCCGCCACGTTGAAGGCCGGCCAGGTGTAGCGGCCGATGTGAAAGGACAGGAAGTCGACCACTGCGCCGAACACGAAGCGGTCGATGACGTTGCCGACGGCCCCGCCGATGATCAGCGAGAAAGCCAGCGGCTGGACGAACTCGTGCTGATGGCGGGCCAGCAGGCGCAGCAGCCAGCCGCAGATGCCGGCGGCCAGCGCGACGAAGAACCAGCGCTGCCAGCCGGCCTGGTCGGCCAGGAAGCTGAAGGCGGCACCCGGGTTGAAGGCCAGGACGAGATCGAACCAGTCGGTGACGCGGATCACCTCACCGTTGCGCAGCGCGCCGCGCACGAGGTGCTTGGTCCACTGGTCGACCAGTACGACGATGGCCGACAGGCCGATCCAGTTGCCGAGGCGTAGTTTCAAGGGCGAGGCTCCTGTGCGAGGCGGGGTCAGGCGGCGGAGCGGGCTTCGCCCTCGCCGTACAGGTTGGACGTGCAACGGCCGCAAAGTTCCGGATGGGCCGGGTCGTGGCCGACGTCGGCACGGTAGTGCCAGCAGCGGTCGCACTTGGCGTGGGTCGAGGGGGTGACGACGATGGCCTCGGCGGCTTCGTCGGCGGCCTTGACCACGCTGGCCGCGGAGCAGATCAGCACGAAGCGCAGGTCGTCGCCCAGGCTGGCGAGCACGTCGTGACGACCGCCGGCGGCGCGGATCTGCACGTCGGCCTGGAGGGACGAGCCTACCTGGCCGGCGGTGCGGACGTTCTCGATTTCCTTCATGACGTCGGCGCGGATCGCGCGGATGAGGTTCCACTTGTCGAGCAGAACCGCTTCGCCGTCCTGGGCCGGCGCCTTGTAGAAAGTGTGCAGCATCACGCTGTCGTCGGCGTTGCCACCGACGATCTGCCAGATTTCCTCGGCGGTGAAGGAGAGGATCGGGGCCATCAGGCGGGTGATCGACTGGAGCACGTGCCACAGGGCGCTCTGGGCCGAGCGGCGGGCGATGGAGTCGGCTTTGGTGGTGTAGAGGCGGTCCTTGAGGACGTCGAGCCAGAAGCCGCCGAGGTCTTCGGAGCAGAAGGTCTGCAGTGCCTGGACCACCCGGTGGAACTCGAAGCGGGCGTAGTCGGCTTCGGCCTGGGCCTGCATCTGGCGGGTCAGGGCGAGGGCGTAGCGGTCGATCTCGAACCATTGGTCGACCGGCAGGAGATCCTTCCCGGCGTCGAAGTCGGCCACGTTGGCGAGCAGGAAGCGCAGGGTGTTGCGGATGCGGCGGTAGGATTCGACGACGCGGGCGAGGATTTCCTTCGACATCGCCAGCTCGCCCGAGTAGTCGGTGGCGGCGACCCACAGGCGCAGGATCTCGGCGCCCATCTTGTCGGTGACTTCCTGCGGCAGGATGGTGTTGCCGAGGGACTTGCTCATCTTGCGGCCTTGCTGATCGACGGTGAAGCCGTGGGTGAGCAGGGCCTTGTAGGGCGGATGGCCGTCGATGGCGGCGCCGGTGAGCAGGGACGAGTGGAACCAGCCGCGGTGCTGATCGGAGCCTTCCAGGTAGAGATCGGCGCGCGGACCGGTGGCGTGGCCGTCGTTGTGGGAGCCGCGCAGCACGTGCCAGTGGGTGGTGCCGGAGTCGAACCAGACGTCGAGGGTGTCGCTGATCTTGTCGTACTGGCCGGCTTCGGCGCCGAGGAGTTCGGTGGCGTCGAGCTTGAACCAGGCTTCGATGCCTTCCTTCTCGACGCGCTGGGCAACGGCTTCCATCAGCTCGACGGTGCGCGGGTGCAGTTCGCCGGTTTCCTTGTTGAGGAAGAAGGGAATCGGGACGCCCCAGTTGCGCTGACGCGAGATGCACCAGTCGGGACGGTTGGCGATCATCGACTGCAGGCGCGGCTTGCCCCAGGCGGGATAGAAGGCGGTGGCCTCGACGCCCGCGAGAGCCTTTTCGCGCAGGGACTTGCCGTCGCTGGGCAGGCGGTCCATGCCGACGAACCACTGGGCGGTGGCGCGGTAGATCACCGGGGTCTTGTGACGCCAGCAGTGCATGTAGCTGTGGGTAGTGGTGCCGTGAGAGAGCAGGCTGCCCACTTCGGCGAGCTTGTCGCAGATGGCCTGGTTGGCTTTCCAGATCGACTGACCGCCGAAGAAGGGCAGCTCGTCCACGTATACGCCGTCGCCCTTGACGATGGAGATGATCTCGTCGTTACCGCGGCCGTAGGCGCGCCAGGCGTTGAAGTCGTCCACACCGTGGGCCGGGGCGCAGTGGACGATGCCGGTGCCGGCATCCAGGCCCACGTAGTCGGCCAGGAATACCGGCGAGACGCGATCGAAGAAGGGGTGACGGAACTGCAGGTTCTCGAGGGCCTTGCCGGGGGCGGTGGCGATCACCACGCCATCGCGCGCGTAACGCTTGAGGCTGTCGGCGACGAGTTCTTTGGCCAGCACGAGCAGCCGGTCGCCGACGTCCACCAGAGCGTATTCGTGTTCGGGATGAATGTTGAGCGCCTGGTTGGCGGGAATCGTCCAGGGCGTGGTGGTCCAGATCACTGCGCAGGCGGGCTTGGGCAGGGCCGCCAGGCCGAAGGCGGCGGCGAGCCGGGGGGCGTCGGTGTCGCTGATCGGGAAGGCCACGTCGATGGTGGGCGATTTCTTGTCGGCGTATTCGACCTCGGCTTCGGCCAGGGCGGAACCGCAGTCGAAACACCAGTTGACCGGCTTGAGGCCCTTGAACACGTAGCCCTGCTTGACCATCTCGGCCAGGGCGCGGATCTCGCCGGCCTCGTTGGCGAAGTTCATGGTGAGGTAGGGGTTGTCCCAGTCGCCCAGCACGCCCAGGCGGATGAATTCCTTCTTCTGCACTTCGACCTGTTCGGCGGCGTAGGCGCGGCACAGCTCACGCACCTTGTCGGCGGGCAGGTTCTTGCCGTGGGTGACTTCGATCTTGTGCTCGATGGGCAGGCCATGGCAGTCCCAGCCGGGGACGTAGGGGGCGTCGAAGCCGGCGAGGGTCTTGGAGCGAACGATGATGTCCTTGAGGATCTTGTTCAGCGCGTGGCCCAGGTGAAGGTGGCCGTTGGCGTACGGGGGGCCGTCGTGCAGGATGAACTTGGGCCGGCCGGCCGAGGCCTTGCGGATCTTCTGGTAGAGCTTGCGTTGCTGCCAGTCGGCGATCCAGCCCGGCTCGCGCTTGGCGAGGTCGCCCCGCATGGGGAAGGGAGTGTCGGGCAGGTTGAGGTCGTTGCGCTTCTGGGACATGGTTCGTTGCGGCCTGTGGAATTCAGAGAGGATTCTGGGCGAAATAGGCGCGCGCCTCGTCGGCGTCGCGGGCGATCTGGGCGGTGAGGGCGTCGAGGCTGTCGTAGCGCACCTCGTCACGCTGCTTGCGCAGGAAATTGACGCGCAGGTGGGCGTCGTAGCAGTCGGCGTTCCAGTCGAAGAGGTGCACTTCGAGGCTGGGCCGGCCGGCGTCGTTGATGGTGGGGCGGACGCCGACACTGGCGACGCCGGGCCACGGTTTGTCGGCGAGGCCGTCGACGCTGACGGTGTAGATGCCCATCAGCGGCGGGCTGCGGTGCTTGAGCTGGATGTTGGCGGTGGGAAAACCGATGGTGCGGCCGATCTTGTCGCCGTGCAGGACGCGCCCGCTCATGCTGTAGGGGCGCCCGAGCAGACGCGCGGCGTGGGGCATGTCACCCTCGGCGAGCGCTGCGCGCACGGCGGAGCTGGAGACGCGCTCGCCTTCGTGGACGACGGTGTGCATGGCTTCGACCTGAAAACCGACATCGTCGCCGACCGCCTTGAGCATCTCGAAGTTGCCCTTGCGGCCCTTGCCGAAACAGAAATCGTCGCCGATCAGCAGATGGCGGACGCCCAGGCCGCGAATCAGCATTTCGTCGATGAAGGCTTCGGGGGTGAGCTCCGCGAGCTTCTGGTTGAAGCGCGCGATGTAGAGCCGGTCGACGCCCTGGGCTTCGAGGAGCAGGATTTTCTCGCGCAGCGAGGTGAGCCGCCGGGGGCGATTCTCGTGGGCGAAGTATTCGCGCGGGTGCGGCTCGAAGGTGAGCACGCCGGAGGGCAGGCCGGTGGCCCGGGACTTTGCCGTGAGCTTTGCCAGCAAGGCCTGATGGCCGCGATGCACGCCATCGAAATTGCCGATGGTGAGCACGCAGCCGTGTTCGGCACGCTCGGGGATTCCTCGGAAGACCTGCATGGGCGGATGCGGGGAAAAGGCGCAATTATAGCGGCAAGGTGTCGGCGGGCGAAGCAGCCCGCCCTTACATGACGCTTACTTGTCGCCGCCTTCGCCGGCACGCTCGCGGTGGAAGCGGGCGACGTAGTCGGCGAGGGTGCCGCTGGCGATGGCGTCGCGCAGCTCGCGCATCAGCTGCTGGTAGTAGTGCAGGTTGTGGATGGTGGCGAGTCGGGCACCGAGGATTTCGTTGAGGCGGTTGAGGTGGTGCAGGTAGCCCCGCGAGAAGTTGCGGCAGGTGTAGCAGTCGCAGGTTTCGTCGAGCGGGCGGGTGTCGGACTTGTGGCGGGCGTTGCGGATCTTCACGTCGCCGTGGCGGGTGAACAGCCAGCCGTTGCGGGCGTTGCGGGTGGGCATCACGCAGTCGAACATGTCGATGCCGGCCTGCACCGCGAAGACAATGTCCTCCGGCGTGCCGACGCCCATCAGGTAGCGGGGTTTTTCTTTGGGCAGGCGCGGCGCGGTGTGGTGGAGGATGCGCTGCATGTCGTCCTTGGGCTCGCCCACCGACAGCCCGCCGATGGCGTAGCCGTGGAAGCCGATCTCCTCGAGCCCGGCCAGCGATTCGTCGCGCAGGTTTTCAAACATGCCACCCTGGACGATGCCGAAGAGGGCGTTGTTGTTCTCGAGGCGGTCGAACTCGTCCCGCGAGCGGCGCGCCCAGCGCTGCGACAGGCGCATGGAATCGGCGGCCTCGGTGACGGTGGCGGGGTAGGGCGTGCACTCGTCGAAGATCATCACCACGTCGGAGTTGAGCACCTTCTGGATGCGCATGGATTCCTCGGGGGTGAGGAAAAGCTTGTCGCCATTGACCGGCGAGCTGAAGCGCACACCTTCCTCGGTGATCTTGCGCAGCGCGCCCAGCGAGAAGACCTGGAAGCCGCCGGAGTCGGTGAGGATCGGGCCGTCCCAGGCCATGAACTGGTGCAGGCCGCCGAAGGCTTCCATCACCTCGAGGCCCGGGCGCAGCCACAGGTGGAAGGTGTTGCCGAGGCAGATCTGGGCGCCGATGTCGCGCAGGTCCTGCGGCGAGATACCCTTGACCGAGCCGTAGGTGCCCACCGGCATGAAGGCGGGGGTGTCGACGGTGCCGTGGTTGAGGGTGAGGCGGCCCCGGCGGGCGCCGCCGTCGGTGGCGAGGAGTTCGTATTTCATGCGGGAGTCCGGGTCAGGAACATGGCGTCGCCGTAGCTGAAGAAGCGATAGCGCTCGGCGATGGCGTGGGCGTAGGCGCGGCGGATGGTATCGACGCCGGCGAGGGCGGAGACGAGCATCAGCAACGTGGATTTGGGCAGGTGGAAGTTGGTGATCAACGCGTCGGCCACGTTGAAGCGATAGCCGGGCAGGATGAAGAGGTCGCTCTCGGCCTGGCCGGCCTCGAGCCGACCACCCGCCGCGGCGGATTCGAGGGCGCGCATGCTGGTGGTGCCGACGCAGATCACCCGCTTTCCGGCGGCATGGGTGGCCGCGATGGCGTCCACGGTGTCCTGCGGGATCACGTAAGCCTCGGTGTGCATCTTGTGCTCGGCGAGGTGATGCACCCGCACCGGCTGGAAGGTGCCGGCACCGACGTTGAGCGTGACGAAGGCGCGGTTCACACCCTGCTCGGCCAGCCGCGCGAGCAGGGCTTCGTCGAAGTGCAGGCCGGCCGTGGGGGCCGCCACCGAGCCTGGGTGGCGCGCGTAAACGGTCTGGTAGCGGGATTCGTCGGCGTTGCCCGCGGCACGTTCGATGTAGGGCGGCAAGGGCAGGCGGCCGTGGCGTTCGAGCAGCACCACGAGGTCGTCGTCGCCCGGGAAGCGCAGGTGGAAAAACTCGCCCGCCCGGCCGAGGACCTCGGCTTCCAGGGCGCCCTCGAGGATGAGTCGGCTGCCCGCTTTGGGTGACTTGCTCGCGCGCACCTGGGCCAGCGCCTCGTGAGGGCCGAGCGGGCGTTCGATCATGACTTCGACCTGACCGCCGGTTTCCTTGACGCCGAAAAGGCGGGCGTGGATCACCCGCGTGTCGTTGAAGACGAGCAGGTCGCCCGGCTCGAGAAGGGTGGGCAGATCGGCGAACCGGAGATCGGCGAGCTGCGGTGCGACGTGGAGCAGCCGGCTGTCGGTGCGGCGGTCGAGGGGGGCCTGGGCGATGAGATCAGGAGGGAGCAGGTAGTCGAAGTCGTCGAGTGTCCAGGACATGGGCTGATGCAATGAGTTGATGCTAAAGGCGGTTTCGTAGATAATGTGCGGCTTCCCAGGCCGGGATGGCGGAATCGGTAGACGCAGCGGATTCAAAATCCGCCGCCGCAAGGTGTACGAGTTCGAGTCTCGTTCCCGGCACCAATAAAATCAATGGGTTAGAAAATTGTAGCAAAAAACGGGCTGATTTTCCGTTTTTATTGCGAAGCGATCCATTGAACGACTCAATCGAAATGAGTCCGGGCGCTCGCCCGGACTACGTTTTTTGTTGTCCCTCGATTTTCTCCTATGCCCCTCGATCCCAAAGCCCAGGCCCTGCTCGGCATGGTCTATCGCGTCGGTGCGCCGCGTTTTCACGAACTGGATACGCATCAGGCCCGGCGCTCCTTCGAAAAGCTTCAGGCTACGCTCGGTGCGGAACCGCAGCCGGTGTCGTCGATCACTGACGTGCCGATTCCCGGTGGGCATGGGCACGGCGGCGTGATCATGGCGCGTCTTTATCGCCCGCTGGCCGCCGGGCCGGACGAATGCTTGCCGCTGGCGTTCTATTTTCATGGCGGAGGGTGGTGCATCGGCGACATTCAGGGCTATGACAGCCTGTGTCGCGAGCTGGCCAATCACAGCGGTGCGGCGGTCCTGTCGGTCGACTACCGCCTGGCGCCGGAACATCCTTTTCCTGGGGCTGTCGAGGATGCCCTGCAGGCGGTGACATGGAGTCTCGCCAACGCCGGCTTGCTGGGTATCGATCCGGCGCGCTTCGCGCTGGTGGGGGATAGTGCGGGTGGCACCCTGAGTGCCGTCACTGCGCTCCATCTGCGCAACGTGAATGGTCCTCAGGCTTCGTTGCAGCTGCTGATCTACCCCTGCACCGACATCTTGAGTCAGCGCCCGTCCCGTCGCACCTATGCCGACGGTTATTTTCTGGATACCGAGAGTCTCGCCTGGTTCTTCGAGCGTTACCTGCCGGATCAGGACGACTGGCGGGACTGGCGTGCGTCGCCCTTACTGGCCGATCGCTTCGATGGCCTGCCGCCGGCGGCCTTCATCATCGCCGGCTGCGACCCGCTGGCCGACGACTGCAAGGCCTACGCGGAAGCGTTGGGTGCTGCAGGCGTGCCGGTGACGGTGCATGAATTCGAAGGCATGGTTCACGGCTTCTTCACGCTCGGGAAAATGTTCCCGCAGGCCGGCGAAGCCGTCGAGCGTGCCGGCATGGCACTGCGGGCGGCATTGCGGGGTTGAGGCGAGGCTGATCGAGCGGCGCCCCCGGGCGAGGTGCCCGATGGCGTTCAGATGCAGACGAAGTTAACCACCTGCGGGCTGCTCGAGCAGCTACGCCCGAGGGCGAACTGACCGCGACCGCGCAGGACGACTTCTTCGCGCGAGAGCAGGAATTCCCGCTCGCCTTCGATCTGAACAAAGGTGCCGTTGCTGCTGCGATCGATCAGCACGAACTTGTCGCCACGCAGCTCGATCTCGGCGTGCCGTCGGGACGATTGGGTGTCGCCCACGACCAGATCGGCCGCCGGATCGCGTCCAATGCGCGCGCTAGGGCGCATCGAGTTGAGGACCAGGGAGGTCGAGTCGAGGTAGAGCCGCAGTTCCGGTTCGGTGTCGAGCAGGAAGTGATCGCTCTGCACGATGGTGAGCTCGCCCACCGCCTCGCACATCAATTCGAAAAGCTCAACTGGTCGCGTCACGCCGCGGATGACCCGCGGAGGCAGCGGATGCAGCACCGAACGCCATTCCGGTCCGAGTCGCTTGGCGGTGTCGGCGGAGGTGATGGCCTTGCCCGGCGAGGCCAGTTCGGCCAGGCGGGCCGCGAAATTTACGGTGTCGCCAAAGACATCGGTACCGCTGAGGACGACGCCGCCGTACTGGAAGCCCATGCGTACGGCGAGTCGCTGCTGTTCGGGTCCGGTGGGCAGATCCTTGAGCGTCTGATGGATCGCCAGCGCCGCGTCGGCGGCGTTGTCGGCCTCGTTGAAGACCGCCATCAGGCCGTCGCCGGTGTGCTTGACGACGCGACCACGTTTGGTTTCGACGGCAATCCGCATGGCGCGGATGCTGCGGTCCACGAGCTCGAATGCAGACGTGTCGCCCACGCGCTGATACAGCTGCGTGCTACCGACCAGGTCGGCAAACAGGACAGCGCATTCTCTGGCGGGGTGGGGGGAATCCGACATCTGCTTATGGGTGGCTCTGGAGGCGTGATTCTAGCGGACTCTGTGATTTTTGCCGCAGAGGGGAAGGTAACAAATTTTCCCCGTTTCGCGGAGCCGCCCGTCGGTTTGTCGCTCACGGCGGTCGGGCTCGGCGATTTCTTTGAGCTTCGTTGATTTAAACAGCGGCAAGCCGCCTCGCTCAGTGGGATAATATTCTATTCGGTCACTTTCGGTTGGTGGTTTCCCGAGTGGCTCTTTACGTTTGTCCGGAAGGAGTTTCATGAAACGAGTTGATGATTTCCGCCTGCGCTTCGGTAAGCAAGAGCTGGTACCCATCGTTGTCGGCGGCATGGGGGTTGATATCTCCACTGCGGATCTCGCATTGGAAGCAGCGCGCCTTGGCGGGGTTGGTCACATCTCGGACGCAATGGTCAAGACGGTTACTGACCGCCGTTTCAACACCAAATACGTCAAAGAGAAACTCAAGCTCTACAAGTACAACGTTGCCAACCCCGACAAATCGGAAGTGCAGTTCGATCTCGGTCAGCTGGCCGAGGCGACGGCCTTGCATGTCGGCAAGACGATGGAGGCCAAGCGCGGCCCGGGCATGATCTTCGTCAACTGCATGGAAAAGCTGACGATGAACGCCCCGAAGGAAACCCTGCGCGTGCGTCTGGCGAGCGCGCTCGATGCGGGAGCGGACGGCATCACGCTGGCGGCAGGTCTGCATCTGGGCTCGTTCGCGTTGATCGAAGACCATCCGCGTTTCCGCGACGCCAAGCTCGGCATCATCGTGTCGTCGCTGCGGGCGCTGCAGTTGTTCCTGCGCAAGAGTGCGCGCACCAACCGCCTGCCCGATTATGTCGTCGTCGAAGGTCCGCTTGCGGGCGGTCACCTTGGCTTCGGCATGGACTGGGCGCAGTACGATCTGGCGACGATCGTGGCCGAGATTCGGGCCTGGCTGATCGCCGAGAAACTCGACATTCCGCTGATTCCGGCTGGTGGCATCTTCACGGGCAGCGATGCCGCGGCCTTCCTGGAGAGCGGCGCGGCGGCGGTTCAGGTGGCCACGCGGTTTACCGTCACCAAGGAATGTGGTCTGCCCGAGAAGGTTCAGCAGGAATACTTCAAGGCGAGCGAAGAGAACATCATCGTCAATCAGATTTCGCCGACCGGCTACCCGATGCGGATGCTCACGAATAGCCCCGCCATCGGGTCGGGCATCCGGCCGAACTGCGAGGCATACGGCTATCTGCTCGACGCCAACGGCAGTTGCGCTTACATCCAGGCCTATAACCGCGAGGTGGCCGCCCATCCGGACGCCAAGCGTGTTTCGGTGATGGACAAGACCTGTCTCTGCACGCACATGCGCAACTTCGACTGCTGGACCTGCGGCCACTATACCTATCGCCTCAAGGACACCACGACGAAGGCGGAAGATGGCAGCTACCGGATTCTCAGTGCCGAGCATGTCTTCAAGGATTACCAGTTCAGCACCGACAACAAGATCGCGTTGCCAGTCTGAACGCCTGTTCCGCATTCAAAAAAGCCCGGCTGCGTGCCGGGCTTTTTTGTGGTCAGAAGAAGCGGTGGAGAGCTTCGGCGGGAAGGGTCATGCCGGTGCTGCGCGCGCGTTTCAGGAGTTCCCAGTAATAGCGGTAGGAGGCGCGGTCGTGCAGTTTGCCGGCGTGCTGGATCGGCCCCCAAGCCTTGTCCTGGGCGGCGATCAGAATGCTGGCGGCTTCCTCGACCTCCGTGAAATCAGGGCGCATCGCCTCGATGATCGGCACGATCTGATTGGGGTGAATGCTCCACATGCGCAGGTAGCCGAATTCCTTGCGTGCCCGCTCCGCGTCGTGGCGAATGTAGTCGATGTCCTTCAGTTCGGTGGTGACGTTGTGAGAGGGCACGACGCCGTTGGCCAGGGCGGCGGCGGCGATGTCGCATTTGGCGCGGGTGACGAGCGGGTGCTCGAACTGGCCTGGGCTCTTCATTGCTGAGCCCGGAATGGCGCCATGGTGACCGCTGACGAAGTCCATCAGCCCGAAATCGAGGGATTCGACCCGATCCAGGGCTGCGATGTCCCAGGCGTCTCGAAGTGCCCCGTGGGTTTCGATGAGCACATGCACCGGAATTTCGCGTTCGATGCCGTGGCGCTCCTCGGCGCTGCGAATCGCCTCGATCTGGCGGGCGGCGTCGGCCACGCTTCGAGGCTTGGGCAGTGTGAGGAAGGCGAGGCGGGTGCCAGCCTGGCCGACGAGAATCTCGACGTCCTGCTCCCAGTGGGCATGGGTAACGTCGTGAATCCGCGCACCGACCCGGCCAAAGCGGTTGTCCTCCGACATGACGACGTCCGCGGCCATGGCTGCGTGCTCCGCTTCGGCGCCGGCGTGGGCACCATCTTCGCAGTCGCAGGTGATGTCGAAGACCGGGCCGAGCGTGTGCTGCAGGGCGAGGGCCTTGCGCATCAGTTTTTCGCTGCCGGCGTAGTGGTCGACGGCGGGGAGGGCGGGGAAGGGCTTTTCACCCTGGAAAAGTACGTGGTCGGGATGGGGCAGAGCGGACATGGTCACTTCTCGGATGGTTCGGGCAAGCAGTGGAGGGTAGCAAAAACGACCGGAAATAAAAAACGCGGGAGCATCGCTGCTCCCGCGTTCGGGATTGCCTGAAGGCCGTACTTGCTTAGGCCAGCAGATCCTTGACGCCGTCACGCTCCTCGAGGAGTTCGTTCAGGGTGTGGGTCATGCGCTCACGGGAGAATTCGTCGATTTCCAGGCCCTGGACGATCTTGTACTCGCCGTTTTCGGTGGTGACCGGGAAGCCGTAGATGATGCCTTCCGGGATGCCGTAGGAGCCGTCGGACGGGATGCCCATGGTGACCCACTCGCCGTTGGAGCCGAGCACCCAGTCACGGATGTGATCGATGGCGGCATTGGCAGCGGAGGCTGCGGACGACAGCCCGCGCGCTTCGATGATCGCGGCGCCGCGCTTGCCCACGGTCGGCAGGAACACGTCGCGGTTCCAGGCTTCGTCGTTGATCAGGTTCTTGACGTTGTCGCCATTGGAGGTCACGGCGCGGTAGTCGGCGTACATCGTGGGGGAGTGGTTGCCCCAGACGACCAGGTTCTTGAGGCTCGAGACTTCACGGCCGGACTTCGAGGCCAGTTGCGACAGGGCGCGGTTGTGGTCCAGGCGCAGCATGCCGGTGAAGTTCTTGGCCTGGACGCGGCCGTACTTGACGGCGATTTCCTTGGCGATGTAAGCGTTGGTGTTGCAGGGATTGCCGACGACCAGCACCTTGACGTTCGGATCGGCGTACTGGCCGATGGCGGCGCCCTGAACGGTGAAGATCTTGGCGTTTTCGGTCAGCAGATCCTTGCGCTCCATGCCGGGGCCGCGCGGGCGGGCGCCGACCAGCAGGCAGACCTGCGCGTCCTTGAAGGCGACATTGGGGTCGTCGGTGGCGATCATGCCGGCCAGCAGCGGGAAGGCACAGTCTTCCAGTTCCATCATGACGCCCTTGACCGCCTTCTGAGCCTGCGGCAGGTCGAGCAGCTGAAGGATGACGGGTTGGTCCTTGCCCAGCATTTCGCCACTGGCGATGCGGAACAGGAGGCTGTAACCGATCTGGCCGGCGGCGCCGGTGACTGCGACACGAACGGGGGCTTTTGCCATTGTTGAAACTCCCTCTAACAAAGAAAGTGGTGTTGGAACGATTCGCTGCTGATTTGCGCCGCCAGCAAGTCGCCGCAATGCGGGTCGTGCGTCGGAGCTGGAACGGTTGCCCGTCAACATTTGAATCGTAGGAGCATTTTGAAGGGCTGTCAATTCAATGTCTTATATCTTATATAAGATATAAGACTGCTTATGGACTGTCTTTCGAAAGTGTGTTCAAATACCCGGATGCGACACGATTCGCCCACCTTCAGTCCTCTGTACCGTCAGATCAAGAATCTGATGCTCAACGCTTTGGAGTCCGGCGAGTGGCGTCCGGGGCAGGCAATTCCCAGCGAGCAGGAACTTGCCCTTCGATTCAACGTAAGTCAAGGGACCGTTCGCAAGGCCATCGACGAGATGGCGGCCGAGAACTTGCTCGTTCGCAAGCAGGGCAAGGGCACCTATGTCGCGTCCCATAACGATCCCCGAGCATTGTTCCGGTTTTTGCGCCTCGTTCCGATGGATGGCGATCTGGCGCATCCGCAGAGCATTCCCCTCGATTGCTGGAAAGCCAAGGCTGGCAACGAGGCGGCGCGCATGCTCGGTATCGAACTCGGCGCTCCGGTCACTATCCTGCGTCGTCTGCTACGTTTTTCCGGCAGGCCGGTTGTGGTTGACGAAATCTATTTGCCAGGTGAAATCTTTCAGGGCCTCACCATGGAGGTGCTGCAGGGTTCGCAGGGGTCGCTTTACGGGCTGTTTGAAAGCCGTTTTGGTGTGCGCATGATTCGTGCCGAGGAGCGGATTCGCGCCGTGGCGGCGGACCGCATGACCAGCGAAACGCTTGGGGTCTCCGAAGGTGTTCCCTTGCTGTCCGTGGAGCGGGTGACCTATACCTACGGGGATCGCCCGGTCGAATGGCGGCGGGGGCTTTATTCGACCGCGGACCACTATTATCTTAATGAACTGAATTGAAGTGCTTGAATTGATGGGATCGCCCGGCCTGTCAGTGGATGGTAAGGGTATATACTTATAATTTTGTTTGTGTGGGAAATGAGCGGCCTTCGGGTTGCTATTAGTTAGAGGGAAATCTTATGACAGAGGTGATTTTGAAGAAGCAGCGCCCGAAGCATCTGGCGCTGAACGAGATCAGGCTCCCGCTTCCCGGGAAGGTCTCGATTCTGCATCGAGTAAGTGGCGCGGGGCTGTTCCTGATGCTGCCCGTGCTGCTCGCGCTGTTTGGCGCCAGCGTGGGTTCTCCGGAGTCCTATGCGGATTTCACTAAGGTTGTCGGCAACCCCCTCGTCAAGCTCATTTTGAGCGGTCTGGTCTGGGCGTACTTGCACCATTTCTGTGCCGGTATTCGATTCCTGCTGCTCGACGTGCATGTCGGTGTCGATAAGGAATCGGCGGTCAAGAGTGCTCGCCTGGTTCTGATCGTCAGTCTCATCCTCACTGCTCTTCTGGTGTCCAAACTATGGTAAAGCCCGTCATTGTTGGTGCTCACTACGGTTTTCGCGACTGGCTGGCTCAGCGCGTCACGGCCGTCGTGATGGCAATCTACACCCTCGTTTTCGCCTTCTGCGTGCTCACCATGCCCGACGCTTCCTTCGAAAGCTGGCGTGCGGTGTTCAGTGGTGGGTTCATGAAGTTCGCGACCTTCCTGTTCTTCATGTCTTTGTTCTTCCATGCCTGGATCGGCGTGCGTGACATCTTCATGGATTACATCAAGCCGACGGGCATCCGTCTGGCGCTGCATTCGATCGTTGCCCTGCTGCTCATCGGTTACGCCGGTTGGGCTGCTCAGATTCTCTGGAGGCTGTAAGTGAAAGTCGCTAAGCATACTTTTGACGCGGTTATCGTCGGTGCCGGTGGCGCCGGTCTGCGGGCGGCGCTGCAGCTCTCGGAGGCTGGCCTGAAGACGGCCGTCCTGACCAAGGTGTTCCCGACCCGCTCGCACACTGTGGCGGCACAAGGTGGCGTCGCGGCCTCGCTGGGCAACTCCACCGAGGATAACTGGCACTGGCACATGTACGACACCGTCAAGGGGTCGGACTGGCTGGGTGATCAGGATGCGATCGAGTTCATGGTCAAGAAGGCCAACGAAGTCGTCGTCGAGCTCGAGCACTACGGCATGCCGTTTGACCGTACCGACAACGGCAAGATCTATCAGCGTCCGTTCGGCGGTCACTCGCAGAATTACGGCCAGACTCCGGTGTCCCGCTCCTGTGCGGCCGCCGACCGTACCGGCCACGCGATGCTGCACGCGTTGTACCAGCGCAATGTGCGTGCCAACACCCAGTTCTTCGTCGAATGGATGGCGATGGACCTGATCCGCAATGCGGATGGCGACGTGCTCGGCGTGACCGCGATGGAAATGGAGACCGGTGAGGTTTCGATCTTCCACGCCAAGGCCACGATCTTCGCCACCGGCGGTGCCGGTCGCATCTATTACAGTTCCACCAACGCCTTCATCAACACCGGTGACGGTGTCGGCATGGCGGCCCGTGCCGGCATCCCGCTCGAGGACATGGAGTTCTGGCAGTTCCACCCGACCGGCGTGGCCGGTGCGGGCGTGCTGATCACCGAAGGCGTGCGTGGCGAAGGCGGCATCCTGCGCAACTCGTCCGGTGAGCGTTTCATGGAGCGCTATGCGCCGAACCTGAAGGATCTGGCTTCCCGCGACGTCGTGTCCCGTTCGATGGTTACCGAGATCAACGAAGGCCGTGGTTGCGGTTCCGAGAAAGATCACGTTCTCCTCGATATCACCCACCTGTCTCCCGAGACCATCATGAAGCGCCTGCCCGGCATTCGTGAAATCTCGATCCAGTTCGCCGGCGTCGATCCGATCAAGGCGCCGATTCCGGTCGTCCCGACCTGCCACTATCAGATGGGCGGCATCCCGACCAACTACAAGGGTCAGGTCGTCGTTCCGAAGGATGGCAACCCGAACGTGCCGGTGGCCGGTTTCTATGCCGCGGGCGAATGTGCGTGCGCTTCGGTGCACGGCGCGAACCGCCTCGGTACCAACTCGCTGCTCGATCTGCTGGTGTTCGGCAAGTCTGCCGGCGAAACCGTCGTGTCCGACTTCAAGTCTGGCCAGCTGACGCTCAAGCCGCTGCCGGACGACGCTGCTGACGTGTCCCTGGCGCGTATCGCCCGCCTCGAAACCCAGACCAACGGCGTCGAAGTCAACGACGTGCGTCTGGACATGCAGCGCACGATGCAGAAGCACGCCGGCGTGTTCCGTTTTGCGGACATGCTCAAGGAAGGCGTCGAGAAGATCCTCGAGGTGGCCGAGCGCGCCAAGCACACCCAGATCAAGGACAAGTCCAAGGTCTGGAACACTGCCCGCACCGAGGCCCTCGAACTCGACAACCTGATCGAAGTTGCCAAGGCGACCATGATCTCTGCCGAGGCCCGCAAGGAATCCCGTGGCGCCCACGTGCGCGACGATGCGATCGATTGTGCCGAGACCCCCAACGGCCGTGACGACAAGAACTGGCTCAAGCACACGTTGTGGTACAGCGAGGGCAACCGCCTCGACTACAAGCCGGTCAACCTTCAGCCGATGTCCGCCGACGTCGAGCCGATCGCGCTGGCCAAGCGTACCTACTGAGCGTTCCGGAGAATAGAAGATGAGCAGCAAGCGAACCGTACAGTTCAAGATCTACCGCTACAATCCGGACAAGGACGACAAGCCGTACATGCAGGACATCTCCGTCGAACTCGAAGAGTCCGACAAGAAGCTCCTCGACGCGCTGGTCCGCCTGAAGGCCAAGGACGATACCCTGTCCTTCCGTCGCTCCTGCCGAGAAGGTGTGTGTGGCTCTGACGCCATGAACATCAACGGCAAGAACGGTCTGGCCTGCCTGACCAGCATTGACGAACTGGCCCAGCCTATCACCATTCGCCCGCTGCCCGGCCTGCCGGTCATCCGCGATGTGATCGTCGACATGACCCAGTTCTTCAAGCAGTACCACTCGATCAAGCCGTACCTCATCAACAACGAACCGGCGCCCGAGCGCGAGCGGCTGCAGACCCCGGAAGATCGCGAGGAGCTCAACGGTCTTTACGAGTGCATCCTGTGCGCCTGCTGCTCCACGAGCTGCCCGTCGTTCTGGTGGAATCCGGACAAGTTCGTCGGTCCTGCCGGTCTTCTGGCCGCTTATCGCTTCCTGGCCGACACGCGCGACCAGGCGACCAGCGAGCGTCTGGACAACCTTGAAGATCCGTACCGTCTGTTCCGTTGCCACTCCATCATGAACTGCGTCGATGTCTGCCCGAAGGGTCTCAACCCGACCAAGGCGATCGGCAAGATCAAGGACATGATGGTCCGTCGCGCGGTATGACGCTCAATCGGGGGCGTGTGCGCTGGCAGTGCCGTCGGGCTCTCCTTGAGCTCGATCTGGTGTTCACGCGCTTCCTGGAACGGCACTTCGACCGTCTGGACGACGGTCAGCTGGCCGATTTGGATGACCTGCTGCGTGTTGAAGACCATGACCTCTGGGCCATGGTCAACGGCAGTCAGCCGGTCACCAATGAGCGCTGGAAGAAAATGGTGGATCTGCTGCGGGCCGACTGACTGCAGATCCACCGGTGGGAGTTGGAGTTTCAACAGGGAAAAGGGACCAAAATATGACCACGCAACGTACTGCTACACTGACCGTAGATGGCAAGGGCTTTGATTTTCCGATTATGTCGGGGACTCATGGCAATGATGTGATCGATATCCGCACGCTCGGCGGAAAGACCGGCTACTTCACGTATGACTCCGGTTTCCTGTCCACGGCCAGTTGCCAGTCCAAGGTCACCTATATCGACGGTGACAAGGGCGAGCTGCTCTATCGTGGTTATCCGATCGAGCAACTGGCCGAAAACTGCAACTTCCTCGAAGTCACCTACCTGCTGAAGAACGGCGAACTGCCGAACGCCGCGCAGAAGACCGATTTCGAAAACACCATCAAGCGTCACACGATGGTGCACGAGCAGCTGTCCAAGTTCTACTCCGGCTTCCGCCGCGATGCGCACCCGATGGCCGTCATGACCGGTGTGGTCGGCGCGCTGTCCGCGTTCTACCACGATGCGATGGACTTCTCGGACGCAGAGCACCGCAATGTCAGCTTCAACCGTCTGGTCGCCAAGCTCCCGACGATCGTCGCGATGGCGTACAAGTACAATACCGGCATGCCGTTCATGTATCCGGACAACGAGCTGGACTACACCGCGAACTTCATGCGCATGATGTTCGGCAATCCGTGCGAGAAGTATGTCCCGAACCCGGTGCTGGTGCGCGCGCTCGACGTCATTTTCACCCTGCACGCCGATCACGAGCAGAACGCCTCCACCTCCACCGTCCGTCTGGCCGGCTCCTCCGGTGCCAACCCGTTCGCCTGTATCGCCGCTGGCATCGCCTGCCTGTGGGGCCCGGCCCACGGTGGTGCGAACGAAGCCTGCCTGAAGATGCTGGAAGAGATCGGTGACGTGTCCCGCGTCGGCGAATACATCAATCGCGCCAAGGACAAGAACGACAGCTTCAAGCTGATGGGCTTCGGCCATCGCGTCTACAAGAACTTCGATCCGCGCGCCAAGCTGATGCGCAAGGTTTGCTACGACGTGCTGACCGAGCTGGGTCTGGAGAACGATCGTCTCTTCAAGCTCGCCATGGAACTCGAGAAGATCGCCCTCGAAGATCCGTACTTCGTCGAGAAGAAGCTCTACCCGAACGTCGACTTCTACTCCGGCATCGTGCAGAAGGCGCTCGGCATCCCGACCGAAATGTTCACCTGCATCTTCGCGCTGGCGCGTACCGTCGGCTGGATGACTCAATGGGAAGAAATGATCACCGATCCGGAATACAAGATCGGTCGTCCGCGCCAGCTGTACATCGGCGCCGCCCGCCGCGACGTTCCGCCGCTGTCCCAGCGCGGCTAAGTAATACCCGGAAGGGGAGGGGAAGAACGAGAGGCGAATGCGGGATGGTCGGTTAGTGCTTGGCCATCCCGCATCGTTTCGACAAAACAAAAGATCAGGGATTCTCCCCACCGCACGAACACTCAAAAGACAAGAGACAAGACAAAGCCAGGTGGTCGCCCATGATGAAAAAGCTTTTTGAGAGCTCCCAACTGTTCGGCAGCAACGCGCCGTTCATCGAGGAACTTTACGAGAACTATCTCGATAACCCCGATTCCGTCTCCGACGAGTGGCGGAGCTATTTTGATGCCATGCAGAACACCCCGGGCAACGGCCGGGATGTCGCGCATTACCCGATCATCAACGCCTTTGCCGACATGGCGAAGCGTGGCCCCGTCCGTACCGTGGTGGCCTCGGGCGGCGACCAGAAGCAGGTCAGCGTCCTGCAGCTGATCAATGCACACCGTTTCCTCGGCACCCGCTGGGCTCAGCTCGATCCGCTCAAGCGCACCGAGCGTCCGGAGATCCACGAGCTCGAACTCTCCCATTACGGCTTCACCGAAGCGGACCTCAACGAGACCTTCAATACGGGTTCGTTCCATGGTCTTCCGGGCGACCGCGCGACCCTGCGGGAGATCCTCGACGCCGTTCGCCAGACCTACTGCGGCTCGATCGGCGCCGAGTACATGTACATGACGGACATCGGCGAGAAGCGCTGGATTCAGGCCCGTCTCGAACCGAACCGCGGGCGTCCGTCCTTCGACGCCCAGAAGCAGCGCCGCATCCTCGAGCGCCTGACGGCCGCCGAGACCATGGAGCGTTACCTGCATACCAAGTATGTCGGTCAGAAGCGTTTCTCGCTCGAAGGGGGTGAGAGCACCATCGTCGCCATGGACGAGCTGATCCGCGTGGCCGGCAGCAAGGGCGTCCAGGAAATCGTGATCGGCATGGCCCACCGCGGCCGTCTCAACGTGCTGGTGAACACCCTCGGCAAGTCGCCGAGCATGTTGTTCTCGGAATTCGAAGGCAAGGCCGTTTCCGATCTGTCGGCCGGCGACGTGAAGTACCACATGGGCTTCTCGAGCGACGTGATGACTGCCGGCGGTCCGGTTCACCTCACCCTGGCCTTCAACCCGTCCCACCTCGAAATCGTCAACCCGGTGGTCGAGGGTTCCGTCTATGCCCGTCAGACCCGTCGCGGCGAAAACGGCAAGGCGCAGGTGGTTCCGGTCATCATCCACGGCGACGCCGCGGTGGCTGGTCAGGGCGTTAATCAGGAAATGCTCAACTTCGCGCAGACCCGCGGCTACGGCACGGGTGGCACGATCCACATCGTGGTGAACAACCAGATCGGCTTCACCACCTCCGATCCGCGCGACTACCGTTCTTCGCTGTACTGCACGGACATCTTCAAGATGGCCGAAGCGCCGATCTTCCACGTCAACGGCGACGATCCGGAGGCCGTTGCCTTCGTGATGGGCTTGGCGGTCGAATATCGTCAGGAATTCAAGAAGGACGTGGTCGTCGACATCGTGTGCTACCGCAAGCTTGGTCACAACGAGGCCGACGAGCCGATGGTGACCCAGCCGCTGATGTACAAGAAGATCGCCAAGCACCCTGGCACCCGCAAGCTGTACGCGGAGAAGCTGGTTGCCCAGGGCGTCTGCAATGCCGACGAGCCGGAACAGTTCATCAAGGATTACCGCGCCGCCCTCGACAAGGGCGAGCTGCTGACCAATCCGGTGCTGTCCGACTTCAAGCGCCAGTTCTCCCAGGACTGGGGCCCTTACGCCAACAAGAAGTACACCGACAAGTGCGACAGCAAGGTGCCGATGGCGGAGCTCAAGCGCCTGTCCAAGGGCCTGACGACCACGCCGGAAGGCTTCGTGCTGCATCCCCGCGTCCAGAAGATCATCGACGATCGCAAGGCGATGGGTGAAGGCAAGCTGGCCCTCGACTGGGGCATGGGCGAGAACCTCGCCTACGCCAGCCTGCTGGTGCAGGGCTTCGGCGTCCGCATCTCCGGTGAAGACGTCGGCCGTGGCACCTTCTTCCACCGTCACGCTGCGCTGCACGACCAGAACCGCGACCAGTGGCACGACGGCACCTACTACCCGCTGCAGAACATCCGTGAAGGTCAGGCTCCGTTCTACTGCTACGACTCCGTGCTGTCCGAAGAGGCCGTGCTGGCCTTCGAATACGGCTACGCCTCTGCCGAGCCGAACCAGCTCGTGATCTGGGAAGCCCAGTTCGGCGACTTCGCCAACGGCGCCCAGGTGGTGATGGACCAGTTCATCAGCTCCGGCGAAGCCAAGTGGGGGCGCCAGTGCGGTCTCGTGATGATGCTGCCGCATGGCTACGAAGGTCAGGGTCCGGAGCACTCTTCCGCCCGTATCGAGCGCTACATGCAGCTTTGCGCCGAGATGAACATGGAAGTGTGCATCCCGTCCGGCCCGGCCCAGATCTTCCACCTGCTGCGTCGTCAGGCGCTGCGCAAGCTGCGCAAGCCGCTGGTGATCATCACGCCGAAGTCGCTGCTGCGTCACAAGGACGCGGTGTCCTCCCTCGAGGATCTGTCCAAGGGTACCTTCCAGACCGTCATCGGCGAAGTCGACGAGCTCGATGCCAAGAAGGTCAAGCGTGTCCTGCTGTGTTCCGGCAAGATTTACTACGAGCTGCTGGCTCACCGTCGTGCCAACAACATCGACGACATCGCGATCGTCCGCATGGAACAGCTCTACCCGTTCCCGGCAGAGGCCTTTGCGGCCGAGGTGAACCGCTATCCGAACGCGAAGGAAGTCGTCTGGGTTCAGGAAGAGCCGCGCAACCAGGGCGTCTGGTACTGGCTGGCTTCCCGTCACCACCTGGACAGCAACCTCGGCGCGGACCACAAGTTCCTGCTGGTGGCCCGTCCGGCAGCGGCATCGCCTGCGGTCGGTTACTACGCCAAGCACAACGCGCAACAAAAGGCAGTCATCGAAAATGCATTCGGCGAAATCAAGGCCTGATGCAATCCACGCCGAACTGAACACAAGGGAGAAAACATGCTGATCGAAGTCAAAGTGCCGCAACTGTCCGAGTCCGTTTCCGAAGCCACGCTGGTCAGCTGGCACAAGAAGGAAGGCGACGCCGTTTCCCGTGACGAGAACCTGATCGACATCGAGACCGACAAGGTCGTGCTGGAGACCCCGGCGCCGGCTGACGGCGTGTTGGTCAAGCTCGTCAAGAATGGTGGCGACTCCGTCACCTCCGGCGAGGTCATTGCCACCATCGATACCGAAGCCAAGGCTGCAGCCGGTGCGCCCGCCGCTGCCGCCGCGCCGGCTGCTGCTCCGGCACCCGCCGCTGCCGCCGCACCGGTGTCCGCCGCCAGCCCGTCCGCACGCAAGATCCTCGACGAGAAGGGCATCGCTGCCGCCGACGTGGCCGGTTCCGGCCGCGGTGGCCGCGTGACCAAGGAAGATGCCGTCGCCGCTCAGCCGAAGGCTGCCGCGGCTGCACCGGCCGTGGCCGTTCCATCCGGCGATCGCGTCGAGCAACGCGTGCCGATGACCCGTCTGCGCGCCCGCATCGCCGAGCGTCTGATCCAGTCGAAGAACGAAAACGCCATCCTCACCACCTTCAACGAGGTGAACATGGCGCCGGTCATGGCCCTGCGCAAGCAGTACGCCGAGAAGTTCGAGAAGGCGCACGGTGTGCGTCTGGGCTTCATGGGTTTCTTCGTCAAGGCTGCGGTTGCCGCCCTTAAGAAGTTCCCGATCCTGAACGCCTCCGTCGATGGCAACGACATCGTCTACCACGGCTACATCGACATCGGCATCGCCGTGGGCTCGCCCCGTGGCCTTGTCGTGCCCATCCTGCGGGACGTGGATCAGATGTCCATCGCCGACATCGAGAAGAAGATCGCCGAATACGGCCAGAAGGCCAAGGACGGCAAGATCTCCATCGAAGAGCTGACCGGCGGTACCTTCTCGATCTCCAACGGCGGTGTGTTCGGTTCGATGATGTCCACCCCGATCATCAACCCGCCGCAGTCCGCGATTCTCGGCATCCATGCCACCAAGGATCGCGCCGTGGTCGAGAACGGTCAGGTTGTGGTTCGCCCGATCAACTACCTCGCCATGTCCTACGACCACCGCATCATTGACGGCCGCGAAGCCGTCCTCGGCCTGGTGGCCATGAAGGAAGCCATGGAAGATCCGGCCCGTCTGCTGCTGGACGTATAAGCTGATTGAACCGAGGCACGGCTGCGGCGGGGGACTGTCGCAGCCGTGCCTTGTTCCAATTCGAAAGAGGAAGAATAAACATGGCGAAGCAATTTGACGTTCTGGTCATCGGCGGTGGTCCCGGTGGCTACGTGGCCGCGATCCGCGCCGCGCAACTCGGTTTCAACACGGCCTGTGCCGAATCGAATCCCTACGCCGATCCGAAGGGCGAGCCCCGTCTGGGCGGCACCTGCCTGAACGTGGGCTGCATTCCGTCCAAGGCGCTGCTGCATACCTCGCACCTGTTCGAGGAAGCTGGCCACGCCTTCGAGGAGCAGGGCATCAGCGTCGGCACGCCGAAGATCGACGTGCCCAAGATGATCGCCCGCAAGGCAAAGGTCGTCGACCAGCTCACCAGCGGCATCAAGGGGCTGTTCAAGAAGAACAAGGTTACCTTCCTGGCTGGCCACGGCAGTTTCGTGGGGCAGGGCGGTGCCGGCTGGCAGGTCAAGGTTGGCGACGAGGTTGTCGAAGCCAAGCAGGTCATCGTTGCGACGGGTTCGTCCGCGCGTCATCTGCCGGGCATTCCGGTCGATAACAAGCTGATCTGCGACAACATCGGCGCCCTCGACATCGACGCGGTGCCGAAGCGTCTGGGCCTCATCGGGTCCGGCGTCATCGGCCTCGAGATGGGCTCGGTGTGGAGCCGTCTGGGGGCCGAGGTGACGATCCTCGAAGCGATGGACTCTTTCCTGGCCGCCGCCGATCAGGACGTGGCCAAGGAAGCGCTCAAGCTGTTCACCAAGCAGGGGCTCGACATCAAACTGTCGGTGAAGGTTGGTAAGGTCACCGCCGGCAAGAAGTCGGTCACCGTCGAATACGAGACCAAGGATGGCGCTCAGAAGGCCGAGTTCGACCGCCTGATCGTCTCCGTCGGCCGTGTGCCGAACACCGCCGGCCTGAACGCCGAAGCGGTGGGCCTCAAGGTCGACGGCCGTGGTTTCATCGAGGTCGACGGTCACTGCAAGACCAACCTGCCGGGCGTGTGGGCGGTGGGTGACGTGGTGCGCGGCCCGATGCTGGCCCACAAGGCGATGGAAGAGGGCGTGATGGTCGCCGAGCTGATGGCGGGCCAGGCCGGTCACTGCAACTTCGACACCATCCCGTGGGTGATCTACACCAACCCGGAGATCGCCTGGGTCGGCAAGACCGAGCAGCAGCTCAAGGCCGAAGGCGTCGAGTACCGTGTCGGCAAGATTCCGTTCCTGGCCAACGGCCGTGCCCTGGGTGCCGGTAACCCGGCGGGTTTCGTCAAGATGATCGCCGATGCCAAGACCGACCGTATCCTCGGCGTGCATATCATCGGTGCCAACGCCTCCGAGCTGATCGGCGAGGCCGTCGTGACGATGGAATTCGCCGGTGCGTCGGAAGACCTCGCCCGCATCTGCCATGCTCACCCGACCCTGTCGGAAGTGGTGCACGAAGCAGCGCTGGCGGTGGACAAGCGTCCGCTGCACTTCTGATGAAGGGGCCGGCCTTTGGGCCGGCCAGCCTTCAGCCGGGGGCGGTCAGGCGGTAAAATGCCTGTCCGCCCCCGATCCTATTGGTTCTACCGAAATACCACGATGCCTCACCGAATCCTGAAAGTCGCCGAGCACGGCATGATCGACGCTTACGAGGCGACCCTCGCGGCTCGCGGCTTCAAGTCCGATCCCGCCCAACGTGCCGCGGCCCAGCGCCTGCAAGGGCTGTACACCGAGCTGGTGGCCTTCAAGGCGGCCCGGCGCGGGACGCTCCGCAAGCTCCTCTCGCGGCCCAAGCAGCCACGTAGCGTGTATTTCTGGGGTGGCGTCGGCCGCGGCAAGAGCTTCCTGATGGATTGCTTCTTCGACTCGGTGCCTTACCAGCGCAAGCGCCGGGTGCATTTCCATGCCTTCATGCAGGAAGTGCAGAACGATCTTAAGAACCTTAACCACGAGCCCGATCCGCTGCAAAAGGTGGCCGACCGCATCGCGCGGCAGACCCGTCTGCTGTGCTTCGACGAGTTCCACGTCTCCGACATCGCCGATGCGATGATCCTCGGCCGGTTGCTCGACGCGCTGTTCGAGCGGGGCACGATCTTCGTGATGACCTCGAATTATCCGCCCGACGGCCTGTACCCCAACGGCTTGCAGCGGATCAATTTCCTGCCCACCATCGAGATGATCAAGCGTCGTTTCGACGTCGTCGAGGTGGATCACGGTACCGACTATCGTCTGCGCACCCTCGAGCAGATGGACGCTTTCCTGGTGCCCGCCGACGACGCAGCCGACCAGCATCTGGCCCGCGATTTCGAGCAGATCGCCGGTGCGCCGGGCGAGCCTGGCGAGATCGAGGTGCTGGAGCGCAAGCTCAAGGTGGTGCGCCGCGCGGCGGGCGTGATCTGGTTCGATTTCGACACCCTGTGCGGCGGCAACCGTTCCCAGAACGACTACCTCGAGATCGCCCGCGAGCACCACACCCTGATCCTCTCCCGCGTGCCCAAGATGAGTCCGGCGATGGCCTCGGAGGCGCGCCGCTTCACCTGGCTGGTGGATGTGCTCTACGACCACCGCGTCAAGCTGCTGGTCAGCGCCGAGTGCCAGGCCTACGACCTCTACGTCGAAGGCCGCCAGGCGAGCGAGTTCCACCGCACCGTGAGCCGCCTGATCGAGATGCGTTCGCGCGATTACCTCGCCGAAGCCCACCGGGTCGACTGACGCCCGATGCGCCGCCTCGCCCTTGGCCTGCTCATCGCGGGGCTGCTGCCGGGCGGGCTGGTGCGCGCCGACAACCCGCTCGAGATCGTCACCCTGCGGCACAAGCCGGCCGAGCAGATCGTGCCGGCGCTGCGTCCGCTCGTCGAGCCCGACGGGGCGATCAGCAGCCTGGGCGACAAGATCCTGCTGCGCGTCTCGCCCCACAACCGCGATCAACTCCTCGCTGCCATTGCCGCCCTCGACACCCCGATCCGACGTCTGGTCGTCTCGGTGCGCCAGGGCACGCGGCTGGAAGGGGAGGGCGCTGGCGTGGGCGTCCAGGGCCGCCTCGCGCCGGGCGACAGCCGCCTGATCGTCGATGGCGGCGTGGGCCGGGTGCGCCGCAGCGACGACGTGAGCCAGCAGGTGCAGGTGGTCGAAGGCGGGCGGGCGTTGATCCAGGTCGGCCGCTCGCTGCCCCTGGCGCTGCGCGAATGGCGTGCAGCGCCGGGCGGTTGGGTGCAGGTCGATTCGGTGCGTTATCTGGATGTGGGCACCGGCTTCTTCGCGTCGCCTCAGGTGACGGGCGAGCGCGTCACCATCGAGATCAGCCCGCAGTCGAGTCGCCTCGAACAGGGCGGAGAGATCGAGTCGTCGCGTCTTGCCACCACCGTGAGCGGCCCGCTCGGTGCGTGGATTCCCCTCGGCAGCAGCGCCGCTACCGGCGACACCACCCGTTACGGCACCGCCGGCTACACCCAGGACGCCCGCCGCAGCGATGCCCAGGTGTGGCTGCGCGTCGATGCCCTCGAATAGATTTTTCCGATGAACGTCGAACACGCCTTTGCCGCCGACGGCCCGCTGGCCGCCGCGATTCCCGGATTCTCGCCGCGCCCCCAGCAGATCGAGATGGCCGAGCACATCGCCCACACCCTCAAAGAGAACGGCGTGCTCGTGGCCGAGGCCGGCACCGGCACCGGCAAGACTTACGCCTACCTCGTGCCGGCGCTGCTGAACGGCGGCAAGGTCATCATCTCCACCGGCACCAAGACGTTGCAGGATCAGCTCTTCAACCGCGATCTGCCCACCGTGCGCGGCGCCCTCAAGGTGCCGGTCGGGGTAGCGCTGCTCAAGGGGCGCGCCAACTACGTGTGCCACTATCACCTCGCGCGCAACCTGGTGGACGGTCGTTTCACCACGCCCGAGGATGCCGCCCACCTGCGCGCCATCGGCCGCTTCATGGAGATCACCCAGAGCGGCGACAAGGCCGAGTGCCCCGAGGTGCCCGAGGACGCCGCCGCCTGGATGTTCGCCACCTCGTCGCGGGACAACTGCCTGGGGCAGGAATGTCCCAACATCAAGGAATGCTTCGTCGCCGCCGCCCGCCGCAATGCGATGGACGCCGACGTGGTGGTGGTCAATCACCACCTGTTCTTCGCCGACGTGATGCTGCGCGACGAAGGCATGGGCGAGCTGCTGCCCTCGTGCAACGCCGTGATCTTCGACGAAGCCCACCAGTTGCCCGAAGTCGCCAGCCTGTTCTTCGGCGAGAGCGTGTCCACCGCCCAACTCCTCGAACTCGCTCGCGACACCCGTTCCGAGACGGTGGCCGCGGCCCGCGACTGCCTCGCCCTCATCGACGCCACCCGCAAGCTCGAAAAGGCCGCCCGCGACCTGCGCCTGTCAGTGCAGGCCGAGAACGCCCGCTTCGGCTATGCCCAGCTGGCCGACAACACCGCCTTCCACGAAGCCATCGACGCGCTGGACGTCGAACTGACCGAATTCTGCACGCTGGTCGAATCCCAGGCCGAGCGTTCCGAGGGCCTTGCCAACTGCCTGCGCCGCACCCAGGAGCTCCAGCAGCGCCTGGCCCGCTGGCAGGTGCCGGAGGGCACCGACTGGGTGCGCTGGGTCGAGGTGTTCAGCCAGACCCTCGCCCTCAACGCCACGCCCCTGTCGATCGCCGCGATCTTCAAGCGCCAGATGGACGGCCACCCGCGCGCCTGGGTGTTCACCTCGGCCACCCTCGCGGTGGGGCGCGACTTCGGGCATTACTGCCGCGAGCTCGGTCTCAACTGGGTGGAGCCACCCATCGAAACCGCGGTGTGGGGCTCGCCCTTCGACTACCCGGCCCAGGCCATGCTCTACGCGCCGCAGAACATGCCCGAGCCCAACAGCCCGGAATACCCCGACGCCGTGGCCAAGGTGGCGATACCGCTGATCCGCGCCGCCCAGGGCCGCACCTTCGTGCTGTGCACCTCGCTGCGGGCGATGCGACGCATCCACGAGCTGATCGCCGACGCCCTCGAGCGCGACAAGCTCGATCTCCCGCTGCTGATCCAGGGCGAGGGCTCCCGTTCGGAGCTGCTGGATCGTTTCCGCCGCCTCGGCAACGCCATCCTGGTGGCCAGCCAGAGCTTCTGGGAGGGGGTGGACGTGCCCGGCGACGCGCTCTCGGTGGTCGTCATCGACAAGCTGCCCTTCGCGCCGCCGGACGATCCGGTGCTCGCCGCGCGCATCGAGCACATGAACAAATCGGGGCTCAACCCCTTCATGCACTACCAGCTCCCGCGGGCCGTCATCAACGTCAAGCAGGGGGCCGGACGCCTGATCCGCACCGAGCGCGACAAGGGCGTGCTCGCCATCTGCGACCCGCGTATGCTCACCAAACCCTACGGGCGCCGCGTCTGGCAGAGCCTGCCGCCGATGCGCCGCAGCAAGGTCGAGGCCGAGGTGGTCGACTTTCTCGAACAGCTTCCGCCGCCCGCCGCGCGTCAGGGCTGAACGCCGGCGTTTTTTGCCGATCAAGCATCGATCAAGGACAGCCCGCCCATCGATGGGTAAAAGCGTGTCATGGATGAATCTTCGCGCCTCACCGATGGGTTGCGGCGGCGCATCGATGAGCAAAATTCACTCATGCGTGGGCGGCGCCCACCCATCGATGCCTGCCTGCCGCTCAAGCATGAGCAGCCACGACGCAGCGATGGCTTGCGGACACGCACCCATGAGCCGCCACTGCGCATCGATGCGCCGATTTCACGCATCCCTGAGTGGCGCGTCTTCAATCAACCCGGTCTGCCCCCGCTGCTACAATCCTGCGCCTGAACACTTGCACCGATGCCGTCCTTGACCGCCCCGAAAACGCCCGTTCCGACCACGCCCGCGCCGTCGTCGCCCGCCGAGCGCATCGCCCGTCTGGCCGATGCCGGGCACGATTGTGTCGATGCCGCACAAGCCCTCAACGCCGGCTGCCAGTGCGTCTCCCTCGACCGTCAGGCGCTGCTCGCCGCGCTGGCCCGCGACCCGCGGGACGGGGCGCTGCAGGCCATGCTCGCCGAATCGCGGCCGCACCTGTTCGCCGAATCCCTCACCTTCGTCTCCGCCGACCACGTGGCGCGCATGGCCGCGCTGATCGCCGCCATCGAGCGGGTGATCGCCTTGCCCGCCTGGGCCGACGCGGTGCTCGGCCGCGCCCCGTCCAGCGCTCGCCGCCCGAGCCGTGCCGCGGGGGTGTTCCTGGGTTACGACTTCCACCTGTCGGCCGGCGGGCCGCAGCTCATCGAGATCAACACCAACGCCGGCGGCGGACTGCTCGCCGCCATCCTCGGGCGCGCCCAGCGGGCCTGCTGCGACGAGGTCGAGGCGGCGATGGCGGCCATGCAGGTCCACGGCCCGGCCGACATCGAGACGGCCTTCGTGGCCATGTTCCGCGCCGAATGGCAGGCCGAACGGGGCGACGCCCCGCTCGCCACGGTGGCCATCGTGGACGACGCCCCCCAGGGCCAGTACCTGCTGCCCGAATTCCTGCTGTTCCAGCGCCTCTTCGAGCGACACGGCATCCAGGCCTGGATCTGCGACCCGTCCGAGCTCGTCCACGATGGGGCCGGGCTCACCCTCCACGGCGCGCGGGTCGACCTCGTCTATAACCGCCTCACCGATTTCGCCTTCGACGAACCCGCCCATGCCGCCCTGCGCGCGGCCTGGGACGCCGGCTCGGCGGTCATCACGCCGCACCCGCGCGCCCATGCTCTGTATGCCGACAAGCGCAACCTGGTGCTGCTTTCCGACGCCGCCACGCTGCGCCGCCTCGGCGCGAGTGAGGCCGACATCGCCACGATCGCCGCCGGCGTGCCCCGCACCGAAGCCGTCAACCCGGCCGCGGCGACCGATTTCTGGGCGCGTCGGCGCGGCCTGTTCTTCAAGCCCGCCAGCGGCTTCGGCAGCCGCGGTGCGTACCGGGGCGACAAGCTCACCCGCCGGGTCTTCGACGACATCCTCGCCGGCGACTACATCGCCCAGGCGCTGGTGCCGCCCTCCGAACGCCATCTGGCGGTGGACGGCGAAACGGTGGCCCTCAAGATGGACCTGCGCAACTACGTCTATCGGGGCGAGGTCCAGCTCGTCACCGCACGCCTCTACCGCGGCCAGACCACCAACTTCCGCACCCCCGGCGGCGGCTTCGCCCCGGTGCTCGCGGTGCCCTGCGCTCACCCGGAGGCGGCATGAAGGTTTTCGGCTTTGCCGGCTGGTCCGGCTCGGGCAAGACGACGCTGATCGAACAGGTCATCCCCGCGATCACCGCGCGGGGGCTGCGCGTGTCGGTCATCAAGCACGCCCACCACGGCTTCGACATCGACAAGCCGGGCAAGGATTCCTGGCGCCACCGCGAGGCCGGCGCCAGCGAGATCCTCCTCGTCTCGGATCAACGCTGGGTGCTGATGCACGAACTGCGCGGCGCCCCCGAACCCGATCTCGACGCCCAGCTCGCCCACCTGTCGCCGTGCGACCTGGTGCTCGTCGAAGGCTTCAAGGCGGTGCAGATTCCCAAGCTCGAGGTGTATCGCCCGGCCCTCGGCAAGCCGCGCCAGTATCCCGACAACCCGGCCATCGTCGCCATCGCCAGCGACGTGGCGCTCGATGCGCCGCTGCCGCGCCTCGACCTCAACGACCCGGCCCGCGTGGCCGATTTCATCCTCCAACACCAGGGCTTGATATGAGCAATCCCATGCGTCCCTTCGAGGACGTGCGGGCGGCGCTGCTGGCTGCCGCCACGCCCGTCCGCGATGTCGAATCCGTGCCCACCGCCGAGGCCCTGGGCCGCGTGCTGGCCATTGACCAGGTGTCGTCCCTCAACGTGCCGCCCCTCGACAATTCCGCGATGGACGGTTACGCGGTGCACAGCGGCGATGTTGCTGCGCCGGGCGCCCGCCTCACCGTCGCTCAGCGCATTCCCGCCGGCAGCGTCGGCCACCTGCTGGCCCGTGGCACCGCCGCGCGCATCTTCACCGGGGCGCCCGTGCCGCCGGGCGCCGACGCCATCGTGATGCAGGAGCTGTGCAGCCTGGACGGCGACGGCGTGACCATCGACCACGTGCCCCGGCCCGGCGAGTGGATTCGCCGCGCCGGCGAGGACATCCGCGCCGGCGCCAGCGTGCTCGTCGCCGGCCAGCGCCTGCAGCCGCAGATGCTCGGCCTCGCCGCCTCGGTGGGCTGCGCCACCCTGCCGGTCTTCCGCCGCCTGCGCGTCGCGCTGTTTTCCACCGGCGACGAGCTGGTGATGCCCGGCGAACCGCTGCCGCCCGGCGCCATCTACAACTCCAACCGCTACGTACTGCGCGGCCTGCTCGAAGCCCTGGGCTGCCAGGTGAGCGACCTCGGCATCGTGCCCGACAGCCGCGACGCCACGCGCGCCGCGCTACGCCAGGCCGCTGCCAGCAACGATCTGATCGTCACCAGCGGCGGCGTCTCGGTGGGCGAAGAAGACCACGTGCGCCCGGCGGTGCTTGCCGAGGGCCGACTCGACCTCTGGCTGGTCGCCATGAAGCCCGGCAAACCGGTCGCCTTCGGCCACGTGAACGATCCGGCCGGCGGGCCTGGCGCGGCCTTCATCGGCCTGCCCGGCAATCCGGTGTCGAGCTTCGTCACCTTCGCGATGCTGGTGCGGCCCTTCGTGCTGCGCGCGATGGGCGTCGAATCCTGCCTGCCGCGCACCCTGCCGCTGGTGGCGGGCTTCGACTGGACGCGCCCCGACCGCCGCCGCGAGTTCCTGCGCGCGCGCATCGGCGACGACGGTCGCGTCGCCCTGTTCGACAACCAGGGGCCCGGCGTCCTGACCTCCACCGTGTGGGCCGACGGCCTGGTGGACAACCCCCCGGGCCAGACGATCGCCGCCGGCGATCCGGTCCGTTTCATTCCTTACTCCGAACTCCTTTCGTAAGTCGTCCGACATGAGCATCAAGGTTCTGTACTTCGCCAGCCTGCGTGAAACCCTCGGTTATTCCCACGAAACCCTGACCCTTCAGCCCAGCATCGCCACCGTCGGCGACCTGCGCGCCCACCTCGCCCGGCGCGGTGGGGTGTGGGAGGCGCTGGGCGAAGGGCGCAACGTGCGCGTCGCGATCAACCAGGAAATGGCCGGCCCCGATGCGGCGGTGGCCGACCGCGACGAGATCGCCTTCTTCCCGCCCGTCACCGGCGGCTGAGCCCCCGCTACGGGCTCCGACCCACGCGGGGCGAGTCCGCTTGCCCCATGACTAGCAGCCAATCGAGGTCCCCATGAACCGGATCAGTGTCCAGGAAGCCGACTTCGATGTCGGTGCGGAAATCGCCGCCCTCTCCGCCGGGCGTCACGAGGTGGGTGCGGTCGCGAGCTTCGTCGGCCTGGTGCGCGCCGACAAGGTGGCGGGGGAGGGGAGCGCCGTCTGCGCGATGACCCTCGAGCACTACCCCGGCATGACCGAGAAGTCGCTCGAGGCCATCGTCGTCGAGGCCCAGGGGCGCTGGGCGCTCGACGCGGTGCGGGTGATCCATCGCTTCGGGCGGCTCGAGCCGGGCGCGCGCATCGTGTTCGTTGGCGTGGCGAGCAGTCACCGCGGCGACGCCTTCGCGGCCTGCGAGTTCATCATGGACTACCTGAAGACCCGCGCGCCGTTCTGGAAGAAGGAGGACACGCCGGAAGGCGGCCGCTGGGTGGACGCCCGTGAGACGGACGACAGTGCCGCCGCCCGTTGGGGCAGCTAAATACCCGTCACCGTGCGTCGCATGGGTCGGTGGGTGCCCGGGGCCTGATCCAAGACGGCAGTGCATCAACTGCCGCCGTCCTGGTGGAGACTAAGTGATCTGACTCAGCGCAAGCAAGGTGGGGTCGTCCAGCTTGCCGGAAACGGGCAGGTTGGATTTTTTTTGGAACTGCATCACTGCTTTCTGGGTGCTCGGTCCGAACCATCCGTCTACCGTGCCGGGGTTATACCCACCGTAACTCAGAAACAGTTGAGCCGCGCGCACATCCAGATCAGGCAGTGGACCCACGCTGTAGCGGGCAAATGCGGTCTTGAGCTTTTGGTCGTATTGATGTTTTTCAAAGCCCTTGCCGTTGTAGCCTGACGCGAAGCCAGCCCAATCTTCGTTCTTTAGATTGCTGGCGAGCCCGTGCGCTTCAATGAAATGAGCCATTGCGAGCACGTGCGCATCCTCGGTCTGGCTCATCGCGCTGACCATCGTCTCCACGTCTGCATAGCCTGCAGCGCCTGCATTGAAGCCCATCACTTGCCCGAGGCCCCACGATGCGCTTTGCAGCGCCGCTGTGCGATCCAGTGCGATAGCGCGGTTCAGACGCTCGTATTGAAACGCGCCGTCTTTTTTCCCATAGCCACGCGGTTTGCCGTTGCTGATATCCGGGGCCTCGGCGTCGAATACGCCTTTCGTTAGCTTATGGAAAACATGGCGCTCGAAGAGAATTTTCGGACGCCGATCCGGCAAGAAACCGCAGCCGCTCGTCTCGACCGTCATGACGGCCCATAGCGCCGGCAGATTCACGCCCAAGCTCGAAGCTGCGCCTCTCAGTCCGTCCTGGGTCAGGGGACTGCCGCGGCCGCTGAAGTCTGCTGAGTGTGTCGCCGGTGTTGCCACCGCCGTGGCCATCGTTTTTTTTACGTTGCTCGAAGTGGCCGTGGTTGATTCGTCGCCTGGGTCGCGATAGCTCAATTCGCACATATCCGGATGGCCGGGAATGGGGGTACAACCATCGACGACAAAACCTTGTTTTTTCAGGCGAGCGGCTTCCTCGTCACATGCCGTGCACAGAACGGTGTTTTTCATGATGTTGTCTCCTTTTGGGGAAGGGGCGTTAACTCCCGAGGGCACAGACCGTGGCTCGATGTACCTTCAGCGTGGTGGTGTAGTCCGGCGACGCGGCATCCAGGGTGGTCATGAATTCAGCGTAAGTCTGGCGTTGAGCGAGAGGAGGGGTGCCGGTGGCGCGAACGGTCTTCAGGAATTTCGGCGCTCTGTCTCCAAACACCTTCTGGGATTCCACATCGCTCCAGACCCGTGACAGGCTCGCATCCGGAACATGAGAGAAGCAGGCGAGCGTGTCGAGGGCGATTCGACCTTGTTCGCCCTGCGTATTTTTGTACATCTGTACTTCGCCCACCGCGGTCTCGGCCCGTGACTTGAACGTATCGCTCACACCCTTCGACAAGGCGAGCTGCTCGGCAGCTACCCCGGTTGCGAAGAATTGTGTCAGGGTAAAGAAGGCCGGGTTGGGGGCATCCCCCGCCGGTGAGTTGCTATTGGCTGCGGGGGGAGAGGCTTTCGCATCTGTTGAGCTGGGGGCATTGACACGAATAACCGCGGCTCCCGTGGTGTCGAGACTTGCCAGAACCGATGGTTGGCGAGTCTCATCAACCGGGATGATGGAGGCTTCCTTGCGTTTGTAGCCAAAGGTGAAGGACTCCGGGGTCAAGCTTGCGGCCTGGAGGGCAATCTTCAACCCCAGCGTCGTGGACGTGGCGAAGAACATTACCGGCAGTTTTTCTTGTGGCACCGGTCGTACATCGTGGTTGCACTCTGGCGCTTTCGGCGCTTCTGGTTTGGTCAGCATTCTTGCCGCGCAACCCGTCGCGTAGGTCTGCTTGACATCCCGGCTCAAGCCCCGTCCTGTTGCCTCGAGGTATCCCACGACCGGATATATATTTCCGTCGTTAAACCGCGGACCGATGTAGCCCTCCGTCCGATCAAACGCCACAGTGACACTCACCGGCATGCTCTCCATGTCAATCACGGACAATGAAGTCTTCGTCACGAAGATGGCGTTCTCCCGTGGCGATGCACACGCCCCCAGCGTCAGTGCCAGCACGACGATGGCCGGCCGGCAGGTTTCAGCTCGACTGTTCATCATTTTTCTCCCTTCTCTGTGGTGGTTGGGGTGGCTGTCGGCGTTGCCATGAGCGTGAATCCGGGGGCGAAACAGGTGTTTTCGCGCACCGCCACGTGGGTGACATCGCTGTAGCCGATGACCAGAGCGCGACTTTCACTGCCGCTACTCACCGTAATTCCCAGGGACTGCACACGCAGGGATTCGCCCCCCCAGGGGATGGCCGGGTTGGCTGCAGGAAGCGCGAGATGCACGAAGCCGATGACGTGATGGGTGCCATCGGGCGATACATACATGTGAGAGCACGCTGTCATGAGCAGTAAGACCGCGCATTCCATCCGGCGCCTGAGGGTGACGCAACAAGGTGGGTGATGGCGAGGTGAGCACATGGACTTCTACTTTCTGACGGGACAACGGAAAAAACGGAGCCGTGAACACGTGCCATCTTGGGTCATTTCATATGCAAAAAATAAATGGCTGCATATGAAAATGTTATAGAGCACAGAACATTCACCTGAAAGAGAAATGTTGCTGTAGGGCGTCTTGTCGGGTCGCCACAAGGGCTCGGGGGCACGGCGGGCTGGTGCTGCGGCGCAGGGCTTGGCGCGGATCGGAACGCGCTATCGGGGCGCTCGGTGGGCGTACGGTGCGAGGTATATGCACGCCGCGCTGCATGGTGTGGATACCGGATCGATTCGCCGCGTATCAAGCACTGGGTGTGAGATGACGGGAGTCGGGCATTGCACGCGCGGCGTCACAAGGCGCAGAAGGACGCGAGGCGTAGCCCGTCCCGGTGGTGATCGATGTGCTGGATCGCCAGGGCCTGACCTGATGCGGAGCAAGGCGACGAGCGGATCTGTTCCGCCGCATCGCCTTCTTGAACAGTGGCCACCGCCGCGACTTAACCTGCGGTGAGGCGCTTTCCTACAGAATGGGAGCGGACGACAACGTCAGCCAAACGCGGTCGGCAGCCACGTCGCCAGCCACGGCGAGGCCGAGATCGCCAGTGCGCCGAGGAAGATGGCGGCCAGCGCCGGCAGTACCGAGGCCGCCACTTCGCGGATCGGCTTGGCGAACATCGCCGACGCGAAGAAGATGTTCATGCCCGCCGGTGGGCACAGGAAGCCCATCTCCATCACCGCCAGGAAGATCACCCCGAAGTGCACCGGGTCGATGCCGTAGCTCAGCGCCACCGGCAGCAGCAGGGGCACCAGCACCACGATGGCGGCGTAGATCTCCATCAGCGCGCCGGCCACGAACAGGAACAGGTTGAGCGCCACCAGGAAGGCGAGCTTGCTGGGCAGGGCCTGCTGTACCCATTCCACCGCCGCGTCGGGGATGCCGGCATCCACCAGATAGTTGGTGAGCCCCAGCGCCATGCCGAGGATGAGCATCACCCCGCCGATCACCTGGGCGCAGTCGGCGAGGCAGCGGCGCAGCAGCGGCCAGTCCAGCTCCCGGTGGGCGACAGCCTGGGTGAGGATCGCGTAGGCGGCGGTGAGGGCGGCGCTCTCGGTGGGGGTGGCGAGGCCGCTGGCCAGGGAGCCGATGGCCACCACCGGGGCGACGATCTCCCAGCGGGCTGCCCAGGCCGCCTTGCGTGCGGCGGCGAAGTCGGCCTTTGGGCGCTCGCCCGCGGCGATGCCGTCGCGGCGCAGGTAGCCGCCGACGGTGAGCAGGAAGGCCACCATCACCAGCGCCGGCAGCACGCCGGCCAGGAACATGGTGTTGATGGGCACCCGGGCGATGATCGCGTACATGATGAGCGGCACCGACGGCGCCAGCAGCACGCCCAGCGCGCTGGCGCTGGTGACGAGGCTGATGCCGCGCTTCTCGGGCAGGCCGGCGTCCTTGAGGAGCGGCAGCAGCAGGCCGCCCAGGGCCAGGATGGTGACGCCGCTGCCGCCGGTGAAGGCGGTGAAGAACGAGCACAACAGCGCCGCGGCGATGGACGAGCCGATGGCGCCGCCGCCAAAGCTGGCGGTGAACAGCGCGCCCAGGCGCACCGCGGCGCCGCTGCGGGCGAACACCAGCCCGGCCAGGGTGAACAGCGGCAGCGCCGGCAGCGAGGGATTGACGGTGATCTGGTAGTGGGAGAGGGGCACCGAGGCGAGCGGCTGCCCTTCCGACCAGAACAGCGCGAGCGCCAGGCCGCCCAGCACCGCGAAGATCGGCGCCCCGGCCAGCAGGGCCAGCAGCAGGGCGACCGCGAAGGGGCCCAGCGGCAGTTGCGCGCCGTCGAAGTGGAGGGCGAAGGCGAAGCCGGCGGCGGTGAGCGCCAGCCCCAGCAGGACACGCGCGACGACCGCGCGGGCGCAGCGGCTGCCGAGCCGGATGCCCAGCGCCACGAAGCCCAGCGGCAGGGTGGTCTGGATCGCCCACACCGGCACGCCGTAGGCCAGCTCGCGCCCGGCGTCGATTTCGCTGGCGACGAACTGCCAGCTGGCCGCGGCGAGGGCGCCGCACAGCACGGCGGCGGCACCCTTGGCGAAGTGGTTGGCGACGGCGCGCAGCAGCGGGTTGCGGGCCGACGCGAAGCTGTTGCCGAGGCTGGTGAGGTGGCCGCCGCGCTCGGCGAGGATCGCGCCGAACATGGCGAGGGCGAGGCCCAGGTGCTGGACGATCAGCGGCGCGTTGGCGATGCCCTTACCGTGCAGCGGGCGCAGGGCGATCTCGACCAGCGGGATCAGGGTCATCAGCGCCAGCGCGGTGGAGGCGATGGCTTCGTCGATAGGGGGCAGTCGGCGCATGGGGGCGGTGGGGGTTTTGGCCGGGCGGATTCGTTTGCCCGGCTCGCGTTGAAATCCGGCAGGTCGTCGTGTTGCTGGCGCGGTGGGCGCGACTTCATTCGGACGGTGCGTATCGAGTGTCGGGCGGTGGGTTTATCGACCTCCGCCGGCGGACGCGTTCGCCCCTGCAGAGGTATGCCGTTGGTCGCGGAGGAAGGTTTTTTGTAGGTGCGAATTCATTCGCACACCACGCGTCGATCGCGGACTTGGAAGGTCCCAAGTCGGAGATGGAGTGTTCCTCCTCGAACTTGGATCGATGCATCTATTTGGTGCATTCTCGCAAGTCCGACTTGCATCGTTTGAAGTTCGACTTGGACTTTCTGCAAGTCGGACTTGCAAGGACGCACCTTTGTCGTGCAAGCGTCCAGGTCAAACTTGAAACCGTGCAAGTTTTCGCCCGGCGTGCCGAGCTGCGGCTTCGATCAGCGCTTGCCGGCGCGGTAGTCCTTGAGCAGGCGCATGACTTCATCGAAGGTGTCGGCCGGCACCATCTTGCCGCGGATGCGCGGGTAGAGCTTGTCGGCGAGCTCGTTCCATTCCTTCATCTGCTCGGGGGTGGGCTTGTGCACCTGCAGGCCGCGCTTCTTCATGGCCTCGACGGCTTCGTCCACCTCCTGGCGGGCCTTGGTGCGCATCGTCAGGCCGGCCTTGGCGCCGGCGGCCTTGAGGGCGTCCTGGGCGGCGGGGCTCATCTCGTCCCAGGCTTTGCGGGTGACCACCAGCGCGCCGACGATGGGCGCCCAGTTGATGTCGAGCATGTGGGGGGCGGTGGCGTAGATCTGGCTGGCCAGGGCGAAGTAGGGGGTGGCCGGCACCGCGGTGATCATGCCGGTCTGGATCGACGGGAGGATGTCGCTGGTCTCGAGGGGCACCGGGGTGTAGCCGAGGCTCTTCATGATGTCCTGCTGCTCGGCCTCGCCGGCCCAGGCGAAGAACTTCATCTTGCGGTAGTCGTCGGGGCGCACCGCCGGATCTTTCGAGAAGAAGCGCACCCAGCCGGCGTCGCCCCAGGCGAGCACCACGAAGCCCTTGTCGGCGAACTTCTTCTCGATGCCGGGGCGCAGCTTCTCGCGCACGTAGTCCACTTCGTCCCAGCTCCTGAACAGCAGCGGCATGTTCTGCAGCGCGGCGATGGAGGGCTCGATCTCGCGCAGGCCGACCACCGACAGCAGGGCGCCCTGCAGCTGGCCGATGCGCATCCGGCGTGCCATGTCGGTCTCGCCGCCCTGGCTGCCGTCGGGATACACCACGTACTTGGCGCCTTCGCCCTGGGCAGCGCGCCAGGCTTCGCCCACTTCCAGCAACTGGCGGTGGTAGAGCGAGTTCTTGGGGGCCAGGGTGCCGATGCGAAGCTGGTTGCCGGCGGCGTGGCCAGGGCCGGCAAAGAAGCCGATCAACAGCCCGAGGAGCAGGCCGATGAGGGAGACGAGGTGCGGGGAGAGGCGTTCGCCGATCTTGTGCATGAGGTTTCCTTCAGAACAAATCGTCGGCCGAGTCGAGCAGCCAGCGGGCGCGCCGGCGCATGACTTCGTTGGAGAGGGTGAGGGGGCTGTCGGGGGCGTCGCGCACGGCCAGGGCCTGGCCCAGCAGGTCGGTGAAGGCGGCCTTGTCGCCGGCGGGCTGGGCGATGCCTTCGGCCTTGGCGACAAAGGCGGCGGCGCTGCGGCCATCGCCCCGGCGCAGGGCCTCGTCGAAATAGGCCTCGGCCCTGGCGCGGCTGCCGCCCGGGCGGGCGGTTTCGAAGCTGCCCATCAGGCTGGCGAGGCTGCCGTCGCCAAAGGCGGGGTCGGTGGCATAGGCGAGGCCGGCGAGGCGGATCGCCAGGGGCAGGTCGGCCACGGTGTCGGGGTCGTCCTTGGAGAGGGAAATCTGCCCGCCCCAGGCAGCGGCGGCCCAGTAGGCGAGCGGCACTTCGTCGGCGCGCAGCCGGATCGGCGCGGCGCGGTCGGCGAGGGCCGCGCGCAGGTTCGGGTGGCGCGCTTCGAGGGCCGTCAAGGCGTGGTCGCGGCCACGGCGGTAGAGCTTTGCGGCGCGCTCGCGCAGGCGCTGGGCGGCCTTGGCGTCGGTGGCCTCGCGGCGGTCGGCCTCGAAGGCGACGAAGGCGTAGGCGTACTGGGTGAAGCCGGCGGCGGTGGCGGCGGCGAGGCCGGCGTGGGCGGGCTGCGGGCGCAGCACCGATTCGGAGAGTTTGAGGTGGTAGGGGGCGGCGTCGCGGGCGAGTTCGAGGTCGTCCTCGGCGGCGTTTTCCTGGCTGGCGAGTGCGTCGGCGAACTGGCTCATCACGAGCTGGCGCGGCGTGCAGGCGGACAGCAGCACGAGGCCGCTCAGGACGGCGCACAGGCGCAGGAAGCGGAAATCGGGATGGGGTAGCGGAAGGAACGCCATGGCCACGGGAACAAGCCGGCGCGTGGCGCCGCCGTAAGTCGGGATGACGTGGAAGATAACGGTGGAATGTTGCGCTGCGGTTAAGCCGCGCCGGCCGCCTCAGAAGCCGTGGTAGCGGTCGGGCCGGTGATTGACGCCGATGACGAGGTTGAGCGCCGCCGCGCCGAGCACCGAGAGGGCGACCTGGGCCGGCGACACCACCAGCAGACCGAGGGCGAGGATCACGCTGTCGAAGCCCATCTGCACCGTGCCGGCACGCCAGCCGCGGGTTTTCTGGAGGTAGATCGCCAGCACGCCGACGCCGCCGAGGCTGGCGCCGTGGCGGATCAGAATGAGGATGCCGATGCCGATCAGCAGCCCGCTCATGATCGCGGCGAACAGCGGGTCGAGGTGCCGGAAGCCGACCAGGCCCGGCAGCAGCTCGGCGTACAGCGACAGCAGGCCGATGGCGCAGAAGGTCTTGACCGTGAAGCGCAGCCCCAGCGCCCGCAGCCCGAACACGTAGAACGGCAGGTTGATGAGGAACAGCACCACCCCGAAGCGCCAGCCGGAAAGATAGTGGCCGATGAAGGCGAGGCCGGTGGTGCCGCCGGAGAGCAGCCGCGCCTCGCGCAGCAGGACCACGCCGAGGGCGGTGAACAGGCAGCCGATGAGCATCGCCTGGATGTCTTCGAGCAGGCTGTGGGCGTGGGGCGGGTGGGCGTCGTGGATCGGCATGGCGGCGCTGGGCGGGAGGGGCTCCGCGGCATGATAGCCGGCGCGGGGCCGCCGCGCACCGCGTGGTGCCCGCTCAGTCGAGCAGGTCGGAGTATTCCTTCTGGGCGTAGCCGGTGAGCGTGGCCCAGGGCAGGGTGGCGGGCATGGCTTCGCGGGTGGCGGTGAGGGTGGCGCGCTGGGTGCCGCTGGCGTTGGTGGATTCGATGCGGCGCGGGTAGCGGGCGCTTTCGTCCCACAGTACCTGCACCTTGGCGTCGCGGGTGCCGCCTTCGTACCAGCGGGCGCCGGCCGGGGCGCTGCGCGGAATGGGCTTCATGCGCTTGATCTGCTCGGGGTCGAGGAGCTGGGCGGCGGTGGTCCAGCGGCCATCGAAGCCGATGTTGGCGTAATCGACGGGGGCGACGTCGACGATCATCTTTTCGTGGCCGTTCACGATGCGCACGCGCAGCTTGCCGTCTTCGCCGCGCTGCACCCAGCGGGAGGCGGCGGAAACGTCCATGTGCTTGTGGGTCTTGCCGCCGGCCTGGTGGTCGGCTTCTTCGTGGGCGCCGGGCGGCAGGATGCGGGCCACCCAGCTCTGGTTGTCACGGCGGATCAGGCGCTCGCCGAAGCGGGTGATGCGGGTGACGCCGTCGGCGCCGAGGGCGACGGTTTCGTGTTCGACCTTGAGGGCGAGGTCGTCGGCGTGGGCGGCGGTGGCGATGAGGGCGCCGCAGAGGGTGCGGATCAGGATCTTGTGCATGACGTGTCGGGCGCAGGCGGTGCGGGCCGGCCGCGCGTTGGGTGGGGCGGTGATCGAAAAAAAGACCCGGCCACGGAGGTGGCCGGGTGAAATGGCATGTCGACGTCGGTTCGTCGTCAAACCCTTGGGATCGATACGGGCGTGCCGGGGGCTCAGAGGCCCATGGCGGACTTCACCAGGCCGAAGACCTTGGTGTTGACCATCGTGCCCTTGAAACCGGCGTTGCCGGCGCCGGTGGAGAACAGCATCACGTCGCCGCCGCCGTGGGTCTCGGAGCCGGCCGAGCCCAGGTTGACGCCCACTTCCTGGAGGTAGTTGTCGTCGGCGGTGTCGACGTTGGTGAGGTCGTCGCGCACGGCCTTGCGGGGGCCGCCGCCGTTGCCGAACACCAGGGCGGTGTAAGGCAGGTTGTCGGCGGCCTTGGCGAGCACCGGGGTCTTCTGGACGGTGGTCTGCTTGATGTCGGTGACCTTGCCGAGGATCGGGTTGCCCTTGTGGGCGTAGCCGTTGAAGGTCATCGTGTGGTCGTGGTCGGCGGTGACGACGATCAGCGTGTTCTTCAGGTCGACCATGCCGAGGGCGCGCTTGATGGCGTCGTCGAAGGCGATGGTGTCCTCGAGGGCGCGCTTGGCGTTGGTGCCGTGCAGGGCGTGGTCGATGCGGCCGCCTTCGACCATCAGGAAGTAGCCCTTGCCGTTCTTCTGGAGGATTTCGATGGCCTTCTGGGTCATGTCGGCGAGGCTGGGCTCGTCGATGGCATTGGCGGGCTTGGCGCGGTCCAGCTCGTAGTTGAGGTGGTCGCGGTTGAACAGGCCGACCAGCTTGGTGGTGCTGGCGGGCAGGGCCTTGAAGGCGGTGCCGCTGTTCACATAGGTATAGCCGGCGCCGACGAGCTTGGCGGTGAGGTCCTGGCCGTCGGTGCGGCTGCCGCCGCTGACGGTGTTGGGCACGAAGAAGCGCCAGCCGCCGCCGAGCAGTACATCCACGCCGGTGCCGAGGGCGGCGTTGTATTTGCCGGAGCCGGGCACGAACTGGGCAGCGATGTCGTTCTCGCCGTCGCGGTGGCAGATGTGGGCGTAGGTGGCGGCCGGGGTGGCGTGGGTGACGCGGGTGGTCGTCACGGCGCCGACCGACTTGCCGGCGGCCTTGGCCAGCTCGAGCAGGGTGGGCACGGCGGTGCCGTTGCCGGTGCCCGGGCAGGTGCTGTTGGCACCGCTCACGTAAGGCGTGGTGCCGTTGTAGGCCTTGGTGTCGGCACTCATGGAGAGCACTTCGTTGTTCATCTTGAGGCCGGTCATGTAGGCGGCCATCGACGGCGCGGAGTCGGTGGTCTGGGCGTCGTTGGAGTAGGTCTTGATGCGCGCGGTGCGCTTCAGGCTTTCCATCGTCAGTGCGCCGGCTTCGCCGTACTTGTAGATGCGGCTGGCGGTGACGGTGGTGGGGCCCATGCCGTCGCCGAGGAAGAAGATGACGTTGGTGGCTTCGCCGGCGGCGAGGGCCGAGCTTGCCGCGCCGATCAGGGCGATGGCGGCGGCGCAGGTCTTGAAGTGGGTTTTCATCGTGGGCTCTCCGCTTACAGGCCGACCGACTTGCGGATCAGGTTGAACACTTCGGTGTTGGTGATGACGCCGGTGAAGTTCTCGGCGCCGCGGCCGATGGCGCCGAGGAAGACGTCGGTGCCGCCGTGGGTCTCGCTGCCGGCCGCCATCGGAATGGCGCCTTCCTGGTGGTAGGCCTTGTCGGCGACCTGGGCGTCGGTGAGGGCGCCGCGGTTGGCGGGGCGGTTTTCGCCGTTGCCGAAGCCGATGATGGTGAAGGGGTTGCCGCCGCTGTCGGTGCCCAGGGCGCCGTTCACGAAGTTCTTCAGCAAGCCGAGCACGCCCGGGTTGCTGGCGGTGGTGGCGCCGGTGCGGGCGGCGTAGCCGTTCAGGACCAGGGTGTGGTCGTGGTCGGCGGTGACGACGATCAGGGTGTTCTTCAGATCGGCGTCGCTGAGCTTCATCTTGTCGATGGCAGCCTTGATGGCGTCGTCGAAGGCCACGGTGTCCTGCAGCGCCTTCTTGGCGGTGGTTTCGTGCAGGGCGTGGTCGATGCGACCGCCTTCGACCATCAGGAAGAAGCCGTTGCTGCCCTTCTTCTGCAGGATGTCGATGGCCTTGGTGGTCATCTCGGCCAGGCTGGGTTCGACGGCGGGATCGCGGTCGAGGTCGTAGCTCATGTGGCTGCTGGTGAACAGGCCGACGAGACGGGTCTTGTCGCTGGCGGCGACGGCGTCGAATTCGGTCTTGTTCTTGACGTAGGTGTAGCCCTTGGCGACGAACTCGGCAGTCAGGTCGCGACCGTCGGTGCGCTTGCCGCCGGCGGCGGTGGGCAGGAAGAACTGGCGGCCGCCGCCCATCAGGACGTCGAGGCCGTCGCCCAGCGCGGTGTTGTAGGCGTTGATGCCGGTGCCGGTGCCGCCGGGCACGACCTGCGCGGCGATGGCGTTCTCACCGTCGCGGTGGCAGATGTGGGAGTAGGTGGCGGCCGGCGTGGCGTGGGTGACGCGGGTGGTGGTGACCACGCCGGTGCTCCAGCCGGCCTTCTTGGCCAGTTCGAGCAGGGTGGTGACGGCGGTGCCGTTGCCGCTGGTCGGACAGGTGCTGTCGGTGCCGGAGAGGTAGTCCTTGCCGGTGGCGTCGAAGGCGGAGGTCTCCGGCGTCATCGAGATGACTTCGTTGTTCATCTTCACGCCGGTCATGTAGGCGGCCATCGAGGGCGCGCTGTCGGTGACCTGGGCGTTGTTGGAGTAGGTCTTGACGAAGGCGGACTCGGGCAGGGTGTCCATCGTCAGTTCGCCGTCTTCACCCACCTTGTAGATGCGGGCGGCGGTTTGGGTGGTCATGCCCATGCCGTCGCCGAGGAAGAAGATGACGTTCTTGGGTGCGTCGGCGGAGCTGCTGTTGTTGCTGTTGCCGCCACAGCCGGCGAGGAGCGCAGTGGCAGCGGCCACGGCGAGAAATACTGGTTTCAACATGCTGCGGAAACCTCCGGAAAGGTACGGGTGAAGGGGAAATCTTGGGGCCCGAACTATCGCATTGCAGTGTTTCCGGGAGGTTACGGGCGTGTGATTCGACGCGGTCGATGAGGAATCAGATGATTTTTCGGGTATCGGCGCGGCGCGCCCAGAAACAAAAACGGCACCCGAAGGTGCCGTTTTCGATGATGCGGAAGAAGCCGTGCGATTACTTCTTGGCGCCCATCTTGGTGAAGGCCTGGAAGGCTTCGGTGGAGGCCTTGGTCATCTGCTCGTAGGCGGCGCGAGCGGTGTCCATGGCGCCCTGGATGGTGCCGAGGGCGTTGTGGTCGCCGATGGGCATGCCCTTGAACATCTTCTGGATGGATTCGAACATGTCGGCGCCGCCGCCGGTGAGCTGCTCGCTGACCATCTTGCCGACTTCGGCCTGGGTCTTGGCGGTGATCTCGGCGATCTCGCGGGCACAGGCGAGCATCTTTTCGGTGGTGCTCTGCGCGTAGCTGGTGCGCAGGTTCATGGCTTCGGCCGGATCCTTGACGCCGGACAGGGCCTTGGCGTTGGCGACGCCTTCTTCGAACAGGGACTTGGCGGTGCCAACCTGCAGTTCCATGATGCGCTGGGAGTTCTCGATGGACAGCTGAGCCAGACGCATGGCGGCTTCGAGGTTCTTCTTCTGGATTTCGTTCAGTTGCTGTTCTTGCTTGGTAGCCATATTGATCCTTCCTCCACGAATTTTGTACTTTGGGCCTAGAGACGCCGGTCGGTTGCCGGTCGAGAACTCATGCGGAAAACAATATCACAGGCAACTGCCGCAAAAAGTGACAGACCTCAAAAAATCGCAGTTCGAACGACTGTATGTTGCACTGCAGCAACAGTCGTTCCGGTGCGAGCGTCATGCGCCGTCGGCGAGCCGCGCTCGCGCCTCGTCGGCGGAGTCCACGATCCCCGGGGCGAGATGGCGGGCGCTGAGCGCCTCGCCCAGCCGGGCTTTCAGGAAAGTGTTGGTGGCATAACGGGTTACGCGGCTGTAGCAGGTTTCCATGAGGCCCTCGATCATCGTCGCGTAGGCGTCGATGAGGGATTCGCGGATATCGAAGCCGTGGTAATTGACGATCACCGGCACCTTGCGGCCAAGGGGCAGAAGGCGCGCTTCGACGATCTGGCGGATGCGTTCGATGTCGGCGGCGTCGTGCAGGGCCAGGCTCTCGAAATCGACAAAAAAGATGTTTTGCGCGTCGTCGAACTGGAAGCGCGATTCGAGCGGCACGGCGGTGATGTCGGTGCGCAGCGCCATCGGCCCGTCCTGGAAGATGCGCGGGTCCATCGGCCGCGGGGTGCCGCGGATGACGGGCGCGAAATCCATGTGGGCGAGGATGTCCCGTTCGATGTCGATGCCGGGCGCGACTTCGATCAGTTCGACGCCGTCGGGGGTGAGCTCGAAGACGCAGCGTTCGGTGACGTAGCGCACCGGTTGCTGGCGACGCAGGGCTTCCTGGCCGCTGAAGGTGCGGTGCTCGACTTGGCCGACGAACTTGCGCGCGCGGCCTTCGGCGAGGATCTTCAGGCGCCCGTCCTGGAGGCCGACTTCGAGCCCGCCGGCGGTGAAGGTGCCGACGAACACCACTTTCTTGGCGTTCTGGCTGATGTTGATGAAGCCGCCGGCGCCGGTGAGCTTGGGGCCGAATTTGGAGACGTTCAGATTGCCCTGGGCGTCGGCCTGGGCGAGGCCCAGGATCGCGATGTCGAGGCCGCCGCCGTCGTAGAAGTCGAACTGACTGGGCTGGTCGATGATGGCGGCGGTGTTCACGGCGGCGCCGAAGTTGAGGCCGCCCTGGGGAATGCCGCCGATCACCCCGGGTTCGGCGGTGAGGGTGAGCAGATCGAGGATGCGCTCCTCGGTGGCCACCGCGGCGACGCCCTCGGGCATGCCGATGCCGAGGTTCACCACCGCGTTGGGGGTCAGCTCCATCGCGGCGCGGCGGGCGATGATCTTGCGCTCGCTCATTTCCATGGGTTCGAGGGATGTGACGGGCACCCGGATCTCGCCCGAGAAGGCCGGGCTGTATTGCTCGCGGAAGGTCTGCATGTGCCACTCGGGGCGTTCGGCCACCACCACGCAGTCAACGAGGATGCCGGGAATCTTGACCTGGCGGGGGTTGAGCGAGCCGGATTCGGCCACGCGTTCGACCTGGGCGATGACGATGCCGCCGCTGTTGTGGGCGGCCATCGCGATGGCCTGGGCTTCGAGGGTGAGCGCTTCCCTCTCCATCGTGATGTTGCCGTCCTGGTCGGCGGTGGTGCCGCGGATGATGCCGACGCTGATCGGGAACGCCTTGTAGAAGAGGTATTCCTCCCCGTCGATTTCCATGACGCGGACGAGATCTTCGGTGGTGCGGCTGTTCACCTTGCCGCCACCGTGGCGCGGATCGACGAAGGTGCCCAGCCCGACGCGGGTGAGGGTACCGGGCTTGCCGGCGGCGATGTCGCGGTACAGGTGGGTGATGACGCCCTGGGGCAGGTTGTAGCCTTCGATGCGGTTGGCGACGGCGAGCTCCTGCAGGCGCGGCACCAGGCCCCAGTGGCCGCCGATGACGCGGGCGACGAGGCCGTCGTGGCCCAGATGGTTGAGGCCGCGATCCTTGCCGTCGCCCTGGCCGGCGCCATAGACGAGGGTGAGGCCCTCGGGTTTGCCGCGGCCTTGCGGGTCGTGCTCGCGGGTGTCGAGGAAACGCTGCTCGAGGGCGATGGCGATGTTTTCGGGAAAACCGATGCCGACGAAACCTGTGGTGGCGATGGTGTCGCCGGAGCGGATCAGCTTGACGGCGTCGGCGGCACTGACGACCTTGCCGGTGTTGCGCCCCTGGGGGCGCACGAACGTGCTCTTGTTCTGGTTCATGGTTGGCTCCTCCTCGTGTGGCATCGCCGAACGATACCAAATGGATCGCGGCATCGGGAGGCGCCAGGCGGGGCTCAGAGTGTCCGGCGCAGCACCGGCAGGTGGTCGAGGAGGTAGGCGGCGATCAGCGAGAGACCGAACACGGCCAGTCCAACCAGCGGAATGGCCGCGGCGGGATGGAAGTCCAGCGGCCCGAGGCCGACCCGTTGCAGGATTTCGAGGAACAGCGGGTGGATCAGGTAGACGCCCATCGTGAGGCCGGCGATCCGCCCGGTGGCGCCGGGGCCGGCAAGCGGGCGCTGCCACGTCTTGAGCAGATACATGACGCTGGCCGACATGGGTATGACGGTGACGGACAGGTAGTCGTAGCAGTACAGCCCGTTGGCGAGGCCGGCACGGCTCGCCAGGGCGTAGCAGCCGGCGGCGGTGAGCAGGCTGCAGCCGATGAAGCCGCTCCAGGCCAGCGCGGGCGACACCGGACGGGTGTCGCTGGCGATGAGATGGCCGAGCAGGAAGTACGGCAGGTAGGACAGGAACCAGACGGGGAAGAAGCTCGCCGACTGGGCGTGCAGACGGCTGTGGATCAGGGCGAGTGCCGCCAGCACGAAGCCCATCGTGGTGAGCACGACGAGTTCGCGCCGCGAGGCGTGGGCTACCACCTTGCGCAGGAAGGGCACGAACAGGTAGAGCGGGATCAGCATGTAGAGGAACCACAAGTGGTAGTAGGGCTCGCCGCTGGCGAAGCGCAGGGCGAGCAGGCCCGGTGCGGGCGGCTTGCCCTTGGCGATGCCCTTGACCAGCGTCCAGCCGAGAAAGAAGGCCGACCAGAACAGGAACGGCCACAACACGCGGGACATCCGCTTGCGATAGAAGGTGCCGAGGCTCTCCTGCCTGGCGGGGCTGAGCAGCAGGGCGCCGCTGATCATCACGAAAACCGGCACGCACCAGCGGCTGAAGGCGCTGTAGAGATTGCCGGCCCACCAGTAGCCGGAGCCCAGGTCGGTGTCGACCACGCCGCTGACGGCGCTGTGGAGGATGACCACGGCCAGGATGGCGGCGATTCTCGCGTTGTCGAGCCAGATCATCGGGTGCGTGTTTCGTGGGCGGGTGAAAGCCGGGAGTGGCGAAGTCGGGAGTGGCCGGCATGGGCGCGGCGACGGATTTTATGCGCATGGGCCGCCCGGACGGAATGGGGTGCGGCGTATCCCGTGCGGTTTTTCGCAGCGACGCGCCGATTTGTTCCGGATGGGCTCAGTGGAAGTCGCGACTGCGGGGGCTCAGGCTGCCGAGCAGGGCCGAGCGGTCGACGATGCGCTTGGCGTGCAGGTGCACGACGCTGCCCTGGCGGGCGATCTGCCCGTAGATGCCGAGCAGGGTGGCGCCGAGGAGGATGCGGCGTTCGGCCTCGAGGAGTTCGGGGCGGACGATGACGTTGATCCAGCCGGTTTCGTCTTCGAGGGTGACGAACATCGTGCCCTTGGCGGTGCCCGGACGCTGTCGGCAGGTGACGATGCCGGCGCTGCGGGCGAGCTTGCGATCGGGGCAGTCGGCGATTTCGGCGGCGCTGAGGAAGCGCTCGTCGGCAAGGCGGCTGCGCAGGAAGGCGAGCGGATGGCGGCCGAGGCTGAAGCCGAGGCGGGCGTAGTCGGCGATGACGTCCTGGGTTTCGGCGGGGGCCGGGAGATCGGGCGGGGCGTCGGGAATGGGGGCGTCGTGGAGCAGGCCCGGCGCGGCCTGGCTGCCGGCGGCGGCCCACCAGGCCTGGCGCCGGTGTCCGGCGAGGCTGGCCAGTGCGCCGGCGGCGGCGAGGGTGCGCAGCTCGGCGGTGGACAGGTGGGCACGACGGGCCAGTTCATCCACGCGGGTAAAGGGGCCGGCTTCGCGGGCGCGGGCGATGCGCGTGGCGGCTTCCGGGTTGAAGCCTTTGACGAGGCGCAGGCCGAGGCGCGCGGCGGGGCGGGCGGGGTCGGCGCCGGAGGGTTCCAGGGTGCAGGTCCAGTCGCTGGCCTGGACGTCCGGGGGGCGGACCTCGACGCCGTGGCGGCGGGCGTCCTGGATGAGCTGGGCGGGGCCGTAGAAGCCCATCGGCTGGCTGTCGAGCAGGCCGCACAGGAAAGCGGCGGGTTCGAAGCGCTTGATCCATGCCGAGACATAGACCAGCAGGGCGAAGCTGGCGGCGTGGGATTCGGGGAAACCGTAGCTGCCGAAACCCTGGATCTGCCGGCACAGGGCCTCGGCAAACGCCGGAGCGTAGCCGCGACCGAGCATGCCGGCGGTGAGCCGGGCCTGGTAACGCAGCAGGTCGCCCTTGCGGCCCCAGGCGCCCATGGCGCGGCGCAGCTGGTCGGCCTCGCCGGCGCTGAAGCCGGCGGCCACCATGGCGAGCTGCATGACCTGTTCCTGGAAAATGGGAACGCCGTAGGTGCGCCGGAGCACAGGTTCGATCTCGGGCCGGGGATAGACGATGGGTTCCTGGCGGGCGACCCGGGCACGGGCGTCGAGGTAAGGGTGGACCATCCCGCCCTGAATCGGCCCCGGCCGCACGATGGCCACCTCGACGACCAGATCGTAGTAACAGCGGGGCTGCAGGCGCGGCAGCATGCTCATCTGGGCGCGGGATTCGACCTGGAAGACGCCCATCGCGTCGGCGCGGCAGAGCATGTCGTAGACCGCCGGTTCTTCGCGCGGGATGTCGAGGATGCCGAAGGGCGTGCCGCGCCAGCGGGCGATGTGCGCCAGGCTGCGACGGATCGCCGAGAGCATGCCGAGGGCGAGCACGTCCACTTTGAGCAGGCCGAGGGCTTCGAGGTCATCCTTGTCCCACTGAATGACGGTGCGACCCGGCATCGCGGCGTTCTCGACGGGCACCAGCTCGGCGAGCGGCCCACGGGAGATGACGAAGCCGCCCACGTGCTGGGAGAGGTGGCGCGGAAAGCCGACGAGTTCGTTGGCGAGTTCGAGCAGCAGTTGCACCCGGGGGCTGGCCGGATCGAGGCCGGCCTCGCGGATGCGCTCGGGCGCCACCTGGAGGCCGTCCCACCAGGCGAGGCGGCGGGTGAGCTGGTCGATCTGACCCGGGTCGAAACCGAGGGCCCGGCCCACGTCGCGCAGGGCGCTCTTGGGGCGGTAGCGGATCACCGTGGCCGCCAGGGCGGCGCGCTCGCGGCCGTATTTGCGGTAGATGTACTGGATGACCTCCTCGCGCCGGTCGTGTTCGAAATCCACGTCGATGTCGGGCGGTTCCTGGCGTTCGCGGGAGACGAAGCGCTCGAACAGCAGGGTGGCTTCGGCCGGGTCGACCGCGGTGACGCCGAGGGCGAAGCACACCACCGAATTGGCCGCCGAGCCGCGCCCCTGGCACAGAATTCCCTGGCTGCGGGCGAAGCGGACGATATCCTCGACGGTGAGGAAGAAGGCCTCGTAGCGGAGCTCGATGATCAGCGCGAGCTCCTTCCCGGCGCGCTGGCGGATGTCGGTGGGCACCCGATCCTGGCCGTCGGGCCCGGGCGGATAGCGCGCCTGCAGGCCCTGGGCGACGAGATGACGCAGGTGGCTGGCCGGGGTGGCGCCGGGGGGAACGATCTCCTCGGGGTACTCGTAGCGCAGCTCGGCGGGGCAGAAGGTGCATTGCGCGGCGATGGCGAGGGTCTCGGCGAGCCATTCGGGCGGATGACGACGGGCCAGCGCCGCGCGGGGCTGCAGGCGCCGTTCGGCATTGCCGGCGAGGCGGTAACCGGCTTCGTCGACGCTGACCCGGTGGCGCAGGGCGGTGAGCACGTCGGCGAGGCGGTGGCGGCTGGCGACATGCATCAACGGCGCGCAGGTGGCGACCACCGGAACGCCGGCCGCGGCGGCGGCCCGGGCGATGGCGTCGCGCCGGGTGTCGTCGTCGGGCCCGAGGTGGAGCGGGGCGGCGAGCCAGGCCTTGCCGGGAAAGCGTTGGGCGAGCCAGCGGGCATCGTCGGCCAGGGCCGGCGCGGGGGCAAGGCTGTCCGGCGCTACCAGCAAGGCCAGGCAGTCCGGCAGGCCGTCGGCCAGATCGGCACGGGTGAGGTGATAGCTGCCCTTGTCGGCGGCCCTGCGCCCGCGGCTGACGAGGCTGGCGATGCGGCCGTAGGCCCTGCGGTCGGTGGCGAGCAGGACGACGCAGGGGCCGTCGGCCAGGCGGAGACTGGTGCCGACGATGAGCTTGAGGGTGCCCTCGGGGTATTCCCGCCAGGCGGCCCAGGCGCGCACGATGCCTGCCATCGAACATTCGTCGGTGATGGCGAGGGCGTGGTAGCCGTAGGCGACGGCCTGGTGAACCAGCTCCTCGGGGTGGGAGGCCCCGGTGAGGAAGCTGAAACTGGAGCGGGCGTAAAGCTCGGCGAACGGAGGCGGGACATCGGGCATCCGTTAACTGTAAAAATAAACAGTTATAGATGCAAGCCCTACTTGAGGCGCGGGATGCCGTTCAGGGGCGTCCCGCGCGGCGCCCGTCAGGTGGCGAAGTCGAGGAAGGCCGCGGGCAGCACGCGTTCGGCGGTGACGAAGAGTTCGCGCTCTTCGAAGCGCACGTGATCGTGCAGGGCGAGGCCGAAGGGCGCGAGGCTGGCCCGGTCGCCTGCGCCGATGCGGGCGGCGAGCGCGCGCAGCAGGCGGTGTTCGTCGAGGGTGCGGGCCACCAGCGCGGCTTCGCCGGCGGCCTGGAGGCGCGGCAGCAGGTCGCCCTCCTCGGCCTGGAAGTGGGGCTCCAGTTCGTGGGCGAAGGTGCCGGGGACGGTGGCGATCAGGGCGTCGATGGCGTCGTCGTCGTGGGCGGCGGCGATGCGCTTGGCCAGGACCAGCGCGGTGTGATGATCGCGGGAGAGCTGGAGCAGGGCGGGGCGGCGTTTCATGGCGATGGCTCAGCGGAGACGGCGGTGGAGGGTGAAGGCGGCGCCGGCCAGCAGGGCGACGAGGCTGGTCAGGTCGAGGGCGCCACCGCCGCCACCACTGCCACTGCCGCTGGGCTGGACCGGCGCGTCGAGCACGGTCAGGGTGACGTCCTGGGCGCTGCTGCGGCCGGCGCTGTCGGTGAGGGTCAGGCGCAGGAGGTAGTCGCCGGCGATCGGGGCGGTGAAGGTGGTGCTCGGCGTGTCGGCGCCGAAGGTGCCGGTGGCGGGGCCGCCGAGCTGGCTCCACTTCCAGGCGACCAGCGTGGCGCCGGTGGCGGCGGCGCTGTCGCCGGAGCCGAGGGTGAGGGCGGTGCCGGCCAGGGCCGAGTCGGGCAGGGTGATCCGCGCGACCGGGTTGAGGGCGCTGCCGTCGATGGCTGCGGCCACCGCGGCGGCGCTGTCGAGCATGCCGGCGCCGCAGGTGCTGCTGGTGCAGTTGCACTGGCCGTCGGCGGTCACCGTGGGGCACGTCGGCAGAGTCGGGTCGACCGGAAAGCGGCTGGCGCTGCGCCGGATGCGGGTGGCGACCTCGGCCTCGCCGAGGGCGGGGTTGGCGGCGAGCATGAGCGCGGCGGTGCCGGCCACCAGGGGCACCGCGAAGCTGGTGCCGATGGTGACGTCGTGGATGCCGGTGTAGCCATTGGCGGTCGGGCCGTAAGTGCCGAAGTTGATGGTGTTGATGAAGGGGTACAGGCAGGGTTGGCCGGCGCCGGTGTAGACGCAGTTGCCGGCCGGCGCGCTGATGCCCACCTCGGCGCCGTAACTCGAATAGCCGACCTTGGTGCCGGTGTGGCGGACGCCGGCGACGGCGAGCACGCCGGGGCAGTTGGCAGGCTCCTCGACGGGACTGGTCTCGTTGCCCGAGGCGGCCACGACGAGGGTGCCAGCGGCGCGGATCTGGCCGATCGCGTCGATGTAGGCGGCACTGCAGGTGCCAGCGCCGGCGAGGCTCAGGTTGATGACCCGGGCGGGATTGGGGTTGGTGGGAACTCCCGTGACGGGCAGGCCGGCGGCCCAGCGCATGCCGGCGATGATGTCGGAGTCGAAACCGCCGCACTTGCCGAGGGCGCGCACCGGGAGGATGCGGCTGGCGCCACCGATGCCAGCGATGCCGCGGGCGTTGTTGCTCTCGGCGGCGACGATGCCGGCTACCTGGGTGCCGTGCCAGGAGCTGCCGTGGGTGGTGCTCGGGTTGCCGCACAGGCTGCGCAGGGCGGCGTTGGTCAGATCGGCCGACGACAGGTAGTCGCCCGGGTCGGAAGGGTCGGCATCGCGACCGCTCTGGCCGTCGCCGGAGAGGAGGTCGTCGGTGATGAAGTCGTAGCCGGGCACCAGCTTGCCGCCGAGGTCTTCGTGGTCGAGGCGCACGCCGGTGTCCACGACGGCGACGATCACGCCGGCGCTGCCGGGGCTGAGCTGCCAGGCGGCGAGGGCGTTGGTGGCGGCGGGTTGGGTGGGGCCGGCGGCCTGGAGATACCACTGGTTGGCGAACAGCGGATCGTTGGGCGCGGCGCGAATGGTCTTGATGCGGTCGGGCACGGCATATTCGACGTCCGCTTCCCGGGCGAGCCGGGCGGCGAGGGCGTCGGAGCTGAGCCCGCTGGCGCGCATCACGTGCAGGTCGGGCGCGGGCTGGCCGACCATCTGGGCGGCGATGCCCAGACGTTGGCCGAGGCGCTGCACGCTGTTGGCGGCCTGGATCTGCTTGAGCGGCGAAGCGGCCTTGAGCTTGACGATGACCCGTGCCTCGGCGGCGGTGTCGGCGCGCGCGGGGACGGCGGCCAGCAACCCGAGACCGAGGAAGGCGGTACAGAAGTGGAGCGCGGCTTTCATCGGAAACCCTTTTTCTGATCGAGATCGACGGTGCGGACGGCCGGATGGACGCGCAGCGCGGCGAGCGCCCGGCTGCAGTCCGGATCGGCGGGCGGGCAGTCGAGCTGGTAGGCGGCGCTGTGCGGGGCGATCGTCGCCACGAGCCGGACGCCGGCGCCGCTGGCCTGGGCGAGGAGGGTGAGGGTGGCCGGCGCCGCGGGGTTGATGGCTTCGCCGAAGCCGACGATCACCGCCGGCCCCCGTGGCGCCGCCGCCGTCGGGCCGGCGCAGGCCGGCATCCCCAGCAGGGCGCCCAGGACCAGCGGCAAGCCACCCGAGCGGCGCATCATCGTCGGGCCTTCAGCGCGGCGGACCGGGGCGGCGACGGGATTTGACCGGCGCCTCGGGCTCGGCGGGCTTGCCGTATTGCTTGAAGACGCGCTTGGCGTCCTGCTCGGCGCGCAGTTGGGTGCAGATCGACGGATCGTCGTCGTGGTCGCTGAAGTAGCCGTCGGCCTGGGCGCGCATCACCAGCTTGATGGCAGCGGCCTCGCTGAGTCCGAAGCGCTCGTAAATCAGGGTGGTCACTTCGTCCAGGTGTTCTTCGTAAGTCATTGTGATTCCAGTGCGATGAGGTGCGGTCGCGGCGCGGACGCTTGCCGGGCGCCGTCAGTCGCAAGGATAATGGCTTTTGCGATTCCCAACCCGACTGCGTCAGTCTGCCGAGGCTTTCCATGAGCACATCACCCGTCCTGTCCGCCCTTCACCGTTACCCCGTCAAGTCGATGCGCGGCCAGGCGCTCGATCGCAGCCCGGTCGGCCCGCGAGGTTTGCCCTTCGACCGCGACTGGATGGTCGCCACGCCGGACGGCCATTTCGTCACCGGCCGCCAGCAGCCGCGGCTGGTGCTGGTCGACGCGACGCCGGTTGCGGGCGGCGTGACCCTTTCGACGCCGGGGCGTGCGGATCTGTTCGTCCCTGACGCGGCCTTCACCGACGCCATCGACACCACGGTGTGGGGCGACAATTTTCCGGCCCGGCAGGGTGCGGCGGCGGCCGATGCGTGGATTTCCGATTACCTGGGCACGCCGCTCAAATTCTTGTGGACGGGTGCCCCGACCGCCCGGCGTGTGAAGGTGGCCCCCGCCGTGCCCTTGTCGTTCGCCGACGGGTTTCCACTGCTGCTGATCGGCGAGGCTTCACTGGACGACCTGTCCGGGCGGGTCGGCCGTGCCTTGTCGATGCAGCGCTTCCGTCCCAACCTGGTGGTGTCGGGCGCGGCGGCCTTTGCCGAGGACGGCTGGCAGCGCATCCGGATCGGCGAGGTGAACTTTCGAATCACCAAGCCCTGCGAGCGCTGCGTCTTCACCACCGTCGATCCCGAGGATGGCACCAAGGGCCGCGACCAGGAGCCGCTGCGTACCCTGGCCACCTATCGCAAGGCGCCCGCGGGCGTGATCTTCGGGCAGAACGTGATCGCCGAAGGCAGCGGGGAAATCCGCGTCGGAATGCCGGTCGAGGTGCTGGAATAGCCGGCGGGGAGCGCTTCCGGTGTTGGTAAAACGCGTCGAGAACCGCCCCGGAGCTTGATCTTGGTCAAGACCTCTGCACTTTTGGATACTGAAACATCTTGTCGCAATTTCATGGGTCGATGATTCGTCGGGTTCGTAGCCTGAGGAGTCGACGTGTTCGACAAGCTGAAAAAAAATGCGTGGCGTGTCGTGGCTTTGCTGGCCCTGGCGGTCGCAGCACCGGCCTTCGCCGATGATCCCCCGCCGACGCCCGAGGCCTTGGCGAAGATTCGCGCGGCCAACGGAGAATGCCTGAAGTGCCACTCCGAGGCGGGGCTCAAGCAGCCGCCCAAAGAGGGTCTCGACATCAAGAAGCTGCGCAATTAACTGGTCGATCCGGGTACCTACACGGTCTCCGATCACGGCCAGATGGCGTGTTCGAAGTGCCACGGCGACGGCTACGACGATCATCCCCACGCCCCCAAAGCCAAGGAAGACCTGGCCGAGTGCCAGGACTGCCACGCCCGCAAGGCGATGCGCATCGAGCGTCAGTTCGACAAGTCGGTGCACGCCGAGAACCTCAGCGACCGCTTCACCTGCGCCACCTGCCACGACCCCCATGTGATGACCCTGGCCGCCAAGCTGGGCGATCCACACAAGATCGTCGCGCAGGACAACAAGATCTGCCTCGACTGCCACGACTCCGACATCGCCTTCGCGAAGATGGCGCCCGAGAAGAAGAAGCGGCCGGCCATCGACGACATCCACGACTGGCTGCCCAACACCCGGTTGCACTGGAAGGCGGTGCGCTGCATCGAATGCCACACGCCGACCGACGACAAGCTGTCGCTCTCCCACGAAATCCAGAACAAGGACAAGGCGGAGAAGAAGTGCGCCACCTGCCATAGCGCCAACAGTTCGCTCAACGCGCGCCTGTATCGCCATCTGGCGAAGGAGGAGCAGCACAAGTACGGCTTCCTCAACAGCGTGATCCTGAGCAATTCCTACGTGGTGGGCGCGACCCGCAACCCTACCCTCGACATGATCCTGATCGGCCTGTTCGCGGCGACGGTGGTGGGGGTGGTCGGCCACGGCCTCGTGCGTGCCCTGATGAACAGCCTGCGCCGGAGGAAGAACCATGACTAAGCGCGTTTTCATGCTGCCCCTGTGGATCAGGCTGTGGCACTGGAGCAATGCTCTCGCGATCATCGTGCTGTCGGTGACCGGGATCAGCCTGCATTTTTCCGACCCCAACCTGCCGCTGGTCGAGTTCTCGCTGGCCGCGCGCATCCACAACGTGGCTGGCGTGTGCCTGGCCGGGCTGTGGGTGGCCTTCGTGATCGGCAACATCGTCACCGGCAACTGGTGGCAGTACATCCCCAAGCCGCCCGGCATCCTCGGGCGTTGCATCAAGCAGATGCAGTACTACGGCGGCGGCATCTTCAAGGGTGAGGCCGAGCCCTTCCCGCCGACACCCGAGGTCAATTTCAACGCGCTGCAGGCGATCACCTACTGGTCGATCATGTACCTCGTGCTGCCGGTGGTGATCGCCACCGGGCTGATCTTCCTCTACCCGCAGTTCGCCCCCGACACGCTGTTCGGCCTGGACGGCCTGCTGCCCGTCGCGCTCGTTCACTACCTGGGTGCGGCCGTGATCCTGCTTTTCATGGTGAGCCACATCTACCTCGGCACGATGGGGCCGAAGGTCTCGAGCCTGTTCAAGATGATGATCACCGGCTGGTACGAGCACTGATTTTTCAAACCAATAACGCCCCACAAGGAGAAACCGACATGAAGATCCGCAAGTTTGCCTTTGCCGCCTCGATTTCCGGCCTGTGCGCAGCCGGTCTGCTGCTGTCCGCCGACGCGCTGGCCCTGGATGCCGATGCCGCCCAGGCGCTCGCCAAGAAAGAGGGCTGCACCAAGTGCCACGCCGTCGACAAGAAGAAGGAAGCCAAGTCCCTGACCGAAATTTCCAAGTCGCTCAAGGGCAAGGCCGACGCCGAGGCCAAGCTGCTCCATCACCTCACCTCCGGCGAGATGGTCAAGTTCGAAGACGGCAAGGAAGAGGAGCACAAGATCCTCAAGACCAAGGACAAGGCCGAGATCAAGAATCTGACCGACTGGATCCTGTCCCTCGGCAAGTAAGCCAGCACAGCGGGGTGCCCATCTTGCAGGGCACTCCGGCCAGCATCAGCAGTAAAAGGGAGATCGAAAATGAAGTTCTTGCGACAGTTGTTCGCCGCGTGCGCATTGCTCGGGGCTCTGGCCGGCAGCTCGACTGCACTGGCCGCGGATGCGCCTTCCGCACCGGGCGCCAAGCCGCCCGCCAAGGATCTGGTGCTCAAGGGCGACGCCAAGTGCACGTCCTGCCACGATGAATCCGACGACGCCAAGCTCCTGCACATCGGCAAGACCAAGCACGGCACCGTCGCCGACGGCCGCGCGCCCAGTTGCACCAACTGCCACGGCGAGAGCGATCTCCATGTCAACAATCCGGCCAAGCTGAAAGAACGTCCGCCCACCGACCGCAGCTTCACCAAGGGTGCCAAGACGCCCGTGGCTGCGCGCAACGAGGCGTGCATCAGCTGCCACCGCAAGGATTCCAAGCGTTCCCACTGGGAGGGCAGCGCCCACGAGCGGGCCGATGTCGCCTGCACGTCCTGCCACCAGCTGCACACCGCCAAGGACAAGGTGGCCGACAAGCGCACCCAGCCCGAAGTGTGCTTCACCTGCCACAAGGAACAGCGCGTCCAGGTCAACAAGCCGTCGCACCACCCGGTACTCGAAGGCAAGGTGGCGTGTTCCGACTGCCACAACGCCCACGGCTCCGTCGGGCCCAAGCTGGTCAAGCGCGATAGCGTCGTCGAGACCTGCTACACCTGCCACATGGAAAAGCGCGGCCCCTTCGTGCATAGCCACGAACCGGTGAATGAAGATTGCGGCAACTGCCACAACCCCCACGGCACCGTCGCCGAGAGCCTGCTGAAGGTCCGTCCGCCCTTCCTGTGCCACCAGTGCCACACCCCGCACGGCGGCCAGCTCGCCCAGTTGCGCGGTCAGCTGCCGTTGCAGCCGACGGCCACCGCCAGCGGCAAGTCCGGCATCAACTACACCCAGGCGCGCGGTTGCCTGAACTGCCACACCCAGGTGCACGGCAGCAACAACCCGAGCGCGACCAATCCGACTCCGCAGTTCAACCTGCGTTGAGAGCAGTGGGGAGAACATCATGAGAACCGCGAAAACACATCCGGGTTTCAGCCTCAAGATCGTGGCGCTGGCCCTGCTGGCCGCTTTCGGCTCCGCCTATGCGGAAGACGACGAGGTTGCCGCCCTGATCCGCCCCGACAGCAGCGCCGCCGTCGGTGTCGCCGGACTGACCGGCGCCAACAACGAGCGTAGCTGGTTTGGCCAGTACAGCGGCTTGCGTCGCGACGACACCTATCTGCTGCTCGATCTCGATTACGTGAAGCGCGACGTCACCACCGGCACCTGGACCACCTTCCAGGGCCGCGATCTGGGGCTGGACACCCGCGAAATCCGCTTTGGCCAGCAGAAGCAGTGCGACTGGAAGTACTCGCTCGAATACAACGAGATGATTCGGCACGATCCGCGCACGATCAACAGCGGCCTCGCCGGCATCGGCACCAACGCGCTGACGGTAACCCGCATCGCCACGCCCGGCAGCGGCAGCGACTACAACCTAGATCTGAAGCGCAAGATTCTCACCGTCGGCGTCGAGAAGTGGCTCAGCGAATCGCTGCAATTCGAGGCCACCTTCCGCAACGAGGACAAGAACGGCACCCGCCTGTTCGGCAATGGCTTCAGTTGCACCCGTCCGACGAATCCGGCGACGAGTGGCGGGTCCGGCGCGTTGGCCCCCGGGGTCTGCATCCCCGCCGTCGGGAGCCAATTCGCACAGCTCATGCTGCCCGAGCCGATCAACTCGACGACGCAACAGTTCGAGGCCAAGCTGAACTATTCCAACGATAAGTTGTTCCTGAGCGGTGGCTATTACGGCTCGTTCTACAACAATCAGTTCACCTCGATGGGGGCGACGATCAATGGAAATCTGAATGATCCGCTGGGTAACCCGATCACGCCGCTGACGGATTTGCGGAATATCCTGCAGCTACCCATCGCGTTGCCGCCCGACAATCAGGCTCACCAGATCTACCTGACCGGCAACTACGCCTTCACGCCGACCACCAAGGCTAATTTCAAGTACGCCTTCACCCACGCCACCCAGACCGACAGTTTTGCAGCCTTCACCGGCGCGCCGAGCGGCCGCGGCAACTTCGGCGGTGAGGTGGACAGCGCGCTCTACCAGGCGGGCATCACCTCCCGACCGCTGCCCAAGCTGTCGCTGCTCGCCAACGTGCGCTACGAAGACCGCAACGACAAGACGCCCATCGAGTACTACAACCTCGAAAGCACCAAGGCCTTCACCAACGGCAACTACTCGCCCAAGCGCCTGGTCGGCAAGGCCGAGGCCAGCTACCAGTTGCCGGCAGGCTACCGTGCCACCGTCGGGGTGGATTACGAGTCGGTCGATCGGGGCGTGTTCGTACCGACGAGCGCGGTGGCCGGCCTCAGCGGCCTGCGCCAGAAAACCGAGGAGTCGGGTTACCGCCTCGAGCTGCGCCGCGCCATGACCGAGACGGTCAGCGGCGCCGTTGCCTATTCCAACAGCGACCGATCGGGTTCCAGCTGGCTGCAGCCCAACTCGGGCACAGGCGTCACCGCCGTCTCGGATGCGGCCATCTACGGTCGCACCGCGATCTTTCCGATGTCCATGGTCGATCGCAACCGCGAAAAGCTGAAGGCCACCGCCGACTGGTCGGCCACCGAGCGTCTGAGCGTGCAGTTCATGGCCGAATGGGGTGAGGACAAGTTCTCCGCGCCCACCACCAAAGGCCTGCGCGCCAGTTACATGGGCTTCTACGGCATCGATGCGGTGTATGCCCTGAGCGACGACTGGCGGCTCACCGGCTTCTGGTCGCGGGGCGACCAGACCATGCACATCGACCACTCGACCGGCTACATGGCCGCGCTGCGCAACCGCACCGAGACCTTCGGCCTCGGTGTGAATGGCAAGCCGAGCAGCCGCTTGGTCGTCGGTGGCGATTTGCTGCTGAGTGCCGACAAGGACAAGTACCAGCAGGATCTCGACGCCAGCGCCTCGGCGGCCAACCAGACCTTGCTGGCCACTTCCGGCGGCTTGCCCGATGTGACCTTCCGGCAATTCACGGTTCGAATGTTCGGCAAGTACGCCGTCGAAAAGAACTCGGCCGTGCGCCTGGACTTCATCCACCAACGCACCAAGCTCAACGAATGGACCTGGGGCTACAACGGCACGCCCTTCGTGTATTCCGACAACAGCACCGTCTACCTCAACCCGAGGCAGAGCGTGAGCTACCTCGGCGCGACTTACATCATCGCGCTGCCGTAAAACGGCCTGCCGCTCGCGGCCAGAACGCCCCCGGTCACCCCGGGGGCGTTTTGTTTCAGGTCGCGCGTTCCGCTGTCTGCCAAGCAAAAGCCCCCGCCGGAGCGGGGGCCTGGGCTGCGCCAAAATGCGCAGGAACGATCAGCGGGCGATCGGCTTGTAGCGGATGCGCTTCGGCTTGGCGCCTTCCTCGCCGAGGCGCTTCTTCTTGTCTTCCTCGTATTCCTGGTAGTTGCCGGAGAAGAAGGTCCACTGGGAATCGCCCTCGGCAGCCAGGATATGGGTGCAGATCCGGTCGAGGAACCAGCGGTCGTGGGAGATGATCAGCGCGCAGCCGGCGAATTCGAGCAGCGCGTCTTCCAGGGCGCGGAGGGTTTCCACGTCCAGGTCGTTCGACGGTTCGTCGAGGAGCAGCACGTTGCCGCCGGACATTAGCGTCTTGGCCAGGTGCAGCCGGCCGCGTTCGCCCCCGGAAAGGTTGCCGACGAGCTTCTGCTGGTCGCCACCCTTGAAGTTGAAGCGGCCGATGTAGGCGCGGCTGGGCATCTCGAACTTGCCGATGGTGAGGATGTCGGCGCCGCCGGCGAGCTCGTCGAACACCGTCTTGCTGCCGTCGAGGCAGTCGCGGGATTGGTCGACGTAGGCGATCTTGACGGTCGGTCCGATCACCACGTCGCCCGAGTCGGGCTTGTCCTGGCCGGTGATCATCTTGAACAAAGTGGACTTGCCGGCGCCGTTGGGGCCGATGATGCCGACGATGGCGCCCGGCGGAATGCTGAAGTTCACCTTGTCCATCAGCAGCTTGTCGCCAAAGCCCTTGGACACGTCGGTGAATTCGATGACCTTGTCACCCAGGCGCTCGCCCACCGGGATGAAGATCTCCTGGGTCTCGTTGCGCTTCTGGTATTCGACGCTGGACATTTCCTCGTAGCGGGCCAGGCGGGCCTTGCTCTTGGCCTGGCGCGCCTTGGGGTTGGAGCGCACCCATTCGAGTTCCTGCTTCATGGCCTTGATGCGGGCGCCTTCCTGCTTGGCTTCCTGTTCGAGGCGCTGCTCCTTCTGGTCGAGCCAGCTGGAGTAGTTGCCCTTCCAGGGGATGCCGTGGCCGCGGTCGAGTTCGAGTATCCACTCGGCGGCATTGTCGAGGAAGTAGCGGTCGTGGGTGACGGCCACCACGGTGCCCGGGAAGCGGCACAGGAACTGCTCGAGCCACTCGACGGATTCGGCGTCGAGGTGGTTGGTGGGTTCGTCCAGCAGCAGCATGTCGGGGCGCGACAGCAGCAGCTTGCACAGGGCCACGCGGCGCTTCTCACCGCCGGAGAGGGGGCCGATCTTCGCGTCCCAGGGCGGCAGGCGCAGGGCGTCGGCGGCGATCTCGAGCTGGGTTTCCACGTCGGCGCCGCTGGTGGCGATGATGTTCTCGTACCGGGCCTGGAGTTCGGCCAGCTTGTCGAAGTCGGCATCGGGCTCGGCGTAGGCGGCGTACACCTCCTCGAGCTTCTGCTTGGCTTCCATGACTTCGCCGAGGCCGGATTCGACCTCTTCGCGGACGGTCTTGTCCGGGTCGAGCTGCGGTTCCTGGGGCAGGTAGCCGATGGACATGTTGGGCTGCCACTGCACTTCGCCGTCGTATTCCTTCTCGACGCCGGCCATGATCTTGAGCACGGTGGACTTGCCGGCGCCGTTGAGGCCGAGCAGGCCGATCTTGGCGCCGGGGAAGAAGGACAGGGAGATGTCCTTGATGATCTGCCGCTTGGGCGGGACGACCTTGCTGACACGCAGCATGGACATGACGTATTGAGCCATTCGGGTGCTTTCCAGGAGGGGCAAATTGCAAAGACGCGATTTTACCCGACTGGGCGCGGACGTGCGGCGAGGCGGGGTCGGGCCCCTGCGTTCAGTGCGCGGCGCTGAGGCGACGCAGGATCGCGTCCTGTTCGCCGAGGGACAGGAAATAAGGGTAGAGGGTGCGCACGCTCGGGTCCGAGGTGCCGCCGTAGAGGCCGATCTGCTCGTCCATGTGGGCGAGTTCGAGATGGAGCAGCACCGCCGGGGCGCTGACCCGCGGACAGACGCGCTCTTCGCCGATGTACGAGAAGCCGATCATCCGCTGATAGAAGCCGGCGTGGCGAGGGTGGACTTCGATCACCACGTCGGTGACGCCGTGCAGCAGGCGACCGTGGATGTAAACCAGGTGCAGCAGGGCGCCGAGCACTTCCTTGGCGTTGTGGTGGGTGTCCATGGCGAGGCGGGTGAGCTCGCACAGGCGGGCGCCGCGCTGGCGCAGATTTCGCAGTTCGTCGGGGTAGAGGGCGTCGGCGAGGATGCCGTCCTTGCCGTCGAGGCCGAGGGTGATGGTGCCGAAGATCGCGCTGTCGTCCGATGCGACCAGGGTGATGCGGTCGGGACGGGTGGTATGCAGGTCGGTGTCGACCGGAGTCAGTCCGCGCCACTCGTACATCCGCTCGATCAGCAGGCGGACGGCCCGGTCGTGGCGGTGAGGGTCAGCGCATTCAACCGTGTAGGTCGTGGTCCGGCTGGCGCCGAACTCGAGGGCGTCGAGTTCGTCGAGGCGGGGCGCTGACATGGCGCGGAGGGAAGTATTCATCGCGGGTATGATGCCCCGCCCGAGGGGGCGGGCGGCCGCGGAGGAATTCACAGAAAATTGCAATTGGGTGTGGCGCGCGGTGGTGTTGCGCGTGACAAAGGAATTACTTCTCGAATGCCGCGGGGTTTCAGCTCACGAACTGGAGCTGGGCAAGGCGTGCGTAGAGCCCGTCCTGGGCCACGAGTTCGGCGTGGCGGCCCTGCTGGACAATGCGTCCGCCGTCGAGCACCAGGATGCGGTCGGCCTTCTGCACGGTGGCCAGGCGGTGGGCGATGACGAGGGTGGTGCGGCGGCGCATCAGCCCGTCCAGGGCGGTCTGCACCATGCGCTCGCTCTCGGCGTCGAGGGCCGAGGTGGCTTCGTCGAGAAGCAGCACCGGGCGGTCGGCGAGGATCGCCCGGGCGATGGCAATACGCTGGCGCTGGCCGCCCGACAGACGCACGCCCCGTTCGCCCAGATCGGTGTCGTAGCCGTCGGGCAGGCGGGCGATGAACTCGTCGGCGAAAGCCGCCGCGCAGGCAGCGCGCACGTCGTCGAGACTGGCGTCGGGGCGGGCGTAGCGCACGTTGTCGGCGACGCTGGCGGCGAAGATCACCGCGTCCTGGGGCACGAGCGCGATGCGCCGGCGCAGGGCGAGGGGATCGGTGGCGGTGAGGGCGACGCCGTCCAGCCGGACCACGCCCGCCTGCGGATCGTAGAAGCGCAGCAGCAACTGGAACACCGTGCTTTTGCCCGAGCCAGACGGGCCCACCAGGGCGACGGTTTCGCCGGGGGCAACGTCGAGGCTGAAGCCGTCGAGGGCGGGTGTGTCCGGCCGGCTGGGATAGGCGAAGCGCACGGCCTCGAAGGCCAGGGCGCCTCGGGCGGGTTCGGGCAGAGCCTGCGGATGCGCGGGGGCGACGATGGCCGGCGCGGTGCGCAGGATGTCGGTCAGCCTTTCGGTGGCGCCGGCGGCGCGTTGCAGGTCGCCCCAGACCTCCGAGAGGGCGCCGACGCTGCCGGCCACGAGGGCGGCGTAGAACACGAAGGCCGAGAGTTCGCCCGCGGTGAGGGTGCCGGCCAGCACGTCGTGCCCGCCCACCCACAGGATGAAGGCCACCGCACCGAAGACCAGCACCATCACCGCGGCCACCAGCCGGGCGCGGTTGGCGACGCGGGCGCGGGCGGTGGCGAAGCTGCGTTCGACCAGGCTGCCAAAGTCGTGCCGGTCGGCGTCCTCGTGGCCGTAGGCCTGCACGATGCGGATCTCGTGGATGGTCTCGTCGATGCGGTTGCCCAGGTCGGCCACGCGGTCCTGGCTCTCGCGGGCAAGGCGGCGCACGCGGCGGCCGAACAGGATGATCGGCACCACCACCAGCGGCACGCCGCCCACGGTGAGCAGGCTGAGCTTGAGGCTGGTGGTGAACAGCATCGCCAGCCCGCCCACCAGCAGCAACGCGTTGCGCAGCGCGATGGACAGGCTGGAGCCGATCACGTTCTCGATCTGGGTGGTGTCGGACGTGAGGCGCGAGATCACCTCGCCGGTGCGACCGGCCTCGAACCAGGCGGGGGGCAGGGTCAGCAGGTGATCGAAGACGCGCCGGCGGATGTCCGCCGTTACCCGTTCGCCGAGCCACGAGACGTTGTAAAAGCGCAGATAGGTGGCGCCGGCCAGTACCAGGATCAGCCCGCCCATGCTGGCGAGGGTGCGGTCGAGCCACGCCGGGTCGCCGGCCGAGAAGCCCTTGTCGATGACGGCGCGCAGCCCCTGGCCCACGGCAAGCATGGCGGCGGCGGCAACGACGAGGGCGATGGCGGCCACCAGGACGCGGCGGCGATAGGGGGCGAGAAGCGACAGAAGGGTGCGGAACATGGCGGGGCGGGATGACGCGCTGTAATGCGCAGTATGACGGAGCGGCGGTAAGCTTACGGCCTCCGTCACTCAAAAACACGTCCCATGCTCGCTGATACTCCTCTCACGGCCGGCGTCACGCTACTGATCGTCCTGCTGATGTTCGGCACCTGCTTCGCGGTCGGCAAGGGCCGCCATCGGTATGGTGTGCAGGCGCCGGCGGTGACCGGTCATCCCGCGTTCGAGCGCCTCTACCGGGTCCAGATGAACACCCTCGAGTGGGCGGCGATGACCTTGCCTTGCCTGTGGCTCTGCGCGGCCTACGTGAGCGACCCGGTGGCGGCGGCGCTCGGTGGACTGTGGCTGCTCGGGCGCGTCTGGTATGCCGTCGGCTATGCCCGCGAACCCGCGCTGCGGGCCAAGGGCTTCACCGTGGCGGCGCTGGCCTTTGGCGGGCTGGGGCTGGCTGCGGGGGGCGGTGTGGTGTGGCGACTGCTGGGGGCATGACGATGCAGCTGCGATGGATGGCCTTGTGGTTCGGCCTGGGTGCCAGCGCGGCCTGGGCGGATGGGGCGGCGAAGCTGCCGGCGCTGGGCGCCGACGCGTCGGCGCTGACGGTGTCCGGCATTTCGTCGGGCGGTTACATGGCGGTGCAGTTCCAGGTGGCCTATGCGCGGTTGGTTCGGGGGGCTGGCATCCTGGCTGCCGGGCCTTACGACTGCGCCGAAGGCAGCACCGTGCGTGCGCTCGCCAACTGCATGTCGCCGACCCGCTGGACGCCGCCGCCCACGCCGGCCGACGTGAAGCCCAAGATGGAGTCCCGCGCCCGCCTCGATCTCATCGACCCGCCGGCGGCGCTGGCCGACGACAAGGTATGGGTGCTGACCGGTGGCGCCGATCACACGGTGGCGCGGCCGGTGGTGGATGCCCTGGTGGCCTTCTACCGGCAGTGGGTGCCGGCGACGTCGATCAAGTTCGTGGCCTTGCCCAACGCCGGCCACGCGATGATCTCGGTGTCGGACGGCAAGCCCAATGCCTGCGACACATCGGCGCCGCCCTTCATCAACCGCTGCGGGGATTTCGATGCGCCCGGCGAATTGCTCCAGCACCTGCTCGGCAAACTGAACCCGAAAACCGTACCCGAGCCGGGCCACCTCGTCGTCTTCGATCAGCGCCCCTTCACGGGCGGCCTGCCGGCCGACATCAGCATGGGTGAGACGGGCTTCGCCTACGTTCCGGCGGTCTGCCGTGCGGGGGGCTGCCGGGTGCACGTGGCCTTTCATGGGTGCCGCCAGGGCGAAGACGCGCTGGGCCGGCGTTTTGCCGACGGCGCGGGCTACAACGCTTGGGCCGAAACCAACCGGCTGATCGTGCTGTACCCGCAGGTGGTGGCGCGCAGCGGCTGGGCGCCGGGTTCGATGCGCTGGCTCTACAACCCGAAGGGCTGCTGGGACTGGTGGGGCTACAGCGGCGTCGATTACGCCACCCGCAACGCGCCGCAGATCGCCGCCGTGCGCCAGATGGTGGCCCGGCTGGCAGAAGCGCCGGCGCGATGAGCGCGGCAATCCGGCCGCCGCCGGGTTGCCGCCGTCGCCGGCTTATTTCTCGACGAAGGCCCGCTCGATGACGTAGTCGCCGGGCGCGCCGATGTGCGGCGAGATCTGGAAGCCATAGGCGTCGAGCATCTTGCAGCAGTCGTCGAGCATCGCCGGGCTACCGCAGATCATCGCGCGGTCGCGAGCCGGGTCGAGCGGCGGCAGGCCGATGTCCTCGAAGAGCTTGCCGGTGGTGACGACGTCGGTCACGCGGCCCTGGTTGCGGAATTCTTCGCGGGTGACGGTGGGGTAGTAGATCAGCTTGCGCTTCACTTCTTCGCCGAAGAATTCGTTTTCGGGCAGCTCCTGCTCGATGAACTCGGCGTAGGCCAGCTCGGAGACGTAGCGCACCCCGTGCAGCAGCACGACTTTCTCGAAGCGCTCGTAGGTTTCCGGGTCCTGGATCACGCTCATGAACGGGGCGAGGCCGGTGCCGGTGGAAAACAGGTAGAGGTTGCGGCCCGGAAGCAGGTCGGAAAGCACCAGCGTGCCGGTGGGCTTCTTGCTCACCACGATGGGGTCGCCCGGCTGCAGGTGCTGGAGGCGTGAGGTGAGCGGGCCGTTCTGCACCTTGATGCTGAAGAATTCCAGGTGCTCCTCGTAGTTGGGACTGGCGATGCTGTAGGCGCGCGTCAGTGGGCGGCCCTCGACTTCGAGGCCGATCATGACGAACTGGCCGTTGTCAAACCGCAAGCCCGCGTCGCGGGTGACCTTGAAGCTGAACAGGGATTCGTTCCAGTGGCGGACTTCGAGAACGGTTTGGGTGCTGAGTTTGCTCATGGCCGGGCCTGCGCGGATGTTGTGATGCAGCAATTCTAGTCAGCCAAACAAATCTGTAAAATGGATTATATTGATATAGATATTCTATTTTGCAGATATGAAGTACACCCTCAGGCAACTGGAAATCTTCGCTGCGGTGGCCCGTCACGAAAGCGTGTCGCGGGCGGCGGCGGAGCTGGCCCTGTCCCAGTCGGCCACCAGCACCGCGCTGGGCGAGTTCGAGCGCCAGTTCGACACCCAGCTCTTCGACCGCATCGGCAAGGCGTTGCGTCTGAACGAACTGGGACGCGTGCTGCTGCCCCACGCGGTGCAGCTCATCGAGCACGCCGCCGAGATCGAGACGCTGCTGGCCCGCAAGACGGATTTCGGCCCGCTGCAGATCGGCGCGACACTCACCGTCGGCAATTACCTGGCCACCCTGATCGCCGCCGATTTCCTGCGGCGCCATCCCAGCGCGCAGGTGAAGCTGTCGGTGCATAACTCGGCGACCATCGTCGATCAGCTGGTGCACTACGAGCTGGATCTGGGCCTCATCGAGGGCCAGTGCCGCCACCCCGATCTGGTAGCCGAGCCATGGGTGGAGGACGAGCTGGTGGTGTTCTGCGCGCCCGGTCATCCGCTCGCGGCGGGTGGGCGGGCGAGCCTGGCCGACCTGGCGGCGCAAGACTGGATCCTGCGCGAGGCGGGTTCGGGCACCCGCGAAACCTTCGACCAGGCCCTGCGCCACTTTGGCGGCAGCCTCAACGTGCGTCTGGAGCTTGAGCACACCGAGGCGATCAAACGCGCGGTGGAAAGCGGGGTGGGCGTGAGCTGCATCTCACGCCTGGCGCTGCGCGAGGCGTTCCGCCGCGGCAGCCTGGTGGCGATCGAAACACCCGAGCTCGACCTGCGGCGGCAGTTTCAGTTCGTCACTCACAAACGCAAATACGTGACCGCCGGGATGCGCGAGTTCATTGCGCAGTGCCGCAAGATGACGGCCGGCGTCTCCCGCAGCGATCAGATCGCGCTGCCGTTCATCCCCTGATCCGGGCCGCCGGGGCTTGCCCACAGCGTGCAGAAACCCACAGCCAGCGTGGGCAAGGCTGTGGAAAAACTGTGGGGTCCGCTGTCATATGGCGGACACAAAAGGGTTTTTTACCATTGCTTAAAAATAGAGCAATTCTGTTTAAACGCCGTTTTGGATAGTTTTAATCTATTCACACAAAACCGGGGATAAGCTGTGGAAAACCTGTGCGCCGGAAACTCAGCATACTGATTCGAAAAGAAAAAACCACGTAGCCTCAATTTGGGGCAGGGGTCTCGAGGGGCTTCGAAGGCCGGGTTTTCCCCACCGGACGTGGGCAAGGGTGTGGAAAAACTGTGGGCGCGGGCTGCAACACCTTCTACGGAAAGGTTTTTGTGTTGCTGCCTAAAAATGAGGCAGCAGCGAGGGCGCGCGAGGCCGGTGTGGCGGTTAGAATCTGCGCCTTCCGATTTCTGCGCTACCGGTTCCGATGAATTCCGCCGTTCGCTACACCCTCCGCGCCGTCCAGCCGGCCGCCCATTTGTTCGAAGTCACGCTGCACCTCGCCGAGCCCGACCCGGCAGGGCAGGTGTTCAGCCTGCCGGCGTGGATTCCGGGCAGCTACATGATCCGGGAGTTCGCGAAGAACATCGTGAGCCTTTCCGCGAAGGCGGGCGGCAAGCCGGTCGAGGCGTACAAGCGGGACAAGCACACCTGGCAGCTGCCGGCCGGGGTGACGGGCCCCGTTGCGCTCACCTACACGGTGTACGCCTGGGACCTGTCGGTGCGCACCGCGCATCTGGATTCGACCCACGGCTTCTTCAACGGCACCAGCGTCTTCTTGTGTGCCCACGGCTGCGAGCACCTGCCGCACCGGGTCGACATCCGCCCGCCGGCGGGGCTTGAGGACGCCGGCTGGCGTGTCGCCACCAGCCTGCCCGAGGCGATGGGCGAGGCGGGCGCGGCGGAGCGCTACGGCTTCGGGCTCTACGCGGCGGAGAACTACGACGCGCTGATCGACCATCCGGTCGAGATGGGGCGTTTCTCGCTGGCCGAATTCGACGCCTGCGGCGTGCCCCACGCGGTGGCGATCACCGGCCGTCACGACTGTGACATGGCGCGGCTGGTGGAGGATCTGCAACCGATCTGCGAGGCGCAGATCCGTCTGTTCGGCGAACCGGCGCCAATGGCGCGCTATGTCTTCCTGGTGATGGCGGTGGGCGACGGTTATGGCGGCCTGGAGCACCGCGCCTCCACCGCGCTGCTGTGCAGCCGCGCCGATCTGCCCCACGTGGGCATGGAAGCCCCGTCCGACGGTTATCGGCAGTTCCTAGGGCTGTGCAGCCACGAGTATTTCCATACCTGGAATGTCAAGCGCATCAAGCCGGCAGCCTTCGTGCCCTACGATTTGCGCCACGAGAACTACACCCGCCTGCTGTGGGCCTTCGAGGGCTTCACTTCGTACTACGACGACCTGTTGCTGGTGCGCAGCGGGCGCATCGCCGCCAAGGACTACCTCGGCCTGCTCGGCAAGACCATCAGCCAGGTGCACAAGGGTAGCGGGCGGCGCAAGCAGAGCGTCGCCGAATCGTCCTTCGAGGCCTGGACCAAGTATTACCGCCAGGACGAGAACAGCCCCAACGCCATCGTGAGCTATTACACCAAGGGCGCGCTGGTGGGCCTGCTGCTGGACCTGCGCCTGCGGGCCGAGAGCCGAGGGGCGACCAGCCTCGACGGCCTCATGCGCGCCCTGTGGCAACGCCACGGCCAGACCGGCGTGGGGGTGGCCGAGGACGGCTTGTTCGCGCTGGCCGCCGAGTTCGGCGGGGTGGAACTGGGCGCCTGGCTGCGCGAGGTGGTCGAGGGCACCGGCGAGCTGCCGCTACAGGCCTGGCTCCAGCGTTTCGGTGTAACCCTGACCTGGGAGGCGGCGAGCGAGTCCCCAGGCATCGGCGTGCGCACCAGCGCCGACGGCGATCAGCTCAAGCTCGCCAACGTCTACGACGGCGGCTCGGCCCAGGCGGCCGGGTTGTCGGCCGGCGACGTGCTGGTGGCGCTCGATGGCATCCGGGTCGGCGCGGGCAATTTCGACAAGCTGCTGGCCCGCCGGCTGGCCGGCGATCGGGTAGAAATCCATGCCTTCCGGCGCGACGAATTGATGAGCTTCGACGTCGCGCTGCGTGCTGCACCGGCCGATGTGGCCAAGCTGTCGCTCGCCGACGACGCATCGGGCCCGGCCCGGGCCCTGCGCGAGGGTTGGCTGGGCGCCTGAGGCGGCGGGTCAGACCGCGTTGCGTGCCACCACGTGGAGGTAGGCGGCGAACAGCACCGAGGCTGCAACGGTGCTGGCCACCGCGGCCTGCCAGAATCCGGCCACGCCCTGGGGCGACAGCAGGTCGGCAACGCCATGAAAGGCCAGAAGATAGCCGCCGGCGAGCCCGATGCCCCAGAAGCAGACGGTGTGCACCAGCATTGGCCCGAAAGTGACCTTGTAGCCGCGCAGGGCATGGGCGGCAACGGTCTGGACGGCGTCGAAGAATTGGTAGACGCAGATGTAGATCACCAGCGACATCGCCAGGCCGTGCACCGCCGGGTCGGTGGTGTAGGCCGCGACGATCGGGTCGCGCACGAGCCATACGGCGACGCTCGCCAGCGTCGACAAGACGGTAGCCGCCAAGATGCCGACCCGCGCGGCACGCCGTGCTTCGCCGCCGTCGCGGGCTCCGAGGGCCTGGCCCACCAGCACCAGGGTGGCGATGGCGAGGGCCAGCGGCAGCATGTAGATCAAGGCCGACAGATTGCCGACGATGCGGTAGCCCGCCACCACCGTGGCGCCCAGCTTGGCCACCAGCAGCGCGATGAGGGTAAAGGAAGTGATCTCGACGAAGCTCGAGAAACCCATCGGCAACCCCAGGCGCAGGAGCTCGGCGAGCGCCCTGGCGCGGGGAGGCTGCCAATGGGAAAAAAGGTGGTAGGGCTGGTACGTCGGGCTGCGGATCACATGCACCAGGGCGGCGGCCAGGGCCAGCCAGCAGATGCACACGCTCGATACCGCGCAGCCCATGCCCCCCAGCGGCGCAAGGCCCAGATGGCCGTTGATGAGCGCCCACGAGAGCGGGATATGCACCGCGGTGGTGGCGAGGCTGATGAACATCAGCACGCGGGTGCGCCCCAGTGCATTGGTGAAGGCGTAGAAGGTGCGGTAGAGGAAAGCCGCCGGCAGGCCCCAGGCGATCGTCGCGAGGTAATCGCGGGCGCCGGCGTCCACGTCGGGCCCGACCTCGGAGAGTTGCATCAGCCAGTCGGGTTGGCGCAGGAACAGCATGGCCGGCACCGACAGCGCGAGGGCGAGCCAGAAACCTTGCTGCACCGCCGGCCCGATCTCGTCGTTGCGGCCGGCTCCGACCTGATGGGCGACGGTCGGTGCGACGGCCTGCAGGATGCCCACCATCAGCATCACCACCGAGATATAGATGCCGCTGCCGACCGCCACGGCGGCCAGATCGGTGGTGCCGTAGCGGCCGGTCAGCACGGTGTCGCTGACCATCTGGGTCATTGACGAGAGCTGGGCGATCAGCACCGGCCAGGCGAGGGCGACGATGCGGCGGAGGAGGTCGGCGGGCGATTTCATGGGCGGCGTAGTGTAGCGCGGCGGTCAGCCGAAATAGCCGTGCAGGAACCAGTCGTGGGGGGCACGGCGTTCGCGGAAGACCCACGCGAGGCTGAGATCGGGGCGGCGGATGACGTAGTAGTCGCGCGCCACGGCTGCGCCGGCACCGTCCCACCAGCCGGATTCGATCCGCTCGGGGCCCGCGACGAGGCTTTCTGGGGGCGGAGGCGGCAGCGGGCGTGGTTCGGACAGCAGCCAGAGGGGGCGCGGCGACGTGGGCAGGGGCGCGGGGCCGGCACGGGCGACCTGCTGCGGCTCGACCCAGCGTGAGGCGTGTTCGGGGCGGTGGTCCGGGTGGGGGGCCAGGCTGCGCACGGCGTCGGCACCGAGGCGCGCCCGCAGGGTGGCGAGCAACAGGCCGGGATCGCCGTCCTCGCCGGTCCTGGCGTCGAACAGATCGCTGCGCGGCGGGGCCAGGGGCCGGGGCGCATCGGCTTCAAGACGCAAGGCGTCGACAGGGGCCGGCAGGGGCTGGTGGCTGAGGTGTTCGCGGGCCAGCAGCTGGCAGCGCGCCATGTCGCGGGACAGGCTGCCGAGCACGATGTCGAGGCGGTGTTCGCGTTCGATGCCCCGGTGCAGGCTGCCCAGGCGTTCGAACTCCAGCACCAGCGTGAATCGCTCCAGGCCCGCATGGCGGGCTTCCAGCCAGCCGGCGAGACCGCCGAGCAGCCGGCGGGTGGCAAACAGTAGTACCTCGACCTGTTCGCTGGGGGCCGGCAGCGGCAGGCGGCTGACAAAGCGCTCGGGCGGCGCGAACCACGGACGCGGATCGGGTGTGCGGCCGTAGGCGCGATCGAGTAGATCGGTGATCGCCTGGGCCTGGCGACGGGCGAGACCGCTGCGGGGCAGGCGGCGGATCTCGCCGAGACGACGCGTGCCGATGCTGGCGAGGAGGTCGAGGCTGTCTGCGCCGAGGCCGGGCTCGTCGGCAAGGAGGGTCAGCGGCAGCGCATCGAGGGCGGGCTCCAGTTGGTCCCCTTCGAACAGGCTGCCGGGCGCGGCGCGGGCCAGCCAGCGGGCGGCGAGCGGGGTTGGTGCGGCGGCCAGACGACCGTCGAAGCCGAGTTCGGCGAGTCCGGCTTCGATGGCGGCGCAGAGGGGCGCGAGGCCCCCGAAGAGGCGCAGGCTGGCCCGCACCTCGAGGAGCAGGGTGGCCGGTGGGTCGAGGCTGACCGATGGCGTGAAGCGCCCGGCCCAGCAGGCGAGGTCGGCCAGGGTGGCGAGTTCCTGGGAAATGTCCCGGTCGATCACACGTAGTCCGGGGGCGAGCGCCAGGGCGCCGGCGCGACGCTGGCCGGGCTCGACGCCGAGCGCCCGCGCGGCGGCATCGACCGCCATCACCCGTTGGCGGGGATGGGGGGCGAGGATCGCCAGCGGAGCGGCGTCAGCGCGTCCCCGCGCGAAGATCTGCAGGGCCAGATCGGGCAGGTGAAGGGCGCACCAGAGCATGGACGGAGGCGCCGCCGGCAGGGCGGGCAGGCAGGGCGGCGGGGGCGAGTGGCCCGGTGGGGCCGGGCAGGTCGAGGGCGATCGGGCCGGCGAGTTGCGGGCCGCGCCGTTTGAGGATGTGGAGGTCCACCCCGCCGATTCGGGCGCGCAGGGCAAGGCGCAACACTGCCGGCGAAGCCTGATTGGCGAGGCTGTCGGGGCGGATCAGGAACAGGGGAGTGGCACTTTCTTCTGCGGCCAGCTGAAGGCGGCGCAGCGCGGCCATGTCTGCGTCGGCGAGCCACAGCACGACGGCCGCGCAGCTGTGCGAGTCGAGCGCCTGGCGGGCGGCCCAGCGGGCATGGGCAGGGCTGTCGGCGCGGACGAACAGGAGACGCTCGAGAGGCACGCTGGCGGCGGCCAGGGCCGGCGCGTAGGGGGGCTCGGGTGGCGCCACGCAGACTGCCCAGCGCTTGGCTGGCGTTCGGGCAAGCAGGGGCAGGAGAAGCGCGAGTTCGCCGACACCGGTGCGGGGCACCAGGATTTCGGTGAGGGCGCCCACCGGCCAGCCTCCTCCGGGGAGGGCGGCATCAAGACGGGCGTGGCCGGTCGAAAGCCCCGGGGCGGACGGCGCGGCCAGCCGGTCACCTCGCCAGACGAGGTGAGCGAGCTTGTCTGGCGGGCTGGCGGGGACGGAGGCGAGGGCGGCCATGCAGGGTCTCGACAGACGGAATGAACACACGCAGGGGCGGGACCGGCGCTGCCCGCCGGATCGCCCTGCATCGAAAGCGAGGCGGCGCCGGCAGGCGGTTGCCGAGCCCTCAGAGATTCTCGCTGCGAATCAGCCCGACCGCGAGCCCTTCGATTTCCAGCGCCGCATGACGGGTGTCCACGACGATGGGCTCGAAGTCCGGGTTGGCGGGCAGTAGCTGGACGATCGGCCCCTTGCGCTCCAGCCGCTTGACGGTGACGTCGTCCTCGACGCGGGCGACGACGATCTGGCCGTCGCGGACGTCGCTGGTGCGATGCACCGCGAGCAGGTCGCCGTCGAGGATGCCGGCGTCGCGCATGCTCTGGCCGCGCACCTTGAGCAGGTAGTCGGCGCGGGGGGTGAACATGCTGGGATCCACGTGGTAGCGGCTCTGGATGTGTTCGGCGGCGAGGATCGGGCTGCCTGCGGCGACGCGCCCGATCAGCGGCAGGCCGAGGGCTTCGACCAGTCGAATGCCACGCGCACGCCCCTCCTCGAGGGCGATGGCGCCTTTGGCGGCCAGGGCGCGCAGGTGGGTTTCGGCGGCATTGGGGGAGCGGAAACCGAATGCCGTGCAGATTTCTGCACGGGTCGGCGGGCGTCCTTCGTGCTCGACGGTATCGCGAATAAGTTGCAGGATTTCTTGCTGACGGGTGGTGAGCTGATCGGCCATTAGATATACTCCGGAAGTATTATGTAATTATATACAGGAATAAATTCCTGGCAAGTTGTCATTTTTTCAGCGCACCGATAACAGGGCGTGACAAACATCAATTTCCGATGACAAAACGCTTGAGGCCGCGACGCTGGTAGTCTATTTCTTGAAAGAACGCCCGCTCCCGAAGAGGTCGCGCAGGCAGGCGGGAGCCGCAAGAAGAAACGCAGGAAAACAACAAGAGAACAGCACGCGTCGCATTACCCAACCAGCGCGGTCCGCCATGCCGGACCCACCCCGCGGAGGAGATTTCCATGCTTGTCAGCCCCCAACACGCTTCGGGTAGAGTTCTCAAGGCGCCTCGGTTAGAATCTTCCGCCGAAGCGGCTGTGCCCGTGGAAGGCCAGCCTGCCCCGCTCTTTTCCCTGCCCGACGCCGATATGGAAATGTTCGATCTGGCCTCGGTGCTGGGCACTCACCACGTGGTCCTCTATTTCTATCCCCGTGACAACACGCCGGGCTGCACGCGTCAGGCCATTGATTTCAGCGATCACGACGCCGATTTTGCGAAGGAAAAATGCATCGTGATCGGCGTCAGCCCCGACGATTGCCTGACCCACGCCGATTTCCGCGATCAGCACGGCCTGTCGGTCGAATTGCTTTCCGACGAGGACGGCGAGGCGTGCAGGCTGTACGGTGTCTGGCAGACGGCGCAGGTGGATGGTGTGACGAAGCGCAGCGTGCGCCGTTCGACCTTCATCATTTCCAGTGATGGCGTGCTTCGTCACGTGATGCACGACGTCAACCCCCGGGGACATGCCGCGGAAGTCTTTCAGCTGGTAAAGCAACTCAACTCAAGGAACCTAAATGGAAATCGCCAAAAACACGGTCGTCACGCTTGATTACACGGTCAAGGATCCGGATGGCAACATGATCGACGACGGTCACCACCCGCTGGTGTACCTGCATGGCGGTTACGACGGCATCTTCGCGGCAATCGAAGAGGCTCTGCAGGGCAAGAAGGTCGGCGAGAACCTCAAGATCAAGCTTTCCCCCGACGATGCCTTTGGCGAATTCGACGAAGAACTGGTGCTGGTCGAGGACGCTTCGCTGTTCCCCGACAACATCGAGGTCGGGATGTCCTTCGAGCGCGTGGGCGAAGACGGCGAGGACGAGATGATCTATCGCATCACCGACATCGCCGACGGCAAGGTCGTCGTCGACGGTAACCACCCGCTCGCCGGCACCGCCCTGATCTTCGACATCACCGTGAAGAGCGTGCGCAAGGCCAGCGACGAGGAAATCGGCCACGGCCACGTGCACGGCGAAGGCGGCCACCACCACTGAGTGCCGGCGGCTCCGGGCGCGACGCAGGTCGGCTCCGGGGCGTCGATCACCGATTGAGCGGACCGCCTGGCGGTCCGTTTTCTTTGAGATGAACAGACTGGACATGGAAGCGCAGACGCCGGCCTTGTTGAAGGTCGAGGCCCTGCGCGTCGAACTCGGGGGCCCCGACCGGCCCGTGCGGCCGGTGGACGGCATCGGCTTCGAGGTGCCGGCCGGGCAGACCCTGGCGCTGGTTGGCGAGTCGGGCTGCGGCAAGTCGATGACCGCACTGGCCTGCATGCGGCTGTTGCCCGCCGGCGGACGGATCGCCGGCGGCGCCGTGCATCTGGTCGGCGAGGCCTTGCAGGATCTGCCCGAGACGCGGATGCGCGAGGTGCGCGGCAACGATCTTGCGATGATCTTCCAGGAGCCGGCCACCAGCCTCAATCCGGTGATGACCGTCGGAGACCAGATCGGCGAGGTGCTGGTGCGCCATCGTGGCCTGCGCGGGCAGCCGGCGTGGAGCGAAGCCGAGCGGCTTCTGGCGGCGGTCGGGATTCCCGACCCGGCACGGCGGCTGGCCGAATACCCCTTCCAGCTGTCGGGCGGAATGAAGCAGCGGGTGATGATCGCCATCGCGCTGGCCGGCGACCCGAAGGTGCTCATCGCCGACGAGCCGACCACCGCCCTCGACGTGACCATTCAGGCGCAAGTGCTGGATTTGCTGGCCGAACTGCAAAGCCGCCGCGGCATGGGCATCCTGCTCATCACCCACGATCTTGGCGTAGTGGCACGGATGGCGCATCGGGTCGGGGTGATGTACGCCGGCGAACTGGTCGAGACGGGGCCGCGCGAAGCGTTCTTCGGGGCGCCGCTGCATCCGTACTCGCGCAAGCTGTTTGCCGCGCTGCCCACTACCGCGCTACGTGGCAAGGCGCTGGAAACCCTCGGCGGGCAGGTGCCACGGCTCGACGAGCGGCGTGCCGGCTGCCGATTTGCCGAGCGCTGTCCGCAGGTCCACGACCGTTGTCGCAGCGAGGCGCCTGGCTTGCATGGGGTGGGAGAGCAGGCGGTGCGCTGCCATCTCTACGATCCGGCCAGTCGCCAGGCCTGGGTTGCCGAGCCACCACTGGATGCGGCACCGTCCCCCCGCCACGGGGAGGCAGGGCAGGGGCTCGACGTGCAGGCCCTGACGGTGCATTTCCCGGTACGCAAGGGCTTGTTCCGCCGGGTGGTGGGGCATGTGAAGGCGGTCGATGGGGTGTCGTTGCATGTCCCGGCCGGGCAGACCCTGGCGCTGGTCGGCGAGTCGGGCTGCGGCAAGACCACGGCCGGCAAGGCGCTGCTGAGTCTGGTGCCGGCCAGCGGTGGCAGCGCCCGTTACGGCGAGCACGACTTGCTGAACCTTTCGCCGCGTGAGTGGCAACCGCTGCGGCGCGATCTGCAGATGATCTTCCAGGACCCTTTCGGATCCCTCAATCCGCGGATGCGGGTCGGCGAAATCCTCGAAGAGGGCATGCAGGCGCTGGGGGTGGAGCGCGACGCCACGGCACGCGGCGTGCGGGTGGATGCGCTGCTACGGCGGGTCGGCCTCGATCCGGCGATGCGCCATCGTTTCCCTCACGAGTTTTCCGGCGGCCAGCGCCAGCGCATCGCCATCGCACGGGCCCTGGCCGTGTCGCCCAAGCTGATCGTCTGCGACGAGCCCACCAGCGCCCTCGACGTGTCGGTGCAGGCGCAGATCCTCAATCTGCTACGCGATCTGCAGGCCGAATACGGGCTGTCCTACTTGTTCATCACCCACAATCTGGCGGTCGTGGATTATCTGGCGCACCACGTGGCCGTGATGTACCTGGGCAGGATCGTCGAGCGTGGCAGCGTCGAGGAGGTGCTGCGCGATCCGCGCCACCCTTACACCCGGATGCTGCTTGCTGCGGTGCCGCGGATCGAGACGGCGGGTGCGCCGCGGCAGACGGTGACGATGCGCGGTGACATGCCGTCGCCGCTCAATCCACCGGCGGGATGTCATTTTCACCCCCGCTGCAGCGAAGCGCGCGACGAGTGCCGCACGCGTTACCCCGACGAAAGGCGGCTGTCACCGACCCGCATCGTGCGTTGCCATTTCAGCTGACGCAGGACGCGGCGCAGGAGCTTTGCTCAGCGGTGTTTTTTCGAGGCGGCCGGCGCCGGCTTGGCGGCCTGGGGTGTTGTCCTGGCAGGGGCAGCGGACTTGGCGGCGGTGCCTGCCTTGCTGCCGGCCCGGGCACCGGCCGCGGGCTCGGGCGTGCGTCCGCTCTTGCCGCCATGGGCCTTGCCGGCACTCGGCTCGGCGACGGTGACCTTGCGTTCGACGACCATCGGCTTGCCGTTCTTGCCGCGCACGACGGTGTGCTGGATCAAGGTGCGGGGCGGCGGTGGGGGAGGGGGCTCGACTGCGCCGGCCTGCGGACGATTGGGCATCAGGCTGGCGAGACTGATCCGCTCCCCCTCGCTTTCCGAAGGTACGATCAGCATGTAACCGGTGCCGATGCGCGCGCGCGGAGACAGGCCATTGACCTGGCGCAGACGGCTGGCCGAGATGCCCAGCTTGTCGGCCACGCCTTCGAGGGCTTCGCCTTCGCGCAGCTCGTAGGTCTTCCAGCTGGCGTTGGCGGGGTCGTGCTTTTGCAGATTGATGAGAAAAGCTTCGAGCTTGTCGGCCGGGATCACCAGCGACTGGGCACCGTTGCCCGGCAGCACCGGCCGCTTGTAGCCGGGATTGAGGGCGAGGATTTCGTCCACCTGGGTTTCGGCCAGCCGCGCGGCGGTGGCCAGGTCGAGGGGAACGCGGCTCTCGACGGTGACGAAATAGGGCCGATTGGGAATCGCCGGGAGGGTGATGCCGAAGAGTTCGGGCTGAGCGACGATGTTCTTGAGTGCCTGGAGCTTGGGGACGTAATAGCGCGTCTCGCCCGGCATGTTGAGATGCTGGTATTCGGTCGGCAGCCCGGCGGCGCGGTTCTTGGCCACGGCACGGCCGACGGCGCCTTCGCCCCAGTTGTAGGACGCGAGCGCGAGATGCCAGTCGCCGTGCATCTCGTAGATGGCCTGCAGGTAATCGAGGGCGGCGTTGGTGGAGGCGATCACGTCGCGCCGCTCGTCCACCCACCAGTTCTGTTCGAGGCGGTAATTCTTGCCGGTGGAGGGAATGAACTGCCACAGGCCGGAAGCCTGCGCCGACGACAGCGCCATCGGGTTGAAGGCACTCTCGACCATCGGCAGCAGGGCGAGCTCGGTGGGCATCCCGCGACGCTCGAGTTCCTCGACGATGTAATAAAGATAGCGCTGACCGCGGGTGAAAATCTGACGCAGGGCACCGGGGCGGTTGATGTAGTAGATCTGCCGGTCGGTGACCAGATCGGTGTTCAGATCGGGCATCGAGAAACCGCGGCGGATGCGCTCCCAGAGGTCGTCGGTTTCGACGGTGAGGTCGACGGTGGGCACGCGGACGTGCTGTTCGCGGATCTCGAAAACCTGGGGAGGCTGGGCGGCGGGCTCGTCGAGCAGACTGGTGCTGGTGACGAGCCGTGGCCCGAAGTCGTCCGGGCCGTCGGCCAGCAGCGGACCGGCACCCAGAAGCGACAGGCACAGCGCGATAACTCTCGGGGACATCAGGATTCGTCGCGCGAAAAGCAAAGGCGGGATTCTAGCCGTGTGCGGCGGGGGGGGTCAAACGGGCTTCAACGCAATTCAAACGAGTCTTTACCCCCCGAAAACACGGGCAAGACTTCGGTGAGCGGCCGGAATCCGTTAAAGTACCGCCTGTGCCCGATGCGTTCGAACCCGTCGGCACGCTTATTGCATAAACCTCCGCAGGAAATCATTTCGAGACCATTCCGTGAAAGCGCTGCTGATAGAGGACACGCTGACGAGTGCCACCCTGGTGTCCCACCAGTTGCGCAAGATGGGGATCGAGCCGATCCTGGCGCGGGATGGAGAAAAGGGTATCGAGCTGTTCAAGGCGCAGCGGCCCGACCTGATCCTGCTCGACATCATCATGCCGGGAATGGACGGCTTCGAGGTTGCCCGGCGGATCCGCCAGCTCGAGAAGGACGGCGAATGGACGCCGATCATCTTCCTGACCGCCCGCACCAGCGACGCCGATCTTGAAAAAGGCATCAGCGTCGGCGGCGACGATTATCTGATCAAGCCGGTCTCCGAAACCGTGCTGGCCGCCAAGGTAAAGGCCATGCAGCGCATCGCCCAGATGCGTTATTCGCTGCTGGTGTTGACCCGCAAGCTCGACGACGCCAACCAGGAACTCACCCGCCTGTCGTCCCTCGACGGCCTGACCGGTATTTCCAACCGTCGTCAGTTCGACGAGTGTCTGCTGCGCGAGTGGCGGCGCGTGGGCCGTCAGGCCAAGCCGTTGTCGATCCTGTTGTGCGACGTGGATTACTTCAAGCAGTTCAACGACGGCTACGGCCATCAGGTCGGCGACGAGTGTCTGAAGGCGGTGGCACGGACCCTGCAATCGGCGCTGCGTCGTCCGGCCGACATGGTGGCGCGTTACGGCGGCGAGGAGTTCGCGGTGATTCTGCCGGACACCGATCTCACCGGTGCCAAACGGGTCGCCGAGGCGATGCGCGCCGCCGTGGAGGGGCTGCGCATCACCCACCGGTTTGCCGAATCCGGCGGCGTGGTGACGATCAGCATCGGTGTGGCGACGATGGTGCCGACCCGCGGCGAGGCGGAATCGGCCGTGTTGCTCAAGCGCGCCGACGACGCGCTGTACCGCGCCAAACAGGCCGGCCGCAACCGGGTGGTCGCAGCGGCGGGGCTGTCCGTGGTCTGAGCGCCGCTATTTCAGAAGCGGTTCTTCCACTCGCGGATTGCCGCGAAAACCTCTACTGGCGTGGTCAGACCGCGTCCGACCTGGGCTTCGGCCTGGCGGACCACTGCGGCCTCGTGGCTGCGCAGGAACGGATTGGTGAGTAGTTCACCAGCCAGCGGAAACGGAACCGTGGGGCGATCGGCCGCGCGTTGCGCCTTGCAGGCTTCGATGCGCTCGGCGATGGCGGGATTGGCCGGTTCGACCGCGGCCGCGAAGGCGAGATTCGATAGCGTGTACTCGTGCGTGCAGTAAACCTGGGTATCGCCGGGCAGCGCAGCGAGTTTGGCGAGGGATGCGTACATCTGCGCCGGTGTGCCTTCGAACAGGCGGCCGCAACCGGCGGCAAACAGGGTGTCGCCGCAGAACAGGGCGCCGCCCCCCACGTAACCCACATGGCCCGCAGTGTGGCCGGGGAGATCGAGCACCGCGAATTCGAGGCCGAGGCCGGGCAGCGAGACCACGTCGCCTTCGCCGACCGGGTGGTCGATGCCGGCGATCCGTTCGTGGGCAGGGCCGAACACCGGGACCGGCGCCTGGGCCAGCAAGGCGCTCACGCCGCCGGTGTGGTCCGGGTGGTGATGGGTGATCAGGATGGCGTCGAGACTCAAGCCTTCGGCGGCGAGGTAGTCGAGCACCGGCGTGGCATCGCCCGGATCGACGACCGCTGCCCGCGTGCCGGCGCGCAGCAGCCAGATATAGTTATCGTTGAAAGCGGGAAGAGGGATAATGTTCATTTTCCCATTGTACCTGCTTCATCCCGCGTCTTCCCGCCACCCGTCCTCCGCATTCAACGATGACCCAGCCCGAATCCTTCCCTGGCCTCCATGCCTGGCTCGACACGCCGCTGGGGCGCTACGTGATGGCCTGGGAGACGGCGCAGGTCGATGGCCTGGTGGCCGACATCTTCGGCTACAACGCCGTGCAACTGGGGGTTCCCGAGTTCGATTTCCTGCGTGCCAACCGGATGCCTTTCCGCTTTCGGGCGGGGGCCGGGGACGTTCAGGTCGAGGCCGACTACGCCGCACTGCCGTTTGCCGCCGGTAGCGTCGATCTGGTGGTGCTGCCCCATGTGCTGGAGTTCGCCGCCAATCCGCATCAGGTCCTGCGCGAAGTCGAACGGGTGCTGGTGCCGGAGGGGCACGTGGTGATCACGGGTTTCAACCCGGTCAGCCTGTTCGGCCTCAAGCGCCGGCTGGCCGGGCACAGCGGGGCTTACCCGTGGCGTGGGCAATATCTCAGCACGCGGCGCCTGAGGGATTGGCTGGCCTTGCTGAGCTTCGAGACCGGCGGTCAGGCGTCGGGCTGTTTCGTCCCGGCGCTGGCGCAGCAGAAATGGCTCGAGCGCCTGCGCTGCCTCGATTGGGCCGGCGGGCGCTGGTGGCCGATCGGTGGCGGGATTTACCTCATCCACGCCATCAAGCGGGTACAGGGGATGCGGCTGATCATGCCGAAATGGGATCGCAAGGCCCGCGCGCGCGCGCTGGCGCCACTGATCCAGAAAGCGGGTGGCCGCCCCAAGGGCTGTACCCGAAAAACGACCGACGAGAGAGATTTTGGACGAGATTGATATTTTCACCGACGGGGCCTGCTCGGGTAACCCGGGGCCCGGCGGCTGGGGGGCGATCCTGCGCGCGGGCCCGCACGAGAAGGAGCTGTGGGGCGGCGAGCCCGCGACCACCAACAACCGGATGGAGCTGCTGGCCGTGATCCGCGCCCTCGCGGCGCTCAAGCGGCCCGTCACGGCGCGGGTCCACACCGATTCGCAGTACGTGCAGAAGGGTATTTCGGAGTGGATCCACGGCTGGAAGGCGCGGGGCTGGAAGACCGCCTCGAAAGCGCCGGTCAAGAACGAAGACCTGTGGCGTGCGCTCGACGCGGAAGCCGCACGACATCAGATCAAGTGGCTGTGGGTCAAGGGCCACGCCGGCCACGTCGAAAATGAACGGGCGGATGCGCTGGCCCGGCGCGGCGTGGAGGCCGTGCGCAAGCGCGGAAAAATCGTAGATTCAGAGGAAGCACAGCCATGAGACAGATCGTTCTCGATACCGAAACCACCGGCCTCGACTGGAAGACCGGCGATCGCCTGATCGAAATCGCCGGTGTCGAGCTGCTCGACCGCAAGCTCACCGGCAAGCACTATCACGTCTATGTGAATCCGCAGCGCGACATCGACGCCGGCGCGGTGGCGGTGCACGGCATCACATCCGAGTTTCTGGCCGACAAGCCGCTATTCAAGGACGTGGCCGCCGAGTTTTCGGCCTTCGTCGCCGACGCCGAACTGGTGATCCACAACGCGCCCTTCGACGTGGGCTTCCTCAACAACGAGCTGGGCATGCTGGGCCTGCCGCTGCTGACGACGATCTGCCCCACCGTGATCGACACGCTAAAGCTCGCCAAGGAACAAAACCCGGGCAAGAAGGCGTCGCTGAACGCCTTGTGTACGCTCTACGAGATCGACAACACCCACCGTACCCTGCACGGCGCGCTGCTCGACGCGGAGTTGCTGGCCGACGTCTATCTGGCGATGACCCGCGGCCAGGAGAGCCTCATCATGATGCTCGACGAGCCCGCGCCGCAGGTGGAGGAGGGTGACGGCGGCGCCATCCTGGAGCGCCCGCCGCTGCGCGTGCTGCGGGCGAGCGCCGACGAGTTGACTGGCCACGACACGGTGCTGGCCGAGATTGCGAAGGCCAACAAGGGCCATTGCCTGTGGCTGCCCAAGGCGCCGCCGGCGGCGTGACGTGAGGCCGGCTCAGCGCTGGAGCAGCCCCGCGGGTAGCCCCCCGTTTTTTTCGAGACGTCTGAGGGTGGGCGCGAGATCCAGACCGGTCGCGGCCTTGAGTTCGGCCGCCCGCTCGCGCAGCGCTGCCTGACCGACGGCAACGGGATCACCCGCCACCGCCAGCGCCACGACGTTGCCACTCTCGACTTCCGGCAGGGCCAGCACGCGGCCATCGAAAGCCTTCTGGAGGCGTTGTAGCTGGGTCTTGAATCCACGCAACTGGCCGAACAGATTGACCGCCACCACACCCTTCTGCGACAGACGCGCCCGACACGCCGCGTAAAACGGCAGCGCCGCCAGCGCGCCGGCGCGGGCGTTGGCGTCGAAGCCATCGACGACGATCAGATCCCACTGGTTGCGGTCTTCCGCCACGAAGGCGGCGCCGTCGCCGATCACGACGCGCAGGCGCGCGTCCTCATCGGGTAGTTTGAAGCACTGCCGGGCAACGGCGTGCACCTCGGGGAGAATCTCGATCACCGTGGTGCAGGCGTCGGGCAGATGACGGTGGATGAACTTGGCGATCGAGCCGGCACCGAGCCCGATCAGCAGCACGCGCCGCGGCCAAGGCGGTGGACGCAGCAACAGGCCAGCCATCATTTCACGGGTGTAGCTCAGTTCGAGCGCGTCGGGCTTGCGGATGCGCATGGCGCCCTGAACCCAGTCGGAACCGAAATGCAGGTAGCGGACGCCGGATTCCTCGCTGATGTCGATGGGATGCATTTTTCAAAAAAGAGTATACTGCACCGCAACCAAAAGGTGGCCCCGGCGTCGAAGGGTCTGAAGGAGATGAATGATGAGCACTTTCGAAAATTTCAACCAGGAGCTGGCCGCCATCGATCTGGAAATCGCGCGGCTGGCGCAGTTGTGCGACGTGCCACTGCTCCAGCCCGGTGTCGCCGAGGCGGTGCTGCGGGGCGACACCAGCCTGTGCAACCAGCGTAACGAGATTGCATGGCAGAAGATGCGTGGCTTGCTGGTGCTGCATTACCACGTGGTGCAGGAAGCGGCCGCCACCGATGGCGTCGAGGCGGCCGCGGAAAGCGTGCGGCTGGCGCTGCTGAGCGTGCAGGAACGGATGCGCCCGAAGCAGCAGTGAGCATCAGTTGCTCCGCGCCGGCGAATAATGCCGCGACTGGTAGCGGAACAGCGGGCGGCGTCCGGGTTCGACGTCGATCCGGACCCACCCCATGAAGGGCGAACCGAAGGTCTCGACGCGCGTCAGGGCTTCCACCGGAAGATCGGTGGTGGGGTCGCGCAGCGGGTGGTCGATGCGGTGCACGTGGCTATCCCCGTGCACCAGCACCACCTCCCCGGAGAACGTGCGCATCTCGGCCAGAAGCTGTTCCAGTAACGCGCGGTAGCCGCGGCTGGGCCGGCCTGCGCTGAAATCTTCGAGATCCGGGTTGCCCTGCTGGATGATCACGACGCCTTCCAGCCCCTGGGCCCGTGCCCGCGCGAAGGCGGCCCCGAGCCAGGCGCGCACGGCGGCGCTGCGGCGCACGAATTCGTCGCTCGGCGTGGATGTGCGTCCGAAATTATTGTTGCTGCCGGGCACGTTGAGCGTGACGAACAGCACCGGGCCGATCTGCCAGCGAAGGTGCTCGGGCCAGCCGTTGAAGATGGGATCGTCGGCCTGGGTCTCGACCGCCATCGTATTGCGGCCGAGGCTTCGGTGCGGCTCGGCGAAGAACAGCTGGCGCAGCCGCGCCAGGCGCTCCAGCGGCGCGAAGCCGCCGTTGCTGGCACGGTGACAGTCGGTCCAGTCGTTGTCCCCCGGCACGAAGACGAAGGGATGATGGCTCTCCTGGAAAACCGCCAGACGTTCTTCGTACACGGCATCGTCGCAGCGTTCGCCACCGCTCTTGACGTCACCGTCGTGAACGACGAAGCGCAGCGGCTCGGCGTTCATCTCGGCGATCAGTGCGGGAAGCTGACGGCGTTCGAAACCGTTGTAGGGCGTGTCGCCGAATACGCCGAAGCTGAACGGTTCCGCGGCACCCGCCGGCGGCGCGAAGGTGAGGATCAACCCGACGAGGGCGGCAAGGCGACGCAGCTGGCCGGACATCAGGCGCTCAGCCGTTTGAGTTCGTACAGGGCTTCGAGGGCTTCGCGCGGGGTAAGGGCGTCCGGGTCGATGTCGGCCAGGGCGCCGAGCACCGGGTGCGACATGGTCTCGGGCTCCTCGGATGGCAGACTGGCGAACAAGTCGGCCTGCGGGCCGCCGCTGATTTCGCGGTTTTCCAGCGCACGCAGGCGTCGCTTGGCGTCGCGCACCACGGTGCCGGGGATGCCGGCGAGCGCCGCCACCTCGATCCCGTAGCTCTGGCTGGCCGGGCCTTCTTCCAGTGCGTGCAGGAAGACGATGCCGTGGTTGTGCTCGACGGCATCGAGGTGCACATTGGCGCACTCCGGGTAATCCTGCGACAGCCGGGTGAGCTCGAAATAATGGGTGGCGAACAGCGTCCAGCAGCGGTTCTTCTCGAGCAGGTGACGGGCGATCGCCACGGCCAGCGCCACGCCATCGAAGGTGGAGGTGCCACGGCCGATCTCGTCCATCAGCACCAGGCTCTGATCGGTGGCGCCGTGGAGGATGCTGGCCGCTTCGGTCATCTCGACCATGAAGGTCGAACGCCCGGAGGCGAGGTCGTCCGACGCGCCGATGCGGGTGAAGATGGCGTCCACCGGCCCGATGCGCGCGGCGCTCGCCGGCACGAAGCAGCCCACGTGGGCGAGCAGCACGATGAGCGCAACCTGCCGCATGGTGGTCGATTTACCGCCCATGTTGGGGCCGGTGATGAGCAGCATGCGGCGGGTCGGGTCGAGCCGGCAGTCGTTGGCGATGAAGTTTTCCACCTGCCGTTCGACCACCGGATGACGACCCGCATTGATCTCGATGCCCGGCTGATCCGAGAACTGCGGCTGGGCGTAGCCGTAGCGCGCGGCGGCCTCGGCAAAGGCCGAGAGGCCGTCCAGCACCGCGCAGGCCCGGGCGATGCGCTGGAAGCGCGGGATGTCGGCGGCGAGCTTGTCGAGGATGTCCTCGTAGAGCAGCTTCTCGCGGGCGAGGGCGCGCTCCTGGGCCGATAGCGCCTTGTCCTCGAAGGCCTTGAGCTCCGGCGTGATGAAGCGCTCGGCGTTCTTCAGGGTCTGGCGGCGGCGGTAGTCGTCGGGCAGCTCGATCTTGGCGGCGTTGGCGGCGGAGATCTCGATGTAGAAACCGTGGACGCGGTTGAACTCGACCTTGAGGTTGGGCACGCCGGTGCGCTCACGCTCGCGGGCTTCGAGTTCCAGCAGGAAGGCGCCGCAGTTGGTCTGGATGCCGCGCAGCTCGTCGAGATCCGCGTCGAAGCCTTCGGCGATCACGCCGCCATCACGGAGCACGGTGGACGGCTCGGGCGCGATGGCGGCGACGAGCAGGCCCAGCGCGTCATCCGGCGTGGCGAGTTCTTCCATCATTCGCTGCAGCAGCGGTGCGGTGGGCGTGCCGAGGGCGGCGCGGAGTTCGGCGAGGCGGCCGAGGCTGTCGCGCAGGGCGGAGAGATCGCGCGGGCGGGCGCTGCGCAAGGCGACGCGGGCGGTGATGCGCTCCACGTCCGACACGCCGCGCAGGATGCGGCGGGCGGTTTCGGCCGGGCCTTCACCCAGCTCGGCCACGGCGGCGTGGCGATGGGCGGCGATGGCGCGGTCGCGCAGCGGATGGTGCAGCGCGTGGCGCAGCCAGCGCGAGCCCATGCTGGTGGCGCAAGTGTCGAGGAGCGACAGCAGCGTGGGCGAAGCCTCGCCGCGCAGGGTTTCGGTGAGTTCCAGATTGCGCCGGGTGGCGGCGTCGAGGCGCAGGTAGGCCGAATCGCGCTCGGCGGTGAGCGCGGTGATGTGGGCCAGGGCCTGACGCTGGGTGGCGCGGGCGTAGTCGAAGAGCGCAGCCGCCGCGGCCAGGGCGACGGGCATCTCGTCGGCGCCAAAGCCGGCCAGATCGCGGGTGCCAAAGTGGCTGGTGAGCAGGCGGCGGGCGGTCTCGGCGTCGAACTGCCAGTCGGCCAGCCGGCGCAGGCTGGGGGCAAGCTGATCGAGCAGCGGCAGACGCAGGCCGTCGGGGATCAGCACCTCGGCCGGGCGTAGGCGCTCGAACTGGGCAGCCAGTTGCGGCGCATCGCATTCGAGCACCCGGAAATCCCCGTTGGCGAGGTTGAGCCAGGCCAGGCCTAGTACGCCCCGGTGGAGGTTGACGGCGAGCAGCGGCGCGTCGGCCTTGTCGTCGAGCAGCGCGGCGTCGGTGAGCGTGCCGGGCGTGACGATGCGCGACACCGCGCGCTCCATCGGCCCCTTGGTGGCGCCCGGGTCGCCCACCTGCTCGGCGATCACCACGGATTCGCCCAGCTTGACGAGGCGCGCGAGGTATTGCTCGACCGCGTGATGGGGCACACCGGCCATCTTGATCGGCTGCCCGGCAGACGCGCCCCGCGTGGTGAGGGTGATGTCCATCAGCCGCGCGGCCTTCTCGGCGTCCTCGAAGAAGAGCTCGTAGAAGTCACCCATCCGGTAGAAGAGGAGCGTGTCCGGGTGATCCCTTTTAATGCGGAGGTACTGCTGCATCATCGGGGTGTGGGTGCTGATCTCGTCGTCCGTCAGGCCCTGAAATCTTTCCGTTTTATTGTTCAAGCCGTTGATCCTGCTTACAAATTCATGTCGGTGGTGCCGATGACCTTGCCAGTCACTTCTTGGTCGCCGCGCAGTGAAACTGAGGCTTTCGGTGTCGCTTCCTTTGCGATACCGCGGGGTGCGGCAATTGCTCCAAAGTCACACCATGACCACCTTCGACGCGCGCGGCCAAGCTCCTTGCACCCGGGGAAATCCTTGCTCTCGACAAGTATCCTGGCCGGCGTCTGCGGGGATTTGCCCAGTACCGGACTTGGGTCTAGCGCTGTAGAAGCCCGTCGACGGTGCTGGGCGGCAGGTAAAGATCGGTCGCCGGCCGGAGATGTCGATTTCGGCCGCGATTGTCGCATGGGAGGGGCTGAAACGTCGCCGGCATGCGCCCGGGCGATGGAGCAGGCCCACAAGGGAAAGGTGCCGCCCTGCACGGTGACGGGCATCTGGACTACCTCACGTGGCCACGTTACGCGTGGAAATCAGCGCCGCGGGATGTGATGGTCGAGCGCCCGGCGAAGTTTCGGTAGCGGCGGTTGGATTTTTTCTGAAACGTGCCAACGGCGCCGACGATGTTAGCCGGCAGTCAGCCGCCTGCCTGGGGGGCCTGATCGAAGATCGGCGATGAGCCGCCTGCCTGGGGGCCTGATCGAAGATCGGCGATGAACCGCATCCCAACCGCACCTTCGAGCCTCGGTATGTCGATGAGAGCGGAGCGAGTGTCCGCATCGCTCAGCCCGACACTCGCCGTCCGAACGTCCAGCGGCGATTCAGGTTGTAGTTCACCAGCCACGCGGGCAGAACGCTAGAAACTTGGCAGAGCTGGAGGGGCAGATGCGGGAAGGTGCGATGGGTAAGCATGAAGGTGAACGTACTCACGCAAAGCGCCAGCAACGATACGGCGTTGAATTTCATCGCTCTGACGTGCAGCCCTTCGTGCTTGGGTTGGGCACCAAAAGTCCACCAATCGTTGAGCATGAAATTGGAGAGGATGGCGATCTCTTCCGCACACGGCGACGCCAGGTATTTGTTCAGCCCCACCGCGAGCAGGATCGTGAACGCGGTGAGATTGACCGCGACGCCCGAGGCGCCGACCGTCGCAAAGCGAATCGCGGTCTGCGATGCGGATATCCGGTGTGCCAGAGCGTATCGCACGAACTCGGTCACGTCCGACAGTTGCAGCTTGGACACCCCTTCAGTGCGGTCCACAAAATCGACTGGAACCTCGCGCACGCGTGCCCCTGCCTCGAGGGCGGCGCCCAGCAAGGCCACCTGGAATACGTAGCCCTTCACATTCAGCGTACTCAGATCGATCTTTCGCAACACCGAGCAGCGAATTGCCCGGAACCCCGCCGTGCAGTCACGCACGCCCTGCAGGCGCGCGCCATGGCGTGCCACGAGATTGCCGCCCAGGGAGTTGAGGCGGCGTTTCCAGCCCCAATTGGCCGGAATGCTGCCGCCCTTGACGTAGCGACTGCCGATCACGAAGTCGGCCTCACCTTTGCGCAGCGGGGCCAGAAGGCGAGGCAGATCCGCAGGTTTATGGGAAAAATCCGCATCCATCTCGAACACGACATCCGCCCCTAGCTGTTGAATCGCGTGGCGCATGCCTCGAATGTAGGCCGCGCCGAGCCCGGCCTTGCGTCCTTCGAGCAGGTGCAGGTTGGGAATTCGGCCCTGAAGCCGGCGCACCTCGTCGCCGGTGCCATCAGGCGAATGGTCGTCGACCACCAGCACGTGGGGGTCGAGGCCGGCATCCTCCTCGACGAGCTGTTCGCAGTGACGCTCGATGGCATGCAGCAGCGAGGCGATGTTCTTTCGCTCGTTGTAGGTGGGAACGATGATGACGATGCGCATGGGATTAGCTACCGCAACGATAAAAGCGGAAGGTGCGGGGCTGGAAGCCCGGCGCCTGGAGGGTCAGAGTCTTGAGAAACAGGGCGCCGCCGCACTTCCACTCCAGCTCACTGCACGACAGGGGGCCCCCTTGTCGGGTCGAGGTGAGGTAGAGGCCGTGGGGTCGGACGCCGGCGGGCTTCTCATCCCGGATGTCGTACTGGCTCGGTCGCGTGGTCGTGGGAATCGTCACAACGGGATGGTCCGGTGAGTAGAAGCTGAGCAGGGACGCCGTCGTGTAGTGGTCGGCGAGAAGGGGCTCGCCATCACGTCGGAAGCTGAGCAAGGCCTCCACGACCGCCTGGTTCGAGTAGAAGCGGTTGAACGGGTTGAGCTTGGCGGGCAATCCGAAGGCAAGCGGAAACTTGACGATGGCGGTCAGCAGCAGTGCGAGCACGAGACCGAACACTGCGGTCCGGATGAGCCTGCGCTCGGCCAGATACGCGCCGGCAAGAATCGTGGCCGCCGGAAACGCGATGGCCACCCAGTTGAGCTCAACTTTGCGAAAGAGCCCTTTCCAGGCAAAGAAGGCCAGCGGGAACAAGCACGCCACCGCGAGATAGCGACGACTCTCCGAAGCGTTCCTGAGGGCGCGCGTCGCCGCCATGAGCGCAACCCCCAGGAGAACGGGGGAGAACACCGCAAAGGTGCCGCCCACGAAGCCGGCCCACTCGCGCCAGTCGATGCCGTGGCCTTCGTCCGCACCATGGCGGTACTGGAACGCAAAACTCACCCAGTCGTGTTCGGCGTTCCAGATCAGAACCGGCGAAAACACCGCCAATGCGACGGGAGCAGCCAGCCAGTTGCGCCCCTGGGTCAGCTTGTCGCGACGCCAGACGGCCAGGAACAGCAACAATTGAGCCGGAAAGAGAATCGCCGTGTATTTCGACAGCAGCGCAAGCCCGATGGCCACGCCGGTGAGCAGTGGCCAGCGGAGTGCGTCGCTCTGCAACATGCGGTGGCCGGTGTAGAGCGCCACGGTCCAGAAGAGCATCAGTGGCGCATCAGGCACCGCGGCGAAGGCCCCGATGTGCGTGGCGGGCATCGCCAGGAAGATGACCAGCGACAGCGCGGCGGCCCGGTCGCCGGCAGTCTCCTGCGCCAGTCGCCAGATAAGCCAGGCCGTTGCCGTGAAGCAACCGACCGGCACCAACCGGACGGCAAGCTCGTTCGTCGCCCCGGTAGTCGTGAGCCTGAGTAGCCACGCGATCATCGGGGGATGGTCGAAGTAGGAAAGAGCGAGGTGGCGGCTCCACGACCAGTAATAGGCCTCGTCGCCCATCAGCGGAATACGGGCGTTGTAGGCGGTTTGAAGTGCCGCGAGTAGAAGGAGCAGTCCGACAACCCAGCCGGATCTACCCTGCAGTCCGAAATGTTTCACGAGCCAACGAGGTCGCGGTCCTGGGATCAGGCGCGTCCAGTAGTTATTTTGTTGCTCGAAAGATACAAATCGAACCTTAAGATATTCTTAATATTAGATTTTTGTTGACTTTATTTAAATTGACAGGATTTTGAAGGGTTGGGTGTGTTTCGAGATGATTAAGTCGACGCTGAGACGAAAGTCATGCAACAGCCCCTGCGGCTTGCTCAAGCGTGGTGGACGCCGCTGACGCGCCGCTGCCGCACAGGCATAGTGACTGATCTCTCGTCATCCAAAGCCGGGCCATGTACAACCCCGTCCTCAAAGATCCACCGCAGATCGTTCGCAACCGCATCAGACGCATTGCCAGGCGCGCGGGCATCGAGCACTTGCTTGGTCCGCGGATACTTCATGTCTTGAAACTGGAGAGTCTCGACAAGGCGAAACTGGAAGAGCTTGAAGCGATCGAGTCCATGCTGCAGATCGTTAGCCTCTATGAGCCGGTTTGGGGCCGCCCAGGTCAGCCCGACGCTGAGTACCCCAGAGAAGGGGTTCCACCCTTTTCGTAGGTGTCGCCCAGGTCTCGCGCGCTTGCGACGCGAATCGCACCGCGCAGCTCACGGTGCGGCGATTCTTAATCGCTGTCGGCAGCCGTTTCGCCCCAGCGGGGCTGGTTTGGGACGCTCAGCCCGAACAGGTCGAGGGCTCGACCGACGCTATGGGCGACGAGTTCGTCCACCGAGGCGGGGCGATGATAGAGCGCCGGCACTGGCGGGAAGACGATGCCGCCCATCTCCGTGACCGCCACCATGTTGCGCAGGTGCCCCAGGTGGAGCGGCGTTTCGCGCACCATCAGCACCAGCCGGCGGCGTTCTTTCAGCACCACGTCGGCGGCTCGGGTGAGGAGATTGTCGGTGATGCCGTGGGCGATGGCGCCGAGGGTGCTCATCGAGCACGGCGCCACCAGCATGCCGAGGGTGGCGAACGAGCCGCTGGAAATCGCGGCGCCGAGATTCTGCACCGGGTGCACCACATCGGCCAGGGCTTCGGCGGCGCCGGGCGGGACGTCGGTTTCCATCGCGCGGGTAAGCTGGGCGCCCTTCGAGATGACGAGATGCACCTCCACGTCGAGCGGGCGCAGGAGCTCGAGGGCCTTGATGCCGTACTGGAAGCCGCTGGCACCACTGATGCCGACGACGAGGCGTGGGGTTTTCATATTGGGGTCTTTCGGAGGCGTTGGGCTTTCTGGCCGCGGCTAAATGCTGCCATTTCCTGACGGCCTTGCCTACGGTTGTATAATGTTGGGCTTCCTGTTTTAACCCTTCGGAACCCGCCGTGCACAAGAAAATCCTGATCCTCGATTTCGGCTCCCAGGTCACCCAGCTCATCGCCCGTCGCGTGCGCGAACAGCAGGTGTACTGCGAAATCCACCCCTTCGACGTGTCCGACGACTTCGTCCGCGCCTTTGCGCCCCAGGGGATCATCCTGTCCGGCGGCCCGAATTCTGTCTATGAGGCCACCGAATGGAAGGCGCCGGCGGCGGTGTTCGAGGCCGGCGTGCCGGTGCTGGGCATCTGCTACGGCATGCAGACCATGGCCAGCCAGCTCGGCGGCAAGGTCGAGAGTTCCGGTAAGCGCGAGTTCGGCTACGCCGAGATCCGCGCCCGCGGCCACTCCGAGCTCTTCCGCAACATCCAGGACCGCAGCAACAGCGATGGTCACGGCCTGCTCGACGTGTGGATGAGCCACGGCGACAAGGTCACCGAACTACCGCCGGGCTTCAAGGTCATCGCCTCCAACGAGTCCACGCCCATCGCGGCCATGGCCGACGAGGCGCGCAAGTTCTACGCAGTGCAGTTCCACCCGGAAGTGACCCACACCCTCAAGGGCAAGGAGATGATCGCCCGCTTCGTGCACGAGATCTGCGGCTGCCAGCACGACTGGAACATGCCCGACTACGTGAACGAAGCCATCGAGAAGGTGCGCGCCCAGGTGGGTTCGGACGAGGTCATCCTCGGCCTCTCCGGCGGCGTCGATTCGTCGGTCGTTGCCGCGCTGCTGCACAAGGCCATCGGCGATCAGCTCACCTGCGTGTTCGTCGACAACGGCCTCTTGCGCCTCAACGAGGGCGAGATGGTCATGCAGATGTTCGCCCGCAACCTGGGTGTCAAGGTCATCCACGTGGATGCATCCGCGCAGTTCATGGGCCACCTGGCCGGCGTGACCGATCCGGAAGCCAAGCGCAAGATCATCGGCCGCGAGTTCGTGGAAGTGTTCCAGGCCGAAGCCGCCAAGCTGCCCAGCGCCAAGTGGCTGGCCCAGGGCACCATCTACCCTGACGTGATCGAATCCGCCGGCGCGAAGACCGGCAAGGCCCACGCCATCAAGAGCCACCACAACGTCGGCGGCCTGCCCGAAACCCTCAACCTCAAGCTCCTCGAGCCGCTGCGCGAGCTGTTCAAGGACGAGGTGCGTGAGCTGGGCATCGCCCTGGGTCTGCCCCACGAGATGGTCTATCGCCACCCGTTCCCCGGCCCGGGCCTGGGTGTGCGCATCCTCGGTGAGGTCAAGAAGGAATACGCCGATCTGCTGCGCCGCGCCGACGCGATCTTCATCGACGAACTGCGCGCGGCCGACTGGTACGACAAGACGAGCCAGGCCTTCGCGGTGTTCCTGCCGGTGAAGAGCGTCGGCGTGATGGGCGATGGCCGCACCTACGAATACGTCGTAGCCCTGCGCGCCGTGCAGACCCAGGACTTCATGACCGCCCACTGGGCTGAACTCCCCCATGGCCTGCTTGGCAAGGTGAGCAACCGGATCATCAACGAAGTGCGTGGCATCAACCGAGTCGTCTACGACATTTCCGGCAAGCCGCCTGCAACGATCGAGTGGGAATGATTCGGTAGCGTTTCATAGGGTCCCACAACGACCCGCCAACCGCCAGAGGCCCTTGATTTTTCAAGGGTCTTTGTCTTTTTGTCGTCCCATGACGTGCATACAAATCCCACACTTTTCAACGGTAAAAATGACGGTATAGTTTGGGGTGTGCTGATCAGCGAACCGTTTACCGTCTTGATGCTCTGACGGTAAACGCGAATCCCGTGGAGGACAAGGCGATGGCCCTGAGCGACATGAAACTGAAGAACCTCAAGCCCCAGGAAAGGGCTTACAAGGTTCCAGACCGTGACGGCATGTACGTAGTGGTTTCGCCAAAGGGCACCGTGACCTTCCGCTATGACTACCGCTTGGCGGGCCGGCGCGAAACCCTTAGCTTGGGCCAGTACGACGAGTTCCAAGCCAGCCAGCCCAAGCGTGACCCTGAGACCATCAAGTACGGCGATCCCTTGTCGCTGGCCGATGCGCGCGAACTTCTGGCGCGGGCGAAGAATGCCGTCAGCCGCGGCGAGTCGCCGGCACGAGACAAGGCTGACGGTAAACGGGAATTGCGGGAATCGGGCACCTTCAAGGCGTTTGCCGACATTTGGCTGCGCGACGCCGGCTTGGCCGACAGTACAGTAGCGATGCGCAAGAGCATTCTCGACCGTGACGTACTGCCCAAGTTGGGCAAACGCAAGCTCGAAGAAATCACGTCCAGCCAGGTGTTCGACTTGTGCGAGAAGATCAAGGAGCGGGGAGCGCCGGCGACGGCGGTGCATGCCCGCGAAATCATCCAGCAGGTTTACCGTCACGCCATGGCACGCGGCCTCAAGATCGAGAATCCGGCCGAGAATGTGAAAGCCTCGGCCATCGCGACGTTCAAGCCGCGGGAGCGGGCGCTGACGCCGGGGGAGATCAGGACTTTCTTCACTGTCCTGGATAGCGTCGGGACGCTGCCCACCTTCAAGCTGGCGCTTAAGTTCATCCTCCTGAGCATGTGCCGCAAGGGGGAACTGCTTCAGGCGACGTGGAAAGAGGTTGATTTCGAGGCGGCCACTTGGACAGTCCCAGCCGAACGCATGAAGGCCCGTCGGCCGCACGTGGTCTACCTGAGCCAGCAAGCGCTCGATCTGCTGGTAGGGCTCAAGACGTGCGCGGGCAGCAGCCCGTACCTGCTCCCCGGCAGATACGAGACCGACAAGCCAATGAGCGAGGCGACCCTCAATCGAGTGATTGCCGCTGTGGTCGAAAAAGCCCAAAAGGAGGGCCATGAACTACCGCATTTCTGCGTTCATGACCTGCGCCGGACAGGCTCGACGCTTTTGCATGAGGCGGGCTTCAATACCGACTGGATCGAGAAGTGCCTGGCACACGAGCAGCGAGGCGTGCGCGCCGTCTATAACAAGGCTGAGTACGCCGAGCAGCGCCGGGAAATGCTGCAAAGCTGGGCCGACATGGTTGATGGATGGATTGCCGGGGCCAAAGTGGTACCCCTACGCACTGGGAGGGTGGCGTAGGTTCGTGCCTTTGCCTTATCCAATGGATATGACTCTTCCAGCCTCAGCCTTGGTGGTGGCAATGCAAGTCGGGATCAGGCTGAGTCAGGCTGAGGCGTTGAAATCTGTACGGTCCGATGTAGGCTGAAAGCCAGGAGGCCGAAATGAGAAAGCTCGTTGTCATCGGATTCGTCATAGCGGGGTTGGCCATTGGTTTGCTGTCGGCGCTGGGTGAGACGTGGGCCGTCAAAGTGTTCATGATGGTTCTTGGCGGCCTTATCGGCGCAACCGCTGGTGCGGCCCTGTCCAGAATCGGTCTAGGCAGTCGCGCGACGCCTCGTCGGGACGGCGCCCTCCGCGGGCTCGGTACCTCCTCCGAAGACCTCATGGACAACTACTGGCGCGACGAGGGTCATCCACAGTTCATGAAGCCGCCATCCCCGGACAGCAAACAGTTCGGCGGAACTGGCGGAATGGCCGATTGATCACTCGTCCTTTCGAAGCAGATCTTTCACCACTTCCTTCGCATTGTCGATCGATGCTGCGCCATCATCGACTACCTGCTTGCCCGATTGCTTGAGCAGGGATTTCTTGGTGGCCAAGGTGCCATCTGCGGTATCGACGATCTCTGCCTTTCGGTCAAAGGTGGATCTGGCCGAAGCGGTTTCATTCCTGATGGCCTTGCCCTCAGTCTGTACGTCGTTTCGCAGCGAAGGCGGGCTCGTGTCCGAGTGAGCGCTCGGCGTGGGTCGGTTGGAGCGCGCAACTGTCGCGCGGTGCTGTTGATCCGAGGCCGAGAGATCGGGCGCCAGGGTCGGGTCCGAGGCATGCCGGTCGTGCAGGACGCGCACGTCGTCGAACGAAGTGGGTAGAGCCGTGCCATCGGAAAACACCCGGTTTGGCCTGAGGCCTTGGCGAGCGAGTTCTGCCTCAAACATGGAGAGCGCCGAGGCGCTGTCGCCGCCATACTGCTCGGCGTAGCGCAGGAACATCTCCAGGTTGTGCGGGTCCTGGGCGATATCAATGGAAAGGGATTCTCCGCGGTCCCTGGCCAGTGAGAGGCGCTCCGCAAAGGCCGTTCTTTCGGCGAAAGTGGCATCGGCCCGCTCGGCTCGAGACATAGCGCTGGCGAGCCGCGACGACATTTCCTGGGCCTCGCGGGAGTCCTTGGCGAAACTGTTGATGAGGCTCGAATCGCGCGACACCCGATCGCCAAACTGCTTGAACTCCGCAATCTGCTCTTGTGTGAGGCTGTTGAGTACCTTCTGCTGGGCAGCCGATAGACCCGACATGTAGTTCTTCCCGGCGCGGGCCTGAAGTTCCGCGCCCGCTACGGGGGTATTGATCCCCAGGTGGCCAGTAGCACCGAAGGCGATCTGCGCCACTTGGCTCTGGGTCAAGCCCGTGCTGTCCGCCACGTTTTTCGAGATCTGATCCAGCCGGTTGAGTGTCTCGCCCATCTGCTCGAAGCTGCTTGAGACTGTGCCGCTGCTGCTGCGCAGGGATCGCAGTTTTGCCAGGCCTTGTGTAAAAGTCTCGGTGAGAGCCGCCGATCGCTCGGTATTTGCGGAGATTGCCTCGCCGCGCGCAGCATCGGCTTGCCGACTGGCCTGCACCACATCCTGCTCGGACACACGCATCGAGACCATCCGCGACGCAAAGCCCTGGTTGCGCAGCAGGCTGACGGCCGTCCGTCCGGTCAGCACATTCGACGAGAAGGTGTTCCCGCTCAGGTCGTTTTGCCAGCTGTGCATGAAGGCCGAGGTGCGGTTGGGCGCCAGGTGCATCTGGTCCATCCCCACGTTCCCCATGGAAATGTTGCCGACGGTCGAGGCCGAGGTGCCACCCGAGATCATCGCCTGCAGGCCCGACAGGCCGCCGACCAGCGCCGTCCCGAAGTTCTCCATGCGCTTCAAGGCCGCCCAGGCGATGAAGGGGATACTCATCGCCAGGTACCCGACGACGGCTTCGCCCGAGATCGCACGCGAATAGATCGTTGAGGCGGTCTGTAGGGCCAGCGCCTTGGTGCCGGTACCGAGGTCCGCCGCGGCCGCCAGATCGTAGGCCGCGTAGATCGAAGCCATGTAGTTGAGGATGGCGTAGAGCGGGGGCCAGAGCTGGATCCAGATCAGCACCGCCGCGTAGCCCTTGAAGGCGATCATGGTCTCGCGGCCGCTGGTGAGCAGCAGGAGCAGGACGAAGAGCGGGAACATCGCGTAGGTCACCGCCTCGACCACGTTGCGGAACACCGGCAGGGCCTGCTCGGCCACTTTGCCGTAGTTGAGCCAGGTCGCATTCTGCTGGGCCACGGCCTGCGCCCGGCCGACCGCCAGCACCATGGCCGCCGGATCGTTGACCTTCTGGCCGACGATCTTGCTGGTGTCCTCGATCGCATTGAGCACCGCGTTCTGCCGGATGAGGTCGGCAGCCGTGGCCGCGGCGGTGGCGATGCTGTTCTTGAGATAGGCTTGTTGGATCTGCCCGGCAATGACGGCTGCGGCAGCGGCACCGGGCAGCGTCGGGTTGAGCTGGAAGGCGAGCCGCCCCTGGATGCGGGTGATCTGCGCCGGCAGTCGCCCATTTAGGCTCTGGTAGACGGTCGGGCAGGTGTCGACGCCGACGCTGCCGCCCGCGGCGGTCAATGTGCTGAAGCGCGCCGGATTGGGCGAGGCCATCAACGGCCAGACATCGTCGGACGTGGAGAACGTGGCCGGATCGAGGGTGCCGTCGATCAGGTCGTAGGTGGTGCAGTTGTGGATGAAGTTGATGAGGTCGGTGCGGAAGGCTGGGTCCTGGAACACCACGTTGCCGGTTTCGCGGATCAGGCGGTTGCCGAACATCAGGCCGTTCTGCTGGTAGGAGAGCTCGGCGGGCAGGGCGCCGATGCCCGGAATGACCTGGAAGGCCGTCTCGAAAAGCCCGGTCAGTGTGTTGCCGATGGTACTTGTGAGGCTGCCCAGGACGGCCACCCCGAAGGGCACGTTGTCGACCATCTTGACCGCGGAGCCGCCCGTCTTGTCGACGATGCCCACGGTGACCTTGGGTACGATCAGCACCGAGAACACCAGCACCACCGTGCCCAACCACTTCCAGCCCTGCAATTTCTCGGGGGCGAAAGCGTAGGCGATGAGCGCCGCGACGAAGCCGCAGAAGGCGACAGCGGCGACCGCCGACAGGTAGTCGCCCGATACATGGATTGCCGCGGCGGCATTGAAGACACCAAACAGGCTATCGGCATTCTGGTAGGCGTAGATTTCCCACATGGCGCTCTGTCTCCTCGCGCGATTCCGTCGGCGCTACTGCGACAGATAGGCGGCCTGCTGGCCGAGCATGTCCATCACGTGCTGCGGCATGCTGGAGCGCAGCTGGCGCTCGAGCTGTTCCAGGTGGCTAGCCACCGCCCGGAAGGAACCCACCTTCTGGTAGAGCAGGTTCTTTTCTTGCGACAGCTGCAGGAGCATCGCCTGGGCACGCTGGCGGATCTGGTTGGCCTGGTCACGTTGCGTCTGCTGCAACGTGTAGTTCTTGTCCAGGGCGGCCATGCCCAGACGCAGGTTGCGCTCCAGAAAAACGTAGGCGTAGTCGGCGGCGATGACGTCGCGGTACTGGGCGATCAGGCTGTCGGAGAGGCCGGAGCCTGGGATGCTGGTGCCGATGGAGAGCATCTTGTAGACCGGCTCTGTGGTCTGGTTCACGAACCCGACCTCAGTCGAGTTATTGGGAATGGCGGTCCGCGTAGCGATCTTCTCGGCGATGGAACGCATCATCGCCTCGACCTTGGCGGTGAAGGGCGTGTGGGTGTACCCGGTGTTCAGCGTCACCACGTCGCAGTTGGTGTAGTCGTTGCACTTCAGCATGTGCTGGATGACATCCGTGCCGCCCGCCGCGCTCTGGCCGTACAGCAACTGACTGATCGACGTGAGGGTGGGCGCGATCGGCTCGGGGTCGCGCGCCGATTCCTCCGGGTAGTAGATGATGGTGCCGACCAGGCTCATGATCAGCTCGCGCTCCTGATCGTCCAGGTAGGAACCCGTGTACTGAAGTGCCTTCCAGGTCAGGTTGCCGACGAAGGGGGCCTTGTTCTTCACATTCGGATCGGTGGAGGAACGTGCCGACGCCAGGATGCTGGGCCGGTCCGAGCCACAACGCCGGCGTGCCGCATCCCGGTCGCTCTCCAGGCCCATCTCGACGGCGAGGTCGGCGCAGGTTTCCTGCGAGCTGTAGCCGACGGATTCGGCGGCCGTGCTGACGATGGCTTTGGCAGTCTCGCACGAGTTGATGCGCGCATTGTTGATCCAGGTCTCCAGCCCTTTGGCCCACTTGGTGAGTCCTCCCAATAGGGGTGAGACCGCTTCGAGCGCCAACTGGAAGGCAATGCC
>NZ_JAYROR010000036.1:0-31875 GCF_041911615.1 Zoogloea sp. | reverse complement strand
GCCGGTGCCGGCGCCCTCGGCGCACCAGGCGGCGAGAGTGCGGGTGAGGCCGGCGTCGTCGGCCATCGGCGCGCGGCCGTCGATGGGGGCCAGTGCCGCGTCGTCGTAGCGCTGGCGAAGGCGGGGCAGGCGCGGGGCGAGGGCCAGCGCGGCCGCCACGGCGAGGCCGATGCTCAGCACGCGAAGCGGCTCCGCAGTTCGGTGAGGTTGAGCTGGTCGAGGATCGCCTCGATGCGTTCCATCGCGTTCTTGCGCGGCTGGCCGGTGCGTTTGGCGATGATCAGCTCGTTCTTCATAGAATGTTCCCAGCCGACCAGTTCGGTGACGGTGAGCTGGTAGCCGTGGGCTTCGAGCTGCAGGCAGCGCAGGGCGTTGGTGAGCTGGCTGCCGAATTCGCGGGTGTGGATCGGGTGGCGCCAGATTTCGGAGAGCGGGGTCATGCCGAAGCTGGCGTTCTTGTTCTTGCGCAGCACGCTGGCGACTTCGGCCTGGCAGCACGGCACCAGCACCACGAACCTGGCCTGCTTGGCGAGCGCGAACTGGATCGCATCGTCGGTGGCGGTGTTGCAGGCGTGCAGCGCGGTCACCACGTCGATGCGCTCGGGAAGCTGCTCGGAGCGGGTGGATTCCTCGACCGAGAGATCGAGGAACTCCATTCGCCCGAAGCCGAGCCGTCCGGCGAGTTCGCGGGAATGCTCGACCAGCTCGCGGCGAGTCTCGATGCCATACACCGTGCCGGTGCCCTGCGCCTTGAGGAACAGGTCGTAGAGGATGAAGCCCAGGTAGGACTTGCCGGCACCGTGGTCGGCAAGGCTGAGCTCGCCGCCTGCGGCCAGCACCTCGGCCAGCAGCGGCTCGATGAACTGGTAGAGGTGATAGACCTGCTTGAGTTTGCGCCGGCTGTCCTGGTTGAGCTGGCCGTCGCGGGTGAGGATGTGGAGTTCCTTCAGCAGCTCGATCGACTGGCCTTCGCGGATGTCGGGATGGCGCGCGGGGGCGGCGGGCTTGATCTTAGCCATGCTGGCGCTTCGTGTGGGCCATGCCGAGCGCCAGCCAGCCAGCGATGCCGAGCTTCTTCAGGGTTTCCATGTTGCGCTCGTAGATCGCCTCGGCTTCGGGGAAGGCTTCGACGGCCTTGTCGAGGCTGGCCTCGCGGATCAGGTGCAGCGTGGGGTAGGGCGCGCGGTTGGTGTAGTTGGTGATGTCGTCGGGCTCGGTGCCGTCGAACTGAAACTGGGGGTGGAAGCTGGCGATCTGGATGACGCCTTCGAGCTCGTGCTCGGCCACGGCTTCGTCGGCGATCTGGTGCACGTCGTTGAAGTCGAGGAAGTCGCCGAACAGCGTGGGGTGGATCAGCAGCGTGGTGTCGGTGACTTCGGGATCGACTTCGGCCAGGTGGTCGAGCTCGCGGTCGAGGTCTTCGAGGAAGCCGTCGATGTGGCGGGCGTGGCTGACGACGATGCGGATCTGGTTCTTGACGTACACCGACTTGGCGAAGGGGCACAGGTTGAGGCCGATGACGGCCTTTTCGATCCAGTCGCGGGTATCTAAGATGACGTGTTCGTCGTTCATGGGCGGCTTTCGGCAGAGTTTCCTTCGAGGGCCGACATTTTGCCCTGATAATGGCGGGCTTTCATTGATTCAACGCACGCCCATGGCTATCCAGTGGTTTCCCGGTCACATGACGTCGGCCCGCAAGAAGGCGGCGGAGAGCATGGAGCGCATCGACGTGGTCATCGAAGTGGTGGATGCGCGCCTGCCCGAGGCGAGCAGCAACCCGATGATCCGCGAGCTGCGCCTGTTCCGTCAGCGGCCGTGCCTCAAGATTCTCAACAAGGCCGACCTGGCCGATCCGGACGTCACCGCCCGCTGGCTGGCGTACTACAACGCCCAGAAGGGCGTGACCGCGGTGGCCCTGTCGTGCAAGAAGCCCGCCGACGTGGCCAAGGTGGTGGGCCTGTGCCGGCCGCTGGCACCGCACCGCAACGACCGCCTGAAGCCGCTGCGGATGATGATCATGGGCATCCCCAACGTGGGCAAGTCCACGCTGATGAACGCGCTGCTCAAGAAGAAGGTGGCCAAGGTGGGCGACGAGCCGGCCGTCACCAAGAGCCAGCAGGCGCTCGACCTCTCGCCCACCGCGTCGTTGATCGACACGCCGGGCATGATGTGGCCGAAGATCGAATTCGATTCCGACGGCTACATGCTGGCGGCGAGCCATGCCATCGGCCGCAACGCGGTGATCGACGAGGCGGTGGCGAATTTCCTGGGCGGCGTGCTGCTGCTGCGCTATCCGGCGCAGGTGGCCGCGCGCTACAAGATTTCGGTGGATGGGCTGGACGGCCCGGGGTTGGTGGAGGCGGTGGCGCGCCGGCGCGGCTGCCTGCTCAAGGGCGGCGGGCTGGACATCGAAAAGGCGTCGCTGATTCTGTTGCAGGACTACCGTGACGGCGCCATCGGGCGGATCAGCCTGGAGACGCCGGACAGCCGTGCCGCGATGCTGGAAGCCCACGCCGCCGAGATGGCGGCGAAGGCGGCCGCCAAGGCCGCGGGCGAGGTGGATGCGAACGCGCCAGACGAACCGGAGGCGGAAACCGGCAAGTAGCCCGGTCGGGATTCGATCTAAAAACGGCAACAATCGGCGCCAGATTGTTGCCGTTTTTGTTTGATCTGCTACGGCAGCCTTACACCCGCATCAGCAGGATCTTGAGCGGTGGCTTGCCGTCCGGGCTGGGGAAATCGTGTTCCGGCGCGATCCATTCCATCTCGCGGATTTCCCGTCCGGCTTTCTTTGCGCTGCGCTGCAGTTGCTCGGCCCAGGCGTCGCGATCCACCTGCGCCACGTTGTTGCAGCAGATCAGCGTGCCGCCCGGCTTGGTGCACAGCAGCGCCGGCTTGAAGAGGGCCGGGTAGTCGTTGATCAGGTCCACCACGCCGAAGGCGCTCTTGGCGTAGCGCGGCGGGTCGAGGAAGACCAGGTCGAACTGGTGCGGAGCGAGTTCGGGGAAGGGCGGCAGGCGTTTGCCGCGGACCACCTTCGGCTGGCCGATGCCGGCGAGCTGACGCAGCGCGGCAAAGGCGTCGCTCTTCACGAAGCGCACGCGGATCGGCAGGTCGTTGAGGCGGGCGTTGTCCTTGCCGACGGCCAGGCTCGATTCGGCGAAATCCACATTCACCACATGGCTGGCGCCGGCCTTGGCGGCGGCGATGCCGACGCCGCAGGTGTAGGCGAACACGTTGAGCACCGATTTGCCGGCGGCTTCCGCCATCACGCGGCGGCGGGCGGCGCGCAGGTCGAGGAACAGCCACGGGTCCTGCCCGGCGTGGCGGGCCTGGACCAAGTACTTCACGCCCAGCTCTGAGAACTCGCGGCGGGTTTCGGCGATCAGCTGGCGCTCGGGCGGCAGCGGGTTGGCAATGCGCGAATTGGCGTGGCTGCGGTCGTTGTAGATCAGGTCGAGGCCCGGCAGGGCGGCGGCGTAGAAGGCTTCGACGGCGTCGAGTTCGGCCGCGCTGAGCGGGGCATGGAAGCTCTGGACGAGGATCAGGCTGCCGTAGCGGTCGACGGTGAGGCCGGGGCGGCCTTCGGCGGTGCCGTGAAAGAGCCGGCAGGCGTCGGTGTGGTCGAGGGCGAGCCGGGCGAGGAGGTCGCGGCGGGCGTCAAGGGCGCGGGCGAGCAGGGGGACGAGGGTGTCTGGCATGGGCGGGGTCGGAGTGGTGGGGCTTACAGCCCGAAGAATTCGCGGATCTTGCGGCCGAGGGCGGCACTTTCGGAGGCCCGCAGCGGGCCAGTGCCGGCCTTGTCGCGGGCGTGGCCCTTTTCGAGGTCGTCGAAGCGGCTGATGCGGCGGTTGAGGATGTCGGAGATGCCCTCGGCCATTTCGGGGCGGGCGCGGATGATCTGCTCGAAGCCGGCCTTGTCGAGCCGGTAGGCTTCGATGTCGGAGACGGCGACGACCGTGGAGCGACGCGGGGCGCCGGTCATCAGGCCGAGTTCGCCGAAGATGCAGCCGGGGCCGCGGGTGTCGATGAGCCGCTGGGGGCCGCCGTCGGGCGGCTGCCACCAGGCTTCGGCCTCGCCGCCGACGATGATGTAGAGCCAGTGGGCGACGTCGCCCTGGCGGAACAGGGTGTCGCCGCGGGCGAACGGCGCGGGGATCAGGCGGTGGGCGAGTTCGGCCTGTTCGTCGGGCGACAGGCGGGCGAACAGGTCGATGCGCGAGATGGCCTGGATGCGCCGTTCCAGTTCGCGGGCGCGCACTTCGTCGCGGTGGGCCTTGTTCTCCTCGACCAGGTGGATGGTGTGGTCGGAGACGGCGAGGCGGATGCCTTCGCGCTGGAGGGCGGCGAGGATGTGGCGGCGGACTTCGGAATCGGTGAGATCGTCGGGGCCGGGGTCGATGAGCCAGTAGCGCAGCTGATAGCGGGCGTAGCCGGAGCCGAAATCCATGAGCAGGCAGGCGGGGGCTGGCTGGGGGCTGACGTTGGCGATGCGCGCGGTTTCGATGTCGTGCAGCACGGCGGCGGAGACCCGGGCCGGCGCGACCGCGAGGTCGACGTTGAAGTTGATGAGTCGGCGTTGCAGCGGCACCGCCTGGCGCCGGTTGCAGATCACGGCGTAGCGGTTCTTCATGAGGTGGCTGTTGGGAATCACGACCCGTTCGCCGTTGCGGGTGACGACCGCGGTGTGGCGCCACTGGATGTCGGCGACGCGGCCGGCGGTGTCGCCGACCTGGATCCAGTCGCCGATCTCGAGGGAGTTGTCCATCTGCAGCGCGAGGCCGCCGAGCAGGTTGCCGAGGGTGTCCTGCATCGAGATCGCGACCACCGCGGTGAGCACCGCCGAGGTGGCGAAGAGGTGGTTGAACTCGACGCCGGCGAGGTTGAGGCGCAGAAAGCCCCAGGCGACGTAGCCGACGATCACCAGGATGTCGGCGAGGATGCCGGAGATGTTCACCCGCATCCGCGGCAGGATCACGCTGAAGCAGGCGAGGCCGAGGTAGCGGATCACCGCGAGGCCTTCGCCGAACACCGCCATCTCGCGAAGCCAGTTGAGCGCGGCGGGCTGGAGCAGACCTTCGAGCAGGCCGGCGGTGAGATCGCCCAGGAGGCATACCAGGAAGAACACGCCGGTGTTCATCAGCGACGGGCGCCAGGCGTGCAGCGGGCGGAAGATCAGCATGCCGAGGACGAGCATCAGCAGGATGGCGAAGGGGGCTTCGGCGCTGAGGTGGGAAAGCATCGGCGGCTCTCGGTGGGGGCGTGCTGGCGGGGCTACGGCTCGCGCCGGCGCTTCATGAAGGGCCGACGCGGCAGGGGCGGGGTCAGAGGGCGTCGCGCAGGCGGGCCGCCATCGCGTCGAGGGCGTCGCGGCTGGGCGCGGCGGCGGGCCAGAAGGGCAGCAGCTTGTCGTCGTTGTAGCGGGGCAGGACGTGGATGTGGAAGTGGAAGACGGTCTGTCCGCCGGCCACTTCGTTGGCCTGGAAGAGGGTGACGCCGTCGCAGCCGGTGGCGGCCTTGATGGCCTTGGCGACGCGCGTGGTGGCCTGGAAGACGGCGGCCGCCAGGGCGTCGTCGAGTTCGAGGATGTCCTTGCGGTGGGGCTTGACGATGACCAGCGCGTGGCCGGGATGGGCGGCCATGATGTTCATGAAGGACAGGGTGTGCTCGTCTTCGTGAATCTTCGAGGCGGGCAGTTCGCCGCGCACGATGCGGCAGAAAACGCAGTCGTCCATGCGTGTTGTCTCCGTTGTGGTTGTTGTGCTGCCGAAAGCTACGCCGCGTCGTCCCGTTCGGCAAGCGCGCGGCGCAGGTTGCGCTCGGTCTGCCAGCGGCGGCGCTCGGGGTCGGCGTGGGCGTAGCGCAGGCTTTCGGTGGGCGGCTGGGCGTGGAAGCTTTCGAGGGTGCGCTGCAGGAGGTCGTGGTGGGGCAGCATCGGGCCGAAGAACAGCACCGCGTCGTCACGCTGGATGAGCAGCGTGGGGAAGTTGTCCACGTCGTAGTCGTCGAGCAGGTCGGCTTCGTCTTCGACGTCGAGCCACAGGAAGCGGGCGGTCGGGAAGCGGGCCGCCAGCGCGTCGAAGCCGGCGCGGTAGTCGCGGCAGGTGCCGCACCAGGCGGCGCACAGGCAGGCGACCAGGAATTCGGGGGCGGCGTCGGTGCTCATGGAGTAGGGGGCGTGGGCGGTGGCGGGGCGTCGGGTTCGGCTGCGGGGGGCGCGTCGAGGGCGATCCATTTGATCCACTGGCCGCAGGCGTTGCGCGGGCCGCGGCGGCTGGTGTTGTGCCAGGGGCCGTCCTGGCACAGGCCGCGGTCGTTGTCCTCGTCGTATTCGACGGTGTCGGGCTCGGCACCTGGCCGGCGTTCGCCGCCCCAGCGGTTGCACGACACGCAGCGGCGGCGGTCGATGTGCTGGCTGGCCATCGCCATCAGGGCCTGGCGTCCACTCCGGCCTGGGCTGCCAGCGGTGCGCGCAGGGCGGCGAAGCGCGCGGGGGCGACGTACTGCAGCAGCTCGCGACCCTTGCTGTCGAGGGCCAGGTCGAGCCCCCGGGCGGGGTACAGCAGGTGCTCGACATGTTCGCTGGTGCGGATGCGCTCGGTGGGCGGGCCGAAGCGTTCGAGGATTACCGCCTCGTCGAGTTGAGCCGAGGGGATGAAGGCGATCGCCCGGATCGGTGCAGCCCGCGCGCTCGCCCCGTCGGCGGCGGCGAGGGTGGCCTTGCGGGTGGTGCTCTGCATGTATTCGGTCTTGGGGGCGCGCTCGCGCATGCCGGCGATGACGGTGGCCGGGAGGTCGGCGGTGACGATCAGCTTGCCGACCACGAAGCCAGCGGTCACGCTCTCGTAATAGCCCTCGACGTTGCCGTCCTCGGTGGGGGTGGCGACGATGGCGAGCTGCATCTCGGGGCCGAAGCGGGCCTGGGCGTCGGCGAGGGTGCTGTGCCCGAGGACGAGGCCGAAGACCCGGGATTCGCCGCCGGGCAGGGTCTCGATCTGCCATGGCAGGCCCGAGTTGGGCACGGCCTTGGGGTCGTAGTGCAGGAACTGCCAGGCGACCGGGCCGAGGAGCACGGCGAGGGCGAGGAGGACGACGGCGATGGCGATTTTCATGGGCGGTCAGTGGGGCGCGTGGAAGCCGTCCGGCACCTTGGCGTGGAACTGCACCGGCACCGCGGCCATGCCGAGCACCGACGGGCGGATGCGGCCGACCACGTGCATCTCGCAGCGCTTGCAGTCGAAGCGCAGGGTGAGTTTTTCCTTGCCGTTGATGAGCGTCATCGGATCGGGGCGGATGCCTTTCACTTCCTTCGGGCACAGGTTGAAGCTGTAGCGCAGGCAGTGCTTGGTGATCATCAGCGAGGCGTCGTCCAGGTGTTCGTTGGCTTCATACGCCGCTTCGATGAGTTCGACGCCGTGGCGGTGGTAGAAATCCCGCGCCTTCTGGTTGAGCACGTTGGCGAGGTAGGAGAGCTCGGTTTGCGGGTACGGCACCGGCGGCTCGACCGGCGCGCGGCGCGGCAGCGGCGGCAGGGCTTTGATGCGCGCGGCTTCGAGCTTTTCGGCGGCGTCGCGGCGCAGGGCGTTGATGGCGCCGGCGGGCAGGAACCAGGCCTGGTCGAGCTGCAGCTCGATGTGGCGGGCGCGGAAGATGGTGGTGCCGAGCTTGGCGAGGTTGTCGATGAGGCCGCTGCGGGCGCGCTCGGCGTCCTTGGCCGCCTCCTTGGTGTGGGGCAGATCGGCGGTGACGCTGATGCCGGTTTCGTCGGTGAGGGTGAGCGCGAAGCCGTCGGGCGTCTCGGCGAACATCACATCCACGTCGATGCGGCGCTCGGCGGATTTCTTCTCGAGCATCTTCTCGAACTCGTGGTCCCGGTTGCGGAAGATGCCGGTGCCGGGGAAGAGCTCGGCGGGGATCGCGTCGGCGGTGTGGACGCGGAAGTCCTCGCCGATCTTCTCGGCGCGATTCACGCGCAGGCCGACGAGTTCGCCCTTGCGGTCGTAGAAGCTGAGGCCGTCGCCGTTGTGGAGCTCGACCGCGCTGGTGGTGTCGAAGTGGCGGCGCTGCTTGCCGTCCACGCGGATCACGCTGCCGACGGGCTCACCCACGAACTTGGGCGAATCGAAGGCGCCGATGTCGGCGGTGCGGCCATTGACGAAGTAATCGGTGGCGCCGCGGTTGAAGGTCTTGTCGGCCAGCGGCTGGAACAGGAAGGTGCTGCGCCCCGCAGACGTGCGGCTGTACTCCGGCGAATCCGCCATGATCTCGTCGAGGAGCTGGCGGTAGTGGGCGGTGATGTTCTTGACGTAGGCCATGTCCTTGTAGCGGCCTTCGATCTTGAAGCTGGAAATCCCCGCCTCGGCCAGCGCGCGCAGGTTGGCGGACTGGTTGTTATCCTTCATCGACAGCAGGTGCTGATTGCTGGCGACGAGGTTGCCGTCCTTGTCGGCGAGGTCGTAGGGCAGGCGGCAGGCCTGGGAGCATTCGCCCCGGTTGGCGCTGCGGCCGGTGTGGGCGTGGCTGATGTAGCACTGGCCCGAGAAGGCCACGCACAGCGCGCCGTGGATGAAGAATTCGAGCGTGCAGTCGGTGGCGGCGGCCACCTTTTTGATCTCGGTGAGGGTCATCTCCCGCGCCAGCACGATCTGCGAGAAGCCCACGTCCTGCAGGAAGCGGGCTTTCTCGGGGTGACGGATGTCGGTCTGGGTGCTGGCGTGGAGCTGGATCGGCGGCAGGTCGAGCTCCAGCAGACCCATGTCCTGCACGATCAGCGCGTCGGCGCCGGCCTCGTGCACCTGGCGGATCAGGCGCTCGGCGCTGGCCACCTCCTCGTCGTGGAGGATGGTGTTGCAGGTGACGAACACCCGCGCGCCGAAGCGGTGGGCGTGACGGGCCAGGCGCTCGATGTCGGCGACGGTGTTCTCGGCGTTGGCGCGCGCGCCGAAGGCCGGTCCGCCGATATAGATGGCGTCGGCGCCGTGATTGACGGCCTCGATGCCGATGTCGGCGTTCTTGGCGGGGGCGAGCAGTTCGAGCTGTTTGCGGGACTGGGTCATGACGGGGTACTCCTGGGGTGCCCGGTGGCGGGCGTGGGCGGCTCGACTGGCCGCTTTTTTCAACCCGCCATTATCGCCCGCCACCGGGGCAGCGTCGAGGTGGTCAGTGCTGGCGCTGCAATTCGCGGCGCTCGCGCAGCAGCGACAGCGCCACCGCCCCACCGATCAGCACCGCCACCACGGCCAGCGACACCAGCACCGGGATCTTCACCACGTCCACCAGCAGCATCTTGGCGCCGATGAACACCAGCACCAGCGCGAGGCCGTACTTGAGCAGCGAGAAGCGGTCGGCCATGCCGGCCATCAGGAAGTACATCGCCCGCAGGCCCAGGATCGCGAACAGGTTGGAGGTGAGCACGATGAACGGGTCGGTGGTGATCGCGAAGATTGCCGGGATCGAATCGACGGCAAAAATCACGTCGGACAGCTCGACCATCACCAGCACCAGGAACAGCGGCGTCACGTAGCGCACCGCACGACCGGCCTGAATGCGGGTCAGGAAGAAGCGCTCGCCGTGGAGCCGGTTGGTGACCTTCAGGTGGCCGCGAATCCAGCGGATCAACGGGTTGTCGGCCAGATTGGGCTGCGCGTCTGCGAACCACCACATCTTGACGCCGGTGACGAGCAGGAAGGCGCCGAACACGTAGAGCAGCCAGTGGAACTGGGTGATCAGCCAGGCGCCGGCAAAGATCATCGCCGTGCGCAGCACGATGGCGCCCAGCACCCCGTAGGTGAGGACGCGCTTCTGCAATTCGAGCGGGATCGCGAAGTAGCTGAAGAGCATCAGCCAGACGAAGACGTTGTCGATGGCCAGGGATTTTTCGATCAGGTAGCCGGTGAGGAACTCGAGCGCCCGCGTGTTGGCGATTTCCCGCCCGCTGCTGGCGTCGAGCCAGGCCCACAGCGCTGCGGCGAAGGCCAGCGTGACGCCGACCCAGATGCCCGACCAGGTGGCCGCCTCCTTGAACGAGACCCGATGCCGGCGCCCGCCGCCGACGGCGAACAGGTCGATGGCGAGCATTGCCAGTACCAGGGCGAAGAAGCCCGCCCACATCCACCACGTGCCGATTGTTTCCATGAAAATTGTCTCCAGGCTGGATTGCGTCTGCCGTTCCGTCGCGCCCCGTGGGGCGCATAAAGCGGAACGGCCCTTTGTCCAGCGAGGACGAAGGGCCGCAAACTGCCTGAAAGGGTGCCTTCGCCATCGCGGCAAAGGTCTTGCTCGTTGCCATGCGCGGCATGACAACCCGGAACGCCGGAAAGGGCGAAACGCCTTTTCGTGGTGACGACGTGCCGACGGAAGAGCTACTCCCCCTTGGGACCATTCAAATTTAGGCGATCCGCGCGGATCGGTCAAGGTTCGCGGTGTGGCAAGGCTTGGCGACACGGCGCCGGGCTGGAACAATCCGGCCTTTGTCATTGACGCCGAGGGCATCATGGAATCCAGGCTTACCGAAATCGAGATCAAGCTCGCCCTCACCGAAGATCTGGTGGACACCCTCAACCTGACGGTGCATCGCCAGCAGGAGCAGATCGACGCACTGCAGCGTCAGATCCGCCAGCTTTATCAGCAGATGCAGTCGGCCACGCCTGCCGCCGAGGCGCGCGACCTGCGCGACGAGATTCCGCCCCATTACTGAGCGCCGGCCGTATTCCGCCGGGTTTTCTGCGCCGTTGCGTGGCGTACTGAACGGGGCTCACGCTTTTTCACGCCGGATCGCCGTGGGCCCGGCTATAACGGGTTCGGGCCAGGTTCCGCCGCCGCGTCGGGCGCCCCCGCAGATAAGAATGTCAGGAGAAATGCCATGCCAAATGCCGATCCGAAGCACATTGCCGCCGAAGCCCGTACCCACGCCGCCGAGGCCGCCGCCAGCCTCGGCGCGCTGCCCGATGGCGTTTCGCTCTCCCGCTTCATCGCCGATTACGCGGCAGTGGGCGACATGGTGCATTACGTGACGGTCCCCGAGCCCGCCGCCGATGCGGTGCGCAAGGTGAGCGCCGCCCATGGCCCCGAGGGGGCTCGCACCTTCCTGCGCGCCGCGCTGGCTCAAGGCGCTGCCGATCTGGTCGAATCCGGCCGGCTCGATGCGCTGCCGCCGCGCATCCTCCATTACCAGCTCAAGCACCTCGCGCGGATCGCCGGCGCAACGGCCGCCAACGCCGACTGGATGGACATCGAGCGCGACCTGTTCCACAAGGATTTCGGCCTTGTCACCCTGCGCCTGTTCGCCGCCGCGGCGCAGCTGCTCGACATCCGCTGCGGCATTCCGCGCTCGATCCTGTTCACCGAGGGGGCGCTCGCCAGTGTCAGGAAGGGGCAGGCGATCATGGGCATGGGGGGCTTCAAGCCCTACGTGCAGATCCACACCCACTTGTCGGATCTGGACGATTTCAACGAAGAGGGCTGGAACGCCTGCTACCGTTGCTGCGCCGAGCTCTACGAGCGCATGCCGCAGTTGCTGGGGATGTTCGGCGCCAGCTGGTTCTACGACCCGGCGCTGGACGAGATCAGTCCGCGCCTCGCCTACCTGCGCAAGATTCCGGAGGACGGTGGCGCGCACCTGTTCTACGTGAGCAGCGGCGGCAGTCAGATCGACAACGCCACCTCCACTTCGCCGAGTCGCCGCAAGCTCTACGAGGAAGGCAAGTACATGCCCAAGAGTTACATGCTGGCGTGGGGCAGGCGCGAGCAGATGGCTTGGGCGAAGCGCAATCCCGGTTGATCGCCGACGCCCGGTCGGAAAACGGCCCGGCGGACGCGTGGGATTTCGCGTTGGCCGGGACGTTGCACGGGATCAGTGCAGGGTTTCGGGGCGGGTGAGGGGCTGCACGTCCACCCACACGTCGCCGTCGTCGCTCTCGCGAAGTTGCAGGCCGAAGGTGGCGAACGCGGCCTGCACGTCGCGGCGCAGCGGCGCGTCGGCCAGTTCGCCGGCCGCGATGCCGTGGCCGGCGGCGAGGTGCTGGGCGGTGGTCAGCCACAGGGGCGACAGGAACGACTGGGCGACCCGCGCGTGCATCTCGGCGCTCACCGCGGCGAGGGGCTGGCCCATGCCGTCGAGGTAGCCCTGTACGTGGGCCATCGCCTGCATGAGGTGGGCAATGCGACCGAGACTCTTGGCGAACAGCTCGTCGAGATTCTGATCGGCGTAGTAGAGGGTGATTTCCTCCTGCATCGCGGCCGGTAGCGCCTCGACGAGTGCCGCGAGGTGATTGAGCAGGAGGTCCGAGTCGGCCGGCAGCGACCACGCGCTGCGGCGGTTGATGCGGTATTCCTGCCACATGGCGGCGACGATGGGCGCCAGCGCGCGGGCCAGCGGGGCGTCCTGGGCGTCGGCTTCCGGCGCGGGGCGGGCGGCATCGTGGAGGCGCCAGCATTCCTTGTGCAGGTGATGGATCAGGCGGGCGATTTCGGCCCCGTCGCCTTCGAGGATCTGCCACAGCCGGGCGCCGTCGAAGAGGAGCGCGAAGCGCGTGCCGTCGGCGACGATGCGCGACAGATGCTCGCCGGCGACGGGCGTGGCGCCGAAGCGTTGCTCGGCCGCCTGCAGGGTGTCGGTGACCACGATGCGACCGAGGGCCGACAGGTCGAGGTCGGCGTCACGGGCCTGGATGCGCTGCAGCAGGGCCTCGATCACCTGGCGCAGCGTGGTGGCGTTGGCGCTGGAGACGGGGCCGTCGAATTCGATGGGCATGGCGTAAAGCTCGGGGGCGGAAAAAACGAAAGGGCCCGGGCGAACGCCGGGCCCCGCGCGGTGAGGGACGACTCAGTCTTCCTCGACGTGGCGCAGCGACAGGTCGATGGCGCGCACGTCCTTGGTCAGGCTGCCGATCGAGATGCGGTCGACGCCGGTCTCGGCGATCGCGCGCACCCGTTCGAGATTCACCCCGCCGGAGGCTTCGAGCTCGGCGCGGCCGGCGGTGATCTCGACCGCCCGACGCATCTCGTCGAGCTTCATGTTGTCGAGGAGGATCATCTTGGCGCCGGCGGCGAGGGCTTCCTCGAGCTGGCCGAGGTTCTCGACCTCGACCTCGATGAACACGTTGGACGGCGCGTAGGAGCGGGCCTTCTCGATCACCGCCTGGATGCTGCCGGCGGCGATGATGTGGTTTTCCTTGATCAGGATGCCGTCGTAGAGGCCGATGCGATGGTTGGTGCCACCGCCGACCTTGACCGCGTACTTCTGGGCCAGGCGCAGGCCCGGCAGGGTCTTGCGGGTGTCGACGATCTTGGCCTTGGTGCCGGCCACCGCCTGAACGAAGGTGGCGGTGAGCGTCGCGGTGCCGGAGAGCAGCTGAACGAAATTGAGCGCGGTGCGCTCGGCGGTGAGCAGGGCGCGGGCCGAAGCGTCGATCTCGCACAGCAGCTGGCCGGGCTTCAGGCGCTCGCCGTCGCGGGCGTGCCAGATCACCGAGGCGTCGGGCTCGAGGGCGGTGAAGGCGGCGTCGAACCACGCGGTTCCGCACAGAACGGCTTCCTCGCGGGTGATGACGCGGCCACGGGCCATGCGGCTGACGGGAATGAGTCGGGCGGTGAGGTCGCCGGTGCCGATGTCTTCGGCCAGGGAGGCCGCCACGGAGCGCTGGACTTCAACGCGAAGCTGTTCAGTAAATTCCATCGGGATTCACCCTGCTAAGGTCCAAACCGGAATTCTATCACCCGGGCGTCACACGGACGAACGCCGCCCGCGCGTTGGTGAGGCACCCCATGCGCGTCGGCGTGAGGCGGGGGGCGCGACGCGGGGCGGACAATTCGAATGGCTATTTGACCCGAAATGGGGTCAGGCTTTTTTACAATTCCCGATATGGGTATGTGGTTATTTTATTCAAATATTTGAACTTAATTGGCTTTTATTTTTTGGCATGGATGTTGCTGAATCGCGGTTTTCATTTTTCGAGGGGATATTCGTGTTGAAAAAACTCGCGGCCATTCTCGCCATGACGGTCGCCCTGCCCGCCTTTGCGCTGGTCGCCGAAAAGGAAAACAACGGATCGATAGCGCTGGCCCAATACGTCGGAATCGCCGGTACGGGTACCGAGGTCATTTCGGGCGCGATCGTCGGCAATCTGCCGGGCGGCAAGGCCGACTACGATTTCTACGACCTGGGTCGCTTTGCGACGGGGGGCAACATCGCAGTCACCCTGGCGACGCAGTTCGATCCGTTCATTGCGCTGTACAACTCGACCGGCCAGGTGGTGGCGTACAACGACGACTATTTCGGTTCGGACTCCTATTTCAACTACAAGGTCGCCGTCGAGGACACCTATTACCTGGCGATCCTCGGCTTTGGCTCGGGTCTGCTGGGTCAGCCGTTCAATGCGGCGACCGCAGGTAATATCGGCTCGACGGGCAGTTATCAGGCGACGGTGGCTTATTCCGGCGCGCTGGTCGAGACGCAGAGCGTGCCCGAGCCGTCGGGGCTCGCGCTGGGTATGCTCGCCGTGCTGGGAGGAGCGAGGCTGCGGCGTCGGATAGCCAGCGCGTGAAGTTTCATTTCCGGCCCGGCCGGATGAATGAACGGCACCGGTATTGCGACCGGTGCCGTTTTCATTTTCAGGGCGCGCTGCCCGGGTGTCGGGTTGGGGTGGGAATGACCCGCTGGAATAAGGCTTATTTCATTTGGCCGTGTGGCAAGGTGATTTTTCACGGTTGAATCGAATTGGATTTGATCTGTGCGTGAATCAGTTCCGCATTTGATGTAGGTAATCGATCGGAAAAGAGGTGGAGGGGCGGGCAAGGAATCCTGTCACGTTCGGCGTGCCGAAACGGGGTGCCGGCGCGCAGAGGCGTCGTGGGTCGGTGGGCGGGGGCACTATTTGCCGCCGTGGCGGCGTGTCGCCCACGGTGCCGCGGAATGGCGCGGAATTGTCTTGCCATTGCGGCAAGCGACAGGGAATGCCTGGCGGCAGCTTTTTCCGGGATGGGCCGAAAGGGGGCATCGGCGCTCACCCCGTGCCTGGCCTACGCCGTTGGCTTAACGTGTTTTTACTCGCCTTAACCCGATCTGTCGGAAGGCAAACCCGATTCGGGCCGTCATCTTGCTATGCGTAGGGGGCTGGCGAATGCCGTCCGACGCATTCCGGCACTCAACGGAAAGGAACAATCATGGTCAGCAGCATCAGCAGTAGCGGCACATCGGCGGTGGCGATGTCGCGTCCCGATCCCGCCCAGATGGTGAGCAGGCTGTTCGCCCGACTGGACGCCAGGGGGCAGGGCTTCATCGAGCAGAGCGATCTCCAGTCGGCATTCAGTCAGGCCTTCGGCAATGCGACGTCGGGCACCGACGCGAGCAGCGACAGCAGTGCGCTGTTTGCGGCACTGGATGGGGACAGCAACGGCAAGGTGACCGAGAGCGAGTTTTCGAGCGGTCTGCAGAAGCTGGCCGAGGCGCTCGACAACCAGGCCTTCGGCAGCCGCGTCGGCGGCCATGGAGGCGGTGTGGGGCGGCCGGGCGAGGCGGACGGGGACGATGCGGGTTTGACCCAGGACCAGCTCAAGCGTCAGCTGCAGGAAATGGGCTCGACCGACAGCGCGCGTGCGTCGTTGCTCTCCCGCATCGTCAGCAATTTCGACAAGGCGGACAGCGACGGCGACGGCAAGGTGACACGCGCGGAGGCGATGGCCTACGATCAGTCGACCCGGGCTGCGAGCGCTACCGGCAGCGGCTCCGCGAGCGTCACGGAGGTCAGCGCTGGCGCGTCGTCCGAATCCAGCCGGGCCGAGGCGCGCCTGCTGCATCGCCTGATGGCGCTAATGCACAGCTACGGCAGCGATTCCACCACGGCGACCACGGGGCAGGGCCTGTCGGTGTCGGCCTGACCCGGGGCGGGCGCCCGGCGCGAGGGCTCAGAAGCGGGGTTCGCAGCGGACCTCGCTGCGCACCGAGTTGGCGATGAAGCAGGCGTCGTGGGCTGCGTGGTGGAGCGCCTCGATGTCGTCGCGGCTGGGCAGGCGTTCGCCGGCAAAAACCGCTTCGGGGCGCAGCGTGACCACCGTGACGGCGAGCCTGCCGGTCGCGTCGCGACCCATCTCGCCGATGGCGTGGTCGGTGTAGCGGTCCACGCAGAAGCCGCGTTCGGCGGCGAGGGACAGAAACCACAGCATGTGGCAGCTCGCCAGCGAGGCCACGAAGGCTTCTTCCGGGTCGATGGCGCCGGCGTCGGAATAGGGCAGCGGCACCACGTGGGGCGAGGCCGACGCCGCGACTTCGGCGCCGCCGTCGAAGTGCCAGCGGTGGGCGCGGCTGTAGCGCTGGTCTAGGAAGGATTGGCCGTTGCGTTGCCAGACGACGTCGGCGGTGTGTTGGCTCATGGCCCGGGTCTCCGGTGCGGGGTTGGCCGGGCGTGGCCGGCGGTCAGTCGAGGCCCCGTGAGACCGCGGCCCAAACCGCGTGTTCCGCGTCGGCGGCGAGGCAGTCCACCTCGACCAGATCCCCCCAGTGCTCGCGGAAGTTGCGCTGCCAGGTGAGTTGGCGCTTGGCGAGCTGGCGGGTGGCAAAGATGCCCTTGTCGCGGAAGGTGGCGAGGTCGCACTGGCCGTCGAGGTATTCCAGCGCCTGGCGGTAGCCCACGCAGCGCATCGACGGCAGCTTGGGGTCGAGCCGGTAGCGGCGGCGCAGGTCGATCACTTCGTCCACGAAGCCGGCCAGCAGCATCGCGTCGAAGCGCAGCGCGATGCGGGCGTGGAGCACGGCGCGGTCGCTGGGGGCGAGGGCGACGGGGATGAAACGGTGGGTTGGGGCGAGGGCTTCGCGGCGGGCGTAGCTGTCGGCCAGCGGACGGCCGGTGAGGCGGACGATCTCCAGGGCGCGCTGGATGCGCTGGGCGTCGTTGGGTTCGAGGCGCGCGGCGGCGTCCGGGTCGAGCCCGGCGAGTTCGGCGTGCAGCGCCGGCCAGCCGCGCGCGTCGGCGGCGTCTTCGATGTCGCGGCGCAGGTCCGGGTCGGCCTCGGGGAGTTCGGACAGGCCCTCGCGCAGCGCCTTGTAATACAGCATGGTGCCGCCCACCAGCAGCGGAATGCGCCCGCGGGCGGTGATCTCGCCCATCAGGCGGCGGGCGTCCTCGCAGAAGCGGGCGGCCGAATACGCGTCCTCCGGGCTCACGACGTCGATCAGGTGGTGTGGGCACGCGGCCCGCTCGTCGGCGCTGGGCTTCGCGGTGCCGATGTCCATGTCGCGATAGACGAGGGCCGAGTCGACGCTGATGATCTCCACCGGCAGCCGGCGGGCCAGGGTCAGCGCGCTGGCAGTCTTGCCGCTGGCGGTGGGCCCGAGCAGCAGGATGGCGGGAGGAAGCGGAGCGGTTTCGGGCATGATGCGTACCTTGATGAGCCGCGCATTGTAGCGGGTGGAGAAATGAGCTTGAGCGCTTTGCTGTGGAGAAGAGGCCGGCAGGCGGTGGCGCTGTGCGCGTTGCTGCTGTGCTGCGGCCTGGCGATGGCCCGCGGGCCGCTTTACCTGTGGGAGCTGCGCGACGCCGACGGGGCCTTGCGGGCGTGGCTGTACGGCACGATCCACGTCTGCGACGCGGCCTGCTTCCCGCTGCCGGCCGAGGTGCGCGGGGCGCTGGAGGGTGCCGACAGCCTGGCCCTGGAACTCGATCCGGACGACCCCGAACTCGGCCCGCGGCTCGGCGAGGCCGCGGCGCTGCCCGAAGGCGCGCGTCTCGATGCCCTGCTGCCCGCCGCGTTGCGGCCGCGTCTGGCCGCGGTGGCCGCGCGCAGTGGCGTGCCCGACGCGATGCTGCAGCGCCTGCAGCCGTGGATGGCCAACGCCGTGCTCAGCCTGCGGGCGGCGCAGATCGCGGGCTTCAGTGTCGATCAGGGCGTCGACCTGTGGCTGGCGCGGGCCATCCGGGCGCGAGGGCAGGCGCCGTGGGCGCTGGAGCGCGTGGAGCGGCAGGTGGCGGCGATGCAGGCCGGTGGCCCGGCGGCGCAGGTCGCGAGCCTGGCCGAGACGGTCGCGCTGATCGAGTCGGGTGGCGCCGAGGCTTACTTCGGCGCGATGCTGGAGGCCTGGCGGCACGGCGACGTGGCGCGCATGGACTACCTGATGCGCGAGGAGATCGGCAGCCCCGAGATGGCGCCCCTGATGGCCGAACTGCTCGATCGGCGCAACGTCGAAATGGCCGACGCGATCGTCGCCCGCCTCGAGGCGGGCAAGCGGCCCTTCGTCGCGGTGGGCGCCGGCCATTTCGGTGGCGCGGGTGGCCTGCTCGAGTTGCTGGCGGCGCGCGGTTTCCGGCTGCGCCAGGTCGAATCCGCGGCCGACTGAGCCGCCAACCCTGATTGGAGACACGCATGAACCCAAGCGCTCGCCGGCCCGTCCGGCGGATTGCCGCCCTCGTCGGCGCGGTCGCGCTGCTGGCCGCCGGCATGGCGACCGCGGCGGTGCCGGTGGCCGTGGACGTCGGCCACTTTCTCGCCAAGCCGGGTGCCACCAGCGCCTACGGCGTGCCCGAGTTCGAGTACAACCAGTCGCTTGCCGCGGTGATCGCCACCCGGCTCGAAGCCGATGGCGTGCCGGTGCGCCTGATCGGCTACCGCGGCGAGATGGAAGACCTCTACGCCCGCGCGCCCCAGGCCGAGGCGGCGGGGGCCGGGTTCCTGCTGTCGGTGCATCACGATTCGGTGAAGGCCGAATTCCAGCAGCCCTGGGTGTGGGAAGGCCGGCAGCAGATGTACTCGGAGTACGCCTCGGGCTTTTCGCTGTTCGTGTCGCGCAAGAACCCGCGCCTCGCCGAGAGCCTGGACTGCGCCAGCGCCATCGGCGCCGCCCTGCGCCAGGCCGGCCTGCACCCCACGCCCCACCACGCCGAGGCCGCCGGCATCGGTCGGCCGTGGGCCGACGAGACCAACGGCGTGTATTACTACGACAACCTGGTGGTGCTGCGCACCGCCACCGTGCCGGCGGTGCTGCTGGAGGCGGGCGTGATCGTCCACCCCCGCGAGGCGGCCGAATTGGCCACGCCGACGCGGCGCGCGCTCACCGCCGACGCGGTGGCCGGCGGGCTGCGCGCGTGCGGCGCCACCGCCAGCCCGTGACCGCCGCCCGACGATCGGGGAAAATGGCGGTCTTGCCCGCGGCGCCGCGCCGCCGTCCGTCGAAAGGAGCCTCCCCGGCATGAAGACCATCCTGCTCTCCTACCTCTCCGCCCTGCGCAGCCTCGGTCGTCCCGGCGTGCTGTGGCACCTGATGTGGCCGACGCTGGCCGCCAGCCTCGTGTGGACCGGCCTGCTGGTGGTTAGCTGGGGGTCGCTGGTGGCGCTGGGCAGCGGGTTCATCACCGCGCTGCCGTTGGTGGGCGACTGGCTCGCCACGTCGGACGGCGCGCTGCTGGTGGCGCTGCTGATGTTCAAGATCGGGCTGGTGCTGCTGGCGCTGCCGGTGATCTACGTGACCGCCGCCTTCCTGGTGGCCGCCGTGGCCCTGCCGCTGATGCTCGAACGGGTGGCCGCCACCGATTACGCCGACATCGAGCGGCGCTGCGGCGGCAGCCCGATCGGCAGCGTCTGGAACGCGCTCACCTCGGTCGTCCAGTTCCTGCTGCTGCTGGTGCTGAGCCTGCCCCTGTGGCTGATTCCCGGCGCCGGGCTGCTCATCTCGCTGATCCTGACCGCCTGGCTCAACCAGCGCGCCTTCCGCTACGACGCGCTGATGGCCCACGCCGACGCCCACGAGATGAAGCAGCTTCCCGCCGAGCACTCCGGCGGCCTGTTCGGCGTGGGCCTGCTCGGCGCGGCGCTGGCCCACGTGCCGCTGCTCAATCTGTTTGCGCCGGCCCTCTCGGGCCTGGCGTTCGTGCATTACCTGCTGTCGGCCCTGCGTGTGGCGCGCGGCCGCGAGCACATCATCGAGGTGAAGTGAACATGACTGCGGGAACCGCGCCGGCCATCGGCGCCATCATCATCGGCGACGAAATCCTCTCCGGGCGCCGCGAGGACAAGCACTTCGCCCGGCTGCTCGAACTGCTCAAGGCCCGTGGTCTGCGTCTCGCCTGGGTGCGCTACGTGGGCGACGAGCGGCCGCGGCTGGTGCGGACGCTCGCCGAGAGCTTCGCCACCGGCGACATCGTGTTCAGCTTCGGCGGCATCGGCGCCACGCCGGACGACCACACCCGGCAGGCCGCCGCCGAGGCGCTGGGCCTGCCCCTGGCGCTGCATCCCGAGGCCGAGGCCGAGATCCGCGCGCGCTTCGGCGACGAGACCACGCCCCAGCGCCTGCAGATGGGCGTCTATCCCGAGGGCGCCGACATCGTGCCCAATCCCTACAACCGCATTCCCGGCTTTTCGATCCGCAATCATTACTTCGTGCCCGGCTTTCCGGTGATGGCGTGGCCGATGCTCGAATGGGTGCTCGACCAGCGCCTCGCCCATCTTCACCACCAAGTGGATCACGTCGAGCGTTCGGTGGTGGTGTGGGAGGCCATGGAAGGCAAGCTCATCGACCTGATGGAGGCGATCACCGCCGACTTCCCGGACGCCACGCTGTTCAGCCTGCCCAGCGTGGGCGGGGAGGGGCTGCGGCGTCACATCGAGCTGGGCATGAAGGGGCCGACCGTCCGTGTCGAGGCCGCGATGGCACGCATCACCGCCGAGCTGACCCGACGCGGCTACGCCTGGGAAGCCCGCGCGGACCTGTAGGCGATGGCCGAACACCCGTCCTCCGCGTACCGGGATTTTCCGGGCCGGCGCTGGCTTGGCGTCGGGCTGCGCGCCGCCCATCTGGCCGGCGTGGTCGGCGTGGGCGCCAGCCTGCTGATGGCGGGCGCCGCGCCGTCGGTCCTCTTCGTGCTGCTGATGGTGGCTTCGGGTATCGCCATGGCGGCGCTGGATGCGTGGTCCAACCCGTGCTGGCTGCAGGAGTGCGCCGGGCTGTCTCTGCTGGTGAAGTTCGCGCTGCTGGGCTGGTTCGTCGTCGATGCCGCCGCGCGGCCGAGCCTGTTCTGGCTGATCCTGCTGTTCTCGGTGGTGTTCGCCCACGCGCCGGCGAGCTTCCGGCATCGCCGCGTGTCTCGTAACTGAAGTTTTCATACCGTATCCTTGCGCCCCGAATCGAAGCAACGGCAGCACGGGAGCGCGCAATGGGTAACGACTGGATTCTGGCCAAGACCGCGGCCGGGGTAGAGGAGATCGCAACCCGCGCAAGACGGGTTCCGCCGCGCCTGCGCACCGTGTTGATTCTCGTCGACGGCCGCCGCAGCGTGGCCGATCTGGTGCGCTCGGCGGCCGGGCTCGGCGACGTGCACCAGGCGCTCGAATCGCTGCACGACGATGGCTTCGTGTTCCGCGTCGGCTTTACCGGCCATCGGGCCGAGCTGGCCAGCCGCGCCTCGGTTCGCCACGAAGCGCGCGCCGAGACGCGCGTCACCACCCCGCCGCCGGCCCACCCCCGCAGCGTGCCGGGGCAGCGTCGTTCGCTGGCCCTGGCCCGGCTCTACCTGCTCAACACCATGGAGCAGAGCCTTCGCTTCGGCGACCAGCCGGTGCGCGAACGCCTGCGCAGCGCCACCTCCCGCGCCGAACTGCTGCTGGCCTTCGCCCTGTGCATGGAAATCGCCAGCGAGGTGGGCGTGGGACACGTGGATGTGATCGAGCGCAATTTCTTCGGCATGTTGCCCGACGAGGACTGAACCGGCGCGCTGTGCATCCTGTGGACATCCCGCCTCGCCGGGATGCGCGCAGGCGGCGCGCCGTGGTGTACTCGCGACGGTCCGTCGCCGCCCGGCTCTTCGCGCGGCGCCGGCGCTCGCCTGACTCCGGTCGAGTGCCGGCGGATCTCACAATAACCACGCGCGTCGCCCGCGGCATCGCCGCCGGGCCCCATGCCGCCGAGAAAGGAAACAGGATGACAACCCCCGACGCCAGCCCCCTCTCCGAAGCCGCCACCAGCCGCTTCGTGCGCATCACCGAGGGCGACCTCGACCTGCAACTGCACTACAACGACTGTGGCAGCGGCGCCGAGACGGTGGTGATGCTGCACGGCTCCGGCCCCGGCGCCAGCGGCTGGGCCAACTTCAACCGCAACATCGAACCGCTGGTCAATGCCGGCTACCGGGTGATCCTGATGGACTGCCCGGGCTGGAGCAAGAGCGACCCGATCGTGTGCACCGGCTCCCGCTCCGAGCTCAACGCGCGCTGCCTCAAGGGCCTGCTGGATGCGCTGGGCCTCGACAAGGTGCACATCATCGGTAATTCCATGGGCGGCCACAGCGCCGTGGCCTTCGCGCTGTTCAACCCCGGCCGGGTCGGCAAGCTCGTGCTGATGGGCGGCGGTACCGGCGGCCCCAGCCAGTTCGTGCCGATGCCCACCGAAGGCATCAAGCTGCTGCAGGGCCTGTACCGCGACCCGACCATCGAGAACCTCAAGAAGATGATGGCGGTGTTTGTCTTCGACACCAGCAGCCTCACCGACGCCCTCTACCAGGCCCGCCTGGACAACATGATGGCGCGCAAGGATCACCTGGAAAACTTCGTCAAGAGCCTGGCCGCCAACCCCAGGCAGTTCCCCGACTACGGCCCGCGCCTGGGCGAGATCAGCGCCCCGACGCTGGTCATCTGGGGCCGCGACGACCGCTTCGTGCCGATGGACGTGGGCCTGCGCCTGATCTGGGGCATGCCCAACGCCGAGCTGCACATCTTCAACCGCTGTGGCCACTGGGCGCAGTGGGAGCACGCGGACAAGTTCAACCGGATGGTGCTGGATTTCCTGACGCACTGAGCGGGTGTGCCGAAGGCCAACAAGCAGCATGAAGGGGCGACTTCGGTCGCCCGCCGCCTAAGCCCGCACCCTCAGCCGCTGCACCACCCGCCACGCGGTGTGCTGGTGCATCGCCAGCCCGGCGAGGATCAGCCCCGTGCCGGCGGCGACCCGTGGGCCGATGGCTTCGCCATTGAGCCAGTGGCCGAGCATCAGTGCCAGCACCGGCGTGATGAGGGTGATCAGCGCCACCTTCGACGCCTCCAGGTGGCGCACCACGTAGAAGTACAGCGCGAAGCCCACCGCCGAGCCGAACACGCCCAGATAGGCGATGGCGCCGCCGGCGCGTAGGGGCAGGTCGCGGGGAACCGTGCCGTCGGTGGCGAGCCACAGCAGCGCGAACAGCGGCAGCGCCACGACGATCGAGCCGATGGTGGTGGCGAGCGGCGGGCTGTCGTCGCCGATCCGCTTCATTGCCACCAGGCTGGCGGACGATGCGAGCACCGCGCCGAGCAGCGCGACTACGCCGGCGGCTTCATTCCCCCGCGCGTTGCCGCCATCGTGCAGGAAGATCAGCGCCAGCCCGGCGGCGCTCAGCAGCATGCCGCCGATCTTGATGGGGGTGAGGTTGCGCTCGCCCAGCCAGCGGGTGGCGAGCACGCCGGCGACGATGGGCGACAGCCCGAACAGCACCGAGATCAGCCCGGAGCCCACATGGCGGGCGCCCCAGTAGGTGAGCGCCATGGTGCCGAACAGCCCGAGGCCGCCCACCACGTAGGCGCGGCGGGCACGGGCGTGCAGCGGAATCGGGTAGCGCCCGAGGCGCAGGAAGAGGGCGGCCACCGTCACCCCGATCAACATGCGGGCGAGCACGGCAAAGGCGAAGCCGGTGCCTTCGGTGCTCCAGCGGACAGCCAGCGGGGTGGTGGACCAGATCAGGATGATCGATGCGTAGGCGAGCGGAACGGACATGGGTGTGACTCCTGCAGGATCAATCGGGATGTTGGGGCGAGGGCGGGTGGAAGCCGGCGCGGGCGGCGCGTTCCCTCTCGATGAAGGCGCCGATCATGGCGCGCCAGGTGGCCTCGACCACCGGCCGGCTGGCGCCGTGCTCGGCGGCCAGCGCGTCGACCCGCGCGAGCACCTGGGCGACCCGATCCGGCGCGGCCACTTCCGCATCGCTGCGTTTGAAGGTGGCCGCCTGGGTCACATAGGCGCCGCGCTCGGCGATGAGGGCGACCAGCTGGCGGTCGATGGCGTCGATGCGGTGGCGCACTTCGTCGAGGGATGCGCAGAGGGGGTACGACATGGGGAGCTCCTTTCGAGGGCTGAAAAAACACAAAGGCCGCGGTCTTTGCAGAACCGCGGCCTTTCGGTGAAATCGGAAAACTGGAGGGGTTAATCCATTCCGGGCCACGGACGCACGACGACGCGCCATGCACGCAGGGCACGGCGGTGAATCGGGGCGTAGGTGGCGGACAGATATTGCATCAGGCAATCATGCGGGCGGATCGTGCGGCGCGTCAAGCGGGCTGTCGGCCCGCGGCGCGCGATGCCGCCGGTGATCTCGCCGGGCCGGCGCGGTGCCGGCCGGGCGTGTTTCAGGCGCCGCTGGCGAGCCAGGCGGTGATCTCGGCCGCGGGCCGGGCCTGGCAGGCAGAGGCGTCCTGCCCGCACCACAGGGGCGAGAACGCTGCGTCGCCACGGGCTTCCGCCGCGCTGCGCAGGGCGGCGACATGGACGCTGGCCAGCGGAAAGGCGGGCGCCTGCGCGTTCATCGGGCCGAGCTCGCGCATCAGCCGGTTCATGATGCCGCGGGCGGGGCGGCCGGTGAACACGTTGGTGAGGGCGGTGTGCCGCGCGGCGTGCGAGCGGATGGCGTCCCGGTGGAGCGGGCTGGTTGTCGCCTCGTCGGCCAGCAGGTAGGCCGTGCCCGCCTGTACCGCCGAGGCGCCGAGGCGAAATGCCGCGCTCACGCCTTCCGGCGTGGCGATGCCGCCGGTGGCGATCACCGGAACGTCCACCGCCCGTACGATCTGCGGCAACAAGGCCATCGTGCCGACCTGCGTCGTGAGATCGTCCGACAGGAACATGCCACGGTGGCCGCCGGCCTCGAGCCCCTGGGCGATGACCGCATCGACGCCGTGCGCCACCAGCCAGCGCGCTTCATCGACGGTCGTTGCCGACGACAGCACGTAACTGCCCCAGCCCTTGACGCGTTCGAGCAGGTCGGGCTGCGGCAGGCCGAAGTGGAAGCTGACCACCGGCGGCCGGTACGGCTCGACGAGATCGGCGATGGCGTGGTCGAAGGGGGCGCGGCCGCCGCCGCTCGGTGGGGCGTCCGGGTCGAGCCCGAGTTCCACGCAGTAGGGGCGCAGCCGCGCGCGCCAGTCTTGCGCGACCGCGGGATCGGGAGCCGGCGGCGTGTGGCAGAAGAAGTTGAGGTTGTAGGGGCGGTCGGTGCCGCGCCGGATCGCTTCGAGTTCGGCGGCGAGTTGCGCGTGCGAGAGCATCGCGCAGGGCAGCGCGCCCAGCCCACCGGCATTGGAGACGGCAATCGCCATCGCGCTGCCCTGAACGCCGGCCAGGGGGGCCTGGAGGATGGGGTGGTCGATGCCCAGGATGCTGCGCAGATTCATGATGGCCTCTTCGGAGTGCGGCGGGTGTAAATCGCCCGGGAGGAGGATTATCGTCCAGTCAGAGCGTTTGCCCGTTGTCGGCCCGGAGAATTTGTCCGGTGATCGACGGCGCGTCGAGGAGCAGATGGATCGCCGCGGCGACATCCTCCGGCGTGGAAATCCGCTGCAGCGGCAGCGTGCCCGACAACTGGCGCATCTTGTCCTCGTAGCCCGACCACCAGCGCGTCGCCACGGCGCCCGGGGCGATGCCGTTGACGCGGATCTCGGGCGCCAGCGCCCGGGCGAGGGATCGGGTCAGGCCGTGCACGGCGGCCTTCGAGACGGCGTAGGGCAGCGACGAACCGTGGCCGGTTTCGCCGGCAATGCTGCCCACATTGACGATGGCGCTGCCGGACTGCCGGCGCAGATAGGGCGCGGCGGCCCGGCAGCAGTTGAAGGTGCCCTTCAGATTGACGGCGAACAGCGCGTCCCAGATCGCGTCGGTGACGCAATCGAGCGCGTCGAAGGGCAGTTGCCGGGTGATGGCCGCGTTGTTCACGAGATAGTCGAGACGTCCCCAGTGCTGGACGACGGCCGCGGTCATCGCCTCGACCTGGGCGTTGTCGGACACGTCGGCGCGAAGGGCCAGGGCGTCGCCCCCGCGCTTGCGGATGCGGTCGACGGTGGCGTGGGCGTCGTCGGCGCTGTGCGCGAAGATCACCGCGACGGCGCATCCCGCCTCGGCCAGCCGCTCGCTGACGGCGCGCCCGATGCCGGTGCCGCCGCCGACGCCACCCTGGTGCCGCTGGCCGAGCCGGTCTGCCCGATCCGCCGCCAGATCTGGCTGGTCATGCATCCGGACGTCAAACGCTCGCCGCGGGTGCGGGTGGTGGCCGATCTGCTGGTCGAGGTCGTCACCGGGGCCCAGGCCCTGCTGGCGGGCGCGCCACCGTCGGCCTGCCCCGGCGCCGCGCCGATCCCGTAAAGTCGCGGGATGAACGACGCACTGCATACCGTCCTCGAACTGGCGATCGTCGTGCTGTCCGTCGGGTCGGCGGTGCTGGCCTACCTGCGTCTGCGCGGGCGCGACTTCGGGCTGACCGATCTGCTGATCTTCGGGGCGCTCGCGGGGGCGGCGGACTGGGCGGTGTATCGGCTGTTTGCCGCGGTGGCCGGGCCCCACGCCGATTCGGCGGCCTACGAGGCGCTGGCGGCCTTGCTGGCCCTGTTCGCCCTGGTGCCGCTGGCGGGCGGCCTGAGCGCGGTGGCGCTGGCGGCGCTGTGGGTGTGCGCGTGGCGTCATGCCGGGGTGCGGCTGGGGCTGATGCTGGCGCTCGCGGCCGCCGTGCTGGCGCACTGGTCGGGCTGGGAGGGGCCATCGCCCGCGTCGCAGGAGGCGCGCGCGAACCCGCGCACGGAGGGCGAGGTGTGGGCGCTGGAAAACGGTGCCGCCAGCCGCGACGACTGCGACCGGCAGTCCCGTTCGAAGGCCTTTCGCGAGGGCTGCTACGCGCGCGTGGGGCGCTGAGCCGGGCGCGCGCGCCGGCCCGCTGGCGCGATGACGAGAAGGGAGGCGAGATGAATCCGCGACGCAACGGGCGGGCCCGCTGGGCCCTGGCGCTGGGGCTGGGCTGGGTGGGGGGCGCGATGGCGGCCGAGCCACCCTCGCCCCCGCCGGATGGTGAGCTGGTGGCGGCGTGGCGGGTGCGCGTTGGCGGCGACGCGCGGACGCATCGCCTCGCCATCTCGGCGGCCACGACGAACCCCGACGGACAGTTGAACGTGACGGCGGCCTACGGCTGGACCTACGCCGGCCAACTGCCCGTCGCGGTGTCGGCGTGGGCGGCGGACGACGGGCTGAGCCTCGATTTCGTCACCCCCGCGGGGGCGCGCATCCGTGCCACGCGCCGGGCCCGGGACGTGTTCGAAGGCACGCTCGTCGCCCCGACCGGCGCGACGCGCGCGGTGCGGATCGAACGGATGTCCGCCGCCGAGGCGAACGCCGAACTGGAGGCCGAGAAGCGGGCCCATGCCGCGCAGACCTTGATCCCGCCCGGCCAGGACGTGCCGCCGGCGTGCGCGTTCTTCTGGGGCGGCTGGGGCGGCGTGTGGAACGGCAGGGCGGTGCGCCTGTGGGTGGTGGCGGTGGATGCGGCGTGCGGCGTGCGCTATGCCTTTCGCTGGAGCGACAGCATGGACGTGCCGGCCACCTTCGGTACGGCGTCCATCGCCGACGGCGTGCTGACGGTGCCGTGCTCCACCGGGCGCTGCGCCTTCGCGCGGCACGGCGAGACGCTGTGGTCGGGTTATTCGGACCTCCACGTGCTCGTCAATCGCCCCGGCGGGGCGGTGCTCGAGCGGATCAGGTAACCCAGCGCCCTCATCGGGGTGCGCCCGCCGTCGCGGCCCGCGCACACGCACTTCCGACGTGTGAGATGTCCATGTCGATGCCTGCGTAGTCGCTACGCACGCCCCGACACTGACATCCGGCGCCGGCGTAAGCACATCTCACCCCTGCGTAGCGACATCCGGTGCCTGCGTAGTGACATCCGGTGCCGGTGTAGTCACATCCGATGCCTGCGTAATCACTACGCGACCACCGGATGTGACATCTCGTCCTTGCGTAGTGACTACGCAGGCATCGACATCGTGTTGCATGGCGCGCGCGGCGACTGCGCAGCCCCGCGATCGAAGGCGTCGCGCAGAACATGCGAATGCTGAAGGGATTATGCGTATCGGTTGACCTGCGCGGCCGCTGCCGGTAAGGTTCTGCTTCATGCAGTTCATCACAAACGTCATATCCACCGTGGAGGAATCATGAGCAACGTCAGCGAAAACACCCGCGTCAGCCCCAAGCAGATCCTGAAGGACATCGAGTCCTATCACGCCCTGTGCACGCTGACCGACTACAAAGCCAACAACCCCGCCAACAGCCGCGAGGCGGCCGACGCGGCCTACAAGCGCCTGCGTGAGGCCGAACAGAACGCCGTTGCCACCCAGGTTGCCGCCGCCGCGGGCGCCGACGCGCTCGCCGCCGCGCGTCGCGACATCCACGACGTGATCCTCGGCGCAAAGAACGAAGCCAAGGCCCTCTACGGCCCCAGCTCCGACCAGGTCGCCGCCCTCGGCCTGAAGAAGAAATCCGAATTCAGCCGCCGGAGCAAGAGCAAGAAGGAAACGCCGGCGGGTTGAGCGAACCAAAGCCGCCGCCCCGCTTCGGGACGACGGCATCACCATCGTCGGGAATGAAAGCGGAGCGGAGTGGTCGAACCGCGCTACCCGTGCGCACGCGGTTCGGCATCGGCGCTTTCGCCTTTTCTTTAACGATGCGTTGCACCGCCGACGCACAGAACACGCACGAAGACCTGATGCAGGCCATAGAGACCAAGCGATTCGTTCCTAAGGCAATTTGCCTTGGACGATGCCACCGATCTCTTCGATGATCTCCTTGCGCCGGGTGCCGCGTGCTTTCTGTCCCTCAGGCTCGAGGATAGGGATGCGGCACGTCGGGAGGCCGAGAAGCGTAGCCGCGACGACGAGCATGTGGCGGTCTGCCTGAAGGCGACCGGTCGGCTCGTCGGCGATCTGTTCGCGGTCCCTGACGGGGAGCCGGATACCTTGTCGGTGGGATGGCACTTCAACGCGCGGTTTGGCGGCGTCGGGCTGGCGATCGAGGCGGCCCGCGCCTTGTTCGCCGATCTGTTCGAAGCGCGGGGCGCGCGCCGCGGCGCTTTCATCTTCGAGCAAGACCGGCCTGACCGATATCGAGGACGTGGTGCCCCTGATCCGCCATCTGGTGAGCGACGGGTGGTGGATCACCGGGCAGACCCTCCTGATCAACGGCGGCTATACCACCAAGTAAGCCACCCGCCCGCGTCCGTGCCACCGGCCCTGAGCGGCTACGGCCGGTGGCACGACGATCGAGCAATCCCGGTCAAGACCTGGCCGGCCGGATCGGCCATGATTCGTCCCCGGAACTGAGGAGACGTGATGGACGATACCCGGGCGCAGGCTTATGCAGCGCGATTCGACAAGGTGCTACAACATATCGAGGCGAACCTCGGCGAGACGCTCAGCGTGGAGCGGCTGAGCCAGGTGGCCCACTTCTCCCGGTTCCATTTCCATCGGCAGTTTGCCGATTACATCGGCGTCGGCGTGGCGCGTTACATCCTGTTGTTGCGGTTGCGGCAGGCGAGCCTTCAGCTCGTCTTCAATCGCGGCCGGCGGGTGATCGACATTGCGCTGGAGGCCGGTTTTGAAAATCCGGAATCGTTTTCGCGGGCCTTCCGCAATACCTTTGGCTGTTCGCCGTCGGATTTCCGGCGGCGTCCGGACTGGGAGGACTGGCATACGCGCTACCGTTTCCGACTACCGGAAAGGAAGCTGAGCGTGCAGGTCGAGATCGTCGAATTTGATACAACCCTGATCGCGGTGCGGGCGCATCGTGGCCCCGTCGAGAAGATCAACGAGTCGGTGGCGCATTTCATCGAGTGGCGTAAGCGCACCGGGCTCTCGCCCAAGGACGTGGCGCGGACCTTCGGCATCGCCTACGACAACCCCGATACGACCGAACCGGCCCTGTTCCGCTTCGACATCTGCGGTGAGGTGGCGGGCGAGGTGCCGGCCAATGGCCAGGGCGTGGTGACCAAGACGCTGCCGGGCGGGCGCTGCGCGCGGGTGCGTCACCTGGGTTCGCACCAGCGTATCGGGGAGAGCATTTATGCCTTGTATCGGGACTGGCTGCCCGGGAGCGGGGAGGAGCTGCGGGATTTTCCGCTGTTCTTTCACTACCTGAACCTGTTGCCGGATACGCCGGAAGCGGCGCTGGTGACGGATATCTATCTGCCCCTCAAGTCCTTGCCGACGTAGGGCGCGACCCTGGGGCTCTCACCGTCCGGCGGGGGGCTGCGGCGGCCTCTGCACTGCCCGGATGCGAGGCAAAAAAATGGCGGCCCGAAGGCCGCCAAGCATCGTTGCAACAGGGATCTTTACGGTTTTACTTCTTGCGTGCCGGGGGCACGTCGGTGCAGCTGCCGTGGGCCACTTCCGCCGCCATGCCGACGGTCTCGCCGAGGGTCGGGTGCGGGTGGATGGTCTTGCCGATATCCACGGCATCCGCGCCCATCTCGATGGCCAGGCACACCTCGCCGATCATGTCGCCGGCCGAGGGGCCGACGATGGTGCCACCGATCACCCGGTGGGTCTCGGCGTCGAAGATCAGCTTGGTGAAGCCGTAGTCGGCGCCGTTGGCGATCGCGCGGCCGCTGGCGGCCCACGGGAACTTGGCGGTTTCCACCTTCTTGCCTTCGGCTTTGGCCTGGGCTTCGGTGTAGCCAACCCATGCCACCTCGGGATGGGTGTAGGCCACGCCCGGGATCACGGTGGCGTCGAAGGCGGCCTTGTGGCCGGCTGCGACTTCGGCCGCCACGTGGGCCTCATGCACCGCCTTGTGGGCGAGCATGGGCTGGCCGACCACGTCGCCGATGGCGAAGATGTTGGGCACGTTGGTGCGCATCTGGGCATCGACCGGGATGAAGCCGCGATCGGTGACGATCACGCCGGCCTTTTCGGCGCCGATCTTCTTGCCGTTGGGCGCGCGGCCCGCCGACTGCAGGATCATGTCGTACTTGACCGGCTCGGTCGGCGCGCCCGACGTTGCGTCCACTCCTTCGAAGGTGACGTACAGGCCGTCTTCCTTCGCATCGACGGCCACCGTCTTGGTCTTCAGCATGATCTTGTCGAAGCGGCTGGCGTTCTGCTTCTCCCACACCTTCACGGCGTCGCGGTCCGGGCCCTGCATCAGGCCGTCCATCATCTCGACCACATCGACGCGGGCGCCGAGGGTGGAATAGACGGTGGCCATCTCCAGGCCGATGATGCCGCCGCCGATGACCAGCAGCTTGCCGGGCACGAAGCGGAGCTCCAGCGCGCCGGTGGAATCGACGATGCGCGGGTCGCGGGGGATGAAGGGCAGATGCACGGCCGCCGAGCCGGCGGCGATGATGCACTGCTTGAACTTCACGACCTTCTTGGCGCCGGTCTTGTCCTGGCTGGTGCCGGTGGTTTCCTCGACCTCGATGTGGTTCGGGTCGAGGAAGTGGCCGTAGCCGCGGATCACGTCCACCTTGCGGCCTTTGGCCATGCCGGCGAGGCCGCCGGTGAGCTTGCCGACCACCTTCTCCTTGTGGGCGCGCAGGGCGTCCACATCGACGGTTGGCTTGGCGAAGCTGACGCCGGCGACGGAGGCGTGTTCCGCCTCCTCGATGACGGCGGCCACGTGCAGCAGGGCCTTGGACGGGATGCAACCCACATTCAGGCACACGCCGCCGAGGGTGGCGTAGCGCTCGATGATGGCGGTCTTGAGGCCGAGGTCGGCGGCGCGGAAGGCGGCGGAGTAGCCGCCGGGGCCGGCGCCCAGCACCACCATGTCGTACTCGACATCAGCGGCGCCACCGTGGCTGGCAGCGGCCGGCGCGGCCACCGGCGCCGCGGCAGGCGCCGCAG
>NZ_JAYROR010000035.1:0-7444 GCF_041911615.1 Zoogloea sp. | reverse complement strand
CCCCACGCTCGCCCCCGCCGCCAGTCCGGCGGTCGACAGCGTGGCGCCCCACGCCCCGGTGGCCCGCGCCGAAGCGCTCGCCCCCAGCGCGCCCGCCGCCGACGAAGCGCCCGACCCGGCGCAGCTCGAACGCTACGGCCGCAGCCTCTCCAGCGCCCTTGCCCGGCAGCAGAACTACCCACGCCTGGCCGCCCTGCGCGGCTGGGAAGGCGAGGTGCAACTGCGCGTCACCATCGCCCGCAAGGGCAACGTCATCGCCACCCAGGTCGTGCGCTCCAGCGGCTTCGAGATCCTCGACCAGAACGCCGTCCAGCTCATCGCCGCCGCCGGCCCTCTGCCGCGCCCGCCCGAATCCCTGCAGAACCGCGAGATCCAGGTCATCGTCCCGGTCCACTACAAACTGGAGAAGCCGACATGAGCGACATGATCGGCACCTTTTCCGCCGTCACGGCCCGGGCCGCCCCGGCCCGCCCGACCCCGTTCGCCCTCGACCGCGCGTCGCTGCGCCTGCGGGTGAGCCTCGTCCTCACCGCGCTGGCCGCCTGCCTCGGGCTTGCCGGCGCCGGACTGTGGCTGCGCGACGCCCGCACCGCCATCGGCGAAGAGATCAACGCCGCCCACCGCGTCGCCGCCCAATGGCTCGACGTCTCTGCCCGCGGCGCCCGGGACGGCGACCCGGCCTGGAGCGAGGCCCGCCTGCTGGCCCACCTCGGGGCCGTCGGGCGCATCCGCGCTCACCAACTGGAAGCCCGCGACGCCGCGGGCGGCCTGGTCTACCGCTCGCCGCCATCCGCCTACAAGGCCGGCCACGACGCCCCCGCCTGGTTCGCCCGCTGGTTCGACCCCGAACTGCCGCCGCTGCACTTCGCCGCCGGCAAGCTCACCCTGAGCCTCCAGGCCGACGCCTCGCGCGCCATCGTCGACCTGTGGGACGACCTCGCCGCTGCCACCGGCCGCAGCCTGCTGGCCCTGGCCGGCCTGTTCGCCGGCTGCTGGTTCGCCATCGGCCGCGCCCTCAAACCCCTCGACAGCGTGATGGCGGCGCTCGACCGCACCGGCCAGGGCCGCTTCGACACCCGCCTGCCCGAGCACGGCCCGGCCGAACTCGCCCACCTCGCGCGCGCCTTCAACGGCATGGCGACGCGGCTCGACCAGGCCGTCGCCGAAAACGTGCGCCTCACCCAGGAGCAGGCCGTCGCACGAGCCGTCACCGAACGGCTCGAGGCCGACCGCTGCGCCATCGCCCGCGAACTCCACGACGAACTCGGCCAGAGCATCACCGCGGTCGCCGCCCTCGCCGGCGCCATCGTGCAGCGCTGCGGCGTCCAGCCCGGCAGCCCGGAAATCCGCCAGAGCGCCGGGGTGATCCGCGACGTCGCCTCGCGTATGCACGACGACGTGCGCGCCCTGCTCACGCGCCTGCGTCCGCCCCGCCAGACCGCTCGCGAAACCCTCGCCGACGCCCTCGGCAGCTACCTCGAAGCCTGGAACAAGCGCCACCCGGACATCGCGCTGTCCACCCAGCTCTTCGCCGGCCCCCATCCGCTGCCCGACGACATCACCCTCACGGCCCTGCGCGTGGTGCAGGAGTCGTGCACCAACATCGCCCGCCACGCCCAAGCCAGCCGGGCGCAGGTTTCCCTGCTGCGCGACGCCCGCGGACTGATCGTCGAGATCAGCGACAACGGGCGCGGCATCGAGCCCGCCGCCGGCCAGGCCGGCTTCGGCCTCACCGGTATGCGCGAGCGCATCGACGCCGTCGCCGGCCGTCTCGAAATCAGCAGCCCGCCCGGCGGTGGCACGCGCATCCGCGCCCACCTGCCGCTGCCCATCGATCCTGCCCCTGCGAGTGTCGCATCATGAAATTCGACCACCTGACCGTGCTCCTCGCCGACGACCACGCCATCGTCCGGATGGGCTTCCGCCTGCTGCTCGAAGGCGTCGGCGCCCGCGTGCTGGCCGAAGCCGACAGTGGCGAAACCGCCCAGCGCCTGTTCGCCGAACTCTCGCCCGACGTGCTGGTGATGGACCTGTCGATGCCCGGCTGCGGCGGCCTCGCGGCGCTCGAACGCATCCTCGCCCGCGCCCCGGCGGCCCGGGTGCTGATCGCTTCCGCCCACGCCGACGCCCTCACCGCCGAGCGCGCCCTCAAGGCCGGCGCCGCCGGCTACCTGTGCAAACGCAGCGCGCCGGACGAACTGCTGCGCGCCGTCGAACGCATCGCAACCGGCCAACGCTACATCGACCCCGAGATCGCCACCGCCCTGCACCGCGCCGACCGCCCCGAGCACCCCGCCGACGCCCTCACCGACAAGGAATTCCACGTCTTCCTGCAACTCGCCCAGGGCCATTCGGTGGCCGAGGTCGCCGATGCCTTCCACCTCAGCCCGAACACCGTCGGCACCCACCTCTACCGCATCAAGCAGAAGCTCGGCATCCAGAACATGGCCGAACTCGCCATGGCCGCCGTCCGGGCCGGGCTGATCGAGGTCTGATCCGCCCCCCACGCCGTTTCACCCCCACCACGGAGACACCATGAACAACAAGACCACGCTTTTCCTCGCCACCCTCGCCCTCGCCACCGCGCTGCCCGCCCAGGCCGGCAAGGCGCTTACCGTGCGCGAGCACATCGACATCTCGGCCCCGCCCGCCAAGGTGTGGGACACCGTGCGCGACTTCGGCAGCCTCGCCTGGCACCCGGCCGTCGCCACCACCGTCATCGACAAGGGCGAAAAGGACAAGCGCGGCGCCGTGCGCACCGTCACCACCAAGGACGGTGCCACGCTCGTCGAGGAGCTGGTGAGCCACCGTGATTCCGAACGCCAGCTCAAATACCGCATCATCGACTCGCCGCTGCCGGTGAGCGGCTACGTCTCCACCCTCAAGGTCAGGTCGGCCAAGGGCGGCAGCCGCGTCGAATGGTCGTCCACCTTCGAGCGCAAGGGCGCCGAAGCGGCCGCCGCCAAGGACGCCGTACGCGGCATCTACACCAGCGGCCTGGGCGGGCTCAAGCAGCAGCTCGAAGCCGCCAAGTAAGTCAGCCCCCCGGCCGCGCTCCGATGGCACCGCTCCATCGCCTGATCCGCTGGATCGCTGCCGGCCTCCTGTTCGCCACCCTCGCCGGCGCCGGGGCGGGCGAACTCACCCAGGCCGACCTCGCCCGCCGCATCCGGCCACCCCTGCACGTGGGCGACAAACTGCGCGACATCCCCGCCTGGCCGATCACCAGCGAACTCGAACCCGAGGCCGGCCCCGTCGCCTACGTATTCGAATCCATCGACCTCGCGCCCATTCCCGGCTTCGAGGGCACGCCGCTCAACCTGCTGGTCACCCTCGATCGGCGCGGCAACTTCCTGGGCGTCGAACTCATCCGCCAGCACGAGCCCGTGTTTCTGTCCGGCCTCGGCGAAGGGCCACTCAAGGACTTCCTGCGCCAGTACGAAGGCAAGAGCCTCAAGCAGGAGATCACCGTCGCCAGTCTTTACGGCAACGCCCGTGCCGGTGCCGGCGGCAACCGGGTGGTGCTGGACGGAGTGAGCAAGGCCACCGCCTCGGTGCGCATCGTCAATCAGAGCGTGCTCACCGCAGGGCTGGCCGTCGCCCGCGCACGCCTGGGCTTCGCGGCTCCGGCCGACAAGACGCCTCCGGCCGACGTCCGCCAGGACGTGTTTGCCCCCCGCAGCTTCGCCCAGCTCGTCGAATCCGGTGCCATCGCCCGCCTCCATCTCACCCACGCCGACGTGGAGCAGCGCTTCGCCGACAGCGACGGCGCCGGTGTCGACCCGGAAGCCCTGGCCCATCCTGACGCCACCTTCATCGATCTCTACGTCGCCTACCTCAACGCGCCGACCATCGGCCGCGCGATCCTCGGCGAGGCGGGCCACGCCGATCTGCTGCGCCGCCTCGAACCCGGTCAGCACGCCTGGTGGGTGGCCAGCGGCGGGCGCGACGCCTTCATCGACGAGTCCTTCACCCGTGGCACCGTGCCGCCGCGCCTCGCCTTCAGCCAGGCCGGCGGGCCGGTCGAGCTGCGCGACCTGGACCTCGCCCCCGCTCCGCCCGCTGGCGCCCCGCCCCTCAACGCCTCGCTGGTGCTGCGGGTGCCGCCCATGTCGGGCGTCGATCCGGCCAGCCCGGCGCGCTTCGAACTGACGCTCACCCGCGCCAAGGGCTCGATGCTGCCGGTTGTCACCCAGCGCAGCGTCGGCCTCGACTACCAGCCCCCGGCCGAACTCTTCCGCCGCCCGCCCCGGCCGCTGCCCGACTGGCTGATCGCCTGGCAGGACCGGGCGACCGAGCTGACGGTGATCGGTGCCGCATTGCTGCTGCTCGCCGTGGTCCTAGCGCGACCGCGCTGGCTCTCGGTGTCCGCCCCGCGTCTGCGCGGTTTTCGCGTGGGCTTTCTCGCCTTCACCCTCGGTTATCTGGGCTGGTATGCCCAGGGCCAGCTCTCCATCGTGCAGATCACCGGCGCAGTCAAGTCGCTGGTAGCCGGCGCCGGGCTCAGGAGCTTCCTGTACGACCCGGTGAGCCTGCTGCTGATCGCCTTCACGCTGGTGAGCTTCGTGGTCTGGGGCCGCGGCACCTTCTGCGGCTGGCTGTGCCCCTTCGGCGCGCTGCAGGAGTTCGTCGCCCACGCCGCCCGGCGCCTGGGCATCCGACCCCGCCGGCTACCGCCGCAGCTGGGCGCGGCACTGGAGCGGAGCCGCTACGCCGTCCTCGCCGCGCTGGTGTCGGCCGCGGCCCTGGCGCCGGGCCTGGCCGAGAAGGGCGTCGAGATCGAACCCTTCAAGACCGCGATCACCGTCGGTTTCGACCGAAGCGGGCCCTTCGTGGCGTGGGCGGTGCTGATGCTGCTGCTGGGCGGCATCTACTACAAGTTCTTCTGCCGCTATCTGTGCCCGCTGGGCGCGGCGATGACCCTCTGCGGCAGGCTGCGTATCCTCGACTGGCTGCCGCGCCGCGCCGAATGCGGGCAGCCCTGCCAGACCTGCCGCCACCGCTGCGCCTACGACGCCATCGAAAAATCCGGCTCGATTCGCTACGACCGCTGCTTCCAGTGCCTCGACTGCGTGGGCATCTACCACGACGCCCAGCGCTGCGCCCCGCTGATCCTGCACCGCAAGAAAGCCACTCCACCCTCCGTCTGACGCCCCAAAAACGACAACGCCCCGCACGAGGCGGGGCGTTGTCGCAACCTTGGCAAGCTGCCGATCAGGCGCGGCGCCAGATCGTACCCTGCGGCGTGTCTTCCAGCGCAATTCCCTCGGCCAGCAACTCGGCACGGATGCGGTCGGCCTCGGCAAAATTCTTCGCTTTCTTGGCGTCGATGCGTGCCGCGATACGCGCCTCGATGGCCGCCGCGTCGTCCTCGCCGCCGGCGGCATCGACGCCCCCTTGCAGGAAGGCCTGGGGCGACTGTTCGAGCAGGCCGAGCACGCCGCCCAGGGCCTTGAGCAGCGCGGCAGCCTCGGCGGACTGGCTGCGATTCACCTCATTGGCCAGATCGAACAGCACCGCGATCGCCTCGGCGGTGTTGAAATCGTCGTCCATCGCCGCCTTGAAACGCACGGCCATCGGCGCGGCCCAGTCGATCGCGCCCGCCTCGGCCGGCGGCACGTTGCGCAGCGCGGTGTACAAGCGCGACAGCGCCTGCCGCGCATCCACCAGATGGGCGTCGGAATAGTTGAGCGGGCTGCGGTAGTGGGCACGCAGGATGAAGAAGCGCACCACCTCCGGCGCGTATTCCTTCAGCACATCGCGGATGGTGAAGAAGTTGCCGAGGCTCTTCGACATCTTCTCGTCGTCCACCCGCACGAAACCGTTATGCATCCAGTAATTGACGAAGCTGCACTGGTGCGCGCCCTCGCTCTGGGCGATCTCGTTTTCGTGGTGGGGAAACTGCAGGTCGGCCCCGCCGCCGTGGATGTCGAAATGATTGCCCAGCAGTTCTGAACTCATCGCCGAGCACTCGATGTGCCAGCCCGGCCGGCCCGGGCCCCAGGGCGAGGCCCACTTGACCTCCTCGGGCTCGTCGACGCGAGCATGTTTCCAGAGCACGAAATCCAGCGGGTCGTGCTTGCCCCCGGCCACCTCGACCCGCTCGCCGGCGCGCAGTTCGTCGAGCGACTTGCCGGATAATTTGCCATAACCGTCAAATTTGCGGACGGCGTAACACATGTCTTCATTGTCGGCCTTGTAGGCCAGGCCGTTGTCCACGAGATTACCGATCAGCTTCTGCATCGGCTCGACGAACTCCGTCGCCCGCGGTTCGTGATCGGGGCGCAACACGCCCAGCGCATCGGCGTCCTCGTGCATGGCCGCGATGAAGCGGTCGGTCAGGGCGCGGATGCTCTCGCCGTTCTCCTGGGCGCGCTTGATGATTTTGTCGTCGATGTCGGTGATGTTCCGGACGTAAGTGACGTTATAGCTACTTGCCCTCAACCATCGCGCGACCATGTCGAAAACCACCATCACGCGCGCGTGGCCCAGATGGCAGTAGTCGTAGACGGTCATCCCGCAGACGTACATGCGCACCTTGCCAGGCTCGATGGGGCTGAACTGCTCCTTTTTACGCGAAAGGGAGTTATGAATTTTCAACATGAGAAAGACCGCAATGAAACCGAATGAAAGAAGGGAATGCCGCGGGAACCCGGCGCAAGACGACGCAACCGGCTCCGGGGAAGGCTCCACTGGCACAGAATCGGGGAACGCTCATGGCCGGCGACGGAGCTTCTTGATAAAATGGCGCGCTTATTGTCGATCAACCTTCACGCAAGTCCGCGCGCCCGCGTACGCCGGCGGATCATATCACATGTCAAAACGTGCTCTCGCCGCCTCCCTGCTCGTCGCCAGCCTGTTCTGCGGCCCGGCCCGGGCGGATTCCCTGCAGGATCTGCAAACCCTCGTCAAACAGGGTCAGCTCCCCCAGGCCCTCGAAAAAGCCGACCAGCTCCTCGCCAGCAAGCCGCGTGATGCGCAGGTGCGCTTCCTGAAGGGCGTCGTGCTGTCCGAACTCAACCGCAGCGGCGAAGCCATCGCGGTGTTCCAGAAGCTCACCGAGGACTACCCGGAGCTGCCCGAACCCTACAACAATCTCGCCGTGCTCTACGCCCAGCAGCGCCAGTACGACAAGGCCCGCACCGCGCTCGAGATGGCGATCCGCACTCATCCGAGCTACGCCACGGCCCACGAGAACCTCGGCGACATCTACGCCCGCCTCGCCAGCCAGGCTTACGACAAGGCGCTGGCGCTCGACTCGTCGAACCAGGCGGCCCAGAACAAACTGGCGATGATCCGCGAGATGATGAGCGTCTCCGGCAAGACCGTCCGGCCGGCAGCCGTGGCCAGCGCCGCGCCGGCCGCCAAACCCGCGCCTGCGCCAGCCGCGGCACCGGTGCCGACGCCCGTCGCGCAAACGGCCAAGCCCGTCGCTCCGCCGCCT
>NZ_JAYROR010000034.1:0-17310 GCF_041911615.1 Zoogloea sp. | reverse complement strand
GACCGGCGCCTGGGCCACCGGCGCGGGTGCCGGCGCCTGGGCGGCCGGCGGCGGCGCGCTGTCCTTCTTCTCGGGGTTGCTCAGACAGCCCGACAAACCGGCGGCCGCCACCAGCGCCAGCGACGCCGGGCCCAGATTACGGATATTCATCATGATTCCTGCCCTCCCACGAAACGTTGATTCACCCAAAGCAATGTAGCACACGCCCGCGCCCCGACCGGCGCGGCATTGCTCACGCCACCCGCATCCAGCAGAGGCGACGCCAGATCGCCACCACCCGTACATAGAACGGCACCGGCAGCTCGAGCAGGTTCATGAACACCCGGTTGGGCACCCGTAGCTCCGGGGGCACCCGCTCCGATTCGCCAACGCGGGAATCCGCCGCCGTCACCTGCCTGGCAAAACTCGTCTTGAAGCGCCGGTAGGGGATCAGCAGCAGCACGGCGAAGGTCCAGCCGATCGGCGCCAGGGCCGGCGCCTCATCCGGCGCTTCGACGCGGACGGGCGGGCTTGCGCGGACGCGGCAGCGGCAGGGCGTCGGCGGTGACGCGGATCAACCGGGCCAGCGCCTCGCGGTCGTCGAGCAACGCATCGGCCAGCCACCAGGGCCTGGCGCCCGGGTATGGAAAGCCCTCGCTCAGCGTCCCCCGCCAGGCCTGCCCGGCTTCGGTCGGCTTGATGAAGAGCTGGTTGTCGCACACCAGCGCCACCACCTTGCCGTCGCAGTACAGCGCGTACTCGCCGAACATCTTGCGAAACGTCAGCCCGCCGGCATCGCCCGCCTGATCGCAGACGTATTCGATGAATGCCTTTTCCGTTGCCATTGCCGATCTCCCGCGCGCTGCCGATGCCAGCGGATTATAGCGGAGGCATTCGCGGCGGCCGACGGCCCGGCCGGATTCATCCTACACGCCGTCGCGCCGCCGTCGGACAGCCTGCCCCGCAGGCCGGGGCTACATTTGCGTCATGGCAGCGCGACACACCGCCGCCTGCCGATACGAGACCCCAACCTCAACTCGAAGGAGAACCGCCATGAACACGAAACTCGCCCGCGCCCTCGTCGCCAGCCTCTTCGTCGCCGCCGCCTCCGGCGCCGCCTACGCCACCGACAAGGTCGACCACAACAAGTCCGCCACCGCCCAGTACATCGACGACGCCTCGATCACCGCCAGCATCAAGGCCAAGCACGCCGAGGACAAGACCGTCCGCGTGACCAGCATCGGCGTCGAGACCAAGGACGGCGTGGTCCAGCTTTCCGGCTTCACCCCCTCCGCCGCCGAGAAGGCCCGCGCCGAAGAACTCGCCCGCAGCGTCAAGGGCGTGAAGAGCGTGCGCAACGACATCGTGATCCGCCCGTAAGCGCGGCCTTCGCCCTCGCCGCCGCCGGCCGCGCCCCCGGGCAAGGCCGGCGGCGGCGCGTTAACGCCCCGCGCGGCGCCGGCCGGTAGTGCAAAATAGGCATCCTCGTCGGTTTGATGGACCCGCCGGACCGCTATGCCCCCGCTTCCCCGCAGCATCGCCCATCTGGACATGGACGCCTTCTTCGCGTCGGTCGAGCTGCTCCGCTACCCGCAACTGCGCGGCCAGCCGGTGGTGGTCGGCGGACGTCGCGCCACCGCGGCCGGCGACACCTTCCCGCGCCTCGCCAGTTACGTCGGGCGCGGCGTCATCACCACCGCCACCTACGAAGCCCGCGCCTTCGGCGTGCATTCCGGCATGGGGCTCATGAAAGCCGCCCAGCTGGCGCCCGACGCGATCCTGCTGTCGGCCGACTTCGAGGCCTACCGCCACTACTCGCGCCTGTTCAAGGCGGCGGTCCGCGCCATCGCGCCGCACGTCGAGGATCGCGGCATCGACGAGATCTACATCGACCTCACCGCCCTCAACCCCGAAGCCAGCGCCGACGGCGCGCGGCGGATCGCCCTGGGCCTCCAGCGGGCGGTGAAGGACGCCACCGGCCTGAGCTGCTCGCTGGGCGTCGCGCCCAACAAGCTGCTCGCCAAGCTGTGCTCCGACCTCGACAAGCCCGCGGGCATCACCGTCGTCACCGCCGCCGACCTGCCGACGCGCATCTGGCCGCTGCCCGCCAAGCGCATCAACGGCATCGGCCCCAAGGCCGCCGCGCGACTGGCCGAGCTGGGCATCGCCACCATCGGCGAACTCGCCGCCGCCGACCCGGCCTGGCTACAGGATCACTTCGGCGAGCGCTACGGCGTGTGGCTGCACCGCGCGGCCCACGGCGACGACGCGCGCCCGGTGGTCACCGAGAGCGAACCCAAGAGCCTGTCCCGCGAGACCACCTTCGAGCGCGACCTGCATCCGCGTCACGACAAGGCCGAACTCTCCGAGCGCTTCACCCGCCTGTGCCAGCAGCTCGCCGACGACCTCGCCCGCAAGGGCTACGTGGGCAAGACCATCGGCCTCAAGCTGCGCTTCGACAACTTCCACACCGTCACCCGCGACCAGACCCTCGCCGGCCCCATCGGCGAGGCCGCCGCGATCCGCCGCGCCGCCGGCGAATGCCTCAAACGCGTCCCGCTGGAGCGACGCATCCGCCTGCTCGGGGTCCGCGTCAGCGGGCTGCTGCCGCGCGACGCCGTCCCCGCCGACCCGCCCCGGCCGGCCCAGGCCGAACTGTTCACCTGAGCCCGCCGCGCGCCCGACGCCCGATCAAGAACGATAACCGCACCAGGAGATCCGCATGTCCGACCCGAACACCGCCGTCATCGACCACCCCGAAGCCTGGCGTCAGAACCTCCGCGGCGAGCACGACGCCCTGCTGCGCGGCCCGCGCCCGGCCTGGTGGTGGACCGGCCTGCCGCCCGCCGACTGCCCCGGCCGCCAGCCCGACGGCCGCCTCACCGCCCAGCCCGCCCCCAACCTCGCCGCCAGCCGCCGCGCCCAGGTGCGCGCCGCCTTCGACAACGGCTGGACGCTCACCGAGCTGCTGTTCGCCGCCCTGCAGGGCGAGGAAGCCTTCTACCGGCCGCCTTACCATCACCTGCGCCACCCGATGATCTTCTACTACTGTCATCCGGCGGCCCTCTACATCAACAAACTGCGCGTCGCCGGCCTCATCGACGCCCCGCTCAACCCCTGGTTCGAACGCCTCTTCGAGACCGGCGTGGACGAGATGCGCTGGGACGACATGTCCAAGAACGAGATGCTGTGGCCCAGCTTCGCCGAGGCCCACACCTATCGTCAGCAGGTCTATGCCGTCGTCGCCCAGCTCATCGACAGCCACCCCGACCTTGCCGACGGCCACGCCCCGATCACCATGAGCCACCCCCTGTGGGCGCTTTTCATGGGCTTCGACCACGAGCGCATCCACCTCGAAACCTCCTCGGTGCTGATCCGCGAGCTGCCCCTCGACCTCGTCGCCCGCCCCGCCGGCTGGCCCGCGCTGCACCCCGACGCCGGGGCCGAGCGCGGATTCCCGCCCCAGGCCGGGCGCGACTACCCGCAGCCGCGCCTCCTCGACATCCCCTCCAGCCGGCGCCGCCTGGGCAAGCCCGTGGATTGGCCCAGCTTCGGCTGGGACAACGAATACGGCGAGCGCAGCGTGGACGTGCAGGCCTTCCGCGTCGAAGACCAGCTCGTCAGCAACGGAGCCTTCCTCGAGTTCATCCAGGCCGGCGGCTACCTCGAACCGCGCTGGTGGACCGACGCCGGCTGGGCCTGGCGGGGCTTTCGCAACAGCAAGTGGCCGTGCTTCTGGGTGCCCGACGGCCCCGCCGGCCTGCACCGCTACCGCCTGCGCACCCTGTTCGAAACCATCCCGATGCCCTGGAACTGGCCCGCCGAGGTCAACGCCCACGAGGCGATGGCCTACTGCGCCTGGCGCAGCCACCGGGACGGCCAGCCCTGTCGCCTGCCCACCGAAGCCGAGCACAACGCCTTGCGCGACCCCGCCTGGGCCGACACCGATCCGCCCTCCCGCCTGGACGGCGCCACCCTCGGCCGCGAGGCCGGCTGGAACAGCCAGCTCGCCCACGGCTCGCCGTGGCCGGTGGATGCCGGCACGCCCGCCGCCTGCGGCGCCCGCGACGTCTTCGGCAACGTCTGGCAGTGGCTCGGCGACGACTTCAACCCGCTGCCCGGCAGCAAGGTGCACCCCTACTACGACGACTTCTCCACCCCCTGCTACGACGGCCAGCACCAGATGATGCTCGGCGGCTCGTGGATCGCCTGCGGCGACGAAGCCAGCGTGTGGGCGCGCTTCCACTTCCGCCCGCACTTCTTCCAGCACGCCGGCTTCCGCGTCGTGCAAGCCGCCCACGACGGCGGCGTGGTGAAGCTCGGCGGCGCCGACGCCGGCCGTCAGGTCTACGAGGACGCGCGCATCGTCGACGAGTACATGCTGCTCCACCACGGCAGCGGCACCGACCAGATGCCCTGGCTCGCCGGCCCGGCCGACGCCACCGGTTTTCCGCAGCGCTGCGCGGGCTGGCTCCTCGACGGCGCGGCCCGCCTGGGCAGCGGCACCGCTCGGGCACTCGACATCGGCTGCGCGGTGGGCGGCGCCAGCTTCGAACTGGCCCGCGGCTTCGACACGGTCCTCGGGGTCGACCTCTCCCGCGCCTTCATCGACGCCGCCGAGGCGCTGCAGAAGGAAGGCCGCCGCGACTACTTCCGCCGCGACGAAGGCGACCTGGGCGAAACCCTCACCGCCCGCATCGACCCGGCCATCGACCGCCAGCGGGTCAGCTTCCGCCAGGCCGACGCCTGTTCGCTCCCCGCCGAGCTGGTGGATTTCGACGCCGTGCTGCTGGCCAACCTGCTGTGCCGCCTGCCCAGCCCCAAGTCGCTCCTGGGCCGCCTCGGCGGACCGCGTGGGCTGGTCAAGGTCGGCGGGCTGGTGGCGCTGTTCTCGCCCTACTCGTGGCTGGCGCAATTTACACCGCAGGAGGCGTGGCTCGGCGGTTACCGCGGCGGCGACGGCGCCCCGGTCCGCAGCGCGGAGGCCCTCAAGGCCTTCATGGCCGCCGAAGGCTTCGCGCTGCGCCGCGAGGATGAGGTGCCGCTGGTGATCCGCGAGCACGCCCGCAAGTACCAGTTCATCGTTACCCACGGGATGCTCTGGCAGCGGGAATCCTGAGCGGGCCGCCCCGCCCGCCCGACCGTCACCCCAGCCCGTACTTGCGCACCTTGTCGTGCAGGGTGGTCTTGGGGATCGCCAGGGCTTCGGCGGCGCGGGCGAGGCTGCCGTGGCGGCGCAGCGCGTCGGCGATGAGGGCGCGCTCGAAGGCCTCGACGGTTTCGGCCAGCGGCTGGGGGCCGTCGGGGCGCGCTTCGCCGAAGGGCGGCGAGCCGGCCTCGATGCCCAGCACGCAGCGGTCGGCCACGTTGCGCAGTTCGCGCACGTTGCCGGGCCAGGGGTAGCCCATCAGGCGCTGGATGCGCCCCGGCGACGCCTCCGGCACCGGGCGATGGTGACGCGCGGCGGCGAGCAGCAGGAAGTGCTCGAAGAGCAGCGGAATGTCCTCGCGACGCTCCCGCAGCGGCGGCAGGTTGAGGGTGGCCACGCTCAGGCGGTAATACAAGTCGTTGCGAAAGCCGCCCTTGGCCGACAGCGCCAGCAGGTCGCACTTGGTGGCGGCGACCACCCGGCAGTCGATGGGGATCGACGTGTTGGAGCCGAGGCGTTCGAGCGTGCGCTCCTGCAGCACCCGCAGCAGCTTGATCTGCATGGGCACCGGCATGGTCTCGATCTCGTCGAGGAACAGCGTGCCGCCGCTGGCGTATTCGATCTTGCCGATGCGGCGCTTGGCGGCGCCGGTGTAGGCACCAGCCTCGTGGCCGAAGATCTCGCTGTCGAACAAGGTTTCGGGCAGGCCGCCGCAGTTGATGGCGACGAAGTTGCCGTGACGGCGCGGGCTGGCGTCGTGCAGGCAGCGCGCCACCAGTTCCTTGCCGGTGCCGGTCTCGCCGTGGATGAGCACGTCGGCGGCGCTGTCGGCGAGGCCGACGATCATCGCCCGCACCCGTTCCATGCCGGGGCCGCGGCCGATCAGGCGGCTCTCGAGCTGATCGCGCTGTTCGAGCTGCTGACGCAGCGCGCGCACCTCCATCACCAGACGGCGCTTCTCCAGCGCTCGGCGCACCACGTCCACCAGGAATTCCGGCGCGAAGGGCTTCTGGATGAAGTCGTAGGCGCCGTCCTTCATGGCCTGCACGGCCATCGTCACGTCGCCGTGGCCGGTGATCATGACCACCGGCAGCTGCGCGTCGAGCGCCTGCAGCTCGCGCAGGAAGGCCATGCCGTCGACGCCCGGCAGGCGCACGTCGCTCACCACCACACCGGGGAAATCCGCCCCCAGCCGACGCCGGGCGGCCTCGGCGCTGGCGACGCAGGTGGCGACGAAACCCTCGAGCTGAAGCGCCTGTTCGCAGCCGAGGGCGACGTCGGGGTCGTCCTCGATGATGAGCACCTGGGGGTTGTCAGTCATGGCGGGCGGCCTCGTCGGGTGGGGTGGCAAGGGGTAGATCGAGGATGAACACGGCGCCGCCATCGGGGTGATTGGCGCCGCCGAGGGTGCCGCCGAAGTCGCGCACGATGCCGGCCGAGATGGCGAGCCCGAGGCCCAGCCCGGCGCCGGCCGACTTGGTGGTGAAGAAGGGTTCGAACAGGTGCGAGAGCGCCTCGTCGGCGAGGCCGGGGCCGTGGTCGCGCACCGACAGGCGCGCCCGCCCGCCCTCGCTGCGGCAGTCGATCTCGATGCACGGCGCGGCGGCGCCATCCATCGCGTCGAGGGCGTTGCCGACGAGATTCACCAGCACCTGTTCGAGCCGGTTGGCGTCGCACAGGGCGAAGGGCTCGGGTGCCGGACAGTGGCGCAGCACCTCGGCGCGACTGTGGCGCAGGCGTTGTTCGAGCAGCGCCAGCGCGTTGTCGATGGTGCGGCACAGGGGCACCGGCTGGGCCTGACCGCTGGACTTGCGGGCGAAGGCGCGCAGCTGCCCGGTGATGTTGCCCATGCGGTCCACCAGGCTGCCGATGCGCTCGAGGTTGGAGCGGGCGGTCTCCACGTCGCCCCGCTCGAGAAAGCGCGCGGCGTTGCCCGACAGGGTGCGCAGGGCCGCCAGGGGCTGGTTGAGCTCGTGGGCGATGCCGGTGGCGAGCTGGCCGATCACCGCCAGCTTGCCGGCCTGCACCAGCTCGTCCTGGGCGGCGCGCAGGGTGCGCTCGGCGGCGGTGCGCTCGGCCACCTCGCCCTGCAGTTGCTGGTTGGCGGCGGAGAGGTCGGCGGTGCGCTCGGCCACCTTGCGTTCGAGTTCGTCGTGGGCGCGCTGCAGCGCCTCGCGGGCGGCCAGCCGGGCCTTGAGGTGGCGGCGCCGCTCGTCGACGGTGAGGCCGAGCATGAACAGGAAGGCCGCGCCCACCACCGCCAGCGCGGTGCGACTCTGGGCGATGTCGTCCACCTGTTCGAGGTGCGACAGCACGGTGAGCGTCCACGGCGTGCCGGGCAGCGGCCGCGACTGGGCCAGGAAGCGCCCGGCCACCGGGTACACCGTCACCGGCTCGGGCGAGGCGCGGGCGATGCGGACCAGCCGCGCGCCGTGGTCGAGCTCGGCCAGTTCGCTCATGCCCAGGGGTTTGAGGGCGCGGCGGTTGTACTGCAAGGTCTGGTCGAAGGCGCTGCGGGTGGCGTCGTCCAGCGGGCGCAGGGTGGTGAACTTCCAGTCGGCCACCGAGCCGAGGATCACCACGCCGTTCTCGTCGCTCACCATGGCCGGCGCCTCGACGGTGCTCCAGGTTTTCTCGAGCTGTTCGAGGCTGACCTTGATGACCGCCACGCCCAGGGTGCGGCTGTCGTCGGCCAGCGCCGAGGCGAGGTAGTAGCCGGGCTCGCCCCGGGTGGTGCCGATGCCGAAGAAGCGCCCGCTGCCGGTGGCCATGGCGTCGCGGAAATAGGCGCGAAAGGCCAGATCCTCGCCCATGAAACTGTCGGCGCGGCGCCAGTTGCTGGTGGCGACCACCTGCCCGCGGGCGTCGATGACGTAGATCGAGAGCGTGCCGGCACGCTCGTTGAGCTGTTCGAGATAGGCGTTGACCTGCGGCGCGAGGCGCCCGCCGTCGGGCGCGCGCAGCAGTTCGAGCACGTCGCGCTCGAGGCCGAGGGTGCCGGGCAGGAAGGCGTACTTGCCGATCTCGCGCTCCAGGCTGGCGGAGTACAGGTCGAGCCGGTGCAGCCCGGTGGCCTGCAGTTCGGCCAGCCCCAGCTGCTCGGCCACCCGGTGCGCGGCAAAGCCGGTGAGCCCCATCAGGGCCACCATCAGCAGGAAGATCGGCAGGCTGCGCAGGAATCGGCGGGACATGGCGGGCGGGCGCGTCGTTGAACCTATGGTAGCAGCGGCGTGGGGCGGCCGCCGGCTCAGATCAGGTCGGCGAGCTGCTTGACGATCAGCACCGCCACCACCATCAGGAAGGCCTTGCGGATGAAGCCGGCGCCGTGGCGCAGGGCGAGATGGGTGCCGAGCTGGGCGCCGGCCAGGTTGCACACCGCCATCGTGAGCCCCACCGCCCACAGGATCGGCCCGTGGCTGGCGAAGAAGGCGATGGCCGACACGTTGGTGGCGCAGTTGATGACCTTGGCGCTGGCCGAGGCGCGCACGAAATCCATGCCGAAGAGGCGCACGAAGCCGAAGATCAGGAAGCTGCCGGTGCCGGGCCCGAAGAAACCGTCGTAAAAGCCGATCACCAGCCCGAACAGCGCGCCGCGCCAGGCGTCGCCGGGGCGGGGTTCGTGGGTTTCGGTCTGACCCAGATCCTTGCGCAGAAAGGTGTAGATCGCCACCGCCAGCATCATCACGATGACCAGCGGACGCATCGCCTCGCGGGACAGCCACGCCACCACCGCCGCGCCGAGCCACGCCCCCACCAGCGCCGCGCCGGTGGCCGGCAGCACCAGCGCCCACGGGATGCGCACCGCGCGGGCGTAGCGCCACAGGGCGGCGCCGGTGCCGGCGATGCTCGACACCTTGTTGGTGCCGAAGAGGGTCGGGATCGCCGTCTGGGGGAAGGACGACAGCAGCACCGGAATCTGGATGAGCCCGCCGCCACCCACCACGGCATCGACCATGCCGGCGAAGAAGGCTGCGGGGGCGAGGATGAACCAGTCGATAGTCATGGGGCGGCGAACCGTTCGGAAGGGAAAAAAGCCCGGCGCATGATACGCCGGGCGAAGTTGACGGGGCGGCTGGGAGGTCCGCCCCGATCAGGGAGGATCGTGACGGCCTGTCTGCCGCGAGGCGACAGGCCCGGGGGTCAGGCGGCGACGGCCGGCGCCGCTTCGTCGCCCTCGACCGGCAGGGCTTCCTCGGCCTCGGCCAGGGCGGGGTCCACCACGTCGATGGCGCCTTCCCACTTGGCGACCACGGCGGTGGCGATGGCGTTGCCGAGCACGTTGGTGACGGTGCGCCCCATGTCGAGGAAGTGGTCGATGCCGAGCACCAGCAGCAGGCCGGCTTCCGGCAGGCCGAACATCGGCAGCACCGCGGCCACCACCACCAGGGACGCACGCGGCACGCCGGCGATGCCCTTGCTGGAGACCATCAGCACCAGCAGCATGGTGATCTGGGCGCCGAGGGTGAGCGGGATGTCGTAGGCCTGGGCCACGAACAGCGCCGCGAAGGTGGTGTAGATCATCGAGCCGTCGAGGTTGAACGAATAGCCCAGCGGCAGCACGAAGCTGGTCACGCGGTTCTTGATGCCGAACTTCTCGAGCTGTTCCATCAGCTTGGGGTAGACCGACTCGCTGCTGGCGGTGGAGAAGCCCACCAGCATCGGGCCGCGCACCAGCTTGAGCAGGCGGAAGATCTCCTTGCCGAGCACCAGGTAGCCGGCGGCGATCAGCACGCACCACAGGGCGGCCAGCGCGGCGTAGAAGCTCACCAGCAGCTTGCCGAACACCAGCAGCATCCCCAGGCCCTGGGTGGTGATGGCTCCGGCGACGGCGCCGAACACGCCCACCGGCGCAAAGCGCATCACGTAGTCGGTGACCTTGAGCATCACGTGCACCACCTCTTCCATCGTGCACACCAGGCTGCGGGCGGTCTGGTTGTGCAGGTGACCCAGCGCGAGGCCGAAGAACACCGAGAACACCAGGATCTGCAGGATCTCGTTGGCCGCCATCGCCTCGAAGATGTTCTTCGGGAAGACGTGGGTGATGAAGTCCTTCAGGTTGAGGGCGCCGGTCTTGAGGTTGGTGGCGGCGGCCACGTCCGGCAGCGGCACGCCCAGGTGGGCGCCCGGCTGCAGCAGGTTGGCGAACACCAGCCCGAGCAGCAGCGAACAGAACGACGCGCCGACGAACCAGCCCAGCGCCTTGGCGCCGATGCGCCCGACGGTCTTGGAGTCGCCCATCCCCGCCAGGCCCGCCACCAGGGTGGCAAAGACCAGCGGCGCGATGATCATCTTGATGAGCCGCAGGAAGATGTCGGTGAGGATGCCGAAGTAGCTGGCGATCTCCTTGGCCTGGGCGGGGCTGCCGGCGAGCGTGTTGCACGCGTAGCCGACGATGACGCCGAGCAGCAGGGCGATCCCGATGAGGGTCGTGAGCCGGTTCATTTTCATGATGAAGTCCTCGTAATCGAAGCGGTGGGCGGGTCAGGCTGCGCGGGCGGACGCGGCGTTGGCGGGGATCGGTTGCGGGCGGGTGAGCACCTCGGGGCGCAGCACCTCGGCCAGTTGCGCGGCGCTCATCAGGCCGCGTTCCAGCACGATCTCGGCGACGCCGCGACCGCTGGCGTGGGCCTCGGCGGCCACCTCGGTGGCGTTGGCGTAGCCGATGTAGGGGTTGAGGGCGGTGACGATGCCAATGGAGCGCTCGACGCTGGCGCGCAGGCTGTCGCGGTTGGCGGTGATGCCCTCGACGCAGTGCTCGGCCAGGGCGCGGCAGGCGCGGGTCAGGTGGAGCACGCTCTTGAACAGGCTGTGGGCAATGATCGGCTCGAAGGCGTTGAGCTGCAGCTGGCCGGCCTCGGCGGCGAAGGTGACGGTCATGTCGTTGCCGATGACCTCGAAGGCCACCTGGTTGACCACCTCCGGGATCACCGGATTGACCTTGCCCGGCATGATCGACGAACCGGCCTGGCGCGGCGGCAGGTTGATCTCGCCCAGGCCCGCGCGGGGACCGGACGACAGCAGGCGCAGGTCGTTGCAGACCTTGGAGAGCTTGACCGCCACGCGCTTGAGCACGCCGGAGAGCTGCACGAAGCTGCCGCAATCCTGGGTCGCCTCCACCAGATTGGGCGCGGTGACCACCGGCACGCCGCTGATCTCGGCGAGCTTGCGGCACACCAGCGGCGCGTAGTCCGGGTGGGCGTTGATGCCGGTGCCGATGGCGGTGGCGCCCAGGTTGATCTCGCGGATCAGCAGCGCGGCCTCCTGCAGGCGGGCCTCGTCCTCGCCGAGCATCACGGCGTAGGTGGAGAACTCCTGGCCGAGGGTCATCGGCACGGCGTCCTGCAACTGGGTGCGGCCCATCTTGAGCACGTCGGCGAACGCCAGCGCCTTCTTCTCGAAGCTGCCGCGCAGGTGGGCCATCGCCTCCACCAGGCGGAAGATGCCCACGTAGGTGGCGAGCTTGAGGGCGGTGGGATACACGTCGTTGGTCGACTGGCTCATGTTGACGTGCTCGTTGGGATGCAGGTGCGCGTAGTCGCCACGGGCGTGGCCGAGAATCTCCAGCGCGCGGTTGGCGATCACCTCGTTGGCGTTCATGTTGGTGGAGGTGCCGGCGCCGCCCTGGATCACGTCCACCACGAAGTGTTCGTGGAGCTGGCCGTCGATCACCTCGCGGCAGGCGGCGGCGATGGCATCGGCGCGCAGACCGTCGAGCAGACCCAGCTTCTCGTTGGCACGGGCCGCGGCCAGCTTGATCTGGGCGAGGGCGCGGATCAGGTCGGGATAGACGGCGATCGAGATGCCGGTGATGTCGAAGTTCTCGCGGGCTCGCAGGGAATGGACGCCGAAGTAGGCGTCGGCGGGCACGTCGCGATCGCCGAGCAGGTCGTGCTCGCTGCGGAAGCCGGGGGTGGTCATGGTCGTTGTCTCCGTATCGTTTTAGGAAGCGCCGCGCAGAGGCGGTCTTGCACTTCCTTTTGCACGCCTCGTGCCAGCTTGGCATAGGCGGCAAACCACTGATACGGCGTGACTTTTTATCTACGGGCGAAGACCCGGCGACGGATTTCCGGATTTCCGCCCTCGCCGGCGTTCGGAAATCCGAACGATCGGCGAAGCCCCACGGCGCGGGCGCCCGGACATAAAAAACGGCAGCCACGCACCCCGCGTCGCTGCCGTCTCCGGGCTGACGCCCGTCCGCTCATTCCTCGAGCAGGCTGCGCAGCATCCAGGCCGTCTTCTCGTGCACCTCGAGGCGCTGGGTCAGCAAGTCGGCGGTGGGCTGATCGTTGGCCTTATCCACCAGCGGGAACAGGCCGCGGGCGGTGCGGGCGGTGGCCTCCTGGGCGGCCACCAGCAGGCGCACCATCTCGAGGGCCGGCGGCACGCCCTCCGGCTCGTCGATGGAGGTGAGCGAGGCGAACAGCTTCGCGGTGCCCGGCGCCGGATGGCCCAGGGCGCGGATGCGCTCGGCGATCACGTCGAGCGCGTTCCACTGCTCGGTGTACTGGTCCATGAACATCTGGTGCAGGGTGTTGAACATCGGCCCCTTCACGTTCCAGTGGAAGTTGTGGGTCATCAGGTAGAGGCCGAAACTGTCGGCGAGCAGGCGCGACAGGCCGGCGGCGATGTCGGCGCGGTCGCCCGCGTCGATGCCGATGTCCATCGTGGGGCCGGCGGACGGAATGGCTTTCTTCTTCATGGTGTTGTCTCCTTGGCGGGTGGAAGCGGATGGCGAAAGTATCGTCCCGAAGCCCGGGAGCGTCCAATTGTCATGGGCGCTGGCGACGATTGGAAAAACCAATCGTCCACGCGCGGCGCGGCGTCCGGAAACCCGGACGCTCAGGCCAGCGACACGCCCACCAGCGCCCCCGAACCGTAGGTCACCGCCGCCGCCGCGGCGCCGATCAGCACCTGACGCAGCATCGAGAAGCCGGCCCCGCGTCCGCTGAACAGCGACGTCCCGAGCCCGATGGCGGCCAGCGCCACGCCGGACAGGCCGACGCTCCACGCCACGCCCGTCGCCCCGCCGGTGACGAAGAAGGGCAGCACCGGAAACAGCGCCCCCAGCGCGAACAGGCCGAACGAGAAGCCCGCCGCGCTCCACGGATTGCCGCCCATGTCCTCGGGGTCGATGCCCAGCTCCTCGCGGCCCAGGGTTTCGAGGGCAGTGGCACGGTCGCGCATCAGCTCGTCCGCCACCCGGCGGGCGTCGTCGCGGGCGAGGCCCTTGGCCTGGAAGATCAGCGCCAGCTCGTTGCGCTCGGCCTCCGGCGTCTGCTCCAGCTCCTCGGCCTCCTGGCCCAGCTGGGCCTGGGCGAACTCGCGGGCGTTGGTCACCGACAGCCATTCGCCCAGCGCCATCGACACCGCCCCCGCCAGCAGGCCCGACACCCCGGTGAGCAGGATCGTCCCCGCCGGCGCGCCCGCCCCCGCCACGCCCATCACCAGGCACAGGTTGGACACCAGCCCGTCGTTGGCGCCCAGCACCGCCGCGCGCAACGCGTTGCCGCCGCCACGCCGGTGCCAGCGTTCGCTGCGGGCGATGTCGGGCCCGGCGAGCCCACGGCGGGACACCGCCGCCTGCAGCACCGCGGCGTGGCCGCGCTCGTCGCCGGCAAGGCGCGCCGCGTCCGCCTGCCCGGCGTACTTGTCGCGATCCGCCACCTCGGCGGAGGCTACCGCCGGCAGCACGAAGCCCGGCCCAAAACGTCGCGCCAGCCACACCAGCGCCCGCGTCCGGAAACCCGGACGGAACGGCGCCGGACGCCCGCCCACCGCCTCGATACGCCGGCGCCACACCTCGGCATGACCGCGCTCGGCGGCCGCCAGCTGGGCGAACAGGTCGCGCCGCACCGGGTCGGACTCGGCTGCCGCCAGACCGGCGTAGCGCGCGGCGCCTTCCAGCTCGTCGCGCAGGTTGGCGTGGAAGCGCCGCGTATCGTCCGTGGCCGGGGTCGTCATGGCATCCTTCCGGGCCGGGCTCAGCCCAGCGCCGTGTCGAGGAACATCATCACCGCGAAGCCCGCCATCAGACCCAGCGTGGCGCTGGTCTGGTGGCCGTTGCGGTGGGTTTCGGGGATCACCTCATGGGACACCACGAAGATCATCGCGCCGGCGGCGAGCCCCAGCCCGACCGGGTAGGCCATCGCCAGCCCGCCGGCGATGCCGGCACCGAACAGGCTGCCGAGCGGCTCCATCAGGCCCGAGGCGCCGGCCAGCAGCACCGCCGGCCAGGCCCGCACGCCGGCCGCGCGCAGGGCCATCACCACGGCAAGGCCTTCCGGGATGTCCTGGATCGCGATGGCGCTGGTGAGCGGCAGGCCCACGTTCATGTCGCCCTGGGCGAAGCTCACGCCGATGGCCATGCCCTCCGGCAGGTTGTGCAGGGTGATCGCCAGCACGAACAGCCATACCTTGCCGACCCGCTCGCAGCCCGGGCCGCAGGGGCCGGTGCTGTCGTGGGCGTGGGGCGTGAAACGGTCGAGCCCGAGCATCAGCAGCACCCCCAGCGCCATGCCGGCGGTGACGGTGAGCGCGCCCAGCGCGCCGCTGCCGGTCATCTCCTTGGCGGCCGCCAGGCCGGGCAGGATCAGCGAGAAGGAACTCGCCGCCAGCATCATCCCGGCGGCGAAGCCCAGCAGGCTGTCCTCGGCGCGCGCCGAGAGCTGGCGCAGGGTGATGCCCGCCACGGCCCCCAGCGCGGTGGCGCCGAAGCCCGCCAGCCCACCCCACAGGGCAAGCCGCAGGGCCTCGCCGCCGCCGGCGATGCCATCGCGTACGCCGCTGGCGATCAACAGCGCCACCGCCGCCAGCGCGAGCAGCAGGCCGCCGCTCATCCACGGATGACGCCGCGCCTGCAGACGCCAGGCGTCGCGCCAGGCCAGCGCGGCCACGCCGCCGTCGCCGGCCAGCGCGATGCCGGCCGTCGTGCCCTCGGAACTGTTCATCGTGCCTCCCCTTGCGATCTGTCGGTTTTATCGCGGCCGGCGTCAGCCGGCAAGGGTGCGCGCCACTTCGGCCAGCCACAAGGCCGCGCCGAGCCCGGTCACCACCGCGCCGACGACGAAACGGGCCAGGTGGTCATGGGCGTTGGCGTGGGCCGCATGGCTGGCGAGTCGGATCGTTTTCATGGCTGTCACCTCGTGTGCGTTGTGGGTGATTCCATTTTCGGCGCCGGCAACGATTAAATCCAATTGGCTATTCCGCTTGTCTCGATAGTCGGCATTTATTCAATGCCGCCGAAGTGCACACCCTGGGCCAGGGGCAGCGTATCCGAGTAGTTGATGGTGCTGGTGGCCCGCCGCATGTAGCTGCGCCACGCGTCCGAGCCCGCCTCGCGGCCGCCGCCGGTCTCCTTCTGGCCGCCGAAGGCGCCACCAATCTCGGCGCCCGACGGGCCGATGTTCACGTTGGCGATGCCGCAGTCGCTCCCCGCCGCCGCCAGGAAGCGCTCGGCTTCGCGCAGGTCGGTGGTGAAGATCGCCGAGGCCAGCCCCTGGGGCACCCCGTTGTGCAGCGCGATGGCGTCGTCGAAGCGACGGTAGCGCAGCGCGTAGAGGATCGGGCTGAAGGTCTCGCGGCGCACCAGCGCGCTCTGGGCCGGCATTTCCACCAGCGCCGGGCGCGCATAGCAGCCGTCGGGGCAATCCGCCACCGCCACCGTCTCGCCGCCGTGCACCACTCCGCCCTGGGCCTGCGCCTGGGCCAGCGCGACGCGGTGGGCGTCGAGCGCCGCCGCGTCGATCAGCGGCCCGACCCGCGTCGCCGGATCGAGCGGATGCCCCACCTGCAGCCGGGCAAAGGCGTCGGCCACCCGGGGCAGCAGCGCCGGCGCCACCGATTCATGCACGATCAGCCGGCGCAGCGTGGTGCAGCGCTGGCCGGCGGTGCCCGCGGCGCTGAACACGATGGCGCGCAGGGCCAGCTCCAGATCGGCCGAGGGAGCGACGATCATCCCGTTGTTGCCACCCAGCTCCAGCAGACAGCGCCCGAAGCGCGCCGCCACCCGGGGTGCCAGGTGCCGCCCCATCGCCGTCGAACCGGTGGCCGACAGCAACGCCACGTCCGGGTGATCGGCCAGCGCGAGCCCCACGGCCGGCGGCCCCACCAGCACCTGGCTCAAGCCCGGCGGCACCTCGCCGGCCTCGGCCATCGCCGCCAGCAGCAGGCCCTGGCAGGCCAGCGCGGTGAGCGGCGTGCGCGACGACGGCTTCCAGATCACCGCGTCGCCGCACACCAGCGCGAGGGTCGCGTTCCACGCCCACACCGCGACCGGAAAATTGAACGCGGTGACCACCCCCACCACCCCCAGCGGGTGCCAGCACTCCATCATCCGGTGACCCGGCCGCTCGCTGGCGATGGTGAGCCCGTAAAGCTGGCGCGACAGCCCCACCGCGAAATCGCACATGTCGATGGCCTCCTGCACCTCGCCCAGCGCCTCGGCGACGATCTTGCCGCTCTCGATGGCGACCAGCCGCGCCAGCCGCGGCTTGTGACGGCGCAGCAGCTCGCCCAGGCGGCGCACCGTCTCGCCGCGCCGTGGCGGCGGTACGCGGCGCCAGGCCAGGAAAGCGGCCCGTGCCCGGGCCACCGCCGCGTCTACGTCGTCCGTCCGCGCGCAGGCGCCGATCCGGCTCCCGTCGATGGGCGAGCGCACCGCGCAGGCACCGGCCGCCGGTGCGGGCAGACCGAGGGCCGCGAAGATCGCGGCCACTTCCGAAATCAGCAGAGGCGCAGGCATGGCGGGCTCCTTCCCGGCGACGCATTGCCCCTTGGACAACGCGTCGGCCCCGGCAATCCGCGAACCCGAGAATTCGGTGCCGCGCACCCACCGGATTCCATCGCAAGATGCGACGTGCGCCCCGGCCGGCCACGGTCTAAAGTGACGCCGTCCCGCCCCGGAGCCCACCGATGACCGCCACCGCCCCGCCTGCCCGCCCGCGTCCCGCCGAACGCGCCGCCCGCACCCTCGCCGATCCGCGCTGGGCCCAGGTCTGCGCCCGCGACCCCGCCGCCGAAGGCCAGTTCTTCTACGCCGTCGCCAGCACCGGCGTGTATTGCCGGCCCAGTTGCGCGGCCCGCACACCACGCCCCGAGCACGTGAGCTTCCACGCCAGCCGCGCCGACGCCGAAGCCGCCGGCTTTCGCCCCTGCCAGCGCTGCCGCCCCGATCTGCCGCCCCG
>NZ_JAYROR010000033.1:0-3050 GCF_041911615.1 Zoogloea sp. | reverse complement strand
GCGGGACGGCGCTGTCGCGCAGCGTGGCCGCACCGGCGAAAAGGCTGTCGAGGCGGCTGCGGGTGCGCTCGGCGAGGCGGGCGGCGATCTCGGCGACGGTGCCGGTGTCGAGGGCGTCGGTGGCGATCTCGCGGGCGGCGCTGAACACCGGCAGGTAGCCGAACAGGGTGCAGTGCTCGGCGGCCTGACCGGCATCGGGCGGGACGAGGGCGAGGGGCTGGCTGGTCAGCGCGAGGGACGGCAGCGGGGTGCCGTCGCCGAGGCCGAACAGGGCCCGCAGGCGGGCTTCGAGCCGGGGCGGCGGGGCGAAGGCGGCGGGGTCGGGCGGGGCGGCTTCGGCGTGCAGGTCGGCCGGCAGGCAGTCGAGCCAGGCGCCGTGCTTGTCGTCCACGGCGATCCAGTCTTCCCAGCGGGTGGCGGCGGTGTCGGGGATCAGGCGGCGGATGACCGCGCCGCTGCCCTTGATGCGGCTGCGGGCGACGCGTGGCCAGCCGGCGGCGCCGCAGACGAGGTCGAAGGCGAGGAGGGTGAAGCGTTCGTGCAGCGGCAGGTAGAGCTTGCGCAGCCAGGCGGGGGTGGTGAGCTGCTCGCCGTTGGCGTTGCCGTGGGGGATGCCGTCGGCGTCCATCGCGGGGCCTTCGGCGGCGTCGATGTCGATGGCGGGGGCGACGGGCCGGCGGGCGATGTCGGCGCTGCGGTAGCGGGGCTGGCCGTGCAGGTCGAGGAGGCTGGCCGGGGGCTCGGCCCAGTCGCGCCAGGGGAGCAGGCGAGGCAGCGTGCGGGGCTGGGCGACGGCGGCGAGGAAGTCGGCCATGAAGCCGTCGCCGGCAAACGAGAGTAGGCGCGGCGGGGCGTCCGGCGGCACCTGGGCGGGGTCGCGCAGGAAGAAGGGTGGGCTGGCCATCAGCCGCTCCCGCGAGGGGCGGCGGTCGGCGGGGACGAGGAGCCGGGCCGGCGGGCGGGTGGCTACCATATGTTCCCCGCGCCGGGCGTGTAGCTGGCCGAGACCACGCTGTTGGTGATGACGGTGTCGGCCTTCACCACGCCGGAAAAGTTGGACATGCCGGCATTGACGGTGACCATCGCGGCGGTGACGTCGAGCCCCGCCGGGGCGTTGATCTTGACCTTGACGTTGGCGGTGATCTCGATGTTGCCGGCGGCGTCGATCTTGATGGTGGCGCCGTTGCTGTGGGCGAGGGTGACGGTGCCACCGGCCGCGTCGTCCAGCGTGAAGGTGTGGCCGCCGTTGGTCTTGACCTCGACCTTCTCGGCGCCGGCAGTGTCGTCAAAGGTGAGCGTGTGGCCGCTGCGGGAGGTGACGGAGCGCACGTTGTTGGCGCTGTCCATCGTCTCGGGCGGGGCGTCGACGCCGTTCCAGAGGGCGCCGATGACCACTGGGCGGCGCGGGTCGCCGGCGGTGAAGGCGACCAGCACCTCGTCGTTCACGTCGGGGATGAACCAGCTGCCGCGGCCGTTGCCGGCCATCAGGGTGGCGAGGCGGGCCCAGGCCAGCGCGGTGCCGCCGTCGGCGTCGGGGACGAAGGGCAGCTTGATCTGGACCCGGCCCTGGTTGTCCGGGTCCTGCACGTCGGTGACGAGGGCGGGATAGACGCCGTAGAGGCGCTGGCGCTCCGAGCCGGAAGGGGTGAGACCGGGGATCATGGGGCGTCTCCCAGGTGGGGGCGCTGGGCTTCGAATTCGGTGCGGTAGCCGTCGTGCTGGTCGAAGCGGTGGGTGACGGCGGTGACGAGGTAGGTGCCGGCGAACCAGGGGCCGAGGTCCACCAGGTCGACGCGTGCGCCGACGCGCAGCTCGGGCGTGCCGCGGGTGACGCCGGTGCCGCGCACGAAGCGACGGGCGCGGCGGCGCAGGGCGGCTTCGGCGAGCGCGCGGGCTTCGGCGCCAGTGGCCGGGGCTTCGAGGTGCAGGTCGTCGGCGGCGTCGGCGAAGACGCGGGTGACGATCTCGGGGCCGAGGCGGCCGCGGCCGGCTTCGGGACGGATCGCGTCGGCGCCGGCGCTTTCGTGGATCGCTTCCTTGGCGGCCACGTCGTAGCCGTGGACGCGCACTTCTCCGCGCTGGTGGGCGAGGTCGGCGAGCACCGTGAAGCGGATCAGCGTGTTTTCGCGGCTGAGGCGGATCGGCGGGTCGGCGATGCTGGCGGCGTCGGTGACGTGGGCGGTGCCGTCGGCGAGGCGGATCAGGGCGTCGCCGCTGCGGGCGCGCAGGGCGGCGAGTTCGTCTTCGTTCACCTGCAGCAGCGCGGCGTGGCTGGCGCCGCTGCGGCCCACGTCGGCCTGCAGGCCGGCGTCCTGCAGGATGCGCGTGGCGATGTCGCGGTCGGCCTGGTTTGCGGACAGGCGGGTGCGGCGACGGTAGCGCAGGCCGGCGAGCCGGTCTTCGGCGAGGACGGTGAGCTCGGGCGGGCGCAGCTCGGGGTAGGCGGCCCCGAGGCCGGTGACGAGGCCGTCGAAGACCGTGGTGTCCTGCCCGGAGACGTTGAAGACGATGGCGAGGCGCTTGCCGAAGTCGAGCTGCCGGGTGTCGAAGTGGGTGTAATCCACCGCGCCGCCATGCTGGCCCCAGTTGAGGAACACGGCTTCGAGGCTGGCGACGCCGGCGGCGTCGGCGCGGGCTTCGAGGCGGATCAGGTCGGCCTCGAGGGCGTCGAGGCGCTGGCCATCCACCTGGATCTGCGGGCGGGCGCTGACGAAGAGTGGGGCATTCATGGCGCGGTGCTCATGGGCATTCGCTCCGCTGGCGGAGCTGGCGTTCGACTTCTTCGGCCACCAGGGCGCGGACCAGGGCGCGCAGCTCTTCGAGGCGCACTTCGAAGGCGCTGTCGTCGGCGTGGGCGGGCGCGCCGCCGGTGTCCGGATGGGCGGCCCCGGCCTGGGTTTCGATGGTGGTGGCAAATTCGCCGATGGTGACGGGCATGGTCAGCCTCCCGAGCAGCGGCGGCAGCCGCAGCCCCCGCAGGTGCAGTGGCGGGGGCGCGCGGCGCTGCCGCCGACGCTGCTGCCGGCCGTGGCGGGCAGGTGCTCCCAACG
>NZ_JAYROR010000032.1:0-5869 GCF_041911615.1 Zoogloea sp. | reverse complement strand
CTCCGCCACTTGCCCCCGCGAAAGCGTTCTCCCGATCCGGCTGAGGCCGGATTTTTCCGTTGTTTTCGAGGGTTATGCGGGTGAGGCTGAGCACCGCCGCCAGCGCCAGGAGGCCCGAAGGCGGTCTCTCAGGGTCGATATTCTCCGGACCTCTCGACTGCGTGGTTTTGGTGTAAAGCGCGCAAGCATCTGAAATCTAAAGACTGTCTTGTAGCCTGACCTGAACACTTCGACGCCGGTCGCATCCGCGAGAAGGAACAGAAATCGAACAGGATCGATGAGGTCGCTTGGGTGACCACCTATGCGGCCATGTTCCGGCTTTGTCCGAAACGGCCCTTGTGTTAGAATTACAATCAAAAACAGTGAGGTGACACGATGTCGGGGCTGCCCGGCAGATCGCGACGATGGAGCCTGAAGCGATATCCGAGCCGGTGAAGGGCGCGGCGCAGGGCGAGTTCAGGCTTCGTGTCCTTCTGGCGGACCATCGACATTATGTACGAGCGGCCGTCCGCAGTGACGTGGTCAGCCATCACGATGGACGCATGGGACTTGCCTGGGACGGATCGCTGGGGCTCTTCGGAACCGCGCGGATCCCACGGAAGCTCCCCCGTTGCGTCCGCGTTTCCACGACGACCTCGCCATTGTCGACATACGCCCGCCGGATGGGCGCCTTGGTCAGGACGGTTCCCAGCGGCCGGCCATCTTCCGTGAAGACGCGAACGCCCTTGCCTTCGACCAGGAGGACCATGCCTCCGCTGACGAGCAGATCGCATTTTGGCGAACAATCATGCAAGGCGATCAGGCGGTCGCCGTCGAGCACATAGAGACGGGTCGTGGTCATCACATAGAGGAACGCTTCGGTCTCGACGATGCGGACAGGCACGGAGCCCACGTCGTAGATCGTGGTCGGCGAGCCGCTGCGGTCCACACGCACCACCCGCCCGGCATAGGTGCCAAGCAGAGCGGTTTCTCCCGTCCCGGAGAAGGCTGCGGCATAAATCCAGTCCGCCTCGGCCGCGGGGCCAAAGCTGATCACGATTTCAAAGCCGTTTTCACCTCCTCCACTCCCGTCAAGCTGCTCAGGGTCGAGGCCTGTTAGCCGCTCCGATGCGACATTCACCGCCTTCATCCTTTCCTCGTTTCCCGGATTTACGTCAGGGTGCAGTTCACGCACGAGCTGCCGATATCGCCTTCGGATCTCGTCGGGCGTGACCGGCATCTGAAGACCCATGACCTCCAGGGCTTGATCGATTTCCGCCGCGGTCCCGAAGCTGGACCCGCCTACCCTGATGCGGGTGGGCTCTTTCGCCGGCATCCTGAGCCCCCATAAGCGCTCTCCTTCCCGGTTAACGCACCACGCTTCGTCGACGTGAGTGAAGAGGTAGCGGTTCCGATCCGGTGTCAGTGCTATACAGCGCAGAGCGCGATGTGCCTCGCTCGCTGCTAAGCCGAGTCGTTCGCGGTTGGCGGCGACTTCCGGGGCGACCTCTAGATCAGTCTCGAAATCGATGCCGAGGTCGCCACGATAGACGGTCATCACACCGCTCTTTGAGCGCAGCGCGAAGCCCTCGCCCTCTGGATGAACGGAGATGTGGTAGGCATCGCGGTGTAGGGGCACCGGTGTCCCAGGTCGTCCACTCGCGTCGCTGAACATCACCGCTCCAGCAGCGCCAAGGCTCGCTTCTGACTTCGCAAGATCGTCGAATGACAGTGCGCCGCCGCGCGTGCTGTAATGCCTGCGAAAGGCCGGATCCGGTCGATCCGATTTCGAAATTGCCTCGACGACGATTTCGCTCCAGCATCCTTGAGGGTCTGCGAAGGCTTCCTCTGTGGCAGGCAGCTCGACGGGTCGCTCCCACGCATTCGGCGAAGGCGGAAGAGGCACGATATTCACACGCTTTGGGTCGAGTTCGTGCGGACGCCCGGCACCTCGGTCGCGTCGGTGCGATCCCGGCCTTGCTGGCTCATTGTAGATCGTCGCGGCCGAGGCCTTGGGCATCTCGGCATCGGCGAGATAGAGCTCATAGGTCTTTCCGCTCTTCGCGCGACGGACTTCTCCCGACTTCTCGAGGTAGGAGATGAGCCGACTGGCACGGCGCGCGTCATCGACGCCCAGCACAGTTTTGATCCGGCTTTGCAGGATGCCCGGATTTGCGCGGATCGCCTCCCGGAGCTGGTCGAAAAGGTCGAGGTCGGCTAAGTGTTCCTCCGCCTCGTCTCGGTAAGCTTGCAGATGGTCGAAACTCTGCACCAGGTCCCGCAACTCGCAGAGGCCGTCCCGATCTCCGACGATGGCCATCATCGTTCCGCCTTGCGACAGGGCCGGAATCCGAATGTCAAGCCGCTGCCCGTCGCCTTGAGGATCTTTCAGCCAGTCACGCAGCAGCGGTAGACTTGCACGCGCGGCTGCAGCGGCGGTCACATATTCCTTTGCGGAAACCGAGGAGGTGAAACGTTCGAGCTGCGCGAAATAGAGCTGCCCGGGCAGAGAAGGGTCCGCCATCCGGAGGATCTCAGGCTCCGGCTCGGCAGCGGCCTTACTGCGAGGCTCATCTCGCACAGTATCCGGTGCCTTGGGCTCGCGGGCAGAAGATCCGCCAAATAACCATCTGAAAATGCCCGACATGATACGCCCCAATATCCCCGATTTGTCTCAGGGTCATCTGAAACCCAAGCTGCCGCAATCCCCGTATCGTGGCGAATTTCATTTGGCGGGCACTCAGGAAAGCAGCGCCATCTGTGATCGCCACTCCAACGGAAATGGCTCCATGAGCCCCTTCAGCGTGACGTCCGAGCTCTGTTTCCCTTCTAGGATAGCTTCGACGATGTCGGGCGCAAGCAGCGTAAGGCGCAAGACACGGGCCATGTAGGTGAAGGCGATCCCCTCGCGCTCGGCCAGTTCGCCGATGGTGGCGAACTCGCCCGACTCCAGCATGCGCTTCCATCGGAATGCGCGGGCGAGCGCCTTGACCAGCGTGCTGTCGGTCTTGGGCGTTTGGCTGACTCCCGCGGGCAGTTGCATCTCCTTCCGCCCGCCACGCTTCACGACGCGGAACGGGACATGGAGCGTCACCGTCTCGGGGATCGGAGCCCCGCGGGTCATGCTGCTGCTCCAATGTCGGTGGTGATCTCACGTGCCAGTGCCGCCAGCCCGTCCATGCGCAGGCGGACGTTGAGCCCGGCGGCGCCGATCTCCACCCGTTCGACCAGCAGCGCCGCGATGCGCGCTTGTTCGGCGGGGAACAGTTCGTCCCATAGCGGATCCAGCCGGGCCAGCGCCGCGCGGGCATCGGCCTCGGTGATCTCGCCGTCCTGCGCGCGGGCCGCCTTCCACGTGCCTGCGACGATCTCCGGCTGGCGGAACACGGCGCGCAGCTGGTCAATGACGGCGGCCTCGATCTCGCCAGCGGGGACACGACCCACCGGGCACGACCCGGCACCGTGTTTCAGCACGGTCTGGCTGACGTAGTAACGATACAGCCGCCCGCCCTTGCGGGTGTGGGTGGGCGAGAACGCCGCACCGTCGGGACCGTAGACCAGCCCCTTCAGCAGCGCGGGCGTGTCGGCGCGGGTGCGGGCGGCGCGCTTGCGCGGGCTTTCCGTCAGGATGGTGTGGACGCGGTCCCATGTCTCGCGACCGATGATCGCGGCGTGCTCGCCGGGATAGCTGTCGCCCTTGTGGACCGCCTCGCCGATGTAGGCGCGATTGCTCAGCATGCGGTAGAGGTATTTCTTGTCGATCCGGTTGCCCCGCGGCGTGCGGATGCCGCGCCTGCCGACCTCGCGCGCTAGCTCTGTGCAGGAGCCGATCTCGAGGAATTGGTCGAAGATCCAGCGCACATGCGCGGCGGCCTCCTCGTCGATCAGCAGCTTGCGGTTCTCGACGCGGTAGCCATAGGGCGGCACGCCGCCCATCCACATCCCCTTCTTGCGGCTGGCGGCGACCTTGTCGCGGATGCGCTCGGCCGTAACCTCGCGCTCGAACTGGGCGAAGGAGAGCAGGATGTTCAGCGTCAGCCGCCCCATGGACGTGGTGGTGTTGAAGGACTGCGTCACCGACACGAAGGTCACGCCGTTGCGGTCGAAGACCTCGACCAGCTTGGCGAAGTCGGCGAGCGAGCGGCTGAGGCGGTCGATCTTGTAGACCACCACGACATCGACCAGCCCGTCCTCGATGTCTTCCAGCAGCCGCTGCAGGTCGGGCCGTTCCAGCGTGCCGCCGGAGATGCCGCCATCGTCATACTGATCGCGCACCAGCACCCACCCCTCGGAGCGCTGGCTGGCGATGTAGGATTCGCAGGCCTCCCGCTGGGCGTGCAGGCTGTTGAATTCCTGCTCCAATCCCTCCTCGGAGGATTTCCGGGTGTAGACGGCGCAGCGCAGCTTGCGGACGGGTTTCGATTTTTCCGGCGGCTTCGTCATGTCCGCCCCCTGTGGTTCCTGAGCCCGAAGAAGACCCAGCCGTTCCAGCGCGTGCCGGTGATGGCGCGGGCGATGGCCGAGAGCGACTTGTAGGGCCGCCCTTGCCATTCGAACCCATCGGCGGTGACGGTGACGATCTGCTCGACCCCCTGCCATTCGCGCAGCAACCGCGTGCCGGTGATGGGACGGTCGCGATCGGCGCGGATGCTACGCTTCTTGCTGTCGCCGCCGTCCAGTTCCTCGCCCAGTCGCTCAAGGCGCCGGATCGTCTCCGGCTTCAGCCCGCCACAGGCCAGTTCCTGGATGCGGTAGGCCAGGCGGGATTCGAGGTAGCGCCGGTTGAAGGGCGGCGGTTCGCTGTCGAACAGGTCGCGCCACTGCTTTTTCAGGTCAGGCGTCGGTGTGGTCTTCAGCGCGGCCAGGCGCGCGGGGATCGGATCGTGGGTCGTCATGCATTTCTCCGGTGAGTTGGAGTTGCATGACGGCATTGGTCGGGCGGATAGTGTAGGTAACTTTCTCCAGTATCGTCAGATACTTCGCCCTTCTCCCGCATGCGCAACCGAACAAGCCCGAGCGCCAGCAGCCCGCAGAGCTCGGCGCGGCGCTCGGCGGGCGTCATCACCGTAGGAGCGAGTGGGTTGGGGCGACGAGTGGGACCGGGATCGAACATCATGATCCATCGGTGCATGATTGCGCAGATGACCGCGACCTCGGAACGGGTCAGCCCGTGCCCGCCCCGAAAGGGTGAACCCTTTCGGTGTTGCAACACCTTGGTGGGTTGAGGGGTCAGGGCGTTCCCATTATGTTCGAACTGTCCCCAATCGATTCACGAGGCCCCCATGTCGCTGCAATCGCTCGACCGTACCCAATGGAGTTCTGCAGAGGCGCTGGCCCATGTGCAGAACGTGACGATCGCGCGGCGCGCGGTGGAAGCGGCAAGTTTGCCGCCCAGACCGGTGCCGGAATACCAGACCTGGAACCGGCCGCAGGACCCGACGATCGCGTGGAAGGCGGAGGCGGAGACCGAGTTGCTCGTCGCGTTGCGAGACGGGGATCTTCTGGCGCAGGGGCGATACACGGAGGAGCGGACCCATGGCTGGGGCAACGGCGGCAGCAGCAGCGGTTTCGGCCTGCATTCGGGCTACCACACCAGCATCCGCCCGGAGCAGTGGCGCGAGGGCAAGTATTCGTTCGGGCGGCTGACCGCGCGGGATTGGGAATTCATCGACATCCGCGTGGCGCGTTTCCTCGTGAAGGCGATCTGGCCAGATTACATCCCGGAGCCGGCGCGACCCGCGCAAGGCGCGGCAGATGCAATATACACCACGCCCTATCTCGATCTGATGCAGGCCGCGATTGCACATTTCGGGATTTCGCAGGGGAACCAGGGCAAGAAGGAATGCCTGATGGACTGGTTTCTCGAGCAGCAGATCGAGGGCGAACCGGT
>NZ_JAYROR010000031.1:0-52409 GCF_041911615.1 Zoogloea sp. | reverse complement strand
GCCGATCTGCTCGGCCGCCGCGCCGACATCGTCGCCCAGCGCTGGCGCGTCGAGGCCGGTCGGCAGGGCAGCGCCGCCGCGCGCGCCGCCTTCTACCCCAACGTGAACCTCGGCGCCTTTGTCGGGCTGCAGTCCATCGGCCTCTCCAAGCTGGTGGAGAGCGACAGCCGCATCGCCGGCATCGGCCCGGCGATCCACCTGCCGATCTTCGACAACGGTCGTCTGCGCGCCGGCCTGGCCGCCCGCTACGCCGACGAGGACGCCGCCATCGCCCAGTACAACGCGACCCTCGTGGACGCCCTCCACGACGTCGCGGACCAGCTCGCCGCATGGCGCGGAGCCGAAGCCGAAGCCCGCGACCAGCAGGCCGCCCTGGCCCGCTACGAGGAGGCCTGGCGCCTCGCCGAGATCCGCTACCGGGCCGGCCTCGCCAGCTACACGGCGGTGCTCGCCGCCGAAACGCCGCTGCTCGCCCAGCGCCGCCTGAGCGCCGAACTGCGCAGCCGCCGGCTCGACGCCAGCGCCGGCCTCGCCCGCGCCCTCGGCGGCGGCCTCGCCCTGAAAACCCCCGACACCCCGACCAACAACTGATCCCGCCAAGAAGGAACCGGACCATGACCACCCCAACCCCCGCCAGCCCCGCCGGCCGGCGCCGCCGCAGCCTCCTCGCCATCGCCGCCGCCATCGGCCTCGCCGCCGTCGGCTGGGGCGGCTGGTGGGCCACCCACGGGCGCTTCCTGGAACACACCGACGACGCCTACGTGGCGGGCAACGTCGTGCAGATCACCCCGCAGATCGCCGGCACCGTGATCGCCATCGACGCCGACGACACCCAGCTCGTCAAGGCCGGACAGCCGCTGGTGCGCCTCGACCCCAACGACGCCCAGGTCGCGCTGCAGCAGGCCGAGGCCCAGCTCGCCCAGGCCGTGCGCGAAGTGCGCGCGCTGTACGCCACCGGGGGCGCCCTCGAAGCCACGGTCAGGCAGCGCGAGGCCGATCTGGCCCGGGCTCGCGACGACCTCGCCCGCCGCCAGCAGGTGGCCACCACCGGCGCGGTGGCCGGCGAGGAGCTCGAGCACGCCCGCGCCGCCGTGCGCGCCGCCGACACCGCGTTGCACACCGCGCGCGAACAGCTCGCCACCAACCACGTGCAGACCAGCGGCACCCGCGTCGACACCCATCCCAACGTGCAGCGCGCCGCCGCCCGGGTCGAGGAAACCTGGCTCGCCCTGGCCCGCACCGCGGTACCGGCCCCCCTGGGCGGCCTCGTCGCCCGGCGCGCCGTGCAGGTCGGCCAGCGGGTCGCCGCCGGCACCCCGCTGATGGCCGTGGTGCCCCTCGAACAGGTGTGGGTGGACGCCAACTTCAAGGAAAGCCAGCTACGCCACATGCGCGTCGGGCAGCCGGTCACCCTGAGCGCCGACGTCTACGGCGGCGACGTCGAATACCACGGTCGCGTCGCCGGCCTCGCCGCCGGCACTGGCGCCGCCTTCGCCCTGCTACCGGCGCAGAACGCCAGCGGCAACTGGATCAAGGTGGTGCAGCGGGTGCCGGTGCGGATCACCCTCGACCCGCAGGAACTGGCCGCCCATCCGCTGCGCATCGGGCTGTCGATGAACGTGGCGGTGAACGTCGGCGACGACGGGGCCGCCGCCGGCCCCCTCGCCACCGCCGCACCGGCGGCGCCGGCCGGCACAACCGACGTCTTCGCCGATCTCGGCAAGGCCGCCCAGGCGCGCATCAAGGCCATCATCGCCGCCAACAGCGGCGCCCAGGCCGACGCCGCGCTGCCGCCGGCGCAGTTGCCGGCCCATCCTTCCGCGCCGCGGCGCACCCGGGTGTGAGGCCGTGAGCGCCCCCGTTCCGCTGCCGCCGCTCGAACCGGGCGCGCGGCGCCTGGCCACCGTTGCCCTGTCGCTGGCGACCTTCATGAACGTGCTCGACACCACCATCGCCAACGTGTCGCTACCCAACATCGCCGGCGACCTGGGCGTCAGCCCCAGCCAGGGCACCTGGGTGATCACCTCGTTCGGCGTCGCCAACGCCATCGCGGTGCCGCTCACCGGCTGGCTCAGCCAGCGCTTCGGGCAGGTGCGCCTGTTCGTCGGCTCGGTGGTGATGTTCGTGATCGCCTCGCTGCTGTGCGGCCTCGCCCACAGCCTGGAGATGCTGATCGCCGCCCGCGTGCTGCAAGGCGCGGTGGCGGGGCCGATGATCCCGCTGTCGCAGGCGCTGCTACTGCAGGCCTACCCGCGCGAGAAATCGGGCATGGCGCTGGCGATGTGGTCGATGACCACCCTCGTCGCGCCGGTGCTGGGGCCGATCCTCGGCGGCTGGCTGTCGGACAACCTGTCGTGGCCATGGATCTTCTACATCAACGTGCCGGTCGGCCTCGGCGCGGCCTGGCTCAGCTGGCGACTGCTCAAAGCGCGGGAGAGCGCGACCCGCCGCCTGCCCATCGACAAGGTGGGCCTGGCACTGCTGGTGATCTGGGTCGGCGCGCTGCAGATCATGCTCGACAAGGGCAAGGAGCTCGACTGGTTCGCCTCGGGCGAGATCGTTGCCTTGGCCGCGGTGGCGGCGGTCGGCTTCGCGCTGTTCGTGGCCTGGGAGCTGACCGATGCCCATCCGGTGGTGGACCTCACGCTGTTCGCGCGGCCCAACTTCCTGTTCGGGGTGATCGCGATGGCCACCGGCTACGGCGTGTTCTTCGGCAACGTGGTGGTGATGCCCCTGTGGCTGCAGCAATTCATGGGCTACACCGCCACCTGGGCGGGATTGGTGACGGCGCCGATCGGCCTGCTGGCGCTGCTGCTGTCGCCGGTGATCGGCAAGATCCTGCCCCGCACCGATCCGCGCCGCATCGCGACCGTCGCCTTCCTGGTGTTCGCGCTGGTGAGCTTCATGCGGGCCGGTTTCAGCACCGACATCGCCACCGGCAACGTGGTTCTGCCGCAGGTGATCCAGGGCATCGCGATGGCCACCTTCTTCATCCCGCTGGTGTCGATCACCCTGTCGGGCCTGCCGCTGGAACGCGTGCCGTCGGCATCGGGCGTGTCGAACTTCGTGCGGATCACCTTCGGGGCCTTCGGCGCCTCGCTGATGACGACCCTGTGGGAACGCCGTGCCGCACTGCATCACGAACAGCTCGCGGCGCAGGTCAGCAGCTACAACCCCGTCGCCGGCGGCGTGCTCGACGGCATGGCGGCGCAGGGCGTCGACGCCACCCGCGCCCTGGCGGTACTGGAGCGTCAGGTGACGGTGCAGGCGTTTTCCCTGGCCGCCAACGACGTATTCTGGCTGTCGGGGGTACTGTTCCTCGGTCTGGTCGCCACCGTCTGGCTAACCCGTCCGACCCATGGCCGTCCCGCCGCGCCCGGCGGCGACGCCGCCCACTGAGCGGCGCTTACAGGTCCAGCCCGCGCGGCTTGCGCCCCGCGCGGGAAAACGCGAAATCGAACAGGAAATCGGGCAGCAGGCGCAGCAGCTTGGCGACCACGCCCATCTGCCAGGGAATGACGGTGTAGCGAGTGCCCCGGTCGATGGCCCGCACGAAGCGGCGCGCCGCCTCGTCCGCCGGCAGCATGAAGGGCATCGGATAGCGATTGACGGCCGTCATCGGCGTCTCGATGTAGCCCGGCGCGATGGTCACGACGCGCACGCCGCTGCCGTGCAGCTCGACCCGCAGGCTCTCGAGATAGGCGATGGTGGCCGCCTTCGAGGCGCTGTAGGCACCGGCACCGGGCAGCCCCCGGATGCCCGCCACCGACGCGATGCCCACCAGGCGGCCTCTGCCGCGGGCCCGCATCGCCGCCACGAAGGGCTGGAAAGTGGCGACCATGCCGAGCACGTTGGTGCGCAGCACGCGTTCGAAGGCGCGCAGGTCGCCGGCTTCTTCGGTGAGGGTGCCGACCGACACGCCGGCGTTGGCGATCACCACGTCGGGCGTCCCGAAGCGCGCCTCGAAATCGGCGGCGGCGGCGCGCAGGGCCTCACCGTCGGCCACGTCGGCGGTGTAGATCACATGCTCGCCTGGCAGGCCGGCGACGAGCGCCAGCAGCGCGCCACGCCGGCGCGCCACCAGCCCCAGCACGGCGCCGCGGGCAGCGTACTGACGCGCCAGGGCGGCGCCGATGCCGCTCGACGCCCCGGTGATGAAAACGCGCTGGATCACGGATCGAAGGGGAAACAGGGCGCCGTCCGGGCGGACGGCGCGGTGCGCTTACTTGCGGCCCTGCTCGGCGCGGGCCTTGGCGATGAGCTGGTCGGCAACCTTCAGCGCAGCCTCGTGGGTGCCGGCGATGGAGCCCGAGGTGAAATACTTGCCATCGATGGCGAGGGTCGGCACGCCCTCGATCTTGTAGGCGCGGGCCAGCTCGTCGGCGCGCTTGAGGCGCACGTTGACGTTGAACGAGCGGTAGGCGTCGGCGAACTTCTTGGCGTCGACACCCTTCTTGACGGCCCAGTCCTGCGCACCGGCCTCGGTGTGCAGCGGCAGCTTCTCGGTCTGCACCGCCTCGAAGACCTGGCCGTGCAGGCGCGCCAGATCGCCGGTCGCCTCGAGGGTCATCGCGAGCTTGGCGAAACCGGTGAGTTGCGGGTTGCCCCACATCACCGGGACGCGGGTGAACACCACGTCGGCGGGCAGCTTCTTGACCCACGCGTCGAGCAAGGGATCGAAGGCGCGGCAGTGGGGGCAGCCGTAATGGAAGAACTCCAGCACCTCGACCTTGCCCTTCACGTCGGTCGGCTGGGGCGGCGAAACGAGTTCGAACCCCTTGCCGCTGCCCTGCGCCCAGGCCGGCAGGCCGAGGCTGCCCAGAGCGGCGAGGGCGGAAAGCTGTTTCAGGACATCACGACGCTGCATTGCGGTTTCTCCTTCGATGCGAAAGGACTCATTGAGCGGCCGGAGCCGGCTTTGGTTCCTTGGGCTTGATCTTGACGATGGCGGTATTGATGCCATTGGCGCTGAGGCTGTCGCGCGCCTTGGTCATCGCCTCCTGACCCTGGTAGGGGCCGGTGCGCACCCGGTGCATCGTGCCCTTGTCGGGCACATCGACCTTCTGCACGCTGGCCTCCACCCCCATCAACGCAAGACGCGCCTTCAGGTTGTCCGCCTCGGACGGATCTTCGAACGCGCCGGCCTGGAGGTAGAACTTCTCGGCGGGCGCCGCCGGGGCGACCGGCTTGTCGAGGAGTGCCGCCTCGGCCTTGGCACGCTCGGCGCTGCTCGCGCCTTCGGTTGCGGCGCGGGCCTTGTCGGCCTTGGTTTCGTCGGACCGGGCGGACTTGTCGGCCTTGGTTGCGGCGTCGGGCTTTTCGGGCTTGTCGGGCTTGCTGTCGGACTTCACGACCTCGGTGGTTTCCTCGGGCTTGGACGGCGCCGGCAGCGCGTCGGAACCCTTGGGCAGCACGTTGTAGAAGTCGAAGCGCGGCTTTTCGACGGGCTTGTCGCCGGCCTTGCCCGGCAAGGCGATGGGCTCGCCCCCCTGGGGCTTGGGCGGCGGCGGCGCAACCACCCGCTCATCCTGGGGTTTGGGCTTCTGGAAGGGCGAGGCGGCGGTGAAATACAGCGCGATCCCGGCCGCCACCAGCGCGCCGAGGATCAGGCCGACAAAGATGCCGACGAGGGTCCCCCCCCGGCTGCCCGACTTGGGCTTCTTGTTTTGCGGGCGGGGCTTGAGATCGCGACTCATGGGCGGTCAGGTCCGGGAATTACATCGAATCGGGGGCCGACACGCCGAGCAGCGCCAGGCCGTTGCGGATCACCTGGCGTACCGCGCTGGCGAGCGCCAGACGGGCCAGTTTGAGGCCTTCGTCGTCCACCAACATGCGCTCGGCGTTGTAGTAGCTGTGGAACTCGCCGGCCAGATCCTTGAGGTAGAAGGCGATCTGGTGCGGCGCATAGTCGGCGGCGGCGTTCTGCACAACCTCCGGGAAGGCGGTGAGGCGGGCGCACAAGGCCAGTTCGCGCTCGTTGTCGAGGCGGGCGAGATCGGCTTCGGCCAGATCGGCGGCAACACCGCTCCATTGCCCCAGCACCGAACACAGGCGGGCGTGGGCGTACTGGATGTAATACACCGGGTTCTCGTTGCTCTGGCTCTTGGCGAGGTCGAGGTCGAAATCCAGGTGCTGGTCGGCCTTGCGCAGCACGTAGAAGAAACGGCAGGCGTCGTTGCCCACTTCGTTGCGCAGCTCGCGCAGGGTGACGAACTCGCCGGAGCGGGTGGACATCGCCGCCTTCTGGCCGTCGCGGTACAGCACCGCGAATTGCACCAGCGCCACGTCGAGCTTCTCGGGCGGCAGGCCCAGCGCCTGCAGCGCGCCCTTCACGCGGGGGATGTAGCCGTGGTGGTCGGCGCCCCAGATGTCGATGATGCGGTCGAAGCCACGCTCGTACTTGTTGGCGTGGTAGGCGATGTCGGACGCGAAATAGGTGTAGAGGCCGTTCTCGCGCTGGACGACGCGATCCTTCTCGTCGCCGAAGGCGGTGGAGCGGAACCACTTGGCCCCGTCCTGTTCGTAAATGTGGTCGGCTGCCTCGAGGGCGGCAACGGCCTTCTCGACCAGGCCGGTGTCGAACAGCGAGCGTTCGGAGAACCACATGTCGAAGGTCACGCCGAACTCGGCCAGATCCTCGCGGCCGTCGCCGAGCTGCTCGGTCAGCGCGAAGCCGTGCACCCAGGCATAGTCGGAGCCGAGGAGGCGCTTGGCGTTGGCGATCAGCGCGTCGAGGTGGCCTTCCTTGTCGGCCTCGACCGACGGGGCGCCGGCCAGCACGTCGGCAGCGGACACCTGGGCGAAGCGGTCGGCGTGGCCGGTCTTGATCTGGGCAGCCATGTCCTTCACGTAGTCGCCCTGGTAGGCGTTGGGCGGGAAGGGAATGGCGATGCCGAAGAGATCGAGGTAACGCAGCCAGGTGGACAGCGCGAGGATGTCCATCTGCCGGCCGGCGTCGTTGATGTAGTACTCGCGGGTCACATCGAAACCGGCGAAGTCGAGCACGTCGGCGAGCGACGCGCCGTAGGCGGCGCCCCGGCCGTGGCCCACGTGGAGCGGGCCGGTCGGGTTGGCGGAGACGAATTCGACCTGCACCTTGACGCCGGTCTTGACGCCGCGGCCGTAGGCCTCGCCGGCGGCCAGCACGGTGCCGACGACGGCGGTCTTGGCGTCCGCGTTGAGCGTGAAGTTGATGAAGCCGGCACCGGCCACTTCGGCCTTGGCCACCAGCCCGGACTTGGGCAGCTCGGCCAGCAGCAGGTTGGCCAGCTCGCGCGGGTTGCGCTTCAGGGGCTTGGCCAGCTGCAGCGCCAGGTTGCTCGCAAAATCCCCGTGACCGGCCTGCTTCGGGCGTTCCAGGTTGATCGGGGTTTCGGCCTGGTCGGGTGCCACGCTGAGGAGGGCGGCACGCAGGAGGTCGGCAAGCTGGGTTTTCTGATCGGCGCTCATGGCAAACACTGCGACTAAAAGCACAGGATTATATCGAAGCGCCGGGCGTCCCGCCTGCCTCCCGCCCGACGGCCCTTCGGCCGATGCCAACAAAGTCGGTCGGGCATGGCAAACTGGCGGCGTGAACGTCATCGCCACACGCCTCCTGGCCGGGACTTCGGCCCTCTTCGCCGGCCTGCTGCTGGCGGCGGGCGCGCGCGCCGACGCGCCGACCCTCGACTGGCGTCTGCCGCTGCCTCCCGGGCCCGGCTGGCGGATCATCGACCTGCGCGAGGGCAATGGCATCCGCCACGAGGAATACGTGCCGCGCGGCCAGGGCATCGACGACTACCGCGACCGCCTGCTGGTACAGCGCTTCGTCGCCCAGGACCTCGATCCGGAAGCCTACCTCGGCCACATCGCCGCCGGGCTCGCCAAGCATTGCCCGGCCTTCACCACCAGCGGCGTGGTGATTGGCGCCCGCGACGGCATGGCCCACGCCACCCGCACCGCCTACTGCGGCCGCTTCGACGCGCGTCCCTACGGCTACGTGATCGCCCAGAAGGCGATCCGCGATGGCGAGCACCTGTTCGTCGTCGAACGCGAATGGCGGCTCGCGCCCTTCGACGTCGGCGCCGACGGCATGGTGAACTTCGATGCCGCCGACGAGGCCCAGAAGCGCGAGATCCGCCTCGCCGTGCGCTGGCTCACCGAGCAGGTCAATCCCGGCCCACCGCCGCCCGCCCCGCCGCCACCGCGCCCGCGCCGCTGAGCACCCGCGCCGCTTTCGCCAGCCCGGCTTTCGGGGCACAATCCGCGTTTTACTTTTCGCCTGCCGCCGTGCGCCTCTTCCGACTCGTCAAGATCATCTCCGTCAGCCTGAAATACGGCCTCGACCAGATGATTCTCTCCAACGAGCCGACCGGCCGCCTGGCCTGGCTGGCGCGCTTCGCCCACTTCGGGCGCCGCTTCGACCAACCCGCTGGCGCGCGCCTGCGCCAGGCCCTCGAATCCCTCGGCCCGATCTTCGTCAAGTTCGGCCAGATGCTGTCCACCCGGCGCGATCTGCTGCCGCCGAGCATCGCCGAAGAACTCGCCCGCCTGCAGGACCGCGTCCCACCGTTTTCCAGCGACGAAGCCCTGGCTCAGCTCGAAGCCGCCTACGGCAAGCACGCCGACGCGGTGTTCGCCCGCTTCGACCGCCAGCCCATCGCCTCGGCGTCGATCGCCCAGGTGCACTTCGCCGAGCTGCCCGACGGCACCGAGGTCGCCGTCAAGATCCTGCGTCCCGGCATCGCCCCGGTGATCGCCCACGATCTGGCCCTGCTCGACGCCTTCGCGATCCTCCTCGAAAAGGTGTGGCCGGAAGGCCGCCGCCTCAAGCCGCGGGAAGTCGTCGCCGAGTTCTCGAAATACCTGCGCGACGAGCTCGACCTGATGCGCGAGGCCGCCAACTGCTCGCAGCTGCGGCGCAACTTCAAGGATTCCGAGCTGCTGGTGGTGCCCGAAGTGCACTGGGACTGGTGCGCCACCAACGTGATGGTGATGGAGCGCATGAAGGGCATCCCCATCTCCCAGCTCGACGCCCTGCGCAACGCCGGCATCGACCTCAAGGCGCTGTCCCGCGCCGGCGTGGAGATCTTCTTCACCCAGGTGTTCCGCGACGGCTTCTTCCACGCCGACATGCATCCAGGCAACATCTTCGTCGCCACCGAGGGCGAGGCGCGCGGGCGCTACATCGCGCTGGATTTCGGGATCATCGGCACCCTCAACGATTCCGACAAGAAGTACCTCGCCACCAACTTCCTGGCCTTCTTCCAGCGGGATTACCGGCGCGTCGCGCTGGCCCACATCGAGGCCGGCTGGGTGCCCGCCCATACCCGCGCCGACGAGTTCGAGGGCGCCATCCGCGCGGTGTGCGAGCCCATCTTCGACCGCCCGCTCAAGGACATCTCCTTCGGCAAGACGCTGCTGCGGCTGTTCCAGACCGCCCGCCGCTTCGAGATGGAAGTCCAGCCGCAACTGGTGCTGCTGCAAAAGACGCTGCTCAACATCGAAGGCCTCGGCCGCCAGCTGGACCCGGATCTGGACTTGTGGAAGACCGCCAAGCCCTTCCTCGAGCGCTGGATGAACGACCAGATCGGCTGGCGCGCCCTCGTCCGCCACATGAAGGATGAAGCCCCGTCGTGGGCCGCGACCCTGCCGCAGTTGCCGCGCCTGGTACACCAGGCCCTCACCGCGCGGCACGACGAGGAAGCCCGGCGAGCCGAGCTCGCCCGCCTCGCGGCCGTCAATCGACGCAACACCCGCTGGCTCGTGGCCGGCAGCGCGGTGCTCGCGGCACTGATCGCCGTCGAGGCCTGGCGCTGGTTCGGCTGAGCCCGCACCCGCACCAAAAACTACAACAATCCTCCGCCTATTATTGCAACTCCAGCAACAATAGGCGCCCCGTGCCGCCCACGCCCCCCTCGCCGGGCTGAACGAAAGCCCGTCGCCGGCGCTCCAACAGGCACGTCCGCCGTCATCGAAGGAACATCATGCCCGCCCCGTTCGTGCCCCCCCGCCCGGTCCGCATCGTCGGCGTCGGCTCCTGCCTCGGCGCGCCGATCTTCGGACCCGCCGCCGGCCCGCGCGCCCTGCGCGCGCTCGGTATCGACGCCGATCTGCGCCGCCGCGGCATCCGCGCCCACTGGCAGACGCTGTTCGAACCCTCGGCGCCCAAGCCGCCGCGCCCGCCGATGCACGAACGGCTCGCCACCGTCAGCCAGCTGCTCCACGACCTTGCCGACGAAGTCGCCGCGATCCGCGCCGACGACGCCCTGCCCCTCGTCCTCGGCGGCGACCACGTCATCGGCGCCGGCACCTGGCGCGGCGTCGCCCGTGCCCTCGCCCCGCGCGGCAAGCTCGGCCTGATCTGGGTGGACGCCCACCTGGACGCCCACACGCCGCAGACCACCCACAGCGGCAACATCCACGGCATGCCCCTGGCAGCGCTGCTCGGCGTCGGCGACGCGGCGCTCACGGGCCTCCCCGGCCCGCACCTCGACCCGGCCCACGTGGTGGTGGTCGGCGCGCGCTCGTGGGAGCCGGAGGAGCCGGTGCTGCTGGCCCGCCTCGGCGTCACCGTATTCACGATGGCCGAGGTGCGCGCCCGCGGCCTCGCCGCGGTGATGTGCGAAGCCATGGCCATCGCCCGCAACGGCACCGCCGGCTTCGGGGTGTCGGTCGACCTCGATTCGATGGACTGCGCCAAACTCCCCGCCACGACCTGCCTGGAACCCGACGGCCTCGACCCGCAGGAACTCGTCGACGTGCTCCACGGGCTGCGCAGCTGCGCCGACCTCGTCGGCCTCGAAATCGTCGAGTACGTGCCCGAACGCGACCCAGACGGCCGCGGCGCGCGCTGGGTCACGGACCTCGCCGCCGCCGCGCTCGGCCCCACCACGGCCGACCTGCGCCACCGCGAAGACACCTTCGGCGCCCACAACTACGCCCCGCTGCCGGTGGTCTTCACCCGCGGCGAAGGCGCCTGGCTGTGGGACGTCGAAGGCCGGCGCTACCTCGACATGATGAGCGCCTACTCGGCGGTGAGCTTCGGCCACAGCCACCCGCGGCTGGTGCGCGCGCTCACCGAACAGGCCGGGCGCCTCGCCCTCACCTCCCGCGCCTACTCCAACGACCGCCTGCCGCTGCTGCTCGAACGCCTGTCGGCGGTACTCGGCTACGACCACGCGCTGCCGGTGAACACCGGCGTCGAGGCCGTCGAGACCGCCATCAAGGCCGCCCGCAAATGGGCCCACAAGATCAAGGGCGTGCCCGAAGGCCAGGCCGAGATCATCGTCTGCGCGGGCAACTTCCACGGCCGCACCACCACCGTCGTCGGCTTCTCGTCCGAAGCCCAGTACCGCGACGGTTTCGGCCCCTTCGCGCCGGGTTTTCGCAGCATTCCGTTCGGCGACGCCGACGCGCTGGAAGCCGCCATCGGCCCGCACACCGCCGCCTTCCTGTTCGAACCGATCCAGGGCGAAGGCGGCATCAACATCCCGCCCGCCGGCTGGCTGGCCCGCTGCGCCGCGCTGTGCCGACGCCACGACGTGCTGCTCATCGCCGACGAGGTGCAGACCGGCCTCGGCCGCACCGGCAAGCGGCTGGCGGTCGAGCACGAAGGCGTGCGCCCCGACGGCGTGATCCTCGGCAAGGCCCTCGGCGGCGGCCTGCTGCCGGTATCGGCCTTCCTCGCCGACGAGCGGGTGATGCAGGTCTTCACCCCTGGCGACCACGGCTCCACCTTCGGCGGCAACCCGCTCGCCGCCGCCGTCGCCGCCGAAGCCCTGGCGGTGCTGGTGGACGAAGAGCTCGCCGAGCGCGCCGCGCGTCTGGGTGAACGCTTCCTGACCCGTCTCGCCGCGATCCGCAATCCGCTGATCCGCGACGTGCGCGGCCGTGGGCTGCTGATCGGGGTGGAGCTCGACACCACCCGCATCAACGCCCGCACCGCCGCCGAATGGCTGCTCGCCCGCGGCATCATGAGCAAGGACACCCACGACGCGGTGCTGCGCTTTGCCCCACCGCTGATCATCGACGAAGTCACCCTGATGCAGGCTGCAGACGTCATCGAAGCGGCCCTCGCCGACCTCGCCCGCCGCACCCTCGAGAGCCCCCCGGGCCGGGCTGCGCCCAGCCCGCCCCCCAAGGGGGGTCAAGGAAACTTGGGACGGCCCGGCGTTTCCTTGGGAACCCAGCCATGAGCGAAAAACTCGACCGCCTCGTCCTCGAAGCCCGCCGCGCCGCCGACAAGCGCGCCGAGGGCTACCGCGAGAAAGCCCTCAAGATCTACCCCTGGGTGTGCGGCCGCTGCGCCCGCAGCTTCACCCACACCAACCTGCGCGAACTCACCGTCCACCACCGCGACCACAACCACGACAACAACCCGCCCGACGGCAGCAACTGGGAGCTTTTGTGCGTGTATTGCCACGACAACGAACACCAGCGCCAGCTCGAAGCCACCCAGGGCAACGTGTCCGCCAAGCAACCTGGCAAAGCCGCCACCCATTCACCGTTCGCGGGGCTGGGCGGGCTGCTGAAGAAGTAGAAACGCCGGGCTCCGGGTCGGGAGATATCTGCTCCCCCGTGGGGTCCGTTTGCTCCCGCCAGGAACAGATTTGCGCTAAAGCGGGAGAAATTTGCGCCCGACCGGGAGCACACTTCTCCCGCTCGGGCGCGAAAGGCTCCGCCACGGGAGCGGATTCGTCCTGACCGGGAGCCCGGAGCGCCCAGGCGGCAGCGCAAAGCGCCCGACCCGGAGCCCGACGCTCCCCGCGCGGCCTCTTCCGCGCCACGCTCATGCGGCGTAACATCCGCCCCCCGGCAATCTCGGCGAAGCCCATGTCCTCCACCCCCGCCCGCGCCTGCGGCATCGACTTCGGCACCTCCAACTCGACTGTCGGCTGGCTGCGGCCCGGCGTCGCGAGCACCCTGCTCACCCTCGAGGATGGCAAACCCACGCTGCCGTCGGCGGTGTTCTTCAACGCCGACGAAGAATCCACCCACTTCGGGCGGAATGCGCTCGCCGAGTACCTGGAGGGCTACGAAGGCCGCCTGATGCGCGCCCTCAAGAGCCTGCTCGGCAGCAACCTGATGGACGGCAGCACCGAGGTCGCCGGCCGCGCACTCCCCTTCAAGGATCTGCTGGCCAGCTTCATCGGCGAGCTCAAGCACCGCGCCGAGGCCCAGGCGGGCCGCCCCTTCGACGCCGCGGTATTCGGCCGCCCGGTGCATTTCGTGGACGACAACCCGGCCGCCGATCAGCGCGCCCAGGACACCCTCGAGGCCATCGCCCGCCAGGTGGGTTTCAAGGCGGTGAGCTTCCAGTTCGAACCCATCGGCGCGGCCCTGCACTACGAGGCCGGGCTGACGCGCGAGGAGCTGGTGCTGATCGCCGACATCGGCGGCGGCACCGCCGACTTCTCGCTGGTGCGCCTGTCGCCCGAGCGCGCCCGCCACACCGAACGCCGCGACGACCTGCTCGGCAACGCCGGCCTGCACGTGGGCGGCACCGATTTCGACCGCGCCCTGTCCCTCGAATGCGTGATGCCGCTGCTGGGCTACAAAGGCTTGATGAAGAGCGGCGCCGAAGTACCTTCGGGGCTGTTCTTTCAGCTCGCCACCTGGCACACCATCAACTTCGCCTACACGCGGCAGGCCTTCGCCGATTTCCAGCAGATCTACCGGGACGCCGCGGCGCGCCGCGAACTGGATCGTCTGGCCCGCCTGATCGGCCAGCGGGAGGGCCACTGGCTGGCCCTGCAGGTCGAACAGGCGAAGATCGATCTCTCCACCCAGGCCAGCACGCGTCTGCACCTCGACCGGCTGGAGCAGGATCTGGCCCATGCGATCAGCGTCGAGGATTTCACCCTCGCCAGCCGCAACCTGGTGGAGCGGGTGGCCGCCACCGTGGCCGGGCTGCTCGATCAGGCCGGCGTGGCGCGGGAGCGCATCGACACCTTGTATTTCACCGGCGGCGCCAGCGGCGTGCCCCAGCTGCGGGCCCGCATCGCCGCCGAGCTGCCCAACGCACGCTGCGTCGAGGGCGATCTGTTCGGCAGCATCGGCGCCGGTCTGGCCGTCGAGGCGGCCCGCCGCTACGGCTGAGGCGCCGGCGCGGCGGCGTCCTGCCGCTGCGCCGCCCGCTCGGCGACGAAGCGCGCGAAGCGCCGCAGCACACTGGTCGCCGCATGGGTCTCGGTAACCGCGGCGGCCAGCTGGTCGGGATCGGCCCCGCCCTTGCGCAGCGCGCCGGACAACTGGGCGATGTAGCTCTTCATCGCCACGGCGTCGAACTCGGGATGGAACTGCACGCCCCACGCCGCCTCGCCGACCCGGAACGCGTGGTGGGGCTCGAAATCGCTCGACGCCAGGCATTCGGCGCCGGGCGGCAACCGGCGCGCCGTCTGGCTATGCACCACGTGGGCGGGGAACACCTCGGGCAAGTCGGCGAACAGCGGATCGTCCCAGGCGGCGGCCGACTTGCGTACGCTGACCGTGCCGATCTCCATGCCTTTCGGATGCCACGCCGCCTCGCCCCCCAGCGCATGGGCCAATAGCTGGTGGCCGTAGCAGATGCCCAGCACCGGCACCCCTTCGGCAACCCGGCGGGCCAGCCAGCGGGCGGTGGCCTCGCTCCACGCCTCGCGATCGGTGACCATCGACGGGGAACCGGTGACGACCACCGCGGCCACCTCGCAGGCTGCGGGCAGGGCTTCGCCGCAACGCGGGTCGACCACCCGCACCGGCACGTCGCCGAGGCCGGCCGAAATCCAGCTTTCGAAATCGCCCGGGCGGGCGGCAAGGACGGGGGTGTAATCGCCCAGTTTGACGATCAGCAGCGGTGGCACGGCAACGATCTCCGGATGTTCGCAAGGATTCTCGACGGTTCAACGCACGAGCGCCGTTAAGTGTTGAACGCCTGATGCTTAAAACGGCATCGCGCGCCGAAACAACAGCGGGACGACGGACGAAAAAAGGGGCCGTCCTAAGACGACCCCGATCCCTCGACAGGAACCCGCCCCGAAGGACGGATCTCCCTCCCCATCGAACGAAAGCTGCAACGGCGCGGCGGGCTGGAGAGCGCCTGCCGCGTCGCCGTGTGATGCTTATTCGAACTCGATGATCACCTGGTCCACCGACAGGCTTTCGCCGGCCGCGGCGGAGATCTTCTTGACCTTGCAGTCCTGGTCGGCCTTGAGGATGTTTTCCATCTTCATGGCTTCGATGACCGCCAGCTTCTCGCCGGCCTTCACTTCCTGACCAACCTGAACCGAAACTTCACGCAGCAGGCCGGGCATCGGCGAGAGCAGGAACTTGGACAGATCGGGCGGCAGCTTCTCGGGCATCAGCGCGAGCAGCTCGGCGGCACGGGCGCTCATGACCATGAAGTCGGCACGGGTGCCCCAGTGGAACAGGCTGTACTTGATCTTGTGACGCTCGACCTGCAGCGTGAAGGGTTCGCCGTTGCAGGTGCCGTTGAAGAGCGACTCACCGAGCTTCCAGCTGGAAAGAATCTCGTAGTTCTCGCCGTTGTACTCGACGTGGTAACCGCCGGCCACCGGACGTGCAACCACCGGGTGGTGCTCGTTGCCGTCCTTGCCCAGACGAATGACCATCCAGCTGTCGCCGACGAGACGCTCGTGGCCGTGGAGCTGGCCGGAGATCGACGCGGCGCGGTCGGTAAAGGCGCGGTAAACGTAGGCGGCCACCGAAACCAGCAAGGCCGGATCGTCGTGGGGCACCATCGAGGCATCGAAGCCGGTCGGGTAGTGCTTGGGAATGAAGCCGGTGTCGAAGATGCCCGAGTGGAAGACCGGGTGCTGCATCAGCGCGGCCTGGAACGGGATGTTCGACGAGATGCCGCGGATCACGAAGCCGTTGAGGGCGTCGCGCATGCGGTCGATGGCCTGGGCGCGGGTCGGGGCGTGAACGATCAGCTTGGCGATCATCGAGTCGTAGAACATCGAGATCTCGCCACCGTCGTACACGCCGGTGTCGACGCGGGTGGTGCCCTTGTCGTCGGTGACTTCCTTCGGCGGCAGGAACTTCACCAGACGGCCGGTGGAAGGCAGGAAGCCGCGGAACGGGTCTTCGGCGTTGATCCGGCATTCCATCGACCAGCCGTTGATCTTCACGTCGGCCTGGGTGAGGGGCAGCTTCTCGCCGTAGGCGACGCGGATCATCTGCTCGACGAGGTCGAGGCCGGTGATGAGTTCGGTGACCGGGTGTTCCACCTGGAGACGGGTGTTCATCTCGAGGAAGTAGAACTCCTTGGTGGCGCCGGAGACGACGAATTCGACGGTACCCGCAGATTCGTAGTTGACGGCACGGGCCAGGGCCACGGCCTGCTCGCCCATCGCCTTGCGCATCTCGGCGTCGACGAAGGGGGACGGCGCTTCTTCGATGACCTTCTGGTGACGGCGCTGGATGGAGCAGTCGCGCTCGTTGAGGTACACGTAGTTGCCGTGGGAGTCGCCCAGCACCTGGATTTCGATGTGGCGCGGCTCGAGCACGTACTTCTCGATGAAGACGCGGTCGTCGCCGAAGGAGTTGCGGGCTTCGTTGACGCAGGAGGAGAAGCCTTCGAAGGCTTCGGCGTCGTTGTAGGCCACGCGCAGACCCTTGCCGCCGCCGCCGGCGGAGGCCTTGATCATCACCGGATAGCCGATCTTCTTGGCGATCTCGACGGCCTCAGCCGGGCCGGCGATGGCGTCGTTGTAGCCCGGAATGGTGTTCACACCGGCTTCGATGGCGAGCTTCTTGGACTCGATCTTGTCGCCCATCTTGGCGATGGAGTAGTGCTTCGGGCCGATGAACTTGATGCCTTCTTCTTCAAGACGGCGGGAGAACTCGGCGTTCTCGGACAGGAAGCCGTAGCCGGGGTGAACGGCCTGGGCACCGGTCTGCTTGCACGCGGCGATGATCTTGTCGGCAACCAGGTAGGACTCTTTCGAGGCGGCCGGGCCGATGCAGACGGCCTCGTCGGCCATCTCCACGAACAGGGCGTCCTTGTCGGCCTCGGAATACACGGCGACCGTGGCGATGCCCATCTTGCGGGCAGTCTTGATGACGCGGCAGGCGATTTCGCCGCGGTTTGCAATCAGGATCTTGGTAAACATGTTCTTGGCGTCCTCGGCGATCACAGCGGAATGTTGCCGTGCTTGCGCCACGGGTTGTCGAGCTGCTTGTCCTTGAGCATGGCCAGCGAGCGGGCGATCCGCTTGCGGGTGGCGTGCGGCATGATCACGTCGTCGATGAAGCCACGGGCGCCGGCCACGAACGGATTGGCGAACTTTTCCTTGTACTCGGCTTCGCGCTGGGCGAGCTTGGCGGGATCGTTCTTCTCTTCGCGGAAGATGATCTCGACGGCACCCTTCGGGCCCATCACCGCGATTTCGGCGGACGGCCAGGCGAGGTTCACGTCGCCACGCAGGTGCTTCGAGGACATCACGTCATAAGCGCCGCCGTAGGCCTTGCGGGTGATGACGGTAACCTTCGGCACGGTGCACTCGGCGTACGCGTAGAGCAGCTTGGCGCCGTGCTTGATGATGCCGCCGTACTCCTGGGCGGTGCCGGGCATGAAGCCGGGGACATCGACGAAGGTGACGACCGGAATGTTGAAGGCGTCGCAGAAGCGCACGAAGCGGGCAGCCTTGATCGCGGACTTGATGTCGAGACAGCCCGCGAGGACCAGCGGCTGGTTGGCAACGATGCCGACCGGTGCGCCATCGATGCGACCAAAGCCGATGATGATGTTCTTGGCGTAGTCGGGCTGCAGCTCGAAGAAGTCGCTGTCGTCCACAACCTTGACGATCAGCTCCTTCATGTCGTAGGGCTTGTTGGCGTTGTCCGGCACCAGGGTGTCGAGGGAATAGTCGAAGCGGTCGGCCGGATCGTTGGTCGGCGTGACCGGCGGCATTTCCTTGTTGCTGGCCGGGATGAAGTTCATGAAACGACGCAGCATCGAGAGCGCTTCCACGTCGTTCTCGAAGGCCAGATCGGCCACACCGGACTTGGTGGTGTGGGTCACGGCGCCACCGAGTTCTTCGGCGGTCACGTCTTCGTGGGTCACGGTCTTCACGACTTCCGGACCAGTCACGAACATGTACGAGGAGTCCTTCACCATGAAGATGAAGTCGGTCATCGACGGAGAGTAGACCGCGCCACCGGCACAGGGGCCCATGATCATGGAGATCTGCGGCACGACACCGGAGGCCATCACGTTGCGCTGGAACACGTCGGCATAGCCGCCCAGGGACGCGACGCCTTCCTGGATGCGGGCACCGCCCGAGTCGTTGAGGCCGATCACCGGGGCGCCGACCTTCATCGCCTGGTCCATGACCTTGCAGATCTTCTCGGCGTGGGTCTCGGACAGGGAGCCGCCGAACACGGTGAAATCCTGGGAGAACACGAACACCAGGCGGCCGTTGATGGTGCCGTAACCGACGACGACACCGTCACCCGGGGTCTTTTCGGCCTGATCCATGCCGAAGTCGACGCACCGGTGCTCCTTGAACATGTCCCATTCCTCGAAGGAATCCGGGTCGAGCAGGAGCTCGATGCGTTCGCGGGCAGTCAGCTTGCCTTTCTTGTGCTGGCTGTCGATACGCTTTTGGCCGCCACCCAGGCGGGCCGCTTCGCGCTTCTTTTCCAGCTGGTGGATGATGTCGTGCATTTACAACCTCCAGTCAATGATTCGTATGTGTTCTTTCAACCCAGATGGCCGAGCAGCCGGGCCGCGGCTGCGGAAGGCGTCGTCTGGCCGGCCTCGACGGCCGCCTGCAAGCCGGGCAGGTCCTGTTGAACCGCAGCATGGCTTGCGAACCGGGCCCGCAGGCCCTGGTCGATGAGTTCCCACATCCACGCGCGCGCCTGTTGGCGCCGGCGCGCGTCGAACTCGCCGCTCCGATTCATGGCGGAGCGGTAATCGTCAATGGTATTCCAGAATTCGGCGATGCCCTGTTTTTGCAGTGCAGAAAGCATCAGCACCGGTGGCGTCCAGTTGGGCGAGGCGTGGCGCAGCATACCCAGCGCGCTCTTGATCTGGGCCCGCGCCACGTTGGCGGCCTGGGGATGGATGTCGGCCTTGTTGATGACGATCAGGTCGGCGATCTCCATGATGCCCTTCTTGATCGCTTGCAAGTCGTCGCCGGCATTGGGGAGCTGGAGCAGGCAGAAGATGTCGGTCATGCCCGCGACGGCGGTCTCGGACTGACCGACGCCGACGGTCTCGACGATGATGACATCGAACCCCGCAGCCTCGCAGACCAGCATCGCCTCGCGGGTTTTCTCGGCGACGCCGCCAAGACTACCGGCCGACGGGCTCGGGCGGATGTACGCCTCGGTACGCTGGGACAGCAACTCCATCCGGGTCTTGTCGCCGAGGATCGAACCGCCGGTGACGCTGGACGACGGATCGACCGCCAGCACCGCCACCTTGTGGCCTTTTTCGATGAGATAGAGCCCCAAAGCCTCGATGAAGGTGGACTTGCCGACGCCGGGCACCCCGGAGATGCCCACGCGCATCGACCTGCCGGTGTGGGGCAGCAGCCCTTCGAGGACGCTGCGGGCGCGCTGCTTGTGATCCGGGCGCTGGGATTCGATCAGGGTGATCGTCTTGGCGAGCGGACGCAACTGGTGCTTGAGCACCCCGTCGACGAGCGCCTGATCGGCGGCGTCGCGCTGCGGAATGTCGGCAGGCATGTTCATGGAGTCATCAATGGCGTGCGCCGGCATGGTGCCGGCGCACTGTCCGCAGAGTGTCGGCTTACGCGGCCTTGCGGGCGGCGCGGATCTGCTTCAGGACTTCCCGGGCGGCGGTCGGGATCGGGGTGCCCGGCCCGAAGATGCCGGCCGCACCGGCCTTGTAGAGCGCATCGTAATCCTGGGCCGGGATCACGCCACCGACGAAGGTGATGATGTCCTCGGCGCCCTGATCCTTGAGCGCCTTGATGACGGCAGGAACAAGGGTTTTGTGGCCGGCGGCGAGGCTGGAGCAGCCGACGGCATGCACATCGTTCTCGACGGCGTGGCGGGCGGCTTCTTCCGGGGTCTGGAAGAGCGGGCCGATGTCGATGTCGAAGCCCAGGTCGGCGAACGCCGAGGCCACCACCTTGGCGCCGCGGTCATGGCCGTCCTGGCCCAGCTTGGCGATCATGATGCGCGGACGGCGGCCTTCCTCGGCGACGAAGGCGTCGATGTCGGCCTTCAGGGCCTGCCAGTCTTCGTTACCTTCGACCACCGAGTTGTAGATGCCGGTGACGGCCTGCGGGTTGGCGCGGAAACGGCCGAACACGACTTCGAGCGCGTCGGAAATCTCGCCGACCGTGGCGCGCAGGCGCACGGCCTTGACGGTGAGGTCGAGCAGGTTGCCGTTGCCGCTCTTGGCGCACTCGGTGAGGGCGGCCAGCGCGGCATCGACGGCGGCCTGGTCGCGGGTGGCGCGGATGCGGGCCAGGCGCTCGATCTGGGCCTCGCGCACGACGTGGTTGTCGATGTCGAGGATGTCGATCGGGTCTTCCTTGGCAAGCTTGTATTTGTTCACGCCGACGATGACGTCCTTGCCGGAGTCGATGCGGGCCTGCTTCTCGGCGGCGCACTCCTCGACCTTCATCTTGGCCCAACCCGATTCGACGGCCTTGGTCATGCCGCCCATGGCCTCGATCTCCTCGATCAGGGCCCAGGCCTTGTCGGCCATGTCCTGGGTGAGCTTTTCCATCATGTAGGAGCCGGCCCACGGGTCGACCACGTTACAGATGTGGGTTTCTTCCTGGATGATGATCTGGGTGTTGCGGGCGATGCGGGCCGAGAACTCGGTCGGCAACGCGATGGCTTCGTCCAGTGCGTTGGTGTGCAGCGACTGGGTGCCGCCGAACACCGCCGCCATCGCCTCGATGGTGGTGCGCACGACGTTGTTGTACGGATCCTGCTCGGTGAGCGACCAGCCGGAGGTCTGGCTGTGGGTCCGCAGCATCATGGACTTCTGGCTCTTGGGATTGAACTGCTTCATGATCCGCCACCACAACATGCGCGCGGCGCGCATCTTGGCGATCTCGAGGTAGAAGTTCATGCCCACCGCCCAGAAGAACGACAGGCGGCCGGCAAAGGTATCCACGTCCATGCCCGACTTGATGCCGGTGCGCACGTACTCGAGGCCGTCGGCCAGCGTGAAGGCCAGCTCGATGGCCTGGTTCGCGCCCGCTTCCTGGATGTGGTAGCCCGAGATCGAGATGCTGTTGAACTTGGGCATGTTGGCCGACGTGTACTGGAAGATGTCGGCGATGATCTTCATCGACGGCGTCGGCGGGTAGATGTAGGTGTTGCGGACCATGAACTCCTTGAGGATGTCGTTCTGGATGGTCCCGGACAGCTTGTCCTGGCTGACGCCCTGCTCCTCGGCAGCCACGATGTAGCCGGCGAGAATCGGCAGCACGGCGCCGTTCATCGTCATGGAGACGGAAATCTTGTCGAGGGGGATGTCGTTGAAGAGAATCTTCATATCCTCGACGGAATCGATCGCCACGCCGGCCTTGCCAACGTCGCCGACCACGCGGGGATTGTCGGAGTCGTAGCCACGGTGGGTAGCGAGGTCGAAGGCGACGGAGACGCCCTGGCCGCCGGCGGCGAGCGCCTTGCGGTAGAACGCGTTGGATTCTTCGGCGGTGGAGAAACCGGCGTACTGGCGGATGGTCCAGGGGCGCGCGGCGTACATGGTGGCCTGCGGACCGCGCAGGAAGGGCTCGAAACCGGGCAGGGTGTTGGCGTACTTGAGGTCGGCGGTGTCGGCAGCCGTGTAAAGCGGCTTGACCGTGATGCCTTCCGGCGTCACCCAGTTCAACTTGGCGACATCGCCTTCGGGTGCCGACTTCGCGGCGGCCTTGTTCCAGGCGGCCAGATCGGGTTGGGGGAAGGTCGGTTCGTTGCTGTTCGCCATGTTTCTACCCTCTCGCGTAGCGGAGCCGCCGGACGGCTCCCGATTTGTTTTGATGACGACAGGACCGGCCGTGACCCCTGGTCACGGCCGGTTGCCGTGCCCTGCGCGGGCAATTTTCTCCCTCCCTCTGTTTTTTTCAAACCCGGACGGCCGAAACCCCGGGCTTCAACAAGGTTGATGCCTGCGCAGGAACTTGACTTGCTATCCACGTGATAATACTTTATCCATAATTATGGATGCAATACCCGAAGCCAACCCGATCACCAATCCGTCACCCTCGCCCATGAACGCAGGCCGCATCGCCCCCCTCGCCCTTTACCAGGAAGTCGCCGAACGCCTGCGTCAACGCATCTTTGCCCACGAACTGCCGCCCGGCACCTGGGTGGACGAGCAGGCCCTGGCCGCCGCCTACGGCATCTCCCGCACCCCGCTGCGGGAAGCGCTGAAGGTTCTCGCCGCCGAGGGGCTGGTGACGCTCAAGCCGCGCCGCGGCTGCTACGTGACGGAAATTTCGGAACGCGATCTGGACGAGATCTTCACCGTGCTCGCGCTGCTCGAAGGCCAGTGCGCCGTCGATACCGCGCGCAAGGCAACTAACGAGGATCTGGCGCGCCTCAAGGGCATCCACGACGAGCTCGAACGGGCCGCCGCCGCCAAGGACATCGACGGCTTCTTCGACGCCAACCAGACCTTCCACCAGGAAGTGCAGCTCATCGCCGACAACCGCTGGCTCACCCAGACCATCACCGACCTGCGCAAGGTCATCAAGCTGTCGCGCCACCACTCGCTGTTCAGCGAAGGGCGGCTGGAGCAATCCCTGGCAGAGCACCGCCTGATCCTCGACGCGCTTGCACGCCGGGACGGCGACAGCATCGAAAAGGCCATGCGCGAACACATTTCCAGCGGCCGTCGCGCGCTTGCCAAGATCGCCGTCCGCAAGGAAAGCACCGCCTGACACGGCAACCGCCACGCCGTCTGCAGGCCATAAAAAAAACCCGCCAGGTCGCCCCGGCGGGTTTTTTTTATTGGGCGGCACCCCGCAGGGCACCGCCGCACAGGGTGACATGGCACTCAGTGGCTGGACGCCTCTGCAGCGCCAAAACCGGTCTGCGCACGCACGTACTGGTCTTCGAACGCGGCGCGTTCGGCCTTGGCTTCATCGCTGTTGTCGAGCAGGGACACGACGATGGTCACCAGGAAAGCCAGCGGCATGGAGAACAGGGCCGGCTGGTCGTAGGGGAACAGCGCCTGGGCATTACCCAGCACGGTGACCCACACCGACTTGGAGAACAGCACGAACAGCACCGCAGCGACCAGGCCGACGTAGCCGCCGAGCACGGCGCCACGGGTGGTCAGCCCCCTCCAGTACATCGACAGGATCAGCACCGGGAAGTTGGCGGACGCGGCGATGCCGAAGGCCAGCGCCACCATGAACGCCACGTTCATCTTCTCGAAGGCGATGCCGAGCACGATCGCGACGATGCCGAGCGCCACCGACGAGAGCTTGGAGACACGCAGCTCTTCGGTCTCGGTGGCCTTGCCCTTGCGGATCACGCGGGCGTAGATGTCGTGGGAGATCGACGCGGCACCGGCCAGCGCCAGGCCGGACACCACCGCCAGGATGGTGGCGAAGGCCACGGCAGACAGGAAGCCCAGCAACAGGTTGCCGCCCACGGCCTTGGCCAGGTGCATCGCAACCATGTTGCCGCCGCCGATGATCTTGCCGCCGATCTTGCCGCCTTCGAAGAACTCGGGGTTCTGGCCGACGATGATGATGGCAGCCAGGCCCATCAGCAGGATGACGTTGAAGAAGTAGGCGACGAAGCCGGACGCGTAGAGCACCGACTTGCGGGCTTCCTTGGCGTTGGTCACGGTGAAGAAGCGCATCAGGATGTGCGGCAGACCCGCGGTGCCGAACATCAGGCCGAGGCCCAGCGACAGCGCGGTGACCGGATCCGGCAGCAGCGAACCCGGGAACAGGATCTTCTCGCCGAGGCTATGCACCGAGATGGCCTGGGTCATCAGATTCTCGAAGCTGAAGCCGAATTGGGACATCGCCAGGATCATCACCAGCGTGCCGCCGGCAAGCAGCATGCAGGCCTTGATGATCTGCACCCAGGTGGTGGCGACCATGCCGCCGAAGGTCACGTACACCATCATCAGCGCGCCGACCACGAACAGCGCGATGGTGTAATCGAGGCCGAACAGCAGCTTGATGAGCTGACCGGCACCGACCATCTGCGCCACCAGGTAGAAGCACACCACGGTCAGCGACGAAACCGCCGCCATCGTGCGCACCTTGCCCTGGTTGAGGCGGTAGGAAGTGATGTCGGCAAAGGTGAACTTGCCGAGGTTGCGCAGGCGCTCGGCCATCAGGAACAGGATGATGGGCCAGCCGGCGAAGAAGGCGATCATGTAGATGTAGCCATCGACGCCCTTGGTGTAGACCAGCGCGGTGAGACCCAGCAGCGTGGCGGCCGACATGTAGTCGCCGGCGATCGCGAGGCCGTTCTGGAAGCCGGTGATGCCACCGCCGGCGGTGTAGAAGTCCGCCGCCGACTTGGTGCGGCCGGCCGCCCACTTGGTGATGAACAGGGTCATGCCGACGAACAGGACGAACATCCCGATCGCGTGCAGGTTGAGGGGCTGCTTCTCGGTGGCGGAAATCGCATCACCGGCGAAGGACAGCGCCGGCGCGAGCAGCGCCAGCAGTGCAAGGTTCAGACGGGACAGCATTTATTTCACCTCCTTGGATGCATCACGGACGATCTCGGCGGTGATCGCGTCGAACTCGCCGTTGGCGCGCTTCACGTAAACCGCGGTGAGCACCCAGAAGAAGATGAACATGAACAGTTCGAAAGCGATGCCCACGGTGAGGTAGGAGCCTTCGGAGAGACGCTGGCCGATGAGTTGCGGCTTGAAGGCCACGACCATGAAGAATCCGTAGAAGATCGTCAGGACGATCACCGACAGGACGGTCGCGAAGCTGGTGCGCTTGGCGACCAGCTCGGCAAAACGCGGGTTGCGTCGAATGCGGGCATAAACCGCACTCTGGGACGAGTTGCTAGACATGATTTCCCTCCCTGGAAAGTCATAGAGGTTCCGGCGCGAACTGCCTGTTGGAACCGTGCGCGACAAGACGGCTTATTGTTTTGACTGCTTTTTGCAGGGCGAAGCCGCGCCAATACAACGCCCAACCGCATGATATAACATATAAAAGACCCCATACCGTCCAGTATGGAAATTTTTTTGACCATCCATCAGAAAATTTTATCCACTTTCCCCACCACGGAACTTCCCTGCCATGCCCGGTGAAATCCTCTTTAGCCAGCACGCTGGCGTCGCCACCCTGAGCCTCTCGAATCCCGACAAACTCAACGCTGTCGATGCCGGCATGTGGCGCGCCCTCGAAAGCCGGATGCGCCAGCTCAACGCCGATCCCGACCTGCGCTGCGTGATCCTGCGCGGCGCTGGCGACAAGGCGTTCGCGGCGGGCGGCGACATCGAGGAATTCCTCACCGTGCGCGCCACCGTCGATGACGCACTGCATTACCACGAGGCGCTCGTCGCCGCCGCCCTCGACGCGATCCGGGCCTGCCCGGTGCCCACCGTGGCGATGATCCGGGGCGCCTGTGTCGGCGGCGGGCTGGAGATCGCCGGCTGCTGCGACATCCGCATCGCCGGCGAGACGAGCCGCTTCGGTGCGCCGATCAACAAGCTGGGCTTTTCGATGTACCCGGGCGAAATGGCCGGTCTGCTGGCGCTGGTCGGCCCGGCGGTCCTGCTGGAGATCCTGCTCGAAGGGCGCATCCTGGGCGCCCGCGAAGCGATGGCGAAAGGGCTGCTGACCCGCGTCGTGGACGACGAGGAGGTAGAAAAGGAAGCCCTGGCCACGGTGGCCCGCATCGTCAAGGGCGCGCCGCTGGTGGCGCGCTGGCACAAGCAGTGGGTACATCGTCTGATGACCGGCACGCCGCTCACCGCCGAGGAAAAGCGCGCCGCGTTCGATTTCCTCGCCACCGACGACTACAAGGAAGGGCTGGATGCCTTCCTGAACAAGCGCGCGCCGGTCTTCGCGGGGCGCTGACACCCCGTTTCGGGGCAGGCACAGACAAACCGGTCACAATCTTTTACCATATGCCATCAGCACCCTGAGAGGTGTCGTTCGCACCTTCCCCCACGCGACCTGTCCCAGGCCGCCGCACCCCACACCCGGGGCTGCAGGCGGCCTTTGTACTTTACGGGTGGCATCAAGACATGAGGCTCCAATGGCATACCTGACCTGGTCCCGGGATCTGGATACCGGCATCAACGAAATTGACAATCAGCACAAGCAGATCATGGATTTCATCAACCGCCTGCACGACGCCCGGCAGCACGCCGACCGCGCGGCCACCATCGGCGTCGTGGACGATCTCGTCGAATACACGCTTTCCCACTTCGCGTTCGAGGAATGCCTGATGGAGGACGCGGGCTACGAATTCGTGCGCGGACACAAGAAGGTGCACGAACTCTTCGTGCGCCGGGTGGCGGGTTTCCAGGAACGCCTCAAGCGCGGGGACGACATCGCCCACGAGCTCCACGCGCTGCTCCACCGCTGGCTGTTCAGCCATATCCGGCACGACGATCACGCCTACGTGGGCGCCGTCCGGCCCAAGATGAAGGCCCTGGCCGAAGAAAAGCACGAGGGCGGCTGGCTCTCCCGCAGCCTGCGCCGCTTCTTCGGCTGAACTCAGCCCGCCAGCACGGTGTGCAGCATCTTCGCCGACAACAGCACCAGCACACCGGCGAAGATCTTCTTGAGAGTGGCCACCGGCAAGGTGTGCGCCAGGCGGGCGCCGATCGGCGCGGTGACGCTGGAGAGCAGGCTCAGCAGCACCAGGGCCGGCAGATAGACGTAGCCCACGCTCCATTCGGGCAGCCCGCCCACGTGCCAGCCATTGATCAGGTAGCCCAACGCGCCGGCCACGGCGATGGGCAGACCGATGGCGGCCGAAGTGCCGATGGCGTTATGCACCTTGACGTTGCACCAGGTCATGAAGGGCACCGACAGCGAGCCGCCGCCGATCGCCACCAGCGACGAGATCGCGCCGATCACCCCGCCCACGCCGATCAACCCGGCGGTTCCAGGCAGCTCGCGGGTGGGCTTGGGCTTCTTGTTCAGGATCATCTGCACCGCCACGTAGGCGGTAAAACAGGCGAAGAAGATCGCCAGCGGCTGGGTGGGCGCGCGCGACGCGACAAAGGTGCCAGCAAAAGTGCCCGCCAGCACGCCGGGGGCGATGCCGCGCACGATGTCCCAGCGCACCGCGCCGTGGGCGTGGTGGGCGCGCAGGCTGGAGATCGAGGTGATCACGATGCCGGCCATCGAGGTGCCCAGCGCCAGATGCACCATGTGCGCCTTCGGAAACCCCTGGGCGGCGAACAGCGTGGTGAGCATCGGCACCATGATCGCGCCGCCGCCGACGCCGAGCAGCCCGGCGAAGAATCCGACAAAGGCGCCCAGCGCGAGATAGGCGACCAGCCATTCGGTTCCGATGTTCATTTCCAGTCCTGAAGATCCGTTGCGCCGAGCAGCTGCCCGACGATGAAGCGCCATTCCGCCGGCTCGACCGGCGTGATCGACAGCCGGTTGCCGCGGGCGAGGACGCGCATGGTGGCGAGTTCCGGGTGGCGGCGCAATTCGGGCAAACCCACGAGCCGCGTCTTGCGCACGAAAGCCACGTCCACATGCACCCAGCGCGGGGCGTCGGGTGAGGACTTGGGATCGAAGTACGGGCTCGCCGGGTCGAACTGGGTGGCATCCGGGTAGGCCAGGCTCGCCACGCGGGCGATCCCGGCAACGCCCGGCTCGGCGCAGCCGGAGTGGTAGAACAGCACCCCGTCGCCGATCTGCATCGCGTCGCGCATGAAGTTGCGCGCCTGGTAGTTGCGCACGCCGTACCACGGCACGCACTGCGCGGGGCGGCGTTCAAGATCGTCGATGGAGACGTCGTCGGGTTCGGATTTCATCAGCCACAGGGCCATCGGTTGCAGCTCCTCGTCGGGGTGGGCGGGCCAGGCCGCTGTTTTCGCCGATCTGACGCCAAAGCACAAGCGGACGCGGCCGCCCCCACCCCATGCGGCGCTCACGATATCGGCCTGCCCCGTCTGGGCGACCGCCATGCCCGTCGCCCGCTTCGCACTGCGTCGCTGCGCCCTCTTCGGCGCCTTTCCGGGCGAGCTGGCCCAGGCCGCGTCCCACGCCCGTCAGCGGTGCGCCACCACCCGACGAAGCCGACCTGTTGGTGATGAACCGCAGGATCGTGCGCTTCGGCGACGCCCTCCTGGGCGCATCGAGCATCGTCGGCCAGGGCGCCGCCGGGTTGATCCTCATGCACTCACGCACCCGGGCGGGTCGCGGCTTCATGCTCGACACCACCCTGACCATCGGCTACGACACGCCCTGGCATCAGGTGGGCGCGATGCTCACCGAGGCCGCCCGGCGCCGAGCTGCTCACCCGCCTGCACGCCAGCATCCAGGACGTCTTCAACGAATACGGCGTGCAGATCCTGTCACCCCACTACCCCGCCGATCCGGCAACAGAAAATCGCGTGCCGCCCGATAACTGGTATGCCCCGCCCGCGCACCGGCCCGACCCGGCCTGAGCGCTGGGTTATCATCCCACTGCCCGGAGCCTCACCATGACCGCCCCCGAACGCCGCAAGAACTTCACCCTGCGCGAACTCGTCGACAAGGCCTACCTCATCATCGAACCCTTCTTCGCGCCGGATAACGCCTGGAACGGGCAGATGCTCGAACACCTCGCCTACCGCGTGGTGCGCGAGCAACTGCCCGACATCCCGCCGGCCGACGTGCAGATCATCGTCTCCGCGGCCACCCGCACCTACCGCGCCCGCCACCCGGCCCGCTGAACCGTTCCCGCCCTTTCGTGACCCCGACCGCCAGCCGTCTTTACCCCTTCCTGTTCGTCCTGCTCTGGAGCACCGGTTTCATCGGTGCCAAGTACGGCCTCCCCTACGCCGAGCCGATCACCTTCCTGTGCGTGCGCTACGGGCTGGTGATCGGGGTGATGGGGCTGGTCGCCCTGGCCACCCGCGCCCCGTGGCCGACCGGGCCGCGCCAGTGGCTGCACATCGGCGTCACCGGCCTGCTGGTGCATGCGGTATACCTCGGTGGCGTGTTCTCGTCGATCCACCACGGCCTGCCGGCGGGCATCGCGGCGCTGGTCGTGGGCCTGCAGCCGCTGCTCACCGCCCTGGGTGCCGGCCTGCTGCTGGGCGAGAAGGTGTCCCCGCGCCAGTGGGCGGGGCTGGTGCTGGGTTTCGGGGGCGTGGGGCTGGTGGTGTTCCAGAAGGTGGCGGCCGCGTCGGGCGCGGCCGGCATCGCGCCGATGCTGGTGCCGGCGCTGCTGGCGCTGGTCGGCATCACCGCCGGCACGCTTTATCAGAAACGCTTCTGCCCGCGCTTCGACCTGCGCACCGGCGCGGTGGTCCAGTTCGTGCCCTGCCTCGCGGTGTCGGCGCTGTACGCGGCGCACACCGAGACGATGGCGATCCAGTGGTCCGGTCAGTTCGTGTTTGCGCTGCTGTGGCTGGTGCTGGTGCTGTCGGTCGGCGCAATCAGTCTGCTCAACCTGCTGATCCGCAGCGGCAGCGCCGTCAACGTCGCCAGCCTGTTCTACCTCACCCCGCCGACCACCGCGCTGATCGCCTGGGCCGCCTTCGGCGAAACCCTCGGCGGCCTGGCGCTGGCGGGCATGGGGCTGACGGTGTTCGGCGTCTGGCTGGCCCGCAAATGAGGGCGGCCTCCGCCACCGTCGCCACGCGCATCCTGGGCATCGACCCGGGGCTGCGCCACACCGGCTTCGGGGTCATCGACCAGCTCGGCAGCCAGCTGCGCTACGTGGCCAGCGGCGTCATCAAGAGCGGCGAGGGCAGCCTGCCGGAGCGCCTCAAGGTCATCCTCGACGGCGTGCGCCAGGTGGTCGCCACCTACCAGCCCGACCAGGTGGCGGTGGAGATCGTCTTCGTGAACGTGAACCCGCAATCCACGCTGCTCCTGGGTCAGGCCCGCGGCGCGGCGATCTGCGGCGCGGTGTCGTGCGACCTGCCGGTGGCCGAATACACCGCACTGCAGGTCAAGCAGGCGGTGGTCGGCCACGGCAAGGCCGCCAAGGAGCAGGTCAGCCACATGGTCGAGCGCCTGCTCACCCTCGACGCGAGCCCATCGGCCGACGCCGCCGACGCCCTCGCCTGCGCGATCTGCCATGCCCACGGCAGCAGCGGTCTGGCGGCGATGGCCGGCGTCGGCACCCGCAAGCGCGGCGGACGCCTGACCCGCTGACCCCGCGCGGCAAAGCCGCGCCCGCCCATCCGGCGCCAGCCTGGCCGGAAAATCCATCGTCATCGGCAATAACGCACGGCGTTTTTTCGGCGATGTCGTATAAAGGGAGGTTACCCGGCTGCCGTAGATCTCCCTCGCCCCTCGCATCTCCACCATGTTCGTTCCCCGCTCCCTCCCCTCCGGCGTCGTACGCAGCCTGTTGATCGGTCTGGCTTACATCGTGCTGGGCCGGATCGGGGTCGGGTTCGCCATCGCCGAGGGATATGCCAGCCCGATCTTCCCGGCGGCGGGGCTGGCGCTCGCCGCCGCCCTGTGTTTCGGCAACGCTGCCCTGCCCGGCATCTGGCTCGGCTCGGTGGGCCTGCACCTGTTGCTCGCGCTCCATCACGCCTCGGTCTCCTCCACCGACACGCTGGCGGCCGCGGGCATCGCCTGCGGGGCGACGGCCCAGGCCTGGGTCGGCCAGGCACTGATCCGGCGCGGCCTGGGCGACAGCTGGCAAAGCCTCGAGGACGAGCCCACGGTGCTGCGCTTCCTGGTGCTCGGCGGCCCCGTGGCCTGTCTGGTATCCGCCTCGGTCGGCATCGCCTGCCTGGCCGCGGCGGGGGTGCTCGAACCGCCGGCGCGGGCCTTCGCGTGGTGGAGCTGGTTCGTCGGCGACACCCTCGGGGTGCTCACCGTGGCGCCCCTCGGCCTGTGCTTCCTGCTCCGCTCGAGCCGCCTGTGGCAGATCCGTCGCCGCCTGGCGGTGCCGATGACGCTGACCCTGCTGCTCACGGGCACCGCCTTCTACGTCACCACCCAGTGGGAGCGCACCAACCGCGAAAACCGCCTGCAGGCCGACAGCGCCCAGATCCACAAGCGCATCGCCGACCGCCTGCTGGCCCACCAGGAAGCCCTGCAGTCGCTGCGCCGCTTCATCGAGAGCGCGCCGGAACTCACCTCGAGCCGGTTCGACGCCTTCACCCTGTCGATCCTCCAGGACAACCCCGAGGTCTCCACCCTCAGCTTCAACGCCCTCGTCCCCGACGCCGAACGGTCCGGTTTCGAGCAGACCCTCGCCGCCGGGCTGGGACGTCCGGACTTCCGGATCACCGAACTCGGCGCCGACGGCACCCTGACGCCGGCCGGTCGGCGCAAGCACTACGTGCCGATCACCTACATCGTGCCGCAGGAAACCAACATGCGCGCGATCGGCTTCGACATCGCCTCCGAGGCGATCCGCTGGGACGCCGTCAGCCGGGCGATGCCGCGCGAATCCGGCCTCGCCGTGACCGCGCCGATCCGTCTCGTCCAGGAGCAGCGCGTCTCGGTGCTGGCGCTCGCGCCGGTGCGCCAGCTCGGCGCCCCCGGCAAACCGCTGCGGGGCTTCGCGGTGGCGGTGATCCGGATCGGCCAGTTGCTCGACGCCGCCATCCTCCCCGACCAATCCCCCGGCCTGACGGTCGAGCTGATCGACCCCTACGCCATCGGCGAGACCCATCACCTCGACGATAGTCCCCCCAGCAACGGCATCCACCCGCCCCCCCTGCAGCTCGAGAGCAAGCTGCGCTTCGGCGATCGGGAATGGCGCCTCAAGATCAGCGCCGACGAGCGCTACCAGGCGCTCAACCGGCCGTGGGTGGCCTGGGGCGTGGGCGTCATCGGCCTGCTGTTCGCCGCCCTGCTGCAGATCCTGATCCTCGGCATGAGCGGCCGCACCGCCATCACCCAGCGCCTGGTGGACGCCCAGACCGCCGATCTCGCCGCCAAGAACCGCGAACTGGCGCTGGCCACGATCTCCATCGACAAGTCCGCCGACGCCGCCTACTGGATGCTCCCCGACGGTCACATCGTGCGGGTCAACCAGGCCGCCTGCGACATGCTCGGCTTCACCGCCACCGAACTCACCGCCCGTCGCGTCAGCGACATCGACCCGCTGTTTACCCAGGCGGTCTGGGACGATCATCGGGGCCGCGTTCACAGCGCCGGCTCGGAGCGCTTCGAATCCATCCACCGCCGCAAGGACGGACGCGAACTGGATGTCGCGATCACCGCCAGCCGGGTCAGCGCCGACGGACAGGACTACATCTACGCCACGGTTCGCGACATCACCGAGCGCAAGCTCGCCGAGGCCGAACTCACGCGCCACCGCGACCACCTCGAAGAACTCGTCGCCGCGCGCACCGCCGACCTGTCGCTCGCCAAGGAGGCCGCCGAGACCGCCAACCGCGCCAAGAGCAGCTTCCTCGCCAACATGAGCCACGAGCTGCGCACCCCGATGAACGCCATCATCGGCCTCACCCACCTGCTCGCGCGCCACAACGCCGACCCCGCCCAGCACGAGCGGCTCGACAAGATCTCCACCGCCGCCAGCCACCTGCTGCAACTGCTCAACGACATCCTCGAACTCGCGCGGATGGACGCCGAGCAGCTCGCCATCGAGCAGACCCGCTTCGCGCTCGACGAGGTCGTCGGCAAGGTCATCCAGCTCACCGGCACCAGCCTGCAGGGCAAGGGGCTCGCGCTCCGGCTCGACATCCCGCCGACGCTCGCCGGCCTGCCGCTGATCGGCGACCCGCTGCGGCTGCAGCAGGTGCTGCTGCACATCGTCGGGAATGCCATCAAGTTCACCGCCGCCGGCCACATCGGCATCCGCGCCGCGCTCACCGAACCCCGACCGGGCAGCGCCCTGCTCAGACTCGAAGTCGAGGACAGCGGCGTCGGCATCCCCGCCGACGCCCAGCGCCGCATCTTCAGCCCCTTCGAGCAGGCCGACGGCTCGCTCACCCGGCGCTTCGGCGGCACCGGCCTCGGGCTCCCCATCTGCCAGCGGCTGGTGCGCCTGATGGGTGGCGACATCGGCGTGACCAGCACCCCCGGCGTCGGCAGCACCTTCTGGCTCACCCTGCGCGTCGGCACCCCGGCGGCCGACGCCGCGCCGGACGCCGCCCCCTCCCGCGTCGACGCCGAGACGCGGCTGCGCAGCACCCATCGCGACAAGCGCATCCTGCTCGTCGAGGACGACTGGGTGAATCAGGCGGTCACCCTCGAACTCCTGTGCGAAGAGCTCGGCCTGCGGGTCGACCTGGCCCAGAACGGCGCCGAAGCCGTGCAGATGGCCTCCGCGACGCCCTACGACCTGATCCTGATGGACGTCCAGATGCCGGTCATGGACGGCCTCGCCGCGACCCGCGCCATCCGTGGCCTCCCCGGCGACATCGGCCGCTGTCCGATCATCGCAATCACCGCCAACACCTTCGACGAAGACCGCCGCGCCTGCCTCGACGCCGGCATGGACGACTTCATCCCCAAACCGGCCGATCCGGAACGGCTCTTCGCGACGATGCTGCGCTGGCTCGAACCGCCGCGCCGAGGCGGCCGCGCGGCCCTCAGCCCACCACCGCGTCCCACAGCAGCTTGACCCCCGACAGCCCCAGCGCCGCCGTGGCCAGCAGGTAGAACGGCTTCTCCGGGATGCGCGCCAGCAGGCGCATCCCCAGCCACACGCCGAGCGGCACCAGCGGCAGCAACATCGCCGACATCGTCAGCGTGTCGCGATTGAACAGATCCAGCCCCAGGTAAAACGGCAGTTTGGCCAGGTTGATCGCCGCGAAGAAGAACACCGACGTGGCGGCAAAAGCCTCCCGGGGCAGGCGCCGGGTCAGCAGGTAGATCATCACCGGCGGCCCGCCCGCATGGGCCAGCGTGCTGGTGAAGCCGGCACCGCCGCCGCACAGCCACGCAAAGGCGCGCAACGGCCCACCCGGCCCCGTCGGCCGCCCCCGGCGCAACAGGCGATCGAGGGCGAAGGCCACCGCGATCGCGCCCACGGCGGCCTTCACCATCCGGTCCGACATCGCGCCGAAGGCCAGCGTCCCCAGCGCGATGCCCGCCAGCGCCGCCGGCAGGAGCATGCGCAGCTCCGCCCAGTCGGCCTTGCCCCGCCAGGCGCGAATGCCGAACAAGTCCATCGCGATCAGCACGGGCAGCATCACCGCCACCGCATCCCGCGGCGACATCCACATCGACATGAAGGGCACCGCCAGTCCGCCCAGGGCACCGCCGAGCCCCGACTTGGAGATGCCGGTAAGGAGAATGGCGATCGCGGTGACGATCCAGCCGGTGATGTCGAGCTGCATGGGCGGACTTTCTGAACGGAAGCGTGAACCTTGCCACAACGCGCCGCAAACTTCGCTGCGCGCCGCTAAACTTCCCGAGCGGGCCGCCGAAAAAGCGGATATCGCCCCCCCCTGCGTTCCCGCCCGATGCCCACCCCGCCGCCCCAGGACTTTGTCGTCACGCCGGAGCAACTGTGCGTGGGCCTGTTCGTCCACCTCGACCTGCCCTGGTTCAGCCATCCGTTCAGCTTCAACAGCTTCAAGATCCGCACGGCCGAGCAGGTGAAGACGCTGCGCGAACTGGGCGTGACCCGCTTCCGCTACGACCCCGAACGCTCCGACATCCAGCCGCGCGGCCTCGCCCCGGCCCTCGAACCGCTCGCCCCGCCACCGCCGGTCGGCGACGATCCCGCCACCTCGGCGGCACTCGCCAGCAAGCGCGAGCGCATCGCCCGCCTCGCCCAGCGCAAGCGCCAGGTCATCGAAGTCGAGAAGGCCTTCATCAAGGCCGCCGGGGTGATGCGCAACATCAACAAGAACCTGTTCGCCCGCCCGAAGGAATGCCTCGAGGAAGTGGACGAGCTGGTCAATCAGATGGTCATCGCCTTTCTCGACCAGCCCGAGGTTGCACTGCACGTGATGGGCGAGCACAGCGCCGGCGAGGAAACCTATTTCCACGGCCTCAACGTCTCGATCCTGTCGATGATGCTGGCCAAGGAACTCGGCTTCACCCGCCCCCAGAGCCAGCAGCTGGGCGTCGGCGCGCTGCTCCACGACATCGGCCTTGCCGACATTCCCGAGCGGGTGGCCCGCGCGCGCCACGAGCTGACCACCCCGGAGCGCCACCTGCGCGAGCTGCACTGCGACTACGGTGTGCGCCTGGGCAAGCAGATCGGCCTGCCCGAGGGCGTGCTGCGCATCATCGCCCAGCACCACGAGCTGGCCGACGGCAGCGGCTACCCCAAGCACCTCAAGGGCGATCAGATCGACCCGCTGGCGCGCATCGTCTCGCTGGTCAATTACTACGACAACCTGTGCAACCCCAGCGACCTCGCCAAGGCGCTGACGCCCCATGAAGCCCTGTCGATGATGTTCGCCCAGCGGCGCGGCAAGTTCGACGCCCGGGCGTTGCAGGTGATGATCCGCAGCCTCGGGGTCTATCCGCCCGGCTCGGTGGTCAAGCTCTCCAACGACGCCCTGGCGCTGGTCTCCTCGGTCAACCCGGTCAAGCCGCTGCGACCGTGGGTCACCGTGTTCGACCCCGACGTCCCCCGCGACGAGGCGATCATGCTCGACCTCGAACAGGAACCCGACATCAACATCACCAAGGCCCTGCGCCCGATCCACCTGCCGCCCGAAGTCTACGAATACCTGAGCCCGCGCAAGCGCGTGACCTACTACTTCGACGCCGACGCCCGGCAGGGACGCACGCCATGAGCAGCCGCTACCAGGACGTGCTGCTGGCCGCCGCGGGCGAGATCCTGCTGCTCGTCGATCCGGACAGCCTCGTCATCCTCGCCGCCAACCCGGCCTCGTCGCGCCTGCTCGGCTACCCGCTCGAGGCGCTGGTCGGGCAACCGATCACCGAGATCGAGTGCGCCCTCGCCGACGTCTTTTTCTGGGAAGAGATCCGCGCCGGCGGCGGCACCGACGAACAGACCCTCGAAGGCCTCTACCGGTGCGCCGACGGCAGCCTGCTCGGCGCCCGCAAGAGCGTGCGCCGGGTGCCCGAAGGCATCCTGGTGCGCGCCACCGACATCGACGCCCAGCGCCGTGCCGAGGACGAACTCGCCGAGATGAGCTCGCGCCTGCGCGCCACCCTCGAAGCCACCGCCGACGGCATCCTGGTGCTCGACGCCGACGGCCGCATCGTCAACATGAACCGCCGCCTCGCCGGCCTGTGGCAGCTGCCCGAAGACCTCCTCGCCCGCCACGACGACGACGCCATCCTCGACCACCTCGCCAACGCCGTCGAGGAGCCGGCCGCGCTGCTCACCCTGCTCACCGCCCACAGCCAGCACCTCACCGAAACCTTCGACACCCTGGCGCTGCGCGACGGGCGCATCTTCGAGGCCAGCTCGCGTCCCGCCCGTCGCGACGAGGAGGTGATCGGCCGGGTGTTCTGCATCACCGACGTCACCGAACGCCACAAGGCCGAGCAAGCCCTGATCGCCGCCCGTGACGCCGCCACCTCGGCCAGCCGCGCCAAGAGCGACTTTCTGGCGATGATGTCGCACGAGATCCGCACCCCGATGAACGGCATCATCGGCATGGCCCAGCTGCTCCAGATGACGCCCCAGAGCGAAGAGCAGCGCGAGTACATCGGCACCATCCTGTCGAGCAGCGAAGCCCTGCTCGGCATCATCAACGACATCCTCGACTACTCGAAGATCGAGGCCCGCAAGCTCAGCCTCGAAAAGATCGGCTTCGATCTGCGCCAGCTCGTCGGCGACGTGGACAAGCTGTTCCGCCCCAAGGCCCGCGACCAGGGCCTCGGCTTCGACACCCGCATCGACGAGCGCCTGCCCCACGTCATCCTCGGCGACCCCAACCGCCTGCGCCAGATCCTGGTCAATCTGGTCGGCAACGCCTTCAAATTCACCGCCAGCGGGCGCATCGACGTCCTCGCCGAAGCTTGCGAATCCGCACCGGGGCGGATCGGGCTGCGCTTCACGGTGCGCGACACCGGCATCGGCATCGCCGCCGACAAGTGCCGCCATATCTTCACGCCCTTCGAGCAGGCCGACATGTCCACCACCCGACGCTACGGCGGCACCGGCCTCGGCCTGTCGATCTGCCGCATGCTGTGCGGCCTGATGGACGGCAAGATCGGCGTCATCAGCACCGAAGGCGCCGGCTCGCAGTTCTGGTTCACCGTCCAGCTCGAACCCTGCGCCGGCGAAAGCAGCACGCCCAGCCTCGCCGCGCGCCCGATCCTGCGCCGTTCGACGCGCATCCTCGTCGTCGAGGACAACCCGATCAACTGCACCGTCATCTCGCGGATGCTCGAGCGCTTCGGCGCCCACGACATCGCCCTCGCCAGCGACGGCGAAACGGCCATCGCCCTGTGCGGCGAACGCAGCTTCGACCTGATCTTCATGGACGCGCGCATGCCGCGCATGGACGGCCTCACCGCCACCCGCCGGCTGCGCGAGGCCGGCCACCGGACCCACATCATCGGCGTCAGCGCCGACGCGATGAGCGAGGAACGCGACGCCGCCCTGGCCGCCGGCATGGACGACTACCTGCCCAAACCGATCAGCCACGACGCCCTGGCCGACGCCATCGGCCGCTGGCGCGACCGTCTGATCGCCGCCCAGCACGCCAGTCCCGACAACCGGATCGACGACAAAATGTAAGCGCGTTCCGGCGCAACCGGCGTCGCACCCCGCCGCACGCGCCGTCGGAGGCATCCGCGGCCGCACCACGCCCTGCAAGTTTGCTTACACATCGCGGTCCGACGCCGCCACCAGCGCGACTATCCTCGCCGCCATGCCCGCCTTGCGGGGATCCACGAGGAGAACCACCATGCGCTCGACACGCCACCTGATTGCCGCCGCCGTGCTCGGCACCCTTGCCATCGGCGCAGCCCTGCCCGCCAGCGCCCACGACCGCGGCGGCTGGGGCGGCGACGGCTGGGGCGAACGTTACCGCCATCCTCACCATCACGACCGCTATCGCCACGGCGGGCCCGCATACTACGGCCCCGCTCCGGTCTATGCCGCGCCGCAGGTGGTGTACGAACGCCCGATCGTCTATGCGCCGCCGCCGGTGTACGCCTACCCGGCCCGACCGGCCATCACCATCGGCCTGCCGTCGGTGGTCATCCCCTTGCGTTGAAGGCTCGCGCCGCAGCCGGCACCCGCAGCGCCAGCGACGCACCCGGCAGGTGCGACAGGCGCGCCACCGGCGCCACCCCCGCCGCCGCGAAGCTGGCTTCGATGCACTGGGTGTGGGCCTGAGTCAGCTCCTCGATGAAGGCGCCGAGGATCGTCACCAGCCCCTCTCCGCCCGCCTCCATCAGCAGCGCGATGCGCTCCTCGAGCTCGACCTGATCCGCCACGCAGCAGCTATCGTCGCGTCGCAGCAACTGCCGGCGCAGACAGCTGTCGGCCAGCCCCACCGACAGCCGACAGGCCAGGTACTGAAGGCGCTGGGCCACATCCATCTGGGCCAGGCACAGGCGCCCCATCAGCTCGACGAGTGGCAGCGGGGAAGAAGGCGCGGAGAGCACGGGAAAGGACATGTTCGGAGTCTCGTCGGGGAGTCGGGCGGGCGAAGTTCTTTTTTAGCCTAGCGGTTGGCAGAGTCAAGCAACCATGCCGCACGGCCCTGCAGACGCGCCGCCCAGGCCGGGTTGAGCCCGGCGGCGGCGGCCAGCAGCCCGATCTCGGCGGGATCGGGACGGTGGGCGGTATGGGCGGCCCACAGCCGCGCCAGGGTCAGGCCCGGAGCGGGGCGGTCGATCAGCGTCAGGCTGTCGCCCACGGCCAGCGCGCCCGCTTCGAGCACCCGGAAATACCAGCCTGTGCAGCCCAGCTCGGCGACCACCCGCGACATCGGATCGTGCCCGAGACGATGGCTGATCTTCCAGCACGGCTGACGGGGCTGGCTCACCTGCAGGCGGCTGCTGCCTGCCGCAAAGACGTCGCCGATGCACACCGACGTCTCGTCCAGGCCCCGGCCCGACAGATTCTCGCCCAGCACGCCGGGAGCCAGCAGGGCGGCCACGCCCGGCACCCGCCCGGCGAGGCGGGCATAGTGCTCCGCCGGGTAGTAATGGATTGCCTTCTCGGGGCCGCCGTGGACGCGCCGGTCGCCCTGGCGGTCGCCCGCGAGGCCTTCGGACCCGACCGCCACCGGGACATCGACGGGCGTCTTGAAGATCCCCGTCAATTGCCCCTCGGGCGGCAGCGGGCGCAGTTCGCCGACAAACACCGCGTCAATCCGCACCTTCATCGCATCTCTATCCAAAGTTATAGCGTCAGCCACAAGGTTTAACGGCGCCCATTTTGCGCTCCGACGGCCGCCGGCTCAAGCCGGCCACAGCCACGCCGCGCCGCGCACGCCCGACGAATCGCCATGGGCGGCGCGCACCAGGCGGGTCGCCACGGTGTCGGAAAAGATGTGCGCCCCCCAGCGCAGCGGCACCTCGGCGTACAGCGCGTCGAGGTTCGACATGCCGCCGCCCAGCACGATCACGTCCGGATCGAGCACGTTGATGACGCCCGCCAGCGCCCGCGCCAGCCGGTCGGCGTAGCGCGCCAGGCTGGCCAAGCAGGCCGCCTCACCCGCCGCCGCGCCGGCCGCGATTTCCGCCGGCATGAGCGCCGCGCCGCCCATGCGGCGGTGGTCCGCCGCAAAAGCCGGACCGCAGAGGTAGGTCTCGACGCAACCGGCCCGCCCGCAGTAGCACGGCGGCAGCGGCAGATCGTCGCCCGCCGGCCGGGGCAGCGGGTTGTGGCCCCACTCGCCGGCGATTCCATTGACGCCTTCGAGCACCCGCCCATGGACCACCACGCCACCACCGACCCCGGTGCCGAGGATCACCCCGAACACCACCGGAGCCCCCGCTGCCGCGCCATCCACCGCCTCGGACAGCGCAAAACAGTTGGCATCGTTGGCGAGACGGACTTCACGGCCCAACAGCCGGGCGAGATCGTGCTGCAACGGCTGGCCGATCAGACAGGTGGAGTTGGCGTTCTTGACGCGCCCGGTGGTCCGCGACAACGCGCCCGGCATCCCCACGCCGACACTGCCGCGCTGGCCGAGCTCGGACTCGACGGCGGTCACCAGCCCCGTCACCGCCGCAAGCGTCGCGGCGTAGTCGCCCTGCGGCGTCGCCACCCGACGGCGAACCAGCACACGGCCATCCGCCGCAAGGGCGATGATTTCGATCTTGGTGCCGCCGAGGTCGATGCCGATGCGGATCATGGGAACGGAAAACAGCCGAAAAGCCCGATTTTAAGTCAGCCCTGCGCCGCAGCCTGGCGGTACTTCTGCCAGCCGCTCCAGCTGTAAATCAGCAGCCCAGCCCAGATCAGTGCAAAGGTGACGAGCCGCGCCGGCTGGAGGGTTTCGCCGAAGAGCCACACCGCGGTGACGAGCTGCATGGTCGGGTTGATGTACATCAGCATTCCCACCGTGGCGAGGTTGAGGCGCTGGGTCGCCGCGGCGAAGAGCATCAGCGGCAGCGCCGTCATCGCCCCCGACATGGCCAGCAGGAACAGCGTCATCCCGTCGTGGCCGCTGAACACCGCGTGGCCTTGCCACGACTGCCACAGGGTATAGACGCCGATCAGCGGCAGCATCGACAGCGTCTCCAGCCACAGGCCCGACACCGCATCCACCGGCACCTGCTTGCGTACCAGCCCGTACAGCCCGAAGGTGCCGCCCAGGAACAGCGACACCCACGGCAGACTGCCCAGCGCGACGAACTCGTTGACCACCGCCGCCACCGCCAGCCCGACGGCCAGCCATTCCTTGCCGTCGAGGCGCTCCTTGAGCACCATCATGCCGAGCAGCACATTCACGAGCGGAGTGAGGAAGTAGCCCAGGCTGCCGGCGATCACCAGATGCTGGTCCACCGCCCACAGGAAGCCCAGCCAGTTCGACCCTACCAGCAGCGCCGCCAGGGTCAGGCGCGGCAGCGTGCCGGGTCGCCGGAGCGCCGCGCCCACCTTGCTCCAATCCCGCCTCGCGGCGAGGATCAGGCTGACGAACAGGCAACCCCACAGGGCACGGTTGCACAGCACGTCGGCCGGGCTGACGTGGCCGAGCTGGCGGAAGAACAGCGGAAAGAAACCCCAGATGCCATAGGCTCCGAGGCCGAAGCCGATACCGGCGAACGACTGGCCCTTGGTCATGGCCGACCTTCACGCAAAGACGAAGGCGCACGATAGCACCCACGACGAGCGCTGACGCTTCGGGTTTTCCGCGTCCGGCTACTACAATGGGAGACCAATCCACTTCAAGGCTGCGCCATCATGCTGATCGTCTTCAAATCCTCCGCCAGCGGCGACGTCATCATGTTCGAGAAGAACGGCAAGGAAATGCTCGGCGTGCTGGGCAAGGACCCGGCCGACGCGACGGGCATCGTCACCGTTGAACAGCTCCCGGGCGCCATCGCCGCCGTCAAGGCCGCCATCGAGGCGGACAAGGCCCGCGCCGCCGAAGCCCGCCACGACGAGGCCGCCGACGAGGCCCGGCCGTCCGGCGGCGGGGTGAGCTTCTTCCAGCGCGCCGTACCGCTGCTCGAACTGCTCGAACGCGCGCTGAAGGACAAGGTCCCCGTCACCTGGGGCGTCTGAGCCCCGCCCGTCACCGAGGCCGCCATGACCCAGCGCGACATCGACCTGGCCCTCGAGGTGGTGCGCGAATCGCTGCCCCACCTTGGCATTCCGCGCCGCCTGTGCACCCGCCGCCTGTCGCCGGCCGGCCGGGTGCTGGGCCAGTACCGCTGGCACTCCGACACCCTGCGCCTCAACCCGCGCTACCTCGCCCGCCTGTCGGACGACGACGCGCTGGACTTGCTCGACACCTTGCTCCACGAACTGCTGCACAAGGCCTCGCCGCTCTGGAAGCAGCTGCGCGACAGCTTCCGCCCCCATCCCGACATCTGGCTGAAGGCCGAGCGCCTCGCCGGCCAACTCGGCCCGGTCTACCTCGCCCGGCGTCGCAAGCCCACCGCCGAGGCCTGATCGCCGCTCAGGCGGGGATGTCGTCGCCGCCCGCCACCACCACCGCAAACGCATCCGACAGGCCGGCCAGATTGGCCCGCTGGACCTCGGCCGCGGGCACCGTGCCGCCGCCGGGCGCCGGCAGCGCACGGGTCGCCGTGGCCGCCGCCGGCACCACCACCGGCCAGCCCAGGTTCACCGCGCCACGGGCGGTGGAGTTGACGCAGTTGTGGGTCATGAAGCCCGCCACGACGAGCTGGCGCGGCGCGCCGAGCGCCCGCAGATGCGCTTCCAGCTCGGTGCCGATGAAGGCGTTGGCGTGCCGCTTGACCACCACCGGCTCGCCCGCCAGCGGGGCCACCGGGTCGGCGATCGCACCGATCTCCGCGCGGATGTCGTAGGGCGTGCCCGGACCGGCGTCGTGCTGGATGTGGATCACCGGCACGCCGGCCGCCCGCGCCCGCGTCAGCAGGCGCACGCACTCCTCGAGCGCGGCCTCGACGCCGTCGAGGCGCATCGTGCCGCGCAGATAGGTGTTCTGAACGTCCACCAGAATCAGCACGGATTGGGACAGCGGGGCCGGCGCGGCGGGCAGGCCGAGCAGCTGGCGCAGGGTGAAGGGCGCGGTCATCGGTTTTCTCCTCGGGTTGAAATGCGATGGCTGCAGCGTAGGGCCGGGCGACCCCTGCGTAAATATGCACATCTGCCGCCCAATCCTGCAAAATTGCAACCCCATTCCGGAAATGCCCCCCATGAACTGGGACGACCTGCGCTTTCTCGTCGTGATCGGCCGCGAAGGCTCGCTGGCCGGCGCCGCCCGCTGTCTGAAGGTGGACCAGACCACCGTCGCCCGCCGCCTGCGCGCCCTCGAAAATGCCCTCGCCACACCGCTGTTCGAGCGCGACGAAGGGCGCTGGCGACCAACGCCCGTGGGCATCCAGGTGCTCGCCCGGGCGGCCCGCATCGAGGAGGACGTGGCCGGACTCACCCGCATCGCCGAAGCTGGACGCGACACGATGACCGGCACGGTGCGCATCACCTCGGTCGGCACGCTCCTCGCCAACTGGCTCACGCCGCGCCTGCCCGGCCTGTTCGCGCGCCATCCGGGGCTTGGCGTCGAACTCGTGGCGAGCAACGCCAACCTCAACGTGGCACGGCGCGAGGCGGACATCGCGCTGCGCCTCGCCCGCCCGGCCGAGGGCGACTTCCTGATCCGCAAGGTCGCCGAGATCGGCTTCGCGGTGTACGGCCCGGCCAGCGGCGCCGTGGACGGCTGGGTGGGCTACGACGACGCGCTCGCCCACACCCCCGAGATGCGCTGGCTCGCCGAGCGGCACGGCACGGCGCCGATGCGGCTGCGCACCGCCAGCATGGCGAGCCTGATGTGCGCCGTGGCCGCCGGCATCGGTCAGGCGATCCTGCCCTGCCTGGTGGCCGATCCCGCCCCCGGCCTGATCCGCCTGAGCGGCGCAGCGCCCGTGCTGACCCGCGAGCTGTGGCTGCTGATCCACCCGGACGCCCGCCAGCAGCCGCGCGTCGCGGCGGTCGCCGACTGGCTGGCCGAGCGGATTGCCCAGGACCAGCCGGCGTTCCTCGGCCAGCCCCCGCACGTCGCCGGCCCCACCGCCGCCTGACCGTCCAGACAAGCGCCCGGCGGCAATGCGACATATCGCCGAACATTAGAAAAAACTAATAAACCGGGGCTATATTTGAAGCGACCGGACTTCCCGGTCGACCGCCGCCCCGGCCGCGCGACCTCCTCTTTCTTCAGCCCGTCGCCGGGCGGCCCCTCCCCGCTCATCCGGAGACCGCCATGACATCGCGCCACGTCGTATCGCTCGCCACCGCGCTGCTCAGCCTCGCGCTTGCCGGCCCCGCCATCGCCGCCGACACCGCTTACGGCAGCCAACTCATGACGCCGCAGGAACGCGCCGAACATCGCGCCACCCTGCGCGGCGCGCGCACCGCAGCCGAGCGCGACGCCTACCGCCAGCAGCACCACGAGGCCATGCAGGCCCGCGCCCGCGAACGCGGCGTCCAGCTGCCGGACACCCCGCCCGCCCAGGGCGGCGGCGGCAATCGTCGTGCCGACGGCGCCGGCATGGGCCCCCGTGGCGGACGCTGATCCGCCGCGCCCTCGATCCTTTTCACCACCGACCACCATGACAAGACATCGCCTCGGGCTCGCCTCGACCGTCCTTGCCGCCTGCCTCCTCGTCGCCTGCGGCGGCAGCGGCGGCAACGCCCCGCAACAAGGCAGCGCCCCCTTCGTCGTGAATGCCGACGGCAGTTCCAGCTTCGTCGACACGGCGCTCTCCGCCGCGCTGGCGGCGCAGCCCCTCGAAAGCCTCAGCGCCGCTGAGCGCACCTCGCTCGCTTACATGCGCGAGGAAGAGAAGCTGGCCCACGACGTGTATGCCCGTCTGAACACCCTGTGGGGCGGCCAGACGCCGATCTTCGGCAACATCGCCCGCAGCGAGGCGACCCACACCGAAGCCGTCCGGCTGCTGCTGGTGCGCTACAGCCTGCCCGACCCCGCTGCCAACCTGGGCGAAGGGCTGTTCGTCGCGCCGGTGCTGCAGCAGGGTTACCACGACCTCACGGCGCAGGGCGCAATCTCGCTGATCGACGGGCTGCGGGTGGGGGCCACGATCGAGGAGATCGACATCGTGGACCTGGAGAACGCCCTGCCCACCATCGACAACCAGGACATCCGGCAGGTGTACGCCAGTCTCCTGAAGGGCTCGCGCAACCACTTGCGGGCCTTCGTGCAGGCGCTGGCCCAGCAGGGCGTGACCTACGCGCCGGCCTACCTCGCCGGCGACGCCTACACCGCCATCGTCACCTCCGCCGTCGAACGCTGACCCGACACGCCGGCGGTTCAGCCGCCGGTCAGCTGCGCGTAAAGCAACGGCAGCCGCGCCGGCAGCTCGGCCGGGTTGCGCAGGATCGTGTAGCCGGCCGGGCCGAAGAGGTGCGGCAGATAGCCCTGACCTTCCTTGTCGATGGTCACGCAGAAGGGGCGCACGCCTTCCTGGCGGGCGGCGTTGAGGCTCATCCGGGTGTCCTCGATGCCGTAGCGGCCCTCGTAGTGATCCACGTCGTTGGGCTTGCCGTCGGAGAGGATCAGCAGCAGGCGCAGGGCTTCGGGGCGCTTGGCGAGGATCTGGGTGGCGTAGCGGATCGCCGCGCCGATGCGGGTGTAGAAGCCCGGCTTGAGGGCGCCGATGCGGCCGCGGATGCGATCGTCGGCGGCTTCGTCGAAATCCTTGATGCGGTGAAAGCGGATGTGATCTCGCTTCCTCGACGAGAAGCCGTACAGCCCGAACGGATCGCCGGTGGCGCCCAGCGCCTCGGAGAACAGCCACAGGCTGTCGCGGATCACGTCGATCACCCGCTGCTCGTCGCTCACCCAGGTGTCGGTGGACAGCGACAGATCGGCCAGCACCAGGCAGCACAGGTCGCGCTCCCGGCGTTCGCACGACAGGTAGCCGCCGGTGTCGCCGGTGACGTGGCCGGTTTTCCGGTCGGCAAAGGCGCGCACCACGGCATCAATGTCGAGCTCGGGGCCGTCGGGCTGATTCTTGAGCCAGCGGCGGGCCGGGGTAAGGGCCTCGAACTGGTGGCGCAGGCGCCGCGCCGGGCGCAGCAGGTGGGGCGGCAGCGCGCAGGGCTGGGCGTCGCGCGGGTCGAGCACGGTCAGGCTGCACACGTCGCGCTTGAGTTGCTGCTTCTTCCAGTCCCACTCGGGCAGCAGGATGCCGGTTTCGAGCGGCACGTCGTCCTGGGCCGCGGAGGGCAGGTCCAGGTCGAAGCGCACCTTGGAGGCGGTGTCGGTGCCGTCCTGGGCCACCGAGATCTTGTCCATCTCGGCGGCGGCGCGGGCGGGGTTGTCGTCGGCGTCGTCGTCGTGGCCGCGGTTCACCTTCACGAACTCGGCAAACGACAGCAGGCTCTCGGCCCGGAAGGGCAGGATCAGACCGTTCTTGCCGTCGGGCATGTCCTCGCGCTGGGCCTGGCGGCGGCGGTCGGTGGCATCGGCGGCCTTGCTGCCGCCTTCGCGCTGGTCGGCCGGGGTGGGCGGGTTGGATTGCTCGCGGCGGTCGATGGCCACCGGCGCCGGGTAGAGCCACAGGGCCACCGGCGTGGGCGGGCGCTTGGCGGCGGGCAGGCTGGCCACGCTGCCGGGCTCAAGCAGCGCCTGGCGGATCGCCCGCTCGGCGGCGGCTTCGTCGGACGGCAACTTGGCCGGATCGGGCCGTTCGGCAATCACGGCCTCCACCAGCCGCCGGTAGCGCGCCGCAAAGCCGGGGAAGGCATCCAGCGTGGCGCGGCTGGCGGCCTGGTTGGCGGCGATCCAGCCGTCGGTGTCCAGCCCGCCATCGGGCAGCGCGGCGCCCTGGGCGATCAGCCACAGGTAGAGATCGCGGTTGAGGCTGCGCTCGGGAAAGAACGCGATGTTGGCTGGCAGGCGCAGGGTTTCGGCGTCCCGCGCGGCATGGGCGGCCTTTTCGCCCACGTGGGCGATGCGCTGCAGCCAGCTGCGCCGGGCGCCGTGTTCGAGCTCGGCGGCCGGCGCCACGCGCAGACCGGCGTCGCCCCCCAGCGCGCGGAAGAGGATGCCGGCCGTGCGCTCGATGTCGTCCAGCCGCACGGCGGCATCCGGGTAGCTGCGCGTCGCCGCGCGGGTGATGAACTTGTGCCAGAGGCCGCCGATGAACTCTTCCATGATCCCGCCGGGGCCAGCCGCCCCATCCTGTAGGGGCGACTTCCGTCGCCCCTCACGCTTTGAACAATCGGCGCGCGGGCCACCCCGCTACCGCGCCGTCCACCCGCCATCGATCAGCGGCGCCGACCCGGTGACCGACTTGGCCGCATCCGAGCACAAAAACACCGCATACGCCGCCACTTCCTCGGCCTCGACAAACTGCTTGGTGGGCTGGGCGGCGAGGATCACCTCGCGGATCACCCGCTCCTCCGGCAGGTTGTGCACCTTGGCCTGATCCACCACCTGCTTCTCGACCAGCGGCGTGCGCACATAACCCGGGCACAGCGCGTTGCAGGTGATGCCCTGCTCCGCCACCTCCAGCGCCACCGCCTTGCTGAAGCCCACCACCGCGTGCTTGCTGGCCGTGTAGGGCGCCTTGAACGGCGAGGCCACCAGCCCGTGGGCCGACGCGATATTGACGATCCGCCCCCAGCCCTGCGCCTTCATCCCCGGCAGCGCCGCCTTGGTGGTGTGAAACACCGACGACAGGTTGATCGCCAGCAGCTGATCCCACGTGTCGTCGGGAAAGGCATCCACCGCCGCCACATGCTGAATGCCCGCGTTGTTGATGAGGATGTCCACCCCGCCAAAGGCCGCAATCGTCGCCTCCACCAGCGCCCGCGCCGAAGCCGGGTCGGCCAGATTGGCCGGCGTATAGCCGATCTCCACGCCCGTCTCGGCAGCCAGCGCCGCGCGAACCGACTCCGCATCCGCCGCCACCCGCGAGCCATTGAGCATCACCTTTGCCCCCGCCTGGGCCAGGGCCCGCGCCACCGCAAGACCAATCCCCGAAGTGGAACCCGTGACCAACGCCCGCCTGCCTGCCAGAACTGCCATCTGATCTCTCCTCGAATCCCCGAGCCCACGCCCGGCTGTGCGGGTGATGCTACCGCAGGGCGGGGATGCGGCGGTGACTATAGCGGCGAGGGGTGGGGGGCGCCCTGTTGTGGGTCAAGAATGGGGAGGGAGCGGGCGTATGACTTATGGCATATGGGCAAGAGGTGATGGGCAGGCTAACATTTGGCGCGGTTCATATTGAAGTGCGAAACACGTGCTAGGAGATGGCAGTTAAGGCGAAAGACTACATACCGGCCATTGCAGACGTTGATGCCAGCGGACCCAAATGACCAATTTCGGATACCGAAGTGGACTGTCAAAAATCCTCTCACAGCGATGACTGTTCTACAAGTTACCGAAGCCTTATAGCTTAGAATTAGCTGCATTTCCTGCAGCCGAAGGCGACAAGGAATCGAAGAACGATTGTTTCGACCACGGGTGAAGTATGTCCAATGCAAAGTTACTCAGGCAGTTAATCAAGGCAGGGATCGAGGGTGACTCGGACAGCTTTAAGGCAGCTTCGGAAGCTGTAATTCGTGAGGAGCGCGAAAAGAAGCACCACCTGCTAGCTAACGATTTGGAAAGGCTGCTGTACGGTGAGCGGTCCACCTCCGGTCGTGGGCACCTACGGTTACTTCCCGCCACGGAACTGCCCGTCAACAAGGACAGTGGCGTGGCCTTGGTCGAAGAACGGCCCGCAATTCGAGACGAGAGCGACATCGTGTTGGGTGATGCGGCGCAGTCTGCGTTGGACGAGGTGCTGATGGAGCATCGACGAGCGGACGTATTGCTGGCCCATGGCCTGCAGCCGGCCCAGCGTCTGCTGTTCTGCGGCCCGCCAGGTTGCGGCAAGACACTCGCTGCCGAGGTAATCGCGAGTGCGCTTGACCTGCCCCTGCTGGTTGTCCGCCTTGATTCGGTCATCTCCTCGCTGCTGGGCGAGACATCTTCCAATCTTCGCAAGGTCTTCGACTACGTGTCTGCTCGTCCGGTAGTAGCGCTCTTTGATGAGTTTGATGCCCTGAGCAAGGATCGGGGGGCGAGTGACGACCATGGCGAGCTGAAGCGGTCGGTGAATGCTGTTCTGCAAATGATAGATGGGTATAAAGGCCCTAGCATCCTGATAGCCACCACGAACTATGAGACTCTGCTCGACAAGGCAGTCTGGCGACGGTTTGACGAGATCATCCGCTTCGAGCCTCCCAACCTTGAACAGGTCAAGCGTCTTCTCGCACTTAAACTTTCTGGCGTTCGTCGAAACTTTGAAACAGACGACTCGAAGATTGCCACTCTCTTCAAGGGCTTGTCGCACGCAGATATTGAGCGCGTGCTTCGCCGGGCTGTCAAGGACATGGTTCTTGCCAGTCGAGAGTTTCTAGCCAAGGCCCACCTAGAGGCTGCGCTGACTAAGGAATTCCAACAACAACATTAAGGCGCCTGGGGAGCAAGTCGAATGACATATGAGCACCTGCGGTTAGAGAAAGAGTCTCCGGTAACAGATCGGCACCGCCGCCCTGGATTCGGCCCTCCTCCTCCCGCAGATCCTCGCGGGCATGGCAATACGCTGCTCCAAAGCTTTCGTGCGGCACGCGCAGTCGCTGCCAACGAGGATCTGGGCGGATTCGATGACCGAAAGCTGCTGAAGATTCGCCTCAGGGAGGGTGAGCGGCAGCTTCCTGACTTCAACTTGATTGAGGGGCTGGAAGTCGTCAGCCAGGAGGGTCATGAAGTTGTGTTGGCCTTTGCAACGGCAGCCGGACTCAACCTTGTCGAAGAGCGCCTCGCAACGTTAGCCCGCGACGGAAGGGTGACCCGGAAGGAGCTATTGTTTGTTATCGACGCCTTCGAGCACTGGACGCCGGAGGACCGCACCGGCGCTGCGCTAGCTGAACAAGGCTTGCCCGAAGAGGGTCCGTGCACCTTGGACATCGAGCTGTGGCCACAGGAGATGCCGAGACGACGGCAAGCCACGATGGACGCGTTCGTTGCCTTTGCCGCCGAGCTGCGTGCTGAGGTCCTTGACCGAATCGAGAGTTCGTCGTTGCTCATGGTTCGGCTGCGTTGCTCCCGTGAGGCGCTTGAGCAAGTTCTTCGCTACCGGGATGTGCGAACTGTGGATTTACCTCCCCGTTGGGGTTTGGCCATCGGAACCATTACGGCCGACGTGAACCGGTTTCCTCCTCCGGGGCCACCCCCAGCTGAAGCCCCACGGGTGGCAGTTCTGGATGCGGGTCTAGTTACGGGACAGCCGCTGATTGCGCCGGCAGTGGGACACGCCCAAGGCTATGTTCTGCCCCACCGCAGTCCAGATGATTCGGAGCCCTGGCATGGCACGGCAGTGGCGGGACTCGCGCTCTACGGTGACGTCGAAGCCGCGATCGCGGCGGGTGCGTTCACCCCAAATCTCCACTTGGTATCCGGGCGCGTTTTCAACCACGATGGTGCGGATCAGACAGAGTTCGTGGAGAACGCCGTCGAGCGAGCGGTAAGAGACCTGAACGACGAGTTTGGTTGCCGTGTCTTCAACCTCAGTTACGGTGACCTGAACAAGATATACACCGGCGGACATGTGCGCGGCCTCGCGTATACGCTGGACCGCCTCACTCGCGAACTGGGCGTGCTGTTCGTTGTGTCCACAGGTAATCTCAAAGAGGAAACCTTGCCCGGCGACCCCGTGGGTAGCTTCCCTGGCTACTTGTTGGAGGAAAGCGCTCGCTTGGTGGACCCAGCCACCGCACTAAATGTAGTGACTGTCGGCGGCATCGCCCGCCACGAAGCCACGCGAGATGCCCAGCGGTATCCGCAAGCCATCGAGGCCCGTCCCATTGCTCGCACAGGTCATCCGTTCCCGCTGACTCGCTCTGGCCCGTCCATTGGGGGCGCTATCAAACCCGATTTTGTCGAGCACGCGGGGAATTTGGCTGCGATGCGACTGGCAGGTAGGACGGACCACCGTGGTCTTGGTGTTGTCACCACAAACGGTGGCTTTGCGAGTGGGCACGTCTTCAGAGAAGAGGTGGGAACCAGCTTCGCTGCGCCTACTGTCGCGCACAGGGCGGCGAAGCTGCTGCGCAGCGTGCCAGACGCGAGCCATAACCTCCTGCGGGCCTTGCTGGGTGCACACGCCGATTGGCCTGCGCCATCCGTCTCATTACTGAACCCGAACAACAACTCTGAGGGCCGCGAGATCCTCACCCGGCTCGTCGGTTACGGTTGCATCAACGACAGCGCGCTGGAGCAATCCCTGGACAACGTAGTGTCGTTGATCTGCGAAGAGCAGATCGGTAACGACAGATGTCAGTTCTACGCAATACCCATCCCTGACGAACTATGGGATGGAGGACGGCGGACGCGTGAGGTGACTGTAGCTCTGGCCTACAGTCCAGTCGTCCGGACCACACGGCTGGACTATCGGATGACCAAACTGAAGTTCAACCTAGTGGTTGCCACTGACTTGGATGCGGTGGCTGCAGCGTTCCAGCGGGACCGTGACCAAGGGCTGCCCGAGCGTGGCACGAACAGGTGGCTATCTGGAGAAGCACGGCAGGCGGGGACGCTTCAGGTGTCGAGGTGGCGCTTCCAACAACGCCCGCAAGGGCAAGTGCACGTGGTAGTTACGCGGCAAGATGCCGGTTGGTCCACCGTTGGCGATGAGCTAGAACCATACGCCCTATGCGTTAGTATTGCTGATAGGTCGAACGCTCAGTCACGTCTCTATGCTCATGTGCAGGCAATCCTCAGAGCCAGGATCGACCAGCGCGCACGTGCCAGAGTGTAGCCCCGTAGAGTTACAGACAAGCCTTTAAACTCTGGCGGGCGCATCTGTGCCTACACCGGTTACGGCTTCACTTAGCCCGGCATATATAGTCGGTTTTTCGATTTTTCGTCCACGAGGGGGCGGTAGCAGCCGCTCGCGATTGCCACCACCAGCCGCATTGGCCGACAACCCGCCGTCCCCTCACCCCAACTTATAAGCCACCTTCGTCTCCTCCACCACCAACTGCCCCCGCCTCTGCAGTTCCTTGATCACCGCCTCCACGTCCCCATCCGAATGGGCGCGTTGCTGGTTTTTCAGCAGTGCCTTGATGGTGCTCGATAGGGTCGCCACTTTCCGAGGCCGCGATGCGCCGCGTTTCCTGAGGTCCGACACCACAAGATCAAAGGCAGTTTGGGTGGTGTTGGCACTGGCGTGCAGCGGAGTGGGCTTGGGCGTCACTGCGATTGCAGGGGAAGCAGAAGCTATTGGCGGAGGACACGATGCCTGAGCCAGCACTGCAGGGCACTGGAAGTTGCCGCGCTGATTCAGCACGATCTGCATCTTCTCGCGGATCGATTTGGCGCCAAGCAGATGGTTGAGCGTCTTGCAGCAGGCCACGCAGTTTCCTTCGTCGTTGGTGCCGCCATTGGCGCTGGCCACCAGATGCTCCACCGAGGCATCGGCCTTTGGCAGCAGTTTGCGACAGAAGAAGCACAGGCCCCCTTGGGTGAAAAGCAGGCGGTCGAGTTGGGCGGTCATGGAGGTGTCGGTTGTTGGTCTGACGGGAGATGCCTGAAGGATATCAGCAGAGCGCTTGGCCACAGGTTTGATCGCACTGGGCAGGGGCTCCCTGCTGGCGCAGCGCAAAGTAACCCCCCGGCAATCCCCTCTTGACCGAGCCTCAGGCTGAATCCGGCCTCCACCGATGCGGCAGCAACTCCCCGATCCGACTCTGCTGCTGCGTCGGCAGACGGGTGAGGACGTCCTTCAGATAGGCGAAGGGCTCATGCCCAT
>NZ_JAYROR010000030.1:0-39683 GCF_041911615.1 Zoogloea sp. | reverse complement strand
GGCCTTGCCGCCGGCGAGACCCTGACCCAGGTGTACAGCGTCAGCATCACCGACAACCACGGCGCCAGCGTCACCCAGGACATCACCGTGACCCTCACCGGCACCAACGACGCGCCGACCCTCGACGTGCTCGCCAGCGACCTCGCCGGCGGCGTCACCGAGCGTCCGGACGGCGCCCCGGACGAGAACAGCGCCACCCTCGCCAGCAGCGGCACCCTCATCTTTGCCGACGTCGATGGGTCCGACAGCCACGCCGCCAGCATCGCCGCCAGCGTCCACGACGGCGCCGGCAACCTCATCGCCGCGCCGCTGGGCAGCCTGAGCCTGGGCGTGCTCGACCCACTCACCAAGACCGTGGGCTGGAACTACAGCGTCCCGGCGGGCCTGCTCGACGGCCTCGCCGCCGGCGAGACCCTGACCCAGGTGTACAGCGTCAGCATCACCGACAACCACGGCGCCAGCGTCACCCAGGACATCACCGTGACCCTCACCGGCACCAACGACGCGCCGGTGCTGACCGCCGACACCGACACCGCCCGCGAACGCGGCGGCCTGGCCAACGGGGTGGCGGGCTTCGACGCGACCGGCGACGTGCTCGCCAACGACAGCGACGTGGATCTGGCCGACACCCTGCACGTGGTCGAGATCGCCGCCGTCACCGGCAGCGGTAGCGCCACCGCGGTGGCCGCCGGCTCGACCAGCAGCGCCGGCTACGTCGAAGTGGCGGGCGCCTACGGCGTGCTGCGCATCGGCGCCGACGGCAGCTACATCTATCTCGTCGACGAGCAGAACGCCGCCGTCCAGGCCCTGCGCACTGCCGCCGACACGCTGCAGGACGTCTTCAGCTACGCCGTGGGAGACGGCACCACCCAGGTCGCCTCGACGCTGACGGTCAGCGTCGAAGGCGCCAACGACGCCCCGACCCTGATCCACATCAGCAACACCGCGCTGACCGAGATCACCGGCCCGAACGCCACCACGGCTTCGATCGTCGATGTGGGGACGCTTTCCACCGACGATCCGGACGACGGCGACAGCTTCACCTACGACATCATCGGTGGCGCCCAGCAGTTCTACTTCCAGATCGCCTCGGTGGCCGGTGTCCCGACCCTTCAGCTGAAGGCCGGTGTGCCGCTCAACGCCGAGTTCCTGTCGGCCTACAGTGTCGTGGTGCGCAGCACCGACGCGCTGGGGCTCTCCACCTTCCAGACCTTCGTGGTCAGCATCGGCGACGTGAACGAATTCCAGGTCAGCACCCCGGTGTTCGACGTGGAGCCGATGGGCGTTGGCATCGCCCCCAACACCGTGGCCGAGAACACCCCGGTGGGCACCTTCATCGGCGTCACCGCCAGTGCGTCCGACGCCGACGCCAGCAACAACACCATCACCTACAGCCTGGTGGGCAGTCTTGCCGGCGCGCCCTACACCGCCAACGAGTTCACCATCGATCCGGCCACCGGCCAGATCTCGGTGGCCGGCCCGATCGACCGCGAAACGGGCGGCGACTCGCGTACCGTGTTCGTCAAGGCCTTGTCGGCCGATGGTTCGTCGAAGATCGGCTCGCTGCAGGTCTTCGTCAGCGACGTCAATGAATTCGCGGTCGGTGCCGCCAGCGACGCCGACGCCTCCGCCAACACGGTGGTCGAGAACGCCGCCGTCGGGATGCAGGTGGGCGTCACCGCCTTCGCCACGGATGCCGATGCCACCACCAACGCGGTGAGCTACAGCCTCGTCAATCCCGACGGCTCGGCCTACACCGGCGGCGAGTTCGCCATCGGCGCGGGCTCCGGCGTGGTCACCGTGGCCGGCAGCATCGACCGTGAGGCCGGCGCCACCCGCACGCTCTACGTTCGCGCCACCTCGGCGGACGGCTCCCACGCCGACCAGTCGTTCATCATCAACGTCGGCGACGTCAATGAATTCGCCGTCACCCAGCCGGTGGATGCCGACCTCGGCGCCAACGCGGTGGTCGAGAATGCGGCGGTGGGCACCACGGTGGGCGTCACCGCCTTCGCCACGGATGCCGACGCCACCACCAACGCGGTGAGCTACAGCCTCGTCAATGCCGACGGCTCGGCCTACACCGGCGGCGAGTTCGCCGTCGGCGCGGGCTCCGGCGTGGTCACCGTGGCCGGCAGCATCGACCGCGAGGCCGGCGCCACCCGCACGCTCTACGTTCGCGCCACCTCGGCGGACGGCTCCCACGCCGACCAGTCGTTCGTCGTCAGCGTCGCCGACCTCAACGACAACGCGCCGGTGTTCGTCAGCGGCACCAGCGGCAGCGTGGCCGAAAACGCCCCGACCGCCACGGTGATCTACACCGCCCAGACCAGCGACGCCGACGCCACCGCGGTGAACCGCAGCGTCACTTACGCCCTCGCGGCGGGCGGCGATGCGGCGCTCCTGGACATCGACGCCGCCACCGGCGCGGTCACCCTCAAGGCCTCGGCCGACTTCGAGACCCAGTCGAGCTACAGCTTCATCGTGCAGGCGCTGGACGGCGCGAATGTCACCAGCCAGGCGGTCACCGTCACGGTGCAGAACGTGGAGGAAGCCGCCGTCGGCAGCCTCGCCGTCAGCGGCGCGGCGGAGCAGGGCGGCACGCTCACCGCGAGCCTCACCGCCAGCGACGTGGATGGCGCCATCACCGCCGTGGCCTACCAGTGGCAGCAGCGCATCGGCGATGTCTGGCGCGACATTCCGGGCGCCACCGGGGCGAGCTACACCCTCAGCGCCGACCAGAGCGTGGTCGGCAGCGTCGGCCGCGTCGTCGCCACCACCACCGACGTCTTTGGCGGCACGACGGCCTTCGTCAGCAGCGCGGTCACCATCGCCAACGTGAACGACGCACCCACCGGCAAGCCGGCCGTGGCCGGCACCGCCACCCAGGGCGAGACGCTCAGCGCCAGCGCCGGCACCCTGGCCGACGCCGACGGGCTCGGCGTCATCAGCTACCAGTGGCTGGCCGACGGCACGGCCATCGGCGGCGCCACCGGCAGCACCCTGGTGCTGGGCGAAGCGCAGGTCGGTCGCGAGATTTCGGTGCTCGCCAGCTACACCGACGGATTCGGCCACGCCGAGAGCGTCGCCAGCAACCGCACGGTGGCGGTGCGCAACGTCAATGACGCCCCCACCGGCGGCGTCGCCATCGTCGGCACCGCGATCCAGAACGCCACCCTCGCCGTCGTCAGCACCCTGGCCGACGCCGATGGCCTCGGGGTCGTCACCTACAAGTGGATGAGCGGCGCCACCCAGCTCGGCACCGGCAGCAGCTACACCCTCGGCGCCGCCGACGTGGGCCGCAGCATCCACGTGGTGGCCAGCTGGACCGATGGGCACGGCACGTCCGAAAGCGTCAGCAGCGCGGCCACCAGTGCGGTGGCCAACGTGAACGACGCGCCCACCGGCAGCCTCGACGTCACCGGCAATGCCGAACAGGGCCAGACCCTCAGCGCGGTCAGCACCCTGGCCGACGCCGACGGCATGGGCACCATCGCCTACCAGTGGCTGGCCGACGGCGTTGCCATCGCCGGCGCCACCGGCAGCAACCTGACGCTGACGCCCGACCAGGTCGGCAAGGCGATCTCCGTGCAGGCCAGCTGGACCGACGGGCAGGGCAGCGCCGAGCACGTCACCAGTGCCGCCACCGCCAAGATCAACGCGGTCAACACCCAGCAGGAAGGCAACGCGCCGTCCCTGGGCGGCGGTACCGCGGGCGACGGCAACGGCGACGGCATCCCCGACGCCACCCAGAGCGCCGTGGTCTCCGCGCCGGTCACTGTGACTTCCAGCGGCGCGTCGTCCTACGTCACCCTGGTGGCCGACTCCACCGCCGGCAAGGTGGCCGAGGGCTCGACCAGCACCGTAACCAGCTTCAACCAGACCGCCACCGCCGCCTACATGCCCGCCGCCAGCCTGACCCCGTTGGGCAGTGTGAACTTCTCGGCCAGCACCGACACCGTGTCGGGCCTCGAGCACTTCAGCCTGTACGTCGACAACAACCTGGGCATCAACGGCTACTGGGTGACCAACGCCGACGGCACCCTGATCAACCTCGCCAGCGACGCCTACGGTGGCCGCATGGTGGTGGAAGGCGACAAGCTGCGCCTCGACTTCCAGATCCAGGACGGCGGCACCCTCGACCACGATGGCAGCGCCAACGGCAACGTCCAGGTGGACGGCGCGGTCGGCTATGTCCCCCTCAGCCTCATCGCCTACACCCCGGACGCGCCGGCCCAGCACGACACCACCCAGGTCTGGGACTGAGCGCCGCCCACCCAACCGAACACTGAATCGAAGGAACGATCATGACCAAGCTCACCAACATCCTGCTCGCCCTCTCCGTCATCGGCCTGCAAGCCTGCGGCGGCGGTGGCGGGGGCGGTGCCAGCAGCAGCACCGCCGCCACCCCTCCGGCCCTCAGCCTCGACACCGTCCAGGGCGTCTACGACACCACCGCCTACAACGGCAGCGGGCTCGGCGCCGCCACCCATGCGGTGCGTGCGGTGCTGTTCAAGGACGGCGCCACCTGGCTTTTCCTGATGGACGGGGCGGCCAACGCCAACCCCGCGCCGGTCGGTCTCGCCAAGCTCGCCGTCAGCGCCTCGGGGCAGGGTTTCAGCGGCACCGGCAAGCGCTACATGCTCACCGACAGCAGCGGAGCGAACCTGGCCGTCAGCGGCAACGTGCCATCCACCGGCACCCTCGGCCTGACCTTCAGCGACAGCGCCGGCGGCGCCACCAGCGCCACCTCCACGGTCGCCGCGGTGACCCGCTTCAACGCCGTCGCGGCCAAGGCCGACATGGCCGCCACCTGGTCCTTCGCCTCCACCCAGCCCACCGTCGGCGGCGGCACGGTGGCGGTCACCTGGACCTGGGCGGTCGATGCGAATGGCACCCTCGCCGGCACCAACTCGCTGGGCTGTACCTTCACCGGCACGGTGCTGCCGCGCAGCGACGCAATCGCCGTGTTCGACGCCACGATCAACGAGAACTGCGCCGGCAGCGCCCGCATCTTCAACGGCGTGGCCTTCCAGAACAGCGCCAAGACCCTCACCACCTTCGGCCTGATCCTCAACGACGGCAGCAACGGCACCGTCGCCGTGGCGAGCAAGGTCAACCCGACCTGATCCGTCCGCGCAAGCGAGACGGGGCACCCCGCAGGGTGCCCCGTTCGGCTGCGGCGACGGGCCGCGATCAGAAGCGGTAGCCGACGCCCACGCCGTAGGTCACCGGGTTCAGGTCGAGCTTGCCGATCTTGGTGCCGCCCAGCTTCACGTCGGTATCCATCTGGATGTATTTGGCGTCCACGTTGAGCGACCAGTTCTTGTCGATCATGTAGTCGAGGCCGACCTGCGCCGCGAGACCCCACGAGCTGCCATCCACCGACACCTTGCCCAGGCCGGTGTTGAAGCTGTCCTTGGTGAAGATCGTGTAGTTCAGGCCCAGGCCCACGTAAGGCTTGAAGGCGCCCAGGTCGGTGAAGTGGTATTGCAGCAGCAGCGACGGCGGCAGCGCCTGCACGTGGCCGATGCCGCCCAGTGCGCCGGTCTTGATATCCACGTTCTGGGGATAGGTCAGCACCAGCTCGGCGGCGATGTTCTTGGTGAAGAAGTAGCTGATGTCCACTTCCGGGATCCAGCGCTTGTCGGCGCTCACCTTGCCAACGCCGGCGTCCTGCAGGCCGTCGGCGTTGCCGTTGTCCCAGCTCAGGTAGACGGCGCGGGCGCGCACCATCCACGGGCCTTCGGCCTGGACGGTTCCGGCGGCCAGGGCGGCCACGGCGGCCAGGGTGCAGGCGACGAGTTTCTTGTGCATTCTTGATCTCCCTCGATGTGTTTCATCTGGATGAAAAACCGGGGCGATCCTACCCCTGCAAAGAGTAGGGTTTTTGACCAAAATCAAGCCTTAACCATCTTGGTAAAGTGGTTATTTGCCCGCGCCGACGCCGGCGCGATGCCGACAGGATTGTTGCGTCGCGGCAAGGTCACATGGCGCGCGGGCTTGCCCGCAACCCTCGATTCCATGGCCGTGCCGCTGCGATAATCCGTTCTTTGTCTGCGGCCCGAACCATGTTCTACGGCATCACCGACCTCACCACCTTCGTGCTCGGCACGCTGTTCGTCGTGCTGCTGCCCGGGCCCAACTCCCTCTACGTGATGACCGTCGCCTCGCGCTGGGGCGTGGCGGCGGGCTATCGTGGCGCCTGCGGCATCTTCGTGGGCGACACGGTGCTGATGCTGCTCTCGGCCACCGGCGTGGCCTCGCTGCTGCAGGCCACGCCGGCGTTGTTCCTGGCGCTCAAGTACGCTGGCGCGACCTATCTCGGCTGGCTCGGCGTCGGCCTGATCCGCGCCGCGGTGCGCCGCTGGCGCAGCGGGGCGCCGGCGGACGAGGCGTCGCCCCCGGCGGACGCGTCGCACCCGTTCCGCGTCGCCCTCGTCATCAGCCTGATGAATCCCAAGGCGATCCTGTTCTTCGTCTCCTTCTTCATCCAGTTCGTCTCGCCCGGCTACGCCCATCCGGCGCTGTCCTTCCTGATCCTCGGCGTGATCGTCCAGGCCTTCAGCGCGCTCTACCTGTCGGCGTTGATCTTCGGCGGCAGCCGCCTCGCCGACGCCTTCCGTCGCCGGCAGCGGCTGGCTTCGGGCGCCACCGGTGGCGTCGGCGTGCTGTTCATCGGCTTTGCCGCGCGCCTCGCGGGGGCCGGCAGCGCCTAGGCGGCGCCGTTCGTCGGGTCTTTTCGCTGTGGCGGAGGCGATTCACACGGATTTAACGGGGCGAACATAGGCTTTCGGGCATTTCGAACTCCCGACCTCGCCCGATGACCTCACACCGCCCCCGCACCGCCCTCACCACGCTCGCCGCCGCCTGCTGCGCCCTCGGCCTCGCCGCCTGTGGCGGCAGCAACAGCACCGACGACAGCGCGCCCAGCAGCCAGCCGCTCGATCTGACGATCCTTCACATCAACGATCACCACTCCCACCTCGACGCCGAAACCACCACCCTGACGCTCAAGGACGCCGCCGGCGCCAGCAAGTCGGTGACCGTAGACCTGGGCGGTTTCGCCCGCGTCACCGCCGCCTTCGAGCAGCTCGCCGCCAGCAAGGCCAACGTGCTCAAGCTGCATGCCGGCGACGCCATCACCGGCGACCTGTACTTCACCCAGAGTGAGGGCGAGGCCGACGCGGCGATGATGAACACCGTCTGCTTCGATGCCTTCACCCTCGGCAACCACGAGTTCGACAGCGCCAACGCCGGCCTCGTCAAGTTCATCGATTTCCTGCGCGGCGGCGCCTGCAAGACCCCGGTGCTGTCGGCCAACATCCGCCCGGCCGCCGGTTCGCCGCTGGCCTCGCGCATCGCCGACTACACCGTGATCCAGCGCGGCGGCCAGCCCGTCGGCGTGATCGGCCTCACCGTCAAGGACAAGACCCAGTTCGCCTCGCGTCCCGACGCCGGCACCGTCTTCCTCGACGAAGCCACCGCCGCGCAGGCCGCCATCGACGCCCTGCGCGCCCAGGGAGTGAACAAGATCGTGCTGATGTCGCACCTGGGCTACGACGCCGACAAGGCGCTCGCGCCCCGCCTGTCGGGCGTGGACGTCATCGTCGGCGGCGATTCCCACACCTTGCTCGGGCCGGCCGGCATGGCCGCGTACGGCCTCACCCCGTCCGGCGCCTACCCGACCGCCGCCACCGACAAGGACGGCCGCCCGGTGTGCATCGCCCAGGCCTGGCAATACGCCTACGCGGTCGGTGCGCTCGACGTGAAGTTCGACGCCGCCGGCGTGGTCACGTCCTGCAGCGGCGCGCCCCAGGTGCTGGTCGGCGACACCTACAAGGTGGCCGGCGCGACCGCCGCGGCGGCCGATGCGAGCGCCTTCCGCAGCCAGCTCGATGCCTCCGGCGTGTTCCGCACCACCACCCCGTCGGCCACCGCCAGCGCCGTGCTGGCCCCGTTCAAGGCCGCCAAGGACGCCCTCGGCACCCAGGTCGCCGGCATCGCCGCCGACAACCTGTGCCTGCGTCGGGTGCCCGGCACCAAGCGCGATACCAGCCGTTCCAGCCTCGGCGACGTCTGCAACAAGGACGCCACCGTGATCGCCCAGGGCGGCGACATCCAGCAGCTCGTGGCGGACGCCTTCCTCGCCCAGGGGCAGCGCTTCGGTGGCGCCGACATCAGCCTGCAGAACGCCGGCGGCGTGCGCATCGATCTGGCGGCCGGCAACGTCACCGTCGGCAAGATCTACACCCTGCTGCCGTTCAAGAACACCCTCTACCGCCTGGTGCTCACGGGTGCGCAGGTCAAGTCGGCCCTCGAGGACGGGATCGATTCGGTCATCAACGGCACCGGCTCCGGCGCCTATCCCTACACCGGCGGCCTGCGCTTCCGGGTGGACATGAATCAGGTCAAGGGCAGCCGCGTCACCAACCTCGAACTGCGCACCGCCACCGGCGCCTGGGTGCCCCTCGACCCGGCGGCGCGCTACAAGCTGATCACCAACAACTTCACCGCCGACGGGGGCGACAAGTACGACACCTTCAAGGCGATCCCGGCCGCCCAGCGCGAGGACACCTTCCTCGACTACGCCGATTCCTTCCTGCAGTACGTGCGCAACACGCCCACGCTGACCAAGCCCGCCGCCGGCGAGCGCAGCACCGTGAGCTATATCGAGACGCCCTGATCGGGCGGCGCGGGCCGCGCGCGCGGCCCGCCTGCCCGGGCGCCCATCGCCCCGCAGCCCAGGAATCCGCGATCATGACCGTCATCGACACCCTCGACGCCGCCCTCCACGCCCACGACGACGACGCGTCGCTGTGGCTCGGCCGGCTGCAGCCGCTCCTCGACGATCCGGCCAACCGGCGCTACCGCAAAGCCCTCCAGGCGACGCGGGCCTACCTCCTCGAACTCCTCGGCCGCAGCCCGCCCGGCACGCCGGACGAACCGTCGCCCCCACGCGACTGAGACGATCCGGCGCGCCGCCGGAAGATCGCCCGAAAAAAAGGCCAGCCCGCGCGGGTTGGCCTTTTTTCACGAGGGCGGCCGCGTGGCGGCGCTCAGGCTGGCCAGTAGAGGCGGCGCAGCGGCAGCAGGATGCGGGTGTCCAGATCCATGTTCTCGTAGTGTTCGAGAATCGCCTCGACCAGATCGTCTAGGTTCATCAGCGTGATGGGGCAGGCTGCGCGCTCCGCCTCGTAGTAGGCGTCGCGACTGAAGCCCCCGGTGCTCACATACAAGCCCTTGTCGCCAGGCGGTCTGAGCACGGCGAGAAAGCTGCGCACCGCCTGGCTGCCCATCTGCTCGCTGCGATGCTTCACCTCGACCACGATGCGTGGCTGCTCGAAGCCAAAGCCGTCGGGCGACGCGACGATATCCTTGCCCCGATCGGGGCCGGACGGCGAGACCCGGGTCTTGTAACCCATCGCCCGCAGCAGCCCGGCGGCGAGATGCTGCATCTGCGACCAGTCCAGCTTGCTGATCCGGTCCTTGATGAATTCTTGCGAGCGGGCCTGCAGATCGTCGAGAAGCGCGGCCTCGTCGAGGGGCTCGTTCTCACCGTCGAGCGGCTCCGCGGCGGCGCGCGACGTGGCATCGCCCATCCGGGCTTCCATCCCGGCCACGCTATCGGGAGGCACCTTGAACAGCGTCAGGACCGAGCCGAGGGAATTGCGCGCAGTTGCCGAGAGGCTGTCGCGGGCCACCTCGTTCAGCCACTGCACCTTGCGGAAAGTCCGGAACTCGCCGTCGAACAGGCTCTGCTCGTATTGCGCGCTACCCGTCACCCGGCCGACTAGGTAGCTGCGGCGGGCGTTGTCGTAGGTGAGCACCGGATCGCCGATCTGCATCTCCCGCACGAAGCGGTACATCTGTCCGGCCGCGTTGGCCTGCTTGGCCTTGGAATCCTGCGGGTAGCCTTCCCTCATGCGATTGAAAAACGCCTCCCGGGACGCCAGCTCCAGCGTATTGCCCGCGCCGATGAAGCCGATGGCCACCAGCCCCCGGGTCTTGAATTCGGAGGCGAGACGTCCGCCGCTGTCGGCACGCACCAGCCAGGTCGATGTCATGTCGGTTTTTCTCGTCGAAGATGCGCCGGATACTATCGCGCCAGACTGGGCCGGTACAGGGGCCGATCCTTTCGGGCGGGCAGGGCGTCGCCAACCCAAACCGGCGGATGGCAGGACGCAAAAGCAAAAGGCCAACCCGTGAGGATTGGCCTTTTGCTTGAAATCGGGTTGGTGGTGATGGGCAGAATCGAACTGCCGACCTACGGGTTATGAATCCGTCGCTCTAACCGTCTGAGCTACATCACCGACCGAAGCCCGCTATAATAGGGGTTTGATGGCTCTTGGTCAACACGTGATGAAAAAGCTCTATATCCGGACTTTCGGCTGCCAGATGAACGAGTACGACTCGGACAAAATGGCGGATGTGCTCGGTGCGGCCGACGGGCTCGAGAAGACCGACAACCCGGAAGACGCGGACGTGATCCTGTTCAACACCTGCTCGGTGCGCGAGAAGGCGCAGGAGAAGGTTTTCCACGACCTCGGCCGGGTCAAGCACCTCAAGCAGAAGAACCCCAACCTGATCATCGGCGTCGGCGGCTGCGTGGCGAGCCAGGAGGGCGAGGCGATCGTCCAGCGCGCGCCGTACGTGGATCTGGTGTTCGGGCCGCAGACGCTGCACCGCCTGCCCAAGCTGATCGCCGAGCGCAAGGCCTCGGGCCGCTCGCAGGTGGACATCTCGTTTCCCGAAATCGAGAAGTTCGACAACCTGCCGCCGGCCCGCGTCGAGGGCGCCAGCGCTTTCGTGTCGATCATGGAGGGCTGCTCCAAGTACTGCACCTTCTGCATCGTGCCCTACACCCGCGGCGACGAGGTCTATCGTCCGCTCGCCGACGTGCTCGCCGAAGTGGCCGGGCTGGCGGCGCAGGGCGTCAAAGAGGTGACGCTGCTGGGTCAGAACGTCAACGCCTGGCGCGCGCCCATCGACGGCGCCGACGGCGAGATGGCCGACTTCGCCTTCCTGCTCGAATGCGTGCACGACATCCCCGGCATCGAGCGCCTGCGCTACACCACCTCGCACCCCCGCGAGATGACCCAGCGCGTCGTCGACGCCTACGCCAGGCTGCCCAAGCTGGTGTCGCACCTGCACCTGCCGGTGCAGGCCGGCTCCGACCGCGTGCTGGCGGCCATGAAGCGTGGCTACACGGTGCTCGAATACAAGTCGCTGGTGCGCAAGCTGCGCGCCGCGCGGCCCGACATCTCGCTGTCGTCCGACTTCATCGTGGGCTTCCCGGGCGAGACTGAGGCGGATTTCGAGGCGACGATGAAGCTCATCGAAGAGCTCGGCTTCGACACCTCGTTCAGCTTTGTATACAGCGCGCGCCCCGGCACGCCGGCCTCCGACATGGCTGACGACACGCCGGCCGACGTGAAGCTGGCGCGACTCGCCCGCCTGCAGAAGCGCATCGAGGAGCACGCCGCCACGATCAGCGCCGGCATGGTCGGCACCGTGCAGCGCATCCTGGTCGAAGGCCCGTCGAAGAAGGACCCGAACGAGCTTGCCGGGCGCACCGACAACAACCGGGTCGTCAACTTCGCCGGCAATCCGCGGCTCGTCGGCAACTTTGTGGATGTGACGATCGTCTCGGCGCTGCCCCATTCGCTGCGCGGCGAGATCGTCGTCAAAGATTGAGGATGCCGTTGAATTCGACTTTCCCGCCGGGCCGTGCTCTGGCAGCATGTGCCCGATGAAACCGACCGACATCACGCTGCATCCCCTCGACAACGTGCGCCTCGCCAACCTGTGCGGGGCGCTCGACGAAAACATCCGCCAGATCGAGACCGCCTTCGACGTGACCATCGCCCGCCGGGGCGAGCGCTTCACGATCCACGGCGAAGTGCCGCAGGCTCACGTCACCGCGCGGGCGTTGCGTCATTTCTACGACAAGTCGGACGTGCCGCTGTCGGTGGACGACATCCAGCTCGGTCTCATCGAGCTGGCCAACCTGTCCCAGGCCAACCAGCCGGCGCCGGCGCTGCTCACCCGCAAGAGCGAGTTGCACGGGCGCACCCCGCGGCAGGTCGAGTACATCCGTCAGATCCAGGAACACGACATCACCTTCGGCATCGGCCCGGCCGGCACCGGCAAGACCTACCTCGCGGTGGCCAGCGCCGTCGACGCCTTCGAGCGCGAGCACGTCGAGCGCATCGTCCTCACCCGCCCGGCCGTCGAGGCGGGCGAGCGCCTCGGCTTCCTGCCCGGCGATCTGGCCCAGAAGGTCGATCCCTACCTGCGCCCGCTCTATGACGCGCTCTACGACCTGATGGGCTTCGATCGGGTCACCAAGCTCTTCGAGCGCGGCTGCATCGAGATCGCGCCGCTCGCCTTCATGCGCGGGCGCACGCTGTCGCGGGCCTTCATCATCCTCGACGAGGCCCAGAACACCTCGCCCGAGCAGATGAAGATGTTCCTCACCCGCATCGGCATCGGCTCGCGGGCGGTGATCACCGGCGACCTCACCCAGGTGGACCTGCCCCGCGGCCAGAAAAGCGGCCTCGGCGAGGCGGTCAGCGTGCTCGCCGACGTGCGTGGCGTGGCCTTTACCCGCTTCCTCAAGGAGGACGTCGTCCGCCATCCGCTCGTCGCCCGCATCGTCGACGCCTACGAAAAGCATGCCCAACGTGCCGCCGCCCCCCAGCAACAGCAGACCCAGCAATGAACGAAATCCGTCTTCCCCGCCGCCTCGATCTCTCGGTGCAATACGCCTGTAACCGCGAGGGCGTACCTTCGCGCCCCGACTTCCGCCGCTGGCTGCGCGCTGCGGAGCCCGGCGCGGCGCGCATCACCGTGCGAATCGTCGACGAAGCCGAAGGCCGCGAGCTCAACCGCGATTACCGCGGCAAGGATTACGCCACCAACGTGCTCACCTTCGCCTACGATGAAGGCGAGGACATGCCGCTGCCCGAAGGGTTGCCGTTGATGGGCGATCTGGTGCTGTGCCGGCAGGTCGTGGAGCGCGAGGCGGCGGAGCAGGGCAAGCCCCTGGACGCCCATTACGCCCACTTATCCGTGCATGGTATGCTGCATTTGCAGGGCTTCGACCACGAGGACGACGCCGAGGCGGAGGAGATGGAAGCGCGCGAGCGCGAGATTCTGGCCGGGCTGGGTTATGCCGACCCGTACGCGGGCGAACGATGACGCGGTGGGGTGAGCAATGCGCCATGGGCGATGGGTCGGGATTCCGGTTCATCGCCCATCGCCCATTTCTCATCAACCCTTTTTATGGAACCCTCCAGTAGTAAACCGTCCTTGCTCGAACGGCTTTCCGCCCTCCTGACCCGGGAGCCGGAAGACCGCGAAGAACTGCTGCACCTCCTGCATTCCGCCCACGACCGCAACCTTTTCGACGCGGATGCGCTGGCGATCATCGAAGGTGCGCTCCAGGTGTCCGAAATGCAGGTGCGCGACGTGATGATCCCCCGCGCCCAGATGGACGTCGTCAGCATCGACGACTCCGTCGAGGACATCACCCGATTCGCCATCGGCGCCGCCCATTCGCGCTTTCCGGTGGTGGGCGACAGCAAGGACGACGTGGTGGGCATCCTCCTCGCCAAGGATCTGCTGCGGGTTTTTGCCGGCGAATCCTTCAACCTGCGCGACATGCTCCGCCCGGCGGTGTTCGTGCCCGAATCGAAGCGCCTCAACGTGCTGCTGCGGGATTTTCGGGTGAGCCGCAACCACATGGCCATCGTCGTGGACGAATACGGCGGCGTCGCTGGTCTGGTCACCATCGAGGACGTGCTGGAGCAGATCGTCGGCGACATCGAGGACGAATACGATTTCGACGAGGCGGCCGACAACATCCGCATCGACCAGGCCGGCCGCTACCGCGTCAAGGCCAGCACCGAGATCGAGGACTTCAACGAGGCCTTCGGCTCCACTTTCAGCGACAACGAATACGACACCGTCGGCGGCTTGCTGATCCGCAAGCTCGGACGTCTGCCCAAGCGCAACGAGGTCGTCGAACTCGAAGGCCTGCGCTTCCAGGTGCTGCGCGCCGACAGTCGACGCATCCACTCCCTGCTGGTCGAGCGCATGCCCGACCCCGACGCGGTCGGCGGCTGATGGGCTGGCTGCGGCGCACGGGCGCCTTCCTGGCCGGGGGGGCGTCGGTTCTGGCGTACGCCCCGATCGGATGGTTTCCGCTGATCTTCGTCGCCCTCGGCGTGCTGTTCTGGCTGCTCGGCCCGGGGGCGCTGTCGCCCGCCGGGCTGACGCTGCGTTCCCGCGTCGGCGCGGGTTTCGGCATCGGCTTCGCGTGGGGGCTGGGCGCCATGCTCGGCGGCGTGTCGTGGCTCTACGTGGCGCTGCACCGTTTCGGCGGCATGCCGGTGCCCCTGGCCGCGCTGGCGGTGCTGCTGTTCTGCGCGCTGGTCGGGGTCTTCGCCGGGTTCGCCGGCGCGGCCTTCGGAGGGCTCAGGCGGGGCAGGGCGGGGCCGGATGCAGTCGTCTTCGCGGCCGCCTGGCTGGTGTTCGAATGGACACGCTGCTGGATCTTCACCGGTTTTCCGTGGCTCGCGGTGGGCTACAGCCAGACGCCGCCGAGCCCGCTGGCGGGCTTCGCGCCGGTGTTCGGCGTGTTCGGCGTGGGCGGGCTGGTCGCGCTCGCCGCTGCGCTGGCGGTCGCGGCGCTGGCCGGGCGCGCCTGGCGGCCGGCGCTGGCGGTGGTGCTCGTCGCCGTAGGCGGGGCGGGGCTGCGCCAGATCGAATGGACCGCCCCGGTCGGCGCGCCGCTGCAGGTTGCGCTGTTGCAGACCAACATCGAGCAGAGCCTCAAATGGCGGCCCGAGATGCTGCAAGCCTGGCTCGACCGCAACCTGACGATGGTTCGCGACAACCCGGCGACGCTGGTGGTGCTGCCCGAGACGACGATCCCGCTGCTCATCGACCACCTGCCGCCGGGCTACCTGGAGACCGTCGGTCGCACGGTGGCCGACCGCGGCGGCGACGTGATCCTGGGCACCTTCACCCGCGACGCCGACGGTCGCATCTACAACGCCGCGATCAGCCTGGGCCGCTCGCCGTCGGCCCATTACGCCAAGCAGCACCTGGTGCCCTTCGGCGAATACTCGCCGCCGCTGTTCCGCTGGTTCTACGATTTTGCCCACATCCCGATGGCCGATCAGACCCGTGGCCCCGAGCATCAGCCGCCGATGGCCCTGGCCGGGCAGCGGGTGGCGGTCAATATCTGCTACGAAGACGTGTTCGGCGAGGAGCTCATCCGCAGCCTGCCGGAGGCCACGCTGATGCTGAACCTCTCCAACCTCGCCTGGTACGGCGACTCCTTCGCCCAGCCTCAGCACCTGCAGATCGCCCGCCTGCGCGCCCTCGAGACCGGACGCCCGATGCTGCGCAGCACCAACACCGGCATGACCGCGCTGGTCATGCCCGACGGCCAGGTGGCGGACGTGCTGCCGCCCTTCAAGGCGGACGCCCTGCACGTCGAGGTGCGCGGCTACCAGGGGCTGACGCCCTACGCCCGCTGGGGCAACGTGCCAGCGGTGGGCGTGGCCCTGGCGGTGCTTGCCGCAGCGGCGGTGGCGGCGCGTCGGCGGGCCTGACGGCCTGCCCCGGCGGGAGCGCCGGCGCGTATGAGCGTATGATTGCAGGCCGCCCATTATCGAACAGGATCCTCGACCCATGCGCGCCTATCCGACCAACAGCCCCGAGGCGCTCGCCCGCCTGATCGCCATGGCGATCCTCGCCGACGGCCGGCTGGACAACCGGGAAATCGACTGGCTCAAGCACCACGATACCGCCGCCCTTGTCGGCGTCGACCGCGACGTGCTGGTCCAGGCGCTGCTCGACTGCTGTCGCGACGTGATCACCGAAGCCGAGCAGGAGCGGGTGTTCCTCCTGGAAGACCGTCGCCTCGCCCGCCTCGCCGACGACATCACCGACCCGGCCAAGCGCAAGGTCGCCCTGTCGGCGATGCTCATCATCGCCAAGGCCGACGGCACCGTCAGCGAGGGCGAGCAGACCCTGCTGCGCTTCCTGATGAAGCGCTGGGCGCTCAGTCTCGAAGACCTGGCGGCCTGAGCGGCCCGCGCCGCGACCCGGCCACTTTTTTCCGCACCACGAAACCAAGATCGATCAGGAGAAGAAAACCATGAGCGACCAGATCAAGTATCTGCTCGACGAGTCCCGCATGCCCAAGGCCTGGTACAACATTGCCGCCGACCTGCCGGTGCCGCTGCCGCCTCCGCTGCACCCCGGCACCCTGCAGCCGCTGGGCCCCGACGATCTGGCGCCGATCTTCCCCAACGCGATCATCGCCCAGGAGATGTCCACCGAGCGCTACATCGACATCCCCGAGCCCGTCCGCGACGTGCTGTGCCAGTGGCGCCCGAGCCCGTTGTTCCGCGCCCGCCGCCTCGAGAAGCTGCTCGGCACCCCGGCCAAGATCTACTTCAAGTACGAGGGCGTGTCGCCCGCCGGCAGCCACAAGCCCAACTCCGCCGTGCCGCAGGCCTGGTACAACGCCCAGGAAGGCGTCAAGCGGCTGTCCACCGAAACCGGCGCTGGCCAGTGGGGCTCGTCGTTGTCCTACGCCGGCGGCTTGTTCGGCCTCGACGTGACGGTGTTCCAGGTGCGCGTCTCGTATGACCAGAAGCCCTACCGCCGCGCCCTGATGGAAACCTGGGGTGCCCGCTGCATCGCCTCGCCGTCCGACCAGACCGACTACGGCCGCGCCGTGCTGGCCCAGCACCCGGATCACATCGGCTCCCTCGGCATCGCGATCTCGGAAGCGGTCGAAGTCGCCGCCAAGAACGACGATACCAAGTACGCGCTGGGCTCGGTGCTCAACCACGTGCTGTTGCACCAGACCATCGTCGGCGAAGAAGCCATCATGCAGATGGAAATGGCCGGCGACGATCCGGACGTGGTCATCAGCTGTGTCGGTGGCGGCTCCAACTTCGCCGGTATCGCCTTTCCCTTCCTGGGCCTGCAATTGCGGGGCGAGAGCACCAAGAAGCGCCGCATCGTCGCGGTCGAGCCGGCCGCCTGTCCGTCGCTGTCGCGTGGCAAGTACGCCTACGATTTCGGCGACACCGCCCACCTCACGCCGCTGGTCAAGATGCACACCCTGGGCAGTGACTTCACGCCGCCGGGGCTGCACGCCGGCGGTCTGCGCTACCACGGCATGGCGCCGCTGGTGAGCCACGTCATGGAGCTGGGCCTGATCGAGGCCCAGTCCTACGCCCAGACCGCCTGCTTCGAGGCCGGCGTGATGTTCGCGCGCAGCGAAGGCATCGTGCCGGCGCCGGAATCCACCCACGCGATCCGCGGCGCCATCGAGGAAGCCCTGCGCTGCAAGGCCGAAGGCAAGAGCGAGACGATCCTGTTCTGCCTGTCCGGCCACGGTCATTTCGACATGACGTCTTACACCAATTACCTGTCGGGCAAGCTGGTCGACCAGCAGTACGACGAGAAGGAACTGGCGATGGCCCTGTCGCTGCTGCCCAAGGTCGACGCCTGATCGTCCCCGCGTGGCGGCCGGGGCAGCGGCCGCCGCGTCGAACCCGCCGGGGTGGATCGCGGTCCCACCCGGTGACACCTCCGTGACGTAACCGCCACCGCTGCCATGCCCGAACCCACGCCGCCCGACTGGCACGCCCGTCCTCCCGACGAAGTCTTTGCCGCACTCGCCTCCTGCGCCGACGCCGGCCTGGCCAACGCCGAGGCCGCCCAGCGGCTCGCCCGCCACGGCCCCAACCGCATCGAGGCGCGCGCCGGCCGGGGGCCGGTCATGCGCTTTGCGCTGCAGTTCCACCAGCCGCTGATCTACATCCTCCTCGCCAGCGGCGCCATTGCCGCCTTTCTCGGCGAATGGGCCGACGCCGGTGTGATTCTCGGCGTCGTGCTGGTCAATGCGCTGATCGGCTTCATCCAGGAAGGTCGCGCCGAAGACGCCCTGGCGGCGCTCGCGCGCAGCGTGGCGAGCGACGTCACGGTGCTGCGCGACGCGCGCCGCCGCCGCGTGGACGCGGCCGAGCTGGTGCCTGGCGACGTGGTGTGGCTTGCCGCCGGCGACAAGGTGCCGGCCGACCTGCGTCTGTTCGACAGCCGTGCCCTGCAGGTCACCGAGGCCGCCCTCACCGGCGAATCCGCCGCCGTGGCCAAGCAGGTGGCGCCCCTGCCCGCCGACAGCCTGCTCGCCGACCGTGCCAACATGGCATACGCCGGCACGCTGGTGGTGGCGGGGCAGGGCGGCGGGCTGGTCGTCGCCACCGGCCGCGCCACCGAGACCGGCCGCATCGCCAGCCTGCTCGACGCCACCGACGCCCTGGCCACGCCCCTCACCCGCGCGATGGCGCGCTTCTCGAATTTCCTGCTGGTCGTCATCCTGGCGCTCGCGGTGCTGGGCTTTGCGGTGGGCAGCCTGCGCGGCGAGCCACTGCTCGACATGCTGATGGCCGCTGTGGCGCTGGCCGTCGGTGCCATACCCGAAGGCCTGCCGGCGGCGATCACCGTCACCCTCGCCATCGGCGTGGCCCGCATGGCACGGCGGCGGGCGATCATCCGCCGCCTGCCCGCCGTCGAGACGTTGGGCAGCACCACCGTGATCTGCTCGGACAAGACCGGTACCCTCACCGAAAACCAGATGACCGTGCGTGCCCTCTTCACCGCCGCCGGCCGGGTGGCGGTGAGCGGCGACGGCTACGCGCCGGACGGCACCTTGAGCCGCGCCGGCGAGCCGGTGGCGACAGCCGGGGCGCTGCGCGAACTGCTCGTCGCCGGCGTGCTGTGCAACGACGCCGCACTGGTCCGCGACGACGACGGCTGGACGATTGCCGGCGATCCCACCGAGGGGGCGCTGCTGGTGGCCGCCCGCAAGGCCGGGCTCGACGAGGTGGCGCTGCGCGCGGGGGCGCCGCGCCTGGCCGAAATCGCCTTCGACGCGACGCGTCAGTTCATGGCCACCCTCAATCGCGGCGGCGACGGGACCGCGGTCTTCGTCAAGGGCGCCCTCGAGGCGGTGCTGCCGCGCTGCACGACGATGCGCGGTGCCGATGGTGGCGAGCACGCCGTCGACGCGGCGGCCATCGACGCCGAGGCCCGCCGGCTTGCCGCCGAGGGGCTGCGGGTGCTGGCTTTCGCCCGTGGCCCGGGCGGAGCGGGGTTGCTGGACGAAGCCGGCCTCGCCGGCGGGTTGTGCTTCCTCGGCCTCCAGGCCATGCTGGACCCGCCGCGCCAGGCGGCCATCCGCGCGGTACGGGCCTGCGCCGCTGCCGGCGTCGCCGTCAAGATGATCACCGGCGACCACGCCGACACCGCCCGGGCGATTGCCTGCCAGCTGGGGCTGGCGGCGGCGGACGATCGGGTGCTGACCGGGCGCGCGCTGGCGGCACTGGACGATGCGGCGCTGCGGGCGGTGGTGGGCGAGGTGAATGTCTTCGCCCGCGTCGAGCCGGCGCAGAAGCTGCGGTTGGTGCAGGCGCTGCAGGCCAACGGCGAGGTCGTCGCGATGACCGGCGACGGGGTGAACGACGCGCCGGCCCTGAAGGCCGCCGACATCGGCGTGGCGATGGGCGCCGGGGGCACCGAGGTGGCCAAGGAGGCTGCCGCGATGGTGCTCACCGACGACAACTTCGCCACCATCGAGGCCGCCATCGAAGAGGGCCGCGGCGTGTACGACAACCTCGTCAAGTTCATCATCTGGACGTTGCCGACCAATTTCGGCGAGGGGCTGGTGATCCTCGTCGCGGTGCTGGCGGGTGTCACGCTGCCGATCACGCCGCTGCAGATCCTGTGGATCAACATGACCACCGCGGTGCTGCTGGGCCTCGCGCTCGCCTTCGAGCCGATCCAGGGCGACGTGATGGCGCGCCCGCCGCGCGCGCCAGGCGCGCCGATCCTCGACCGGGTGCTGGTCCGGCGCATCGTGCTGGTGGGGGGGCTGCTGCTGGTGGCGGCCTTTGGGCTGTTCCTGCGCTGGCGCGCGCTCGGCGCGTCGCTGGAGGAGGCGCGGACGGTGGCGGTGAACGTCTTCGTGGCCGGCGAGATCGCCTACCTCTTCAACTGTCGCAACCTGCGCGGGCCGTTCTGGCGCTGCGGGTGGTGGTCCAACCCGTGGTTCTGGGGCGGCATCGGGGCGATGGCGCTGCTGCAGGCGGGCTTCACCTACCTGCCGGCGATGAACCGGGTGTTCGCGTCGGCGCCGATCGGGGTGGTGGCCTGGCTGGAGATCGCGGCCGCCGCCCTCGTCACGGTGGTGGTGGTGGGGCTGGACAAACGACTGGCGACGGGCGGCGAGGCCGCCCCGTCGGTCAGACCTTGAAGCGGGCGATCTGATCCTTCAGCCCGCCGGCGATGCGCTCGAGGCTCACCGCCGCTTCGGCGGCGCCGCGGATGTTGGTGGTGGTCGCCTCGACCATGTGGGAGATTTCCTCGACCCGCAGCGCGATGGCGGTGCTGGCCGCGCTTTGCTCGTGGGTCGCGTCGGCGATCTCGTGCACCCGGGCGAGGGCGGCCTGGGCGCCTTCCTCGATGGCGGACAGCGCTTCCGAAGCGGCGGCCGCCAGCGCGATGCCCTGGTCGACCTCGGGCAGGGCGGCGTTCATCGCGCTCACCGCGTTGCCGGTATCGCCCTGGATGCCGACGATCATCTGCTCAATCTCGGTGGTGGCGGCGGAGGTGCGTTCGGCGAGCTTGCGCACCTCGTCGGCCACCACCGCGAAACCGCGGCCCTGCTCGCCGGCGCGGGCCGCCTCGATGGCGGCGTTGAGGGCCAGCAGGTTGGTCTGGCCGGCAATCTCCTTGATCACGTTGGCGATCGACGAGACCTGACCGATGCGCTCCTCGAGGGCGCGGATGCGCTCCGAGGCGCCGATCACCGTCTCCGACATCTTGCGGATGGCGCTCACCGCCTGATTGACCCGCTCGGTACCGGCGGCGGCCAGGCGCATCGACTCCTGAGCATTCTTCTCGGTCTCGCGGGCGCTGTCGGAGATGTGGCCGGAGCTGACGGTGAGTTCCTCCATCGCCGCCGCCATCGCCGCCGTCGCGTCGGACTGACGTTCGGCCGCCTCGGCCACCTGGGACGACACCTGGGTGATGTGGTCGGCGTTGCTGACGAGCTGGTTCGCCCCGCTGTTGATCTCGCCCACCATCCGACGCAGCGACAGCATCATCGTGCCCAGCGCGTGGAGCATGCTGCCGCTGTTGCTATCGGCCAGGCTGGCGGTCAGGTCGCCGTCGGCGGCCTGCTGCATCACTGCGGTGGCGGTTCTGGGCTCGCCGCCCAACTGGGTCGTCACGCTCGCGCTGACGCGCCAGCCGAACAGGCCGAGCGCGCCCAGCACGAGCAGCGAGATGCCGCCCAGCACGAGGGCGATCTCGCGGAATTCGGTGTCCACGTCGTCGATGTAGATGCCGGTGCCGATCACCCAGCCCCATTCGGGCACGCCGAGGGCGTAGGAAATCTTGGGCAGCGATTCGGTGCCGCCGGCCTTCGGGAACCAATAGTCCACGTAGCCGCCGCCGGCCGTCGCGGCGCCGATCAGTTCCTTCATGATGAGCTTGCCGTTGGTGTCCTTCATCGTCGCGGCGTCGGAGCCTTCCCGTTCGGGGCGGGCGGGAAAGAGGATGTAGCGGGCGTTGTTGTCCACCACGAAGAGGTAGTTGCCCTTGTCGTAGCGCATGGCGCGCAGGGTTTCGGCGGCGCTCTTGCGGGCACCCGCCTCGCTCATGGCGCCGGACTTGGCCAGTTGCTGGAAGTGCTTGACCACGCCGACGCCGTTTTCGACGAGATGCCGGGTCTGCAGCTTGCGCTCGTTCAGCATGCTGGAGCGCAGGCCGCTCAAGCTGACCCCGCACAGCACGATCAAGCCGATCATGGTCAGTGCGATGAGCAGGCGCATGCGCGACGCGACACGCAGGGTGGCGAGTTTCATGGTGCGGTTTCTCCCAGTCCCCGATTCCCGGCCGGACCCTGTGGCTGCCAGACCGGAAGTCCGGCCATTGCGGGAATGATCGGTGACATTTCTGGTTATTGATGACTTACCCGGTTTTTTTAATGGCGGCGCGCGGCGCGTTCTTGAACAGGATTCGCTAATTTGCTTACGCAGCGCCCGGCGGCGGGCTCTGAAGGCGTTTCCGCGCACCCCGGCGCGACAGAGCGTTCGCTGTCCGCCCAAACGCAGTAAAATCGAAACTTTGCCCAATATCGTGCGGCGAGCGCCGCTCCGCATCCATGTCCGTCCAAAAACCGACTTTCCAGCAGATCATCCTGCGCCTCTCGAACTTCTGGGCCGAGCACGGCTGCACGCTGCTCCAGCCCTACGACATCGAGGTCGGCGCCGGCACCTTCCACACCGCCACCTTCCTGCGCTCCATCGGCCCGGAACACTGGAACGCCGCCTACGTCCAGCCTTCCCGCCGCCCGAAGGACGGCCGCTACGGCGAGAACCCCAACCGCCTGCAGCACTACTACCAGTACCAGGTGGTGCTCAAGCCGTCGCCGGCCAACATCCAGGAGCTCTACATCGACAGCCTGCGCGCACTGGGCATCGACCCGGGCGCCCACGACATCCGCTTCGTCGAGGACGACTGGGAATCCCCCACTCTTGGCGCCTGGGGGCTGGGCTGGGAAGTCTGGCTCGATGGCATGGAGGTCACCCAGTTCACCTACTTCCAGGAAGTCGGCTCCCTCAGCTGCAAGCCGGTGCTGGGCGAGATCACCTACGGCCTCGAGCGCCTGGCGATGTACCTGCAGGGCGTCGAGAACGTCTATGACCTGGTCTGGTCGATCGGTCCGGATGGCACCCCGGTCACCTACGGCAACGTCTATCACCAGAACGAAGTGGAGCAATCCACCTACAACTTCGAGCACTCCAACGTCGAATGGCTGTTCCGCCTGTTCGGCGAGTACGAGGCCGAGGCCAAGCGCCTGATGGCGGTGCCGCTGGTGCTGCCGGCCTTCGAGATGGTCATGAAGTGCTCCCACACCTTCAACCTGCTCGACGCCCGCGGGGCGATCTCCGTCACCGAGCGCGCCGCCTACATCGGCCGCGTGCGTGCCCTGGCCCGTGAAGTGGCCCAGGCCTATTACAACTCCCGCGAAGCCCTCGGCTTCCCGATGCTCAAGAAGGAGGCCGCGTGATGACCGGCGCGACCCTGCTCGTTGAACTGCTCACCGAAGAACTCCCGCCCAAGGCGCTGCCCAAGCTGGGCCAGGCCTTCGCCAACGCCATCGTGGCCGGCCTGCGCGCCCGCGGGCTCGCCGCGGCCGACGGTGACTTCCGCTGGTTCGCCACCCCGCGCCGCCTCGCGGTGACCGTCGCCCAGGTGCTCGCCGAGGCCGCCGCCAAGGACGTGACCGAGAAGATCATGCCGGTTTCCGTCGCCCTCACGGCCGACGGCCAGCCCACCCCGGCCCTCACCAAGAAGCTCGAGGCCAAGGGCATTCCGCTGTCCGCGGTAGCCGGCTTCGAGCGCCGCATGGACGGCAAGGCCGAAGCCCTGTTCCACACCGCCACCGTGGCCGGCGCGAAGCTCGGCGAGGTGCTCGCCGGCATCGTCCAGGACGCCCTCAAGGCCCTGCCGATTCCCAAGGTGATGCGCTGGGGGGACGGCGACGCCACCTTCGTGCGGCCGGCCCACAAGCTCACGATGCTCCACGGCGCCAGCGTGGTGCCCGGCAGCGTGCTCGACATCGAATCCGGCCGCACCACCCGCGGCCACCGCTTCATGAGCAAGGGCGACATCGAGATCGCCACCGCCGACGCCTACGAGCCCACGCTCCTGGCCGAGGGCAAGGTGATCCCCGATTTCGCCGAGCGCCGCGCCAACATCGAGACCCAGCTCGTCACCGAAGCCGGTCGCCAACATGCCACGCTCGGCGAATACGCCGACCTGCTCGACGAAGTCACCGCGCTGGTCGAGCATCCGACCGTTTACGTCGGCGAGTTCGAGGCCGAATTCCTGGCCGTGCCGCAGGAATGCCTGATCCTGACGATGCGCGCCAACCAGAAGTACTTCCCGCTGTTCGATGCCGCCGGCAAGCTGCAGAATCGCTTCCTGATCGTCTCGAACATGGAGCTGGCCGATCCGTCGAACATCGTCGCCGGCAACCAGCGCGTGGTTCGTCCGCGCCTGTCGGACGCGCGCTTCTTCTTCGAGCAGGATCGCAAGGTCGGCCTCGGCGCCCGTGCCCTCAAGCTCGACACGGTGGTCTACCACAACAAGCTCGGCTCGCTGGGCGAGCGCGTCCAGCGCCTCAACGCCCTGGCCCGCACGATCGCCGTGCGCCTGGGTGCCGACGAGGCCAAGACCAGCAACGCCGCGCTGCTGTGCAAGGCCGATCTGCTCACCGACATGGTCGGCGAGTTCCCCGAACTGCAGGGCACGATGGGCCGCTACTACGCCCTCGACGCCGGCACCAGCGTCGAAACCGCCGACGCCATCGAGCAGCACTACCGTCCGCGTTTCGCCGGCGACGCGCTGCCCGACACCAACATCGGCAACGCCGTGGCGCTGGCCGACAAGCTCGACGCGCTGGCCGGCTTCTTCGGTATCGGCCAGATCCCCACCGGCGACCGCGACCCGTTCGGCCTGCGCCGCGCCGCACTGGGCGTGCTGCGCATCCTGATGGAAACCCCGCTGCCGCTCGACCTCGGCGAGCTGATCGGCGAAGCCGCCAAGGGCTTCGCGTCGGGCCTGCTCACCGCCGAGGTGGACGCGCCGCTGTACGACTTCATGCTCGAGCGCCTGCGCAACCTGCTCCGCGACGCCGGCCATGCCCAGGATGCCGTGGACGCCGTGCTGGCCCTGAAGCCGACCCGCATCGACCTCGTCGTGCCCAAGCTCGAAGCCGTCGCCGCCTTCCAGCAACTTCCCGAGGCCGCCGCGCTGGCCGCCGCCAACAAGCGCATCGTCAACATCCTCAAGAAGGCCGAAGGCGAGCTCAAGGAGCCCGACGTCGCGCTGCTCGTCGAGGATGCCGAGAAGGCGCTGTTCCACGCCATCGTCGAAGTTGCCCCGCTGGCCCGTTCGCACTTCCAGAACGAGGCCTACACCGATGCGCTGCGTGTCCTCGCCGGCCTGCGCGCGGCGGTGGATCGCTTCTTTGACGAGGTGATGGTGATGGCCGAGGAGCCGCTGGTGCGCCAGAATCGCCTGGCGCTGCTGGGCCAGCTCGCCGGCCTGATGAACCAGGTGGCGGACATCTCGCGCCTGTCGGCCTGACGTAAAACGAGGGCAAGTCCATGAAACTCATCGTGCTCGACCGGGACGGCGTCATCAACTTCGACTCCGACCAGTTCATCAAGTCGCCGGACGAATGGAAGCCGATTCCCGGCTCCCTCGAAGCCATCGCGCGGCTCAACGAATCCGGCTGGCGGGTGGTGGTCGCCTCCAACCAGTCGGGCGTCGGGCGCGGCCTGTTCGACATGGACACCCTCAACGCCATCAACGAGAAGATGACCAAGGTCCTCGCCCTGGCGGGCGGGCGGCTGGACGCCATCTTCTTCTGCCCCCACGCGGCCGATTCCACCTGCGACTGCCGCAAGCCCAAACCGGGCATGTTCGTGCAGATCGCCGAGCGCTTCAACGTGGACATGAAGGACGTGCCGGTGGTCGGCGACAGCCTGCGCGATCTGCAGGCCGGCGCGGCGGTGGGGTGCCAGCCTTTCCTGGTGCTCACCGGCAAGGGCGCCAAGACCCAGCTCGACCCGGCGCTGCCCGAGGGCACCCAGGTTTTCGCCGACCTGGCCGCGGTCGCCGCCCAGCTCACCGCCTGACAGGAAGGCCCATCGTGGTTCTGCTTCGCAATCTGCTGTTCATGCTCGCCCTCGCGATCTTCACGCCGCTGTACGCGCTGATCGCGATGGCCACCTTTCCCTTCGGCCCCGAGCTGCGCCACAAGATCATCCGCGGCTGGCCCCACATCATGGCGTGGGTGATCAAGCATGTGCTGGGCATCCCGTACCGCCTGATCGGGGTCGAGAACATCCCCGCCGGCCCGGCCATCGTCATGTCCAAGCACATGTCGGCCTGGGAGACCATCATGTTGCAGGACATCTTCCCGCCGATGGTCTTCGTGATGAAGAAGGAAATCCACAAGCTGCCCTTCTTCGGCTGGGGCATCGCCCAGATGCCGATGATCGCCATCGATCGCTCGGCCGGCAAGGATGCGCTGGCCCAGGTCGAGGAGCAGGGGCGGGACCGCCTGGCTCACGGCTTCTGGGTCACGATCTTCCCCGAGGGCACCCGTGTCGCCCCGGGCAGCAAGAAGCGCTACAAGGCCGGCGGTTCATGGCTGGCGGCGCGGACCGGCACGGTGGTGGTGCCGGTGGCCCACAACGCCGGCGAGTTCTGGCCGCGCAACGCCTTCCTAAAGCGCCCCGGCGAAGTGGTGGTGAGCGTCGGGCCGCCGATCGACACCACCGGCCTGTCCGCCGACGAGATCAATGCCCGCACCGAGGCGTGGATCGAGGGCGAGATGCGGCGCCTGTTTCCCCATCACTACCGCCAAGCGCAACCCCGTCGCAAGGAGTCCGCGCAGGCGTGACCGCGCCGGCCGTCGAATCCCGCGAGATCGTGCTGGACGGGCTGCGGGTGGCTTACACCCTGCGCCGCAGCGTCCGCAAGACGCTGGGTCTGCGCGTCGATCATCGCGGTCTGACCGTCGGGGTCCCGCTGCGGGTTGGCCTGCGCGAGGCCGAGGCCTTCATCCGCAGCCACGCCGCGTGGGTCGTGGACAAACTGCGCAGCCGGCCGGCGCCGTCTGCGCCGCCATCTTTCGAGGTTGCCGACGGCACGGCGTTGCCGTTCCTCGGCGAATCCTGGACGCTGCGCATCGGGCGCGGCAACAATCGCGCGCACTGGCACGGCCTCGGTACCGAGCGCGTGCTCGAACTGCTGCCGCGTAGCGGGGGCGATGTACGCCGGTTATTGTTGCGGGAATTGCAACAAAAGGGCCTCGATTTGTTCAGAAATCGGGTCGAGGAATTCTGCCTGCGCCTCGCGCGGCCGGTCCCGCCGGTGACGCTCTCCAATGCCCGCACGCGGTGGGGCAGCTGCAGCAGCCGTAGCGGCATCCGGCTGCACTGGCGGCTGATCCACCTGCCCTTGCCGCTCATCGACTACGTGGTGGCCCATGAAGTGGCCCATCTCGTCGAAATGAACCACTCGCCGCGTTTCTGGTCGGTGGTGGCAGCGCTGTATCCCGATCACGTCGCCGCCCGCAAGGCGCTGCGCGAGGCGGCGACGGATCTTCCTTCCCTCTGACTTCAGGACTACGACCATGCGACTTCTGCACACCATGCTGCGCGTCGGCGATCTCGACCGCTCCATCGCCTTTTACACCGAGGTGCTCGGCATGCGCCTCCTGCGCCGCAACGATTACCCGGAGGGCAAGTTCACGCTGGCTTTCGTGGGCTACCAGGACGAGGCCGATGGCGCGGTGCTGGAACTGACCCACAACTGGGGCGTCGCGTCCTACGAGCTGGGCACGGCCTACGGCCACATTGCGCTGGAGGTGCCCGACGCCTACGCCGCCTGCGACGCGATCCGTGCCCGCGGCGGCAAGGTGGTGCGCGAGGCCGGGCCGATGAAGCACGGCACCACGGTGATCGCTTTCGTCGAGGACCCGGACGGCTACAAGGTCGAGCTGATCCAGGCCAAGTCCTGACGCGCGGGGGGCTCAGGCCGCCTGCGCGAAGGCTTCGCGCAGGGCGGCGAGTTCCCGGTGCAGGGCGGCGAGGGCGGCCGGTGCGTCGTCCATGCGCTTCTCGCGGCCGAGGCGTTCGAGCAGCAGCGCGCTGGCCTGGGCGCGGTTGGCGCAGAAGTTGGACACCGCGCCCTTGAGGGCATGGGCGGCGTTGTACAAGGCTTCGGCATCGCGGGCCTTGACCGCGGCGTCGATGTCGCCCACCAGCCGGGGTTCATCCTCGGCGTACATTTCAATGAGCTGGGCGAGCAGTTCCTCGTCGCCGCCCAGATTGAACAGCACCTTGCCACGCTCGAACACCGGACCGCTGACGGTGGTGGGTTCGCTGCGCGGCGGCGGGGGATCGTCGTGGCCGGAGTGGTGGATCAGCACGTCCACCAGATCGGGCGCATGCACCGGCTTGGAGAGGTAGCCGTCCATGCCCGCGGCGAGGCAGCGCTCCCGGTCGCCCTTCATGGCGTGGGCGGTCATCGCGATGATCGGGGTGCGCGGCGAACCGGCGGCCTCCCGCTCGCGGATCTTGCGGGTGGCGTCGAAGCCGCCCATCACCGGCATCTGGACGTCCATCAGCACCAGGTCGTAGCGGTTCCGGGCGTGCAGGTCGAGGGCTTCCTGGCCGTTGCCGGCAACGTCGGCCTGATGGCCGAGCTTGGCGAGCAGGCGCAGGGCCAGGGTCTGATTCACCGCGTTGTCTTCGGCCAGCAGGATGCGCAGCTGGCGTTTCTGTTCGCGCAGGCTGTGGCGGGTGATGAGCGGCGAACGCTCGTTGCCGGTGTCGTCCACCGGGTCGACGCTGAGCAGGATGGCGTTGAGCAGATCGGACGGCGGGGTCGGCATCGGCAGGTAGGCGGAGATGCCCATCTCGCGGCAGCGCGCGCCGTCGCCGCGGCGACCTTCGCCGGCGAGCATGACGACGCAGGGTGCGGGCCCGGCGGCCGAGAGGATCGCCTCGGCGAGGTCGAAGCCTTCGATGTCGGGTAGCTGGGTGCTGATGAGGATGACCCGGTAGGGCTTGCCGTCGGCGCCGCCGCGGGCCTGTTCGCGCAGGGCGCCGCTGGCGTCGGCGACGGTGACCGGCGCCATCCGCCATTGTCGCAGCAGCTCGACGAGCATCCCGCGTTCGCTGTCGTTGTCCACCGCGACGAGGACGGGCAGGCCCTCGAGGTGGGTCTTTTCTTCGGCCAGCGGTGCGGCGTGGCCGGCTTCGAAGTGGGCGGTGAAGTGGAAGGTGCTGCCTTCGCCCGGCGCACTCTGCACGCCGATGCGACCGCCCATGGCCTGCACCAGCTGGGCGCTGATGGTGAGCCCGAGGCCGGTGCCGCCGTAGCGCCGGGTGGTGGAGGTGTCGGCCTGGGAGAAGGCTTCGAAGATCAGGCCCTGCTTGTCGGCCGGAATGCCGACGCCGGTGTCGCGCACGCTGAACGCCAGCTCGATGCCGGATTGGTCGGCGTTGCCGGCCTGATGGCCGGGTTCCACGAGGACGCAGACTTCGCCCTGGTCGGTGAACTTGATGCCGTTGGAGATCAGGTTGATGAGCACCTGACGCAGCCGGTGCGGATCGCCCACGAGGCTGTCGGGTACGGCGGGGGCGACCTGGGCGGTGAGCTGCAGGTCCTTTTCGGCGGCGCGTTGCTGCAGGGTGCGCACGGCGAGGGCGACGCAGTCGCGCAGGCTGAAGTCGATGTGCTCGAAGTCGAGCTTGCCGGCCTCGATCTTCGAGAAGTCGAGGATGTCGTTGATGATCCCGAGCAGGGCGTTGGCCGAGGTCTTGACGAGGGTGAGGTATTCGCGCTGTTCGGGGTCGAGCCGGGTGTCGAGGGTGAGGTCGGTCATGCCGATGATGGCGTTCATCGGGGTGCGGATCTCGTGGCTCATGTTGGCCAGGAAATCGCTCTTCGAGCGGCTGGTGGCCTCGGCGGCATCGCGCGCCTGGCGCATGGCGGCTTCGGCGGCCTTGCGTTCGCCGATGTCGCGCACGTAGGCGGTGATGAGCCGGCGCCCGCCGCTGTTGACGGCGACGAGGGCGACTTCGGCGGGGAACTCGCTGATGGTTTGGCCGGGGCCGCGGCGCAGGGCAACCGCCTCGATGCGCTCGCCGATGCTGTCGGGGCGGGTGTCGGCGAGGCGTTCGCGCAGGATCTCGGTCTGGGCGTCGCGGACCCGTTCGGGGAACAGCAGGGTGATGGCGCGCTGGCCGATGGCGGCTTCGCGGCGGATGCCGAAGGTGCGCTCGGCGGCGGGGTTGAACTCGAGGATGGCGCCGCCTTCGTCGAGGGTGACGATGCTGTCGAGGGACGCTTCGGCGACGGCGCGGTTGCGCGATTCGCTGGCGGCAAGGGCGGAGTTGCCCTCGTGCAGGCGCAGCGAGGTGCGGTTGAGGGCGTCCACCAGCTGGCGCACCTCGGCCACCGGACTGGCGTCGTCGAGGATCGTGCCCTGGGCGGATTCGAGCTGTTCGGCGAAGCCGGTGGCGCGGGCCAGACTTTGCAGCGGCCGACGCAGGAAGTGGCGGATCGCGAGGGTGCCGAGGATCAGCGTGAGGATGCCGGCGAACAGGCTGTCGGCGATGATGTGGCGCCAGTTTTCGCCGGACGTGGGGGCGACCTCGACGCGCAGCCAGCCCAGCGGGGCCTGGGCGCCGATGCCGGACCAGGCGACGACGTGCTCGGCGCCGTGGCGGGTCGGCTCCTGGGAGGCGTGGCGCGCGGCATCGGGCAGGGGGATCGGCGTGGTGGCAAGGGGCTCGGCGTGCAGGGCTTCGGTGTCGCTGCCGCGGCTGACGCTGGCCAGCGGCACGCCCTGCCGGTCGGTGACGGTGGCGCGGCGGATGTGCGGGTTGTATTCGAGTTCGAGCAGGTGGGCGAGCGCGCTGCGGGTGTCGCCGCCGGCAAGGTGCGGTTCGAGAAGGGCGGCGAGGGTGTGGGTGAGCTCGTCGGTGTGCTGGCGTTCGAGCCGCTCGACGAACTCGCTCTGCTCGTGGCCGATGTAAAAGGCGTAGGCGCCGAGGGCGACGGCCAGCAGCGAGGCGAACAGCAGGGTGAGCTGCTGGCCGAGGCTGCGCAGGCCGAGGCGCGCCGCGAGGCGGTGGAGAGCGTCTTTCATTCGTCTTTGAAGCGTTCGCGGATGAGCAGCACGTCCGGGATCTGGTCGAGGAAGGCGTCGACGCAGGCGGGGTCGAAGTGGCTGCCACGGCCTTCGCGGATGAAATCGAAGGCGGTGTCGAGCGCCCAGGCGGGCTTGTAGGGGCGCGGGGAGGTGAGGGCGTCGAAGACGTCGGCGACGGCGACGATCCGCCCGACCAGCGGAATGGCCTCGCCGGCGAGGCCGTCGGGGTAGCCGGTACCGTCGAATTTTTCGTGGTGGCTGAGGGCGATCTCGGCGGCGAGCTGGACCATCGGCGACGAGGAGCCGGCCAGGATGTCGTGCCCGATGCGCGGGTGCTGGCGCATGATGACGAGTTCTTCGTCGGTGAGGCGACCGGGTTTGAGCAGGATGTGGTCGGGGGTGCCGACCTTGCCGATGTCGTGCATCGGGGCGGCGGTGAGGATGCGCTCGCATAGTTCGTCGTCGAGCCCCAGGCGGCGGGCGATGAGACGCGAGTAGTGGGCCATGCGCAGGATGTGGGCCCCGGTTTCGGGGTCGCGGAACTCGGCGGCGCGGGCGAGGCGGGCAATGGTTTCCTGTTCGCGGGCGACGATCTCGGCGGTCTTTCGGACCACGGCGTCGCGCAGGTCGTCGTTCCAGGTGCGGAGGCGCTGGTGGCTGGCGCGCAGGGCGAGCATGGTGCGCACGCGCGGGTCGAACTCGTGGCGATCGATCGGCTTGGTGAGGAAGTCGTTGGCGCCGGCGGTGAGGCTCTCGTAGCGCACTTCCTTCTCGTGGGCGGCCGTCACCATGAGGATCGGCACGGTGTCGGAGGTGTAGTGCTTGCGCACCGTCTCGATGAATTCGATGCCGTTGAGGTCGGGCATCATGTAATCGACGATGATCAGGTCGGGTTCGTTGTCGCCACACCACTGCAAGCCTTCGATGGGCGAGGTGAAGGTGACGATCTCGGTGCCGGGCGGGGTCAGCTTGCGGACCAGGGCCTGGATCAGGGTGAGGTTGAGCGGTGTGTCGTCGACGATGGCAATGGCCATGAATACTCCCGGAGTGCTGGCGCGGAAGAGGGGAGGCAGCGTCAGATTATCGGCCCGCAGTCGTCGAAATTGAGCGGCGTGGCGGGCGAGCTGGCGGTGGGCGCGGGGGCGACGCGGGGCAGGGTGAGGACGAACCGGGTGCCGGCGCCGGGTGCGCTGTGGACGACGATGCGCCCGCCGAGCACCTGATTGGTCAGATTGTAAACGATATGCAGTCCGAGTCCGGTGCCGCCCCGTCCCAGACGGGTGGTGAAGAACGGGTCGAAGATGCGGCGCTGGTCGGCGGCGGCGATGCCGTTGCCGTCGTCGGCGAATTCGATCTCGACCCAGTTGTCGCCGAGCGGGCGCGGGGTGATGACGATGCGTCCGCCAGGGCGGCCGTCGAAGGCGTGCTGCAGGGCGTTGCTGACCAGGTTGGTGAAGATCTGGCCGAGGGGGCCGGGGTAGCTGTCGAGGGTCAGGCGGTCGATGTCGGCGATTTCTAGGGTGTAGGGGCTGCCCTTGAACATCGGGCTCAGGGTGATCGCCATCTCGTGCATGACTTCGCCCAGTTCGAAATGACGCCGCTGCTCGCTGGTCTGGTCCACGGCCACCTGCTTGAAGCTGCGCACGAGCTCTTCGGCGCGCTGCAGGCTGCGCATGAGCAGGTCGACGGCCTGGGGGGCGCCCTGGGCGAACTCGTCGAAATCGCTGCGGCGCAGGGCCCCGGCGGCATGGGCCTGGGCGATCTCGTGGGTGCGTGCAGCAAGGGTGGTGGCGACGGTGACGCTGTTGCCGATGGGCGTGTTGAGTTCGTGGGCGATGCCGGCCACCAGCGAACCGAGGGCGGCGAGCTTTTCGTTGCGGATGAGTTCTTCCTGGGTCTGGCGCAGCATCTCGAGGGCCGCGCTGAGCTCGGCGGTGCGTTCGGCGACGCGCTTCTCGAGGGTCTGGTCGAGGTCTTCGATGTGGGCCTGGACGGCACGCAGTTCGGAGATGTCCACCAGCGACCAGAGGGCGCAGTCCTCGCCGTTGATGCGCAGCCGGCGGGCCGAGATCAGGCAGGTGGCGATGCGCTCGCGGCCGTGGGGGCGCAGGCGGACTTCGCGCTGGGTGATCACGTCGGTGTCGTCGAAGGAGGCGTAGAGGGCGTCGTAGACGCCCGCGTCAACCCAGCAGCCGAGTTCGCCGGTGGTGCGGCTCAGCACGCTCTCCCGGCGGATGCCGAACAGGCGCTCCCAGGCGGGGTTGGCGTCGAGGTAGGCGCGGTCGGCGATGCGGGTGAGGGCGAGGGCGCAGGGCGCGGAGTTGAAGATGGTGGCGAACTTGGCCTGGCTGTCCTGCAGGTGGGCGGCGGTGGCTTTCTGATCGGTGATGTCGCGGACGATGGCGATCAGGCAGGTGTGGCCGGCGATGACGACGGTGGAGGCGTTGAGCAGGCAGTCGCGGCGGCGTCCGTCGGCGGTGCCGAGGGTGCACGGGAAGTCGCGCAGGCCGGCGTTCTCGGAGAGGATCTCGACGACCGCGACGCGTTCTTCGGGGTAGGGCCACAGGCCGAGCGCGAGGCTGGTGGTGCCGATGGCGCGGGCCTGCGGCCAGCCGGTGAGGGCGACGAAGGCCGGGTTCACGGCAAGCAGTTGTCCGTCCGAGAGCCGGCTGATGCTCGCCGAGACGGGGCTGGCGTGGAAGGCGGTGGAGAACATCGCCTCGGCGACGTGCTGGGCTTCGTCGGCGGCCTGACGGGCGTGTTCGAGACGGCATTGCTCGGTGATGTCGCGGCACACGGTGAGCACGCAGGGCTGGCCGCCGATGTCGAGCCGGCGGGCGCGCAGCCGGGTTTCGAGGCATTCGCCGGCGCGGGCGCGCAGACGGGTGGGGCGATCGCTCACGCTGCGCCCGGCGAGCAGTTGGGCCTGGATTTCGGCGAGATCGTCGGGATCGTCCCAGATGCCGAGCTCGCGGCAACTGCGGCCGAGGCTGTCGGCGCGGGCGTGGCCGAGCAATTGCGTCCAGTTGTCGTTCATCTCGATCAGCACGCCCTCGGCGAGGGTGCTGAGGGTGGCCATGTCGGGCAGGAAGCGCAGCACCGGCGCGAGTCGGGCCAGCTCGGCGTCGAAGTCGGAGGGTGGGGCTGGCGTGGGCATGGCGGCTAGCGCAGCGCGCGCACGAGGTCGGCCATGGTCTGGAAGCCGAGGTCGTAGAAGTGCTGGAAGATCGGGGCGAGGTGGCTGAGGGAGAGGATCAGCACGCCGAAGCCGACGGTCAGGGTGATCGGGAAGCCGATGGCGAAGAGGTTGAGCTGCGGCGCGGCGCGAGTGAGCACCCCAAGGGCGATGTTGGTGATGAGCAGGGCGGTGACGATCGGCAGGGCCATCAGCAGGCCGGCGGCGAAGGCGGTGCCGCCGAAGCGGGCGAGCAGCAGCCAGCCGCCCTTGTGGGGTGGGGTGGCGGTGATCGGCAGCCATTCGAAGCTGTGGGCGAGGGCGTCGACCATCAGCAAGTGGCCGTTGAGGGCGAGGAAGATCAGCGTCGAGACGAGGGTCAGGAATTCGCCGACGACGCCGGTCTGGCCACCGGCGACAGGGTCGAAGAAGGTGGCGAAGGACAGGCCCATCTGCAGGCTGACGATTTCGCCCATCACGTCGAGGGCGGCAAACACCACGCGCAGGGTCAGGCCCATGGCGACGCCGGTGAGGGTCTGCTGAACGAGGGCGAGCAGGCCGTCCCAGGAGCCGAGGGAGATCGTCGGCATGGCGGGGAGGGCGGGAATCAGGCCGAGGGTGATGCCGAGGCCGACGACGAGCTTGATGCGCCGCGGGATGCCGCTGTTGCCGAACACCGGCGCGACGCCCACCAGCCCGAGGACGCGGGCCAGCGGCAGTGCCAGCAGGGCAAGCCAGGCGTCGAGCTGGGCGCTGGTGACCGACAGCATGGCGCTAGCCGATCATGGCCGGGATGCTTTCGAACAGACGCCGGATGAAGTCGGTCATCATCGTGATCATCCACGGCCCGGCCAGCACCAGGGTGATGAAGGTGGCGATCAGCTTGGGGACGAAGGACAGGGTCTGTTCGTTGATCTGGGTGGCGGCCTGGAAGATCGAGACGATCAGGCCGGTGACGAGGGCGGCGATGAACAGCGGCGCGGACACCAGCAGGGTGAGTTCGAGGGCCTGCCGGCCGAGGTCGATGACGGTGGTGGGCGTCATGGTGGGGCGTCTCCGGGTCAGCCGAAGCTCTGGACGAGGGAGCCGATCAGCAGGTTCCAGCCGTCGACGAGCACGAACAGCATGATCTTGAAGGGCAGCGAGACGATGGCCGGGCTCATCATCATCATGCCCATCGACATCAGCACCGAGGCGACGACCATGTCGATGATGAGGAAGGGGATGAACACGATGAAGCCGATCTGGAAGGCAGTCTTCAGTTCGGAGGTGACGAAGGCCGGGATGACGACGCGCATCGGCAGATCGTCGGCCTTCTCGACGCGGGGCGTCTTGGCAAGCTTGGAGAACAGGTTGAGGTCGGGCTCGCGGATCTGCTTGAGCATGAAGGTCTTGACCGGCACCGTGGCGCGGTCGAGGGCTTCGTTGAAGGTGATGCGGTTCTCGGACAGCGGCTGCCAGGCGTCGGTGTAAACCTTGTCGGCCACCGGCGCCATGATGAAGAAGGTGAGGAACAGCGACAGCCCGACCATCACCTGGTTGGGCGGCGAGGTCTGGGTGCCCATCGCGTGGCGCAGCAGCGACATGACGATGATGATGCGCGTGAAGCTGGTCATCATCAGCACGATGGCCGGCAGGAAGCTCAGGGAGGTGAGCAGCAGCAGCGTCTGCACCGACAGGCTGTACTGGGTGCCGCCGCCGGCGGGCGTGCTGGTGAGGGCCGGCATGGCCTGGGCGAGCGCCGGCAGCGGGGCCAGGAGCAGCAGCGGCGCGAGCCGGCACAGGCGGGCCGACGGCCGGGAGGGATGCAGGGTTTTCATCGGGGGCGACGCTCCAGCGTCTGTTTGAGCCAGGTCTGGAAATCCTTGCCGCCGGGCAGCGGTGGCGCGCTGTTGCCCGAGGGCGTGGGCAGGTCGATGGCGTCGAGGGTGTGCAGCGGGGTGACGCGGCCGGGGGCGACGCCGAGGACGAGCACCTTGTCGGCCACCTCGACGAGCACCACCCGCTCGCGCGGGCCGACCGACGCGGCGCCGCGCAGCTTGATCAGCCCCGCGCCACCGCCCTTGCCGGCGCCCAGGCGCTTGAGCACATGCAGGCTAACCACCAGCAGACCGATCACGAGGCCGAGGCCGAGGAACATCTGCAGGGCGCTGCTGGTCAGGTCCGGCGGCGCTTCGGCGGCGAAGGCCGGGGCGACGGGGAGCATCAGGCTGGCGGCGAGGTGGAGAGGGCGCATGGCGATGGCGGGTGATTCCGACGGCTTTCGGGGGAGTCTGCCGCCGAGCTTAACTGTGCCCGACGTCGCCCCATGGACCGATAAGGCGGGCAAAAGGGTACTTTTTCATGCTTTCGGATTGCCCGTCCGAACTCGCCCCAGCGCCTATACTCAAAGCTCATGGAGCGGCACCGGCTTGCTTGCAGCCTGCTCCGGAAGACGGCAGACCCCAACAGAGTGGAGGTGCGATCATGTTGCTGTGGCATCGTGACAGCCAGCTCGCGGCTGGCGTGGCAGACGGAGTAGTGGCGCTGACGACGGCGCCGTCGGGCTACGAGGCGAAGCGCCAGCGGGCCTTGCAGATCCTGGGCGAGCGGTGGCTGCTGCACCGTGCCAACGCACCCGACCGCCGGCCTGCCCAGTCGGTGCTCGCGCGCGGGCGCGTCGGCGCGCGCTAGGCGGCGTTGCCGCCGCACGCCGTCCGCCCCCTGAAAACGCAAACCTCCCGGCGGCGTGGGCCGCGGGGAGGTTTTCGTGTTTCCGGCGTATGCGGGGCTAGTTGCGCAGTTTTCGGATGCGCTCGGCGGGCGTGATGATGTCGGTCAGGCGGATGCCGAACTTGTCGTTCACCACCACCACCTCGCCCTGGGCGATCAGGGTGCCATTCACCAGCACGTCCATCGGTTCGCCGGCAAGCCCGTCGAGTTCGACCACCGAGCCGTGGGCGAGCTGGAGCAGGTTGCGGATCGCGATCTTGGTGCGGCCGAGTTCGACGGTGAGCTGGACCGGGATGTCCAGGATCATGTCGTAGTCGTTGATCGATCCGCTCTTCTGGCCGGTCTGGCCGAAATCCGGGAAAAGCTGGCTGGCGGGCTTGGCCTGGAAGGGCGACTCCTCGCCGAGGGCGGGCTCCGCCGGGTCGGTGAGCCCCTCGGCGGCGGCCTGCTCCTGCATGGCGGCGGCCCAGTCGTCGTCGCTGATCTGGTTGTCGTCGGGGGTGTCGGTTTCGGACATGGTTTACTCCTGGCTCTGCGCCGGGGTTTCTTCTTCCTGGGCGAGGAAGCGTTCGATCTTCAGCGCGTACTGACCACGCTGCACGCCGTAGCGGCATTCCATGAACGGGATGCCATCCACTTCGGCCTGGATGATTTCGGGGATGTTGAGCGGGATCACGTCGCCGGGTTTCATGTTGACGATGTCGCCGAGGGTGACCTCGGCCGTGCCGAGGCGGGCCATCAGGGTGACTTCGGCGCTCTGCAACTGCTTGCCCATCATGCTCACCCAGCGGTTGTCCTGGGTGATGTGGTCGCTCTGCATCGTCGAGTAGAGCGTTTCGCGGATCGGCTCGAGCATCGAGTACGGGAAGCAGAAGTGCATTTCCGCCTGCGAACCGCCGAACTCCAGCGTGAAGGACGCGGCCACGACGACTTCTGCCGGGGTGGCGATGTTCGCGAACTGGGGGTTCATCTCGGAGCGCACGTACTCGAATTCGAGCTTCTGCACCGGCGCCCAGGCCTTGCTGTATTCGTCGAAGGTGACCTTGAGCAGGCCCTGGATGATGCGCTGCTCGGTGAGGGTGAAGTCGCGCCCTTCGACCCGGGTGTGAAAGCGCCCGTCACCGCCGAAGAGGTTGTCCACCACCAGGAACACCAGGTTCGGGTCGAGCACCACCAACGCGGTGCCGCGAAGTGGCTTGGCGACGAACAGATTGAGGTTGGTCGGCACCACCAGGTTGCGGACGAATTCGCTGAACTTCTGCACCTTGATCGGGCCCACCGACACTTCGACGTTGCGGTGCATGTAATTGAACATGCCGATCCGCAGGTAGCGGGCGAAGCGCTCGTTGATGAGTTCCATCGTGGGCATGCGCCCACGGACGATGCGTTCCTGCGTGGCGAGGTTGTACGGCCGGATGCCGTCGCCGCCGTCCTGCTCGTCGGACTCCCCGGTGACGCCCTTGAGCAGGGCATCAACCTCTTCCTGGGAGAGAAAGTCCTGAGCCATGGTGAATGCCTTGTGTGCTTACTGCACGATGAACTGGTTGAACAGCACGGCCAGCACCGGGCCGTCGTCCTCGGGGCGGCTGCGCTTGTTCTTCTTCTTGGGATTGGGCGCGTAGCCGAGCACGTCGTTGGCCTCTTCCTTGATCTCGTCGGCGAGCTCTTCGCGACCGTCGGAGGTGGCCAGGTCGGACGGTTTCTTGGACGACAGCAGCATGATGATACGGTGCTTGAGCTCGGGCATGTAGAGCTTCAGCGAATCGCCCACCTTGGCGTCGGACACCCGCAGGACCATCGTCGATTGCAGGAAGTGCTCGCCTTCCTCGGGGGCGAGGTTGACGGTGAATTGCTCGAGCTGCACGAACACCGGCGGCTTGGACGGATCGACCTTGACCTTCGGGGGTTCGTGGTGGGCGGGCTCTTCCTCGGCGTCCTCGCCGTCGGCCGCGTGCTTCTTCTTGCCCATCAGCATGAAGGCGCCGCCGCCTGCGATGGCCAGGATCAGCACCGCGACGATGATGATGATGAGTTTTTTCTTGCCACCCTTGGCAGGGGCTTCGCCTTCGGCGGCTTCCGCCTTGGCCGGTGCTTTCGACATGCTGGATTACTCCTTATCTCGCTGCATTGTTATCCATCACGTTCGCCCGCCAAGCCTGGAATAAGGGCAGAAGCGCCCGTCATTTGTGGCGATTCAGGCGAACGTATCCACCAATCCTTCCGCGCGGCGCAGCCAGCCGCCGCCGGCCGCGCCGGTGACGTTGGGCTCCTGGGCGCCGCCGCCACCGGTCCGCCAGGTGCCGCCGCGCCGGCCGTCGCCGGAGTTGCCGGGCTGGCCGGAGGTACCGACATCGGTCTGGCCGAGGTTGATGCCGCTCTGTTCGAGGATTTCGCGCAGGCGCGGCAGGCTTTGTTCGATCAGGTCGCGCGCGGCCGGCGTGGCGGCGACGATCTGGGCGCTGGTCTGGTCGCCGGCCACGGTGATGGAGACTTCGACCTTGCCCAGCTGGGGTGGGGTCAGGGTCAGTTCGGCGTGGCTCTCGGCGTGGCCGACCATCCAGCTCACCCGGTTGCCCACTTCCTCGGGCCAGCCCGGGGAGCCGGCGGGGGTGGCGACGTGGAGCGGCACCGGCGCGGCCGGAGCCTGGGGCGATTCGCCCCGCAGGTTGGCGAGGGCGGCGGCGTGGATGGCGGCGAAGTTGTTGGTCGGCGCGGTGGCAGAGGCATCGGCACCGGGCTCGGCGCCGCGGCTGCCGGTGCCTTCGGTGGCGAGCGCCTTGGTGGCCTCGGTCGACGCGGTGATCGCAGGGCGGGCGGTGTCGGCGGCAAGCGGGCCGGTGCGGGCGGCAAGATTTGCCGCTTCGCCGGCCAGTGCTGCCGTCGTGCCGGCGGGCTTGCCGTCCTTCGCGGTGCCTTCGGACGGCGCGGCGTCGCCACGCACGGGGTCGGGGC
>NZ_JAYROR010000029.1:0-13434 GCF_041911615.1 Zoogloea sp. | reverse complement strand
CGACTCCGACGCCTCCTTGATCTGGCTCACCACCTCCCGCAGACGCTCCACCGTCGTGTTCGTGTCGTCCTTCAGCTGACCGAACGTCCCACCGTACTCCGCCGTGATCTTCTCCGTCAGATCACCACGGGCGATCGCGTTGAGCACACGGGCGATGTCTTCGAGGTTGGTGGCGACGATGCCCATCAGGTTGTTGAGGCTGTCGCTCAGGGTCGCGAAGAAGCCGGTCTTGCCCTCCAGCGACAGACGCTGGGCAAAATCGCCCGACACCGCGGCGCCCAGCAGATCGGCGAGTTCCTGCTCGACGCGGACTTCATCGGTGCGATCCACCCACTCCACCACCGACCCGAGACGCGTGCCTTCGGCATTGACCACCGGATTCGCCACCAGGCTGAAAGTCCGGCCGCCGACCTTAACTTCCGCCCGGTGCTCGCCGCTGAGGCGGCCCAGCAGGTTGCGCTGGTGGGCGGGGTGCTTGTGGAAGGCGTCGAAGTTGCGTCCGACCAACCCTTCGACGGCGAAGGCCGGCAGCTCCTTGCGGATATCCGCCTCCGCCTTGCGCAGCATCGCCAGCACGGCGGCGTTGCAGTAGACGATCTGGCCGTCGTTGTCGGCCAGCATGATGTTGGTGGAGGCCTTGTCGAGCGCGTTGCGCACCCGCAGGTTGGTCGCCGCCACCTCGTTGTCGGCCTCGATCTTGGCGAGCAGGCTGGCCTGCATCCCGTTGAGGGCGCCGGCGATTTGGCCGAAGGCGTCCGACGAGACCACTTCGAGCGGCACGTCGAGCTTGCCCTCGCTCATCCGCCCGACGCCGCGCTGAATCTCGCCGATGCCGTGCAACATGGCGCGCCGGAAGCCGAGGAACAGGTAGCCCGCCACCAGCAAGCTGATCACGATCACGCCGATCGCCGTTGCGCGCACCCGCTCCAGACGGGTCAGGCGCTGGGTCAGCCGCTGGTCGAACTCCCGGGCGCTCATGTCGAACAGCGCATAGGCGCTGTCGACGGCCTTGGTGCCGGCCTCGAAAACCTTGGGCGGCGCCACGACGATGTCAGCGGTCTTGACGAGACTGCCCTCCACCAGGCCCACGAAATCCTGCATCGCGGCGTCGAGCGGCCGGGCGGTGGACTCGAGCGCCGTGCGCAGCGCCGGATCGCTGCCACCGGCCTTGCCGATCGCGGCGGCGATGGCGCCGCGCCCATCGGCGATACGATGAACCAGGACGCCGATCTCGACCCGCTCGGCATCGGTCACTTTCTGGCGCGTCGCCAGGCCGGCGCCCAACGCCCGCATCAGCCCCGCGTCCTCGGCCAGTCCCGGCAGGCGGATGGTGAAGACGTCCATCAGGTAATAGGTTTCGAGTTCCGGGTCGAGGGTTGCATTGGTCGCGTCGGCCACGTGGGTGATGAAATCACGCACTCGCGCGATGTACTGGCTGTGCAGGCGGAAGCTCTCCGTCGCATCGACGGACACCGACTTGGCCTGGATGCCCGCCCAATCGTTGCGAATGCCCTGCCATTCCTTTTGCGTGCCGAGCGCCCCGCCAAAGCGGGCGTCCACCTCGTCGCCGGCCTTGAGGGCAGCCACGGCGGCGGCGCGCAGTTCGTCGAGCCGGCCCGCCAGGGCGTTGTTGCCGCCGATGACGGTCTGCGACACGCCGCGGTGAGCCTGGGCGGCCTGCATCAGGTGCCGGGCCGGCATGACCAGCTGCACCGTCTCGGTTTCCTTGAGCGTGAAGTCGATCTCACCCTGGACTCGGTCCAGCAACATGTAGGCCAGCACGCACACCGGCACCATCGCGATCAGCCCAAGCAGCGCGAGCTTGCCCTGGACCGACAAGCGGTTCATCACGCCAACGGCGGGGGAGAGGATTCCGCTCATGACAGTTACCTTCGGCTTGGAGTTGAGGTCAGCGGCTTACTGGGTCGCCTCGTCCACCAGCGCCATTTCGCTGGAGAGCATCAGGCGCTCGATATCGACGACGATCAGCATCCGCTCGCCCAGGGCGCCAAGCCCCCGGATGTAAGCCGTATCCACCGACGAGGCGAAGTCGGGCGCCGGGCGGATCTGGTCGGGCTGTAGCGAAATCACGTCGGACACCGCGTCGACGACCATGCCGACCACGCGCCCCCCGATGTTGAGGATGATCACGACGGTGAACGGGGTGTACTCGGCCACGCCGACCGCGAACTTGATGCGCAGATCGACGATCGGAACGATGGTGCCGCGAAGGTTGATCACCCCCTTGATGAAGGCCGGCGCGTTGGCGATCGAGGTGACCGCGTCGTAGCCGCGGATCTCCTGCACCTTCAGGATGTCGATGGCGTACTCTTCGGCGCCGAGGGTGAAAGTCAGCAACTCCTGGGCGAAGCCGGACTCTTCCGACTCAAGGACTGCGGAGGTTTGAGTGGCCTGCAGCATGGAACGCTCCTCGTTGGGAATAAGGCTTTTACGGCAGCCCCCTGCCTTTCTGAAGGCATCGCCGCGTTCCCGCGGAGCATGAAAAAAGGCCGCCCGAAGGCGGCCCCGCGACTGACTGCAACGCCCGCGTCGACCGCTCAGGCAGCCGCCGGCATCACCCTTCGGGCCATGCCGACGAGCATCGGCACATCGAGGATCAGCGCCACCCGGCCGTCGCCCATGATGGTCGCGCCGGCCACGCCGGGCACGCGCCGGTAGTTGGCTTCAAGGCTCTTGATGACCACCTGATGCTGGCCGATGAGCTGGTCGATGAACAGTGCGGCGCTCTGCCCGTCGGCCTCCAGCACGACCATGATGCCCTTCGACCAGTCGGTGATCGCGCCCTGAATGTGGAACACGTCGTGGAGGCACACCACCGGCAGGTATTCCCCGCGCACCTGAATCAACCGCTCGACGCCGGAGACGCTCTTCATCATGCCGCGCTCGGGCTGCATCGACTCCATCACGTAACCCAGCGGGATGATGTAGGTCTCGGGGCCGACGCCGACGCTCATGCCGTCGAGGATCGCCAGGGTGAGCGGCAGGCGCACGGTGATTCGGGTGCCGACGCCGGGCATCGAATCGAGCTCGATCCGCCCCCCCATCGCCGAGATGTTCTTCTTCACCACGTCCATACCGACGCCGCGACCGGAGACCTCGGTGACCTGCTCGGCGGTTGAGAAGCCCGGCTCCATGATCAGCTGCCAGACTTCCTGGTCGGTCATCGCATCGCTCACCGCCATACCGCGCTCCTTGGCCTTGGCCAGGATGCGGGCGCGGTTGAGGCCGGCGCCGTCGTCACCCACTTCGATGACGATGTTGCCGCTCTGGTGATAGGCCGACAGGGTGATCGTGCCGGTTTCCGGCTTGCCGGCGGCGCGGCGCTTCTCCGGCGTCTCGAGGCCGTGGTCGAGGCTGTTGCGCACCAGGTGGGTGAGCGGATCGGTGATGCGCTCGACGAGGCTCTTGTCCATCTCGGTGGTTTCGCCGATCGTCTTCAGTTCGACGTGCTTGCCGAGCTTCTGGGACAGATCGCGCACCACTCGCGGGAAGCGGCTGAACACCACCGAGATCGGCATCATCCGGATTGACATCACGGATTCCTGCAGGTCGCGGGTATTGCGCTCGAGCTGGGCCAGGCCGTTGATGAGGCGCTCGAAGATCACCGGATCGACATTGCTGGCGGCCTGAGTGAGCATCGCCTGGGTGATGACGAGTTCGCCGACCAGATTGATCATCTGGTCCACCTTCTCGACGCTGACCCGGATCGAACCGCTGTCGCCCGTACCGGCGGCGCGCGCGGCCGGCTTCCTGGCCGGGGCGGACACCGCCGCCGGCGCAGCCGCCGCGGGTGTGGCCGTCGGCGCCTCGGCCACGGGCTCAGCAGCCGGCGCGACCATCGGCTCGAACAGGCCATAGGCCGTTTCCTCGGGGGCGACGGCGGCGGGCTGCGGCACCGGATCGGGCGCCGGCAGATCGGTAAAGAAACCGTAGGCTTCGGACTCGGGCGCCGACGGGACCAACGGGGTGAAGAAGCCGTAGGCCTCGCCTTCGCCACTGCCGGGCGTGGGCTCGGGCTGCGGGTCGAAGAAACCGTAGGCTTCGTTGACCACGTTTTCGAGTTGCTCGAAGAAGCCGTAAGCGCCGTCCGCATCGTCGGCCACGGGCGTACCAAAGGGCTCGACCCGCACGCTGTCGCCGTCGGCCAGAAAATCCAGCACGCCGCGCAGGACATCCGCCCCCACCTCGGTGGTGATGCGCAGATGGCAGGCCGGATCTTCGTCGCTCGGCACGCCGAGGGTCTCGACGATGCCGAAGCCGCCCAGCTCGTCGGCCAGATGCGCCAGGCTCTCCGGCGACGGCCCGCCGGCGAGGGTGAAGTACAGATCGAAACCGCTGGCACAGGTGGAGGTCGCGGGCACGCGTTCGAGCACCGGCTCGGGCACCGCGGCGAGCGGCGGCGGCGCCGACGGTTCATCGAGCGAACGGCACAGCGCCTCGAGGCGGTGGCAGATCGCCTCCGCGGCCTCCCGGTCGGCTTCGTCCTCGCCGCGATGGGCGGCGAGCAGATTCTTCAACACATCCCCGGCAACCAGCGAGGCATCCACCATGTCGTCGGTCAGCGGGGCTTCGCCCTTGCGCACCCGGTCGAGCATGGTTTCGAGAATGTGCGTGACTTCCATCATGTCCTGGAAGCCGAACGTGCCGCTCGATCCTTTGATGGAGTGCGCCGCCCGGAACAGCGCGTTGACGTCCTCCTCGTCCGGCGCAGCCGGATCGATGGCCAGCAGCAACGCTTCCATACTCGCCAGGTGCTCCGCAGCCTCCTCGAAGAACACCTGGTAGAACTGGCTCATGTCTATGGCCATGCCTGTCTCCCGTCGCGCACCAATGCCGGCCCGGTCTTAGCCGATCACCTTCTTGACCACCTCGATGAGCTTCTGCGGATCGAAGGGTTTCACCAGCCAGCCAGTGGCGCCGGCCGCGCGGCCCTGGGACTTCATCGCATCGGACGATTCGGTGGTCAGCATCAGGATCGGCACCGTGCGGTACTGGGGGGTGCCCCGCAGCGCCTTGATGAGGGACAGGCCGTCCATGCGCGGCATGTTCTGGTCGGTGAGCACCAGGTTGAAGGCCTTGGTCTTGGATTTGTCGAGCCCGTCCATGCCATCCACGGCCTCGACGACCTCGTAGCCGGCGCTTTTCAGGGTAAACGACACCATCTGCCGGATGGAGGCAGAATCATCAACGGTGAGTACGGTCTTGGCCATTGTCTTTTTCCTAGGGTTCTGAATCTAAAACAAGTCGATTTCGCCATGCGAAACATTCTGCTGGCTCACCGGATTGCCGCCGACCCGCTCGTCGAAGGTTGCCAGTTCGCCGCGGATTGCCTCGGCAGCACCGCACAGCGACGCGACATCGCCCGACTCCACTGCGTGCTGAATGCTATCGGTCAAGGCGTCGAACTCCTGCATGAGCTGGTTGAGTCCGTCCACCCGCCGATCCACGTGCCCGATGAGCTGGGACACCAGATCCTGGAATTGCAGCGCGGTGACCGCGCGATTCACCTCGCCGTCCATCTCCTTGGCCTGCTCGGCAAGACGGACGATGGCACGGCTGCGCTGCTGGTTGATGCCGTCGATCGAGGCGAGCACCTGCTCCACCTGCTGCTTCGATTCGAGGGCGAAATTCATGTCGGTCGAAGCGAGGCGTTCGATGGCGTCTTCGGCGCCCTTGACGCCTTCGCGCATCGATTTCATCACCGCCGCGATCTGCTGGCTGAACTGCGCGGTGCGGGTGGACAGCTCGCGCACCTCGTCGGCCACCACCGCGAAGCCGCGTCCCGCCTCGCCCGCCCGGGCCGCCTCGATGGCGGCGTTAAGGGCCAGCAGGTTGGTCTGCTTGGAAATGCCGCTGATCTCGCCGAGGATGCCCTCGACGTCGCTGGCGCGCTGGGAGATGCGATCGGTCAGTTCGACCAGCTCCATGCCCAGCTTGGAGTTGAGAATCACGCTGTCCACCACCCGCTGCATCACCGCCGAGGTGTTCTCGACGAACACGTCGAAGCTCCCACCCGAATCGCCGCCCTGCTCGCCGTCCTGCGCGAGGCTGAGGGCCACGCTCTGCTGGGCCTGGGTGGCGGTCAGCAACCCGTGGAAACTGGTCATCAGCGAGGCGATGGCGCCGGTGAGGATATCCTGCACGCGATCCACCTCGCCGCGAATCGCCTGATGCTGCTCACGGAAAGTCGTGGCACAGCCGCGCAGCACGCCCTCCAGGGCAATCAGATCGACCCGCGTGGTGACGCTGCCCGGTTCGACCGGCGCCGACGCCACCTCAACGACGGACAGCAGGGCAACCCAGCCCAGCACCATCAGGCTCACCGCAATGGCGGTCGTCACCGGGCTGGTCGGCGCGTAGGCCATGACGGCCGCCATCGCACCCGACCACAGCAGGCCGAGAGAAATCGCCGTCGTCCGTTTGGGTTTCATGATCATTCGTTGAAATCGAGATGCAGTCGCGGACATATCGTCACGATGACACTCATTCTTTAGGGCACCCGCTGCGCCGGACGCGGCGCAGTGGCGCCCAGACCGGAACGGATGTCGCCAACATCGACGCCGCTCTCGGCGCTCACGTCGAGCTGCTTCTTGTTGCCGGCGCGCATCGCCGCCTCGGCCTGACGGTTCAGCACGATGATGCTGATGCGCCGGTTGCTGGGCGCGTTCGGGTTGTCGGGCTCGAGCGGCTGCGTATCGGCGAGGCCCACCACGCGGACCATCTTGCCCTCCGCGAGCCCCCCAGCCACCAGCTCGCGGCGCGACGCGTTGGCGCGATTAGCCGACAGCTCCCAGTTCGAGAAGCCCCGCTCGCCCCCCGCGTAGCGGGTCGCATCGGTGTGGCCCGAAATGCTCACGTTGTTGTCCACGCCGTTCAGCGTCGCCCCGATCTGCCGCAGCAGCTCCTGGGTGTAGGGGCGCAGCGCGGCGCTAGACGAATCGAACATCGGGCGATTCTGCTCGTCGATGATCTGAATGCGCAGGCCTTCCGTGGTGATGTCGAGGAGGAGCTGGTTCTTGAACGGTCGCAGGCTCGGGCTGGCTTCGATGATCGCCTCGATCTGGCCCTTCACGTCTTCCAGCTTGGCGCGCTCCTTGCGCTCCTCGGCCTTCTTGATGGCCTCGGCGTTGTCGTCGCCGGTGGGCTTGGTTGCGCCCTTGGCCGCCTCGATGTTGAGCGAGCGCTTGCCATCCACGTCGCCGCGCTTGACCTGCCCGACCGAACGGGTCAGATCCTGACCGCCGCCAATGATCGGGCTGGTGGCGTCACCGGCGCCCGAGCCCCCACTCATCGCCACCTTGAGCGGCGAGTTGAAGAAATCGGCGATCCCCTGCAGATCGCCCTGGGCCGTCGAGCCGAGCAGCCACATCAGCAGGAAGAAGGCCATCATCGCGGTCACGAAGTCGGCGTAGGCGATCTTCCAGGCACCGCCATGGGCGCCGCCGCCACCCTTCTTGATCTTCTTGACGACGATGGGCTGCTGGGTATCGTCACTCATGGTATCGTTCCCCCATGCGGGGGTATGCGCGACGCGTCATGGCGCATCAGCGTGGCGCTCATCACTTCTTGCTCTTGATCGCTTCTTCGAGCTCCGCAAAGCCCGGGCGGTCGGTCGAGTAGAGCACCTTGCGGCCAAACTCCACCGCCACCTGTGGTGCGTAGCCATTCATGCTCGCCAGCAGCACCGCCTTCATGCACTGATAGATCTTGCCGCCCTCCTCGACCTTCTGTTCGAGCTGGCCGGCCACCGGCGCCACGAAGCCATAGGCGACCAGGATGCCGAGAAAAGTCCCCACCAGCGCGCCGCCGATCATCTTGCCCAGCACCGCCGGCGGCTGGCCCACCGAGCCCATCACGTTGACCACGCCCATCACGGCCACGACGATACCGAAGGCCGGCACCGCGTCGCCCACCTTCGACACCACGTGCACTGGCGTATGAGCCTCGTGGTGATGGGTTTCGATCTCGATGTCCATCAGGTTCTCGATCTCGAACGCGTTGAGATTGCCCCCGACCATCATCCGCAGGTAATCGCACAGGAAATCCACCGCATGGTGGTCGGCCGTGAACGCCGGGTATTTCGAGAGGATCGGACTCGCTTCCGGGTTCTCGATGTCGCCTTCGATCGACATCAACCCCTCCTTCCGGACCTTGGCGAGAATCTCGTAGAGCATGCACAGCACGTCGATGTAGAACGCCTTGTTGTAAGGCGACCCCTTGAAGATCGTCGGCAGCGCGGCGATCGTCCCCTTGATCGCCTTCGGGCCGTTGCCGGCAACGAAGCCGCCGATGGTCAGACCGACGATGGCGATGTACTCGGTGGGCACCCACAGGGCAGCCAGACTGCCGTGCACGGCATACGTGCCGAGGGATGCCGCCAGAATGATGACGTAGCCGATGATCAGAAACATCGCCGAAACCTCAGTCGGTGGGCGGATGCCGGATCGGCCCGCCAGGATGCGTTATTCTTCATCGGCGATATCGGCCCTGCCTGAAGAAACTTGAGCACCTCGACGCAAGACTGTCGTCGCCCGACCCAGGCCAAAAAAATGCCGCCAGACGAACACTGGCGGCATAACCTCATCGTCGATCGAGAGGGAGGGTCAGGGGTCAGGGAACGACAACCTCACCTGCCGCCGCCCGGCGAGTCTTGCCGGCGCGCGACGGCACATGGCACAGGCCACACACGTATTGGTGGGTCGGGTCGAAAGCATGGGTGACGAACTCGCCGCCGCAGCAGGTACACTTGGCCGATTGCAGCAGCTTGGCGTCGAAGAAGCGAATCAGCGTCCATGCCCGGGTCAGGGACAGAACCTGCTCCATCTCGAAGGATTCGATGTGCTCGTTGTAGAGGCGGTACGCATTCACGATGGCGTCGAGGCCGGCGAGGCGCGCATTGGCCTGAACGAAGCGATAAAGCGCCATGAACAGCGAGGCGTGGATGTTTGGCTGCCACGACATGAACCAGTCGGTCGAGAACGGCAGCATCCCCTTCGGCGGCGACACGCCCTTCACTTCCTTGTAGAGCTTGAGCAGACGTTCGCGGCTCAGAGCGGTTTCGGCTTCCAGCATCTGCATGCGTGCGCCCAGGCGGATCAACTCGACCGCCTTCTGGATGTCTTGCGCTTCCTGCAGCACACTCTTGTTTCGCACGATGCTCTCCCGAAATCGGTGCCTGCGCTCAGGCCAGATGAGCAACCGGGCGGCCTGCCGCCAGGATCGCCGCGTGCAGGTGCGCCGCGCCGCGTTCGCGGCCGTGGGACGACAGCAGATCCACCAGCATGGTGTCGTTGAAGCGGAACTGGCACAGCAGCATGTTGGAGTTGGCCATCCGCAGCACCTGCGCGGAACTCAGGTTTTCGAGCACGTCGGCAACCTCCTCGCCGATGCCAAGGCGATAAATCGCCGCGGCGCGGTCATCCCGCAGCATCTGCTGGGCGAGCATCAGGTACGCCAGGTTCAGTTCCCTGATCTCGTCGTGCATGGTGTTGGTGTTCATTGCGAATCTCCTCGGCAAACCTCGCTTTATCTGCGGCAAATTCTGCCGTCCACCGGCAAGTCTCGCCATGCGAGGGCTTCGGAAAATTGCGTAGGGGCAAACACGTAAACCCAAGTAAGAAAATCGCCTACGCATACGCCCAAAATGGGCATATCGCGCAGGCGATCGGAGGAGCGGCGAGCCGCGCGATGCGGCGTCAGCGCGGCGGAATCAACGGTCCGGGACGTAGCGACTGGGCCGTCATAATGCAGTTGCGCCCTTTTTCCTTGGCCAGATAGAGGGCCTGATCGGCCCGCTTGATCAGCGCGTCCGGATCGGTCATCACCGTATCGCGGGTGGCCACGCCGATACTCACCGACATCTCGAGCAACTGCCCGCTCGTCTTCAGCGGCCCGCTCTCCACCGCAAAACGCACCCGCTCCGCGCAGGCCAGCGCCGCGTCGAGCCCCGTATCGGGGCAGATCACCAAGAATTCGTCACCGCCGGTGCGGGCCACGATATCCTGCGCACGCAGGGCCCCCTTGATCGACGCCGCAACCTGGCGCAACACGGCGTCGCCCACGTCGTGGCCATGGGAATCGTTGTAGCTCTTGAACTGATCCACGTCGATGACCATGCCCGACAAGGGCCGACGCGTCCGCGACGAAACCGACCACTCCTGCTGCATCCGCTCGATGGCGTAGCGACGGTTCGGAAAGCCGGTCAGGGAATCGGTCAACGCCACTTCCTGCAGTCGCCGGTTCGACACGGCGAGCTCGGCAGCAAAGCGCCGGATTTCCTCACGATCGCGGTCGAGCTCCTGCTGAAGCCGGATCACCCGCTGGCCCGCTCGCAACCGCGCTGCAAGCACCCGCGGATTGATCGGCTTGTTCATGAAATCGTCGACGCCGTTCTCGAACGCCTCGATGAGGCGATCGTCGTCGTCCAGGCTGGTCATGATCAGGATATAGATGCTGCGACCGATCTTGGTCTGCCGCAGCGCGCGGGTCAGTTCGAGGCCGTTCATCTGCGGCATCAACCAGTCCACGATCATCAACTGCGGCTGAAACTCCAGCGCCATCTCCATGCCCGCCCGGCCATCCGAGGCCTCGAGCACTTGGTGCCCAACCGTTTCCAGCACCTTGCGGACCAGCGCGCGCATCGACGCATCGTCATCGACGATCAGTACCCGCATCGCCTGAATCATGCCCGGCGTAGCCGTGAGCGGGTTGGGCAGCCCGCCCCCCGCGGGCTCGGCGGCGGGCTCGACGGTACGGACCGGAAGCTGACCTGCGCGCACCTTGGCCTCGTTGGCCAGACTCGCAGCAATCGCCTCGCCGCGACTCGCCAGCTCGCTGAAAGGCGGAATCGCCAAGGTGTTCAGCTCGAGCAGATTGCCCCAAGCCTGCCACTCCCGCACCACGCCATCACACAGCTCGTTGATGGCGACGGGGTCGAAAGCGAGCCGCGCCCCGATCTCGAAGAGCTGCTGCATCAGGTGCGGCCGCTCGGCCTCCTCCGCCAGGAAGACCTCGGCGATGAAGGATGCGAAATGCAGGGAATGGACGATCACGAACTCCCGCGACCCATCCGCGTAGCCGGACTCCTCCGGCACCTCGGCAAAGAACGCCGGCTCGTGGAAAATACGCGGCAACCCCCAGTCGGCCAGCATCGCCGAGGTCAGCTCGCGGTGCGTGAGGGCAAACGCCCGCTGTTCGAGCGCCACCAGCGACAACTCGCGATACTCGACCGTCTGCTGAAGCACCTTCCCGTAGTCCTGGGGATAGAGCGTCGCCAGCGCCAACTCGCCAATGCGCGCCAGCAGGCCCAGGCAGAAGGTTTCCTCGGCCGCCGCGACGCGCGTGCGCTGGGTGATCGCCTGCATGGCCAGCGCATACACCAGACACCCCGTCCAGTAGCGATCGTAGTCAAACCCCTTGCAGTTGCCGTCGCGATAGCTCGAGAGCAACGAAAATCCGAGCGCGAGGGTGCGAACCGCCGGCAGACCGAGCACCATCAACGCTTCCTGCACCGATGCGATCGCGCGCCGGTTATAGCCCGTCAGGCCATTCGCCGCCTTGATGAGGCGACCGACGAACGCCGGATCGGTCTTGATGACCCGAGCCAGATCGCCCATCGAACTTTCTTCCTGCTGGATCAGGCGGATGATCGCCAGCGCCACGCCCTTGGGCGACGGCAGATCGCCGGACGCCTTCAGGTGCTCGAACTTCGTGACGTCGATTGACACTACCATGTACGTTCCAATTTACTGTTTCGACTGCACGGCAGCCCTACCCGGCATTATCGGACAGGAAGCGCCGCCCTTGAATGGGAGTACTTCCCACAACGGATGACGAAGGTAAGTCCGGCACCTTGCTTTAGAATGCCGATACCAACTTCGTTCCATCGTCTTTGCTGATCCGGCCATGAATTTCTGCTCAAACTGCGGCGCCCCGGTCTTCTTGAAAGTCCCGCCGGGCGACAACCTGCCCCGCCATGTCTGCGACCAGTGCGGCACGATCCACTACCAGAACCCAAAGGTGGTCGTCGGCGCGATTGCCACCTGGGACGACAAGATCCTCATGTGCAAGCGCGCCATCGAGCCCCGCCACGGCAAATGGACACTGCCTGCCGGCTTCATGGAAAACAACGAAACCTGCGGCGACGCCGCGATCCGTGAAACGCTGGAAGAGGCCGGAGCCCGCGTCGAACTCGGACCGATGTTCAGCTTCATCGACATCCCCCACATCAGCCAGATCCACATCATCTATCGAGCCCGCCTCCTGCATCTCGACTTCCAGCCGGGAGAGGAGTCCCTGGAGGCAGTATTGATGCGCGAATCGGAAATTCCCTGGGATGAAATTGCCTTCCGTTCGATCGAATACACCTTAAAGGCTTTTTTCGAAGACCGGCGCCGTGGTCGTTTCGACCTCCACAGCACCAGTCTGGCCGCCCCCTTTATCGCGCCAGTCGCAGGCATCGAAACGAATCGGTGAGCAACGCGCCGCCTTACATCGCTACGCGTTCGAACACCACCGGCAAACGAAACTGCCCCTCCGTCACCTCGCCAGCCACCGCCAACGGCACGAGTTGCGCCGCGCGCCGAAGCAAGGAAATTGCCGCCTGGTCCACGTCCTCCATACCACTCGACGCAGCCAGAGTCACCTGCGGCCACTGCGCTCCCGCCTGAAATCGGATCTCGACCATCGCGACCCCGTTCAACGCGTCGGTCCGCGCGTCCCGCTCCTGAATCCGAACCGCAGTGGCCGCGATCGCCAGACGGTAGCGCGCTAACGAGCCGCCGCTCACGTCCCCTGATTTAATATGCGTCTCCGTGCCAATCGGCTCCGCCGCCACGCCAAGATCGAGCGCACGCGGCGTGGTCTCCAAGCTGCGAACGGCAGCTCGTTGCCCGGCAGAACGATCAGTCTCATGACGGGGCGCCCCCCCTCCCCCCGGCGAGGTCTGCGCCATCTGCCGATTTTCCGGCATCGTACCTTTCGATGACGTGCCGGCAATCTGCAGGTTCTCCGGACTCCACCGTGCAGCCTTCCCCGTCTGCGCTGTCGAAGCGCCCTTCGCAACAGGCTCTGGCGCCGGCAGGTGGACAGAAAGGGTCGGCAACGCCGATGACTGAATGCGCGCATCCGGCGAAGGCCAAAAAACGGCAAGATGCAGGAGAAGCGAAAGCCCAAGCAGCACCAGCAGATCAGATTTCTTCATGATGCGGACAATACTTCTTTGAGTACCGACGGCTAAATCGGGATGCGACTAAAGTTTGGCGTGGTAGTTTTTTGACTCTTTTTTCCCCCAAAGCGTAACACCCCCTGAGGCATGTGCCTGAGGGGGTGTTGTATGGTGAGTCTGACGATGACCTACTTTCACGCACGGATGTGCACTATCATTGGCGCGGTCTCGTTTCACGGTCCTGTTCG
>NZ_JAYROR010000028.1:0-5165 GCF_041911615.1 Zoogloea sp. | reverse complement strand
GGGATTCGACCGAGAAGTAGTGAAACATCGAGGACTGGGGATCGACTTCGCCGCGCATCGTTGCTGTGCCTGGGGTTCGGGGGTACGGCTAGGACAGGCGGGTGGTCGGATCGTTCACTGGGTTTTGCATCAACCTGCTAGAAGGGAATGTCGTCATCAAATGAAGACTCTGCTGCCTTTGGAATCGCGCCATCAGGCAACGGTAACGTGCTTACGACATACAGATTCAGAATGTCTTCGCGGTCCATAAACATGACTTGGCTGCGCTTCGTTGCGTCCAACTTTCCCCCTAACCAGTTTCGCGCCTGCTTGGTGATTTCGCCGCCAGCGACAATGAACGCGTGATCGACGAGTACCTTCTTGCTCGTTTCAGGATCGAAGAGTTCGTGACCAAGCATCATCAAGACTTGGTTATGGATCTCAGCGATGTTGGCGCTAGCGCCGCGACTTGTTCCGGCTGAGTCAAGTTTGCCTATCTTGGCTTGAATCCCGAAGTAGAGAACATGCTGTGTCGGGAGAACGTAACGCATCCAAACATCTTTTCCGTACTCAAGCGACTTGTCCTTGTGACCTGCGGCCGTGATTCGATGAAAACCAAGTTGGCGAAATAAGGGCAGGAGAACGGTCTCGATCAAATCGTCTTCAGAACACTTACCAAGATAGGCGGTTAGCTGCTCTCGTCGCTTGATCTCGTTTGGAGTAAAGGGGCGATGAGGGTTTGGGGCGATTGACAATGTCTTTGACCCGATGTGGCGGATGTAGAGCTGATTGTCTTCACCATAAAACGCTTCAAATCCTTCCCGTTCTAGAGGCTTGTTCAATGACGCCAGCGCAAGAGCCCTTTGTGGATCGTCGTCCTCGGCATCAGATTTCTGCATTAGGACGCGTAGTACGTGAACGAAGCGTTCTGGCAATGCGTTGGCCTGTGGTTGCGGCTCTTCGAGCAGTTCGGTTAGACGGTCAACTGTCCAAGACCATCGCGTCGATCCATCGTGCACAAAGTCCAGATCGCATTCCTCGAAGAATTGAGTGATATAGCTGCTTGAGCGATAAGGGAAGTGGGCGGCATCACCGATAACCATCTCCGCTATTGCGCGCAGATTTCGATTTCTGAACTTCATGGTTTACGGAGCCTTATCGGACACACTGAAGCTGTTGCCTGGACGCCCAACGTTCAAGGTAACCGGACTGCGCGGCTTTTCGCGCAGGTCCGGTTGACCGACTACAAAAGGACTTCCCCCACCCACCTGGTGGGCTTGCCACCCGGCATCCAAGTGCCAAGATTAAATTGCTGAAGTTCATTCTTTACGGCGAGGAGGGAAGTCAAAATGGATACTACGACTGTTGGTGTGGATCTGGCAAAGAATGTTTTCGTGGCCTGCGTGGCAGACTGTACTGGTCGGATCGTGGAGCGGCGGGACTTCAACCGATCGGGCTTTCTGACGTGGCTCAGTACGCTGCCGACGGGCACAGTGATCGGTATGGAAGCGTGTGGCAGCGCCCACCACTGGGGCCGCACGGCACAGCGTCTGGGCCTGGCACCGCGCCTGATGGCTGCCGAGTTCGTCCGCCCCTACCGCAAGCGCCAGTCGGTCAAGACATTCCTTTCTGGGACTACGTTATGCCTCAAACACAAAAATTCGGACAGGCTCATGTCGCAGTCGACAACCCTCATGTTGGCCTACGCAACCCTTATGTTGAGTCGCGTAACCTTTCTGTTGACGACGCTAACCCTTATGTTGAAGGCCCAATGCTTCATGTTGGGGCGTCAACTGTTTATGTTGAGGGGCGAAACCCTTAGTTTGCGACCTCAACATAAGGGTTAGCGCGGTGCACTGTTTATGTTGCCGGCCCAACATAAAGGTTCGGCGAGCCGAGTGGCGATGTTGGGCGTGCAACATCGTCGTTGCAGGCGTGCACATCATGGGTTGCGGCGCAGATTGACGCGTCGCACGCGCCAGGTGCTTTCTGCGGCGGGCTGGGATTGAGGTCAGGGGCTGGCGGGGAGCGGATGAGGTGGGGCGAGGAAGGGGGGCGGAGGCGGAGTAGGGGCGACTTCAGTCGCCCGGCCTTGGTTTGCGGCGGCGTCGTTGCCTGGGGTGGGGTGGGTGGGCGGCTGAAGCCGCCCCTACAAAGGTCTGCTGGGGATTGCGGGTGCTTTGAATGTGCTGCGGGCCGGTTTTGGCCGGCCCGCGGGGTGATTTACTTCTTCAGTGCCTTTGCAAACGCGCTGGCAAGCGACCCGGCCATGGCTGGCTCGCGGTTCTGTTTGGCAACCGCGGCGCGTTGGTTGCCGCGGGGCGCGTCGCGCCGTTCGCCCGCCGGGCGGCTGGTGGTACCGGGCTGGTCGCCCATGCGCATGGTGAGGGCGATGCGCTTGCGGGGGAGGTCGACCTCCAGCACCTTCACCTTCACCACCTGGCCGGCCTTGACCACGCTGTGGGGGTCTTTCACGAAGCGGTCGGAGAGGGCCGAGACGTGCACGAGGCCGTCCTGGTGCACGCCGATGTCCACGAAGGCGCCAAAGTTGGTGACGTTGGTGACGACGCCTTCGAGGATCATGCCTTCGGCCAGATCCTTCAGCTCTTCGACGCCTTCCTTGAAGCTGGCGGTCTTGAACTCGGGGCGCGGGTCGCGGCCGGGCTTGTCGAGTTCCTTCAGGATGTCCTGCACGGTGGGCAGGCCGAAGCGTTCGTCGGCGTAGCGTTCGGGCTTGAGCTGACCGATGGCGCGGGAGTCGCCCAGCAGCTCGCGCACGCCCTTCTGGATGTCGGCGAGGATGCGTTCGACCACCGGATAGGCTTCCGGGTGGACGGCCGAGGCGTCGAGGGGGTTGCTGCCGTTGGTGATGCGCAGGAAGCCGGCGGCCTGTTCGAAGGTCTTGGGCCCGAGGCGCGGCACGTCGAGCAGCGCGGCGCGGCTGGGGAAGGGGCCGTTGGCGTCGCGGTGGGCGACGATGTTGGCGGCGAGGGTGGGATTGAGGCCGGAGATACGGGTGAGCAGCGCGGCCGAGGCCATGTTCACATCCACGCCCACGGCGTTCACGCAGTCTTCCACGACCGAATCCAGCGCGCGGGCGAGGCGGGTCTGGTTTACGTCATGCTGGTACTGGCCGACGCCGATGGATTTGGGATCGATCTTGACCAGCTCGGCCAGCGGGTCCTGCAGGCGGCGGGCGATGGAGACGGCGCCGCGCAGGCTCACGTCGAGATCGGGGAATTCCTTGGCGGCGAGCTCCGAGGCGGAATACACCGAGGCGCCGGCTTCGGAGACGACGATCTTGGTCATGTGCAGCTCGGGGCGCAGCTTGATGAGGTCGGCGGCGAGCTTGTCGGTTTCGCGGCTGGCGGTGCCGTTGCCGATGGCGATCAGCGATACCTTGTGCTTTTCGCACAGTCTGGCCAGCGCGTGCAGGCTGCCGTCCCAGTCGCGGCGGGGTTCGTGGGGGTAGATCACGCCGGTGTCGACGAGCTTGCCGGTCTGGTCGACCACTGCCACCTTAACGCCGGTGCGCAGGCCGGGGTCGAGGCCCAGGGTGGCGCGGGGGCCGGCGGGGGCGGCCAGCAGCAGGTCCTTGAGGTTGCGGCCGAACACGCGGATGGCTTCTTCCTCGGCCTGTTCGCGCAGTTGGCCGAGCAGCTCGAGTTCGAGATGCAGCGAAATCTTGACGCTCCAGGCCCAGCGCACGGTTTCGCGCAGCCAGAAATCCGCCGGCCGGCCCTGATCCTTGATGCCGAAGCGGGCGGCGATGCGGGCTTCGCAGGGGTTGGGGCCGGGCGCGGCGCCGTCGGTGGGGTCGGAGTCCAGCGCCAGCTGCAGGCGCAGGAAGCCTTCGTTGCGGCCGCGGAAGAGGGCCAGTGCGCGGTGCGACGGTACGGTGGAGATCGCTTCGCGGAAGTCGAACCAGTCGCGGAACTTGGCCGCGTTGGGGTCGGTCTCCTTATCGGCGATGACGGTGGAGGCCACCACGCCGTGGTCGGCGAGATAGTCGCGAAGGGTGCCCAGCAGCTCGGCGTCTTCGGCGAAGCGTTCCATGAGGATCTGGCGCGCACCGTCGAGCACCGCGCGGGTGTCGGCAAAACCGGCTTCGGCGTTGAGGTAGTTGGCGGCTTCAAGCTCCGGCGTGAGGCTCGGGGCGGCCAGCAGGGCGTCGGCCAGCGGCGCGATGCCGGCTTCGCGGGCGATCTGGGCCTTGGTGCGGCGCTTCTGCTTGAAGGGCAGGTAGAGGTCTTCGAGGCGCTGCTTGGTTTCGGCGTTCTCGATGGCATCGCGGAGCTGCGGGTCGAGCTTGCCCTGTTCGTCGATGCTGGCGATCACCGCGGCGCGGCGTTCTTCGAGTTCGCGCAGGTAGCCCAGGCGTTCTTCGAGGTTGCGCAGCTGGGTGTCGTCGAGGCCGCCGGTGACTTCCTTGCGGTAGCGGGCCACGAAGGGAACGGTGGCGCCCTCGTCCAGAAGCTGGACGGCCGCAGAAACCTGGCGGGGTTGTACACCTAACTCGGCGGCAATGCGTTGTTCGATCGGCAGAAGCATGGTCGGGCCCGGAGCGCAAAAAAGGGCGCATGGTGCAGAAACCCGGCCTTCGCCGCAAGCCCGTCGCCGGGCGAGTTTCCGGTAAAATCGGAAGATTATTCGTGTCGTGAGCGCCGCTGCGCGCTTGCGAACCCCACGCCAGACGCCGAGCGCGGCGCCTCTGGCCCAGCAGGAGATCAGACCGCATGAACCCCGTATTCGCTGCGCTGGCAGCCGTGGCGTTCGGCTTGATGGTGGTCGGGGGCGATGCCTCCGCTGCGCCGCAGCCGTCGCATCCGGCCCCCGCCCGCAAGCCGGCGCCGGCCGCCAAGCCAGCCGCCAAGCCCGTCGCCCCGAAGGCGGCACCCAAGGCGGTGGCCCAGAAGCCGGCCCCGCAGAAATCCGCCCCGTCGAAGGCGGTGGCCGTTAAGGCGCCGGCGCCCAAGTCCGCGCCCGCGCCGAAGGCCGTGGCGGGCAAGGCCGCCCCCGTGGTGGCGAGCCGCGGTGCACCCCAGAAGGCCGCGCCGGTGGCCCGCGGTGGTCGTCAGGTGCCGGTGGTGGCCCAGAAACCCGATCCTCGCGCCCAGGCCCGCGCGCCCCAGGCGCAGGCTGGACGGGGCGGCAAGCTCGCGGCACCGCCGCCGGTGGTCAAGGGG
>NZ_JAYROR010000027.1:0-8859 GCF_041911615.1 Zoogloea sp. | reverse complement strand
CGGCACCCGCCTCGCCAGCGCCGGCTGGGACGGCAGCGCCCGCGTCTGGCGCACCGCCAGCGGCGACCCCGTCGGCCCGCCGCTTGGCGGCCACGGCGCGTGGATCACCGCCCTCGCCTTCAGCCCCACGGGCGACAGCCTTGCCGCCGCCGGCGCCGACGGCACCCTGCGCCACTGGCGACCCGCCACCGGCGAGGCCATCGGCGAGCCCCTGCGCGGCCACACCGACCGGGTGCTCGCCGTCGCCTTCAGCCCCGACGGCCGCCAGATCGTCTCCGGCAGCGCCGACGAAACCCTGCGCCGCTGGGACGCCGCCACCGGCCAGCCCATCGGCGAAGCCATGGAAGGCCACCACGGCTGGGTCACCAGCCTCGCCTTCAGCCCCGACGGCCGCTACCTCGTCTCCGGCAGCTGGGATCGCACGCTGCGCCTGTGGCGCGCCGACACCGGCACGCCCGTCGGCGAAGCCCTCGAGGGCCACGCAGCCCGCATCCGCCAGGTGGGGTTTCGCGACAACGGCCAGTTCTTCCAGTCCGTCGGCCACGACGGTGCGCTGCACCTGTGGGCCGCGCCGCTACGCTGGCAAGACATGCTGTGCGCCAAACTCACCCGCAACCTCACCACGAGCGAATGGCAGAACTGGGTCTCGAAGGACATCGGCTACGAGGCGCCCTGCCCACACCTGCCGTCGGGCGCCCGGCCATGACGGCGGCCCGGCTCAATCCGCGTTCGCCGCCGGTGACACCGCCGATCCGGCCAGAATGCCGCCGTCGATGGTCAGCTCCGAACCGGTCATGTAGGTCGCCTCGTCCGAAGCCAGCATCACGCACAACGCCGCCACCTCGTCGGGGCGACCGAAGCGACCCGACGGGTTGGCGCGGCTGAACTCGGCCATCCGCCGCTCGCGCTCCGGCCCGCTGCCGAGCATCGGCTCCCACATCGGGGTCAGGATCGCCGCCGGGTGGATCGAATTGCAGCGGATCGGCAAGCCCTGCTCGGCGCAGTACAACGCCACCGTCTTGGTGTGGTTGCGGATGCCCGCCTTCGACGACGCATAGGCCGCCGCCCCGGGCACTCCCACCACGCCCGAACGGGACGAGATGTTGATGATCGACCCACCCCCGCCGGTGGCCCGCATCGTGCGAATCGCGTGCTTGCAGCCCAGGAAGGTGCCGTCGAGGTTGGTGCGGTGCACCCGCCGCCAGTCCTCCAGCGTCGCCTGCTCGGGGTTCTGCGACGCGGCGCTGTCCTCGAAGCCGGTGATGCCGGCATTGTTCACCAACGCGTCGAGCCGCCCCGCCTCGGCCAGCACCTGCGCCATCGCCGCCTGCCAGTCCGCCTCCTCGCGCACGTCGAGGCGCAGGTAGCGCGCGTGGCCGCCGATGGACGCCGCCACCGCGCGGCCGAGCGCCTCGTCGATGTCGGTGACGTAGCAGCGCGCGCCCTCCGCGGCAAAGGCTCGCGCCACCGCTTCACCGATGCCCCGCGCCGCGCCGGTGACCAGCGCGACCTTGTTTTCCAGACGTCCCATGGTTTGCCTCCTGGCAAGAATGAAAGTTCGATCAGCCCGTCATTATCCGCCCGCCCCGGCCGCCGCGACGCCCCCTTGCCAAGTCCGGGCCAGCGGCTAAAGTGACCCCCGTCGACCGCCGCCGGGCCCGCGCTGAGGCACCGGCCCTCCACCCCGCCTTCCAGCCAGGACCGCGATGAGCCCTCCGATCTTCTGGCGCGACCCCGCGCTTCCCCATGTCGAACTCCGCAAGGTCGAGGACGGCCGGTGCGTCTGCTATGCCCCCCACGCCCACGCGGAATGGTCGATCGGCGCCATCACCCAGGGCGAAAGCACCTTCGTGCGGGGCCCGCACAGCAGTCGCGTGGAAGCCGGCACCCTGGTGTTCATCAACCCCCACGTGGTCCATGCCTGCAACCCCATCGCCCAGCGCCCCTGGGCGTACCTGATGCTCTACCTGGACGCCCGCTGGCTTGCCGCGCTGCGGCACCGGTTCGGCCTGTCGGCAACGCCGGAATGGGTGGATCTCGCCCCGGACGTGCTGCGTCCAGGCCCGCACTTCGATGCCTTCGTCGCCCTCGCCCGGGTCTTGCTCGACCCACGCCCCGACGCCGAAACCAAGAACGCCCGCCTGGAGGACTTCCTCCACGCCCTGCTGCCCCAGCTCGCTGCGGCCGTGACCGAAGCCACCACGCCGCCGGGCCTGCGCGCCCTGGCCGACCGCCTCGACGCCCAATGCGCCGACGGCGTGCCGCTGGCCGCCCTGTGCCGGCAGGCCGACCTCAGCCCCGGGCACCTGATCCGCAGCTTCAAGCGTCACTTCGGCCTCACGCCCCACGCCTACGTCATCAACCGGCGCATCCAGCTCGGTCAGCGCGCCCTGCGGCGAGGGCACCCCATCGCCGAGGCCGCCCTGGAAAGCGGCTTCGCCGACCAGCCCCACTTCCAGCGCACCTTCAAGCGCCTGCTGGCCGCCACGCCCCGCCAATACCGCCAGGGCTCAATCGACGAGCAAGAAGCCGCAACTGGCCACGAGCAGGACGGCGAGCCCGCGGTTCACCCCACGTAGCGCGCCCGGCCGCGCGACGCGGTTGCGCAGCGCGGCCCCGGCCCCCACCCAACAGGCCAGCGACAGCCAGCAGATCGGGGCATACAACGCGGCGAACAAACCCAGCTCGTCGAGGGCGGCCGGACGGGTGTGGGCAGCGATCCCCGCCGCCGCGGCGAGCCACGCCTTGGGGTTGAGCCACTGCATCAGCGCACCGGTCAGCACGCCGGGCGCCGCCGTCTGGTGGCGTTCCGACAGCGCCCCGTCGTCACGGGCGAGCTGCCAGCTCAGGTACAGCAGAAAGGCGATACCGCCCCAGCGCAGCAACGCGGCCAGCGCCGGCAGCCGGGCCAGCAGCGCCGCCAGACCCAGGCCCACCGCCACGAAAAGCAGCAGGAAACCGCCCGTCGCGCCGCTCACGAACCCCAGGCTGGCACGCACCCCGAAGCGCGTCCCGCTACCGAAGCAGACCATGTTGACAGGGCCTGGGGAAATCGACGCGGCAAGGGCAAAGGCGGACATCGGCAAGACCAGCGAAAGGCTCATTCACGCACTCCGGAAGACTCGAATGCGCGCATGGTGCGGCCGGCCGGCACGCCCTGTATTGAACGAAATTGCCCGCCCGACGGGCGCCGGGCGGTGCTGGAGCCGATAAAGATTCGATCGCTCAGGCGACGGGCAGCCGGGCGATCACCTTGATCTCGAACTGGAAGCCCGACAGCCAGGTCACGCCGACGCCCGTCAGCGTGGGATACGGCGCCTCGCCCCAGTAGTCCGGCAGCACTTTCCAGACGGTGTCCAAGGTGTTCTGCGGATCGACCAGGAATGCGGTCACATCGACCACGTCGTCGAACGTGCATCCGGCAGCCGCCAGCACGGCATTGAGGTTGTCAAAAGCGCGTCGAACCTGGGCCTCCAAATCAGGCTCGGGGGAGCCATCCTCGCGGCTGCCGACCTGGCCGGACACAAAAAGAAAGCCGTCCGCACGCACGGCCGGGGAATAGCGGTTTCGTTCATACAGCGCTTGACGCGCTGCGGGGAATACAACATCACGGGATGAAGCCATGGCGAGTTCTCACTTTCCTGTCCGGCAACGTGTGCCGGACTGTGTTGGGGGGAGCTGGAAAACTCTACAAGCGGTCGCTGCCTCGATAAAGGGTCGATTCCCTCCAACATAATTCGTAGAATTCGAACAATAAGGATCAAATTTACAAAACAAAATGGACCGATTCGATGCGATGCGGGTCTTTGCGTGCGTCGTGGAAACGGGCAGCTTCACCAAGGCGTCGGAAACCCTCCACATCAGCCGGGCGACGGCGACCCAATTGGTGCAGCAGCTCGAGACACGCCTGCAGGCCAGGCTGCTCCACAGGACCACCCGCAAGGTCAAGGTGACGGTGGCGGGGCAAGGCTTTTACGACCGGGTGATCCGGCTGCTGGCCGATCTTCAGGAAGCGGAACATGGCGTTCTGGAAGGATCGGACAGGCTCGAGGGGCGCCTGCGGGTCGATGTGCCCAGCCCCCTCGCCCGATTGGTCCTGGTGCCCGCGCTCGCCGACTTCTACCAGCGCCACCCTGGCATTCAGATCGACATGCGGGTCAGCGATCGCACGTCCGACCTGCTGAACGAGAACATCGACTGCGTGATTCGGGGTGGGCCCATCACCGACCAGACACTGATCGCCAAACAGGTGGGCAAGCTCCGTCTGCAGACGTACGCCGCGCCTGAATACCTGCAGCGCACCGGGACTCCCGGTCATCCGGGCGAGCTGGATGGGCCCGCGCATCGCATCGTGGGCTACCTGTGGGCACACAAGAACCAGCCCGTTCCGTATCCGATGCGGCGTGGCGACGAGATCGTCAGCATCCGCGGCAACTATGCCCTTGCCGTCGATGACGGCAATGCCTATCTGGCGGCAGGCGTGGCCGGGCTGGGAATCGTATGGCTACCCGACTACATGGCCGAACCGGCCACCACCGAAGGCCGGCTGATCCCGTTGTTCACTGACTGGCAGCTGGATTCCATGCCACTGCATGTCGCGTTCCACCCGAGCCGGCGCGCCGATGCCAGGCTGCGCGCCTTCATCGCGTGGGTGGAGGAGCGCGTCGGCGCCATCGCCTGATAAAAAAACGGCACGGATGCCAGGCATCCGTGCCGTTTCCGCAACCAGGCAGTCCGGCACGCCGGACTGCCTACTCCCAACCGGGATTACTTGTTGCCGTGCAGCTTGAACACCCACACGGAACCGCCCTGTTCCAGGTAGTTCACGCGACGGGCCACATCGCCGCCCCACAGGGGCACCGCGCCACCCCAGCCGGAGACGACGGCCACGTACTGCTCGCCGCCTTCTTCCCAGGTCACCGGGGGCGCCACCACGCCGGAACCGGTCTGGAAGGACCAGACTTCCTTGCCGGTCTTGGCGTCCAGCGCCTTCAGGTAGCCCTCCGGGGTACCGTAGAAGGTCAGGTTGCCGGCGGTGGTCAGCGCGCCGCCCCACAGCGGAGCGAAGTTCTTGTTCTCCCAGACGATCTTGCCGGCAACCGGATCGATCGCGCGCAGCGAGCCGATGTAGTCGTCGTGCAGGGCCTTGATGGTGAAGCCCGCGCCCAGGTAGGCCGCGCCGCGCTTGTAGGAGACCGGCTCGTTCCAGATGTCCATGCCCCACTCGTTGGCCGGCACGTAGAACAGGCCGGTCTTCGGGTTGTAGGCGATCTGCTGCTGGTTCTTGCCACCCAGGAAGGACGGCGCTGCGAAGACGCTCTTGCCCTTCTTGCCGTCGCCGCCGGCGGTCGGGTCGCCCGGACGGTTCTCGTCCACGTAGATCGGGCGGCCGGTGCTCATGTCGAAGCCCTTGGCCCAGGTGATGTCCTTGACGAACGGGAAGATGTTGAGCGGCTTGCCGTTGGTGCGGTCGAGCACGAAGAAGAAGCCGTTACGGTCGGCCTTGCCACCGGCCTTGATGATCTTGCCGGTCTTCGGATCCTTGTAGTCGAAGGACACGAATTCGTTCACGCCGTCGAAGTCCCAGCCGTCGTGCGGGGTGGTCTGGTAGTGCCAGACGATCTTGCCGCTTTCCGGATCGATCGCGACGGTGGAGGACGAGAACAGGTTGTCGCCGGGGCGCAGGTGGCTGTTCCACGGCGCCGGGTTGCCGGTGCCCGCGAAGATCAGGTTGGTTTCCGGATCGTAGGTGGCGCCGTTCCAGGTGGCCGCGCCGCCGGTCTTCCACAGGTCGCCGGTCCAGGTGGCGTTGGTGGTGCCGGAGATGCCGTTCTCGACCTTCTCGCCGTTCACCCACTTGTAGCCCATGTTGCCTTCGACGGTCGGGCGCATCCACACCATCTTGCCGGTCTTGGCGTCGCGGGCTTCCATGCGGCCCTGCACACCGAACTCGCCACCGGACACGCCGGTGATGACCAGGCCCTTGACGATCAGCGGCGCGGCGGTGGCGGAGTAGCCGGCGGCGTAGTCGTCGATCTTGTCCTTCCAGACGACCTTGCCGGTGTCCTTGTTCAGGGCCACGAGCTGGGCGTCGAGGGTCGCGAAGATCACCAGGTCGCCGTGCAGCGCGGCGCCGCGGTTGACCACGTCACAGCAGGGCATGATGCCTTCGGGCAGACGGTGCTCGTACTTCCACAGCTTCTTGCCGGTCTTGGCGTCCAGGGCAAAGATGCGGCTATAGGAAGCCGTCACGTACATCTTGCCGTCGAACACCAGCGGCTGGGATTCCTGGCCGCGCTGCTTCTCGCCACCAAAGGAGAAGGACCACACCGGCACCAGGTCCTTCACGGTCTTGACGTTGACCTTGTCCAGCGGGCTGTAGCGCTGGCCCTGCTGGCCGAGGCCGAAGTGGACCACGTCACCGGCAGTCTTTGCATCGTTGAGGATGTCTGCATCGCTCACTTCCTTCGCCTGGGCTGCACCGGCAACCATCAGCGCAGCGGCGATGAGGGACATCGCGAACGGCTTTTTCATATTTTTGCTCCTTTGGATCATTGAATGTCTCCTTCGAGAAGGTGCTGAAGCCCACCCCGGCCGACCACCTCCCGGCCCGGCCCGAGGCACGCAGCACAGGTAATCCGCAAAAGCCGTGCCATCACGCACCCGCCGTGACGGGAAAATTTCACACGGGAAAAATTCCCGATATAAAACGGGTTATTGGCGCCAAAGATCAAATTTATGATCCAGCCGTCCTGCGGCGCTGTGCCGGCACGCGTCGTGCCGGCTGCTTCATTCCTTGTCATCTGCTCCAAACTGCAACAGCGCGGAGCTGAACACGTGGACACCGCGGCACAGCACAACCGGTCCGCCGATGGCCGGGACACGCCCGCCGGCCGCTGTTGTGGCCCGTTCGACGGGCAGGCACAAAGCTTGCAGAAAGCCCCCCATCACAGAGCGCGTCGCCAACGAGCAGACCGCCGACAGGAGACAGAGTTGAAACGACATCACGCCCTCGTGGCGGCGGCGTTCGCCGTCGTCTGCAGCCTGGCCACGGCCACCCCCGGCGCCCCCCGCGCCGCCACCGATCCCCTCGACTCGCCCCGCTGGGGCGACATGCGCAAGGAGTTCTTCCCGGCCACCGCCCGCGTCGTCTTCGACGCCCGGGTCAAGGTCGTCGCCCCCCTCACCGCCGAGAACGCGCTCAACGTACCGATCAGCGTCGACGCGGGCGAGCTGCCGGACGTGAAGGAGGTGATCGTCTTCGCCGACTTCAACCCGATCGTGCGCATCGTGCGCTTCGCCCCGGCCGGCGCCCACCCGGGCCTCGGCTTCCGCATCAAGCTGCAGCAATCCTCCCCGGTACGCGCCGCGGTGCGTACCGGCGACGGCACCTGGCACGTGGGCGGCACCTGGGTGAACACCACCGGCGGCGGCTGCACCCTGCCCTCCACCGGCAGCGGCTCGCCCGAATGGCAGAAGCGCCTCGGCGAAGTGAGCAGCCGCGTGTGGGCGCGCAAGGAAGGCGGCGAACGGGTTCGCCTGCGGGTGGTCCACCCGGAGGACACCGGCCTCGCCGCCGGCATCCCGGCCTTCTTCATCCAGAGCCTCGACCTCGCCGACGACGCCGGTCGCGCGCTGATGCACATCGAGGGCTTCGAGCCGCTGGCCGAGAACCCGGTGTTCACCGTCGACATCCCCGCCGCCCGCGCCGCCGCCAGCTACCGGGTCAGCGGCCGCGACAACAACGGCAACGCCATTTCCGCGGTGATCGAAAAATGAAGCGCCTGACCCGCAGCCTCATCGCCGCCTTCACCCTCGGCTGGGCCCTGCTGCTGGCCGCCGCCGACATGGACTACGGCCTCGCCCCCGAGCAGATCGCCCCGGACACCTGGGTGCTCACCGGCCGCAGCGAGGATTTCTCCACCGGTAACGGCGGCAACATCGTGAATACCGCCTTCGTCGTCACCGAGGCCGGCGTGGTGGTCATCGACAGCGGCCCCTCGCGGGCCTATGGCGAGCAGCTACGCCGTGCGATCGGCCGTATCACCCCCAAGCCGGTGGTGCTGGTCGTGGACACCCACCACCACCCCGATCACTTCCTCGGCAACCAGGCCTTCCCGCCCGACACCCTCGCCGCGCTGCCCGGCACCCGCCATGGCATCGACACCGAAGGTGGCGCCCTCAACGAAAACATGTATCGCCTGGTGGGCGACTGGATGGCGGGCACCGAGGTCGTCACCCCCGCCCGCAGCCTGACCGCCGGGCCGCTCGAAATGGGCGGCCACCGCTTCGAGCTGCTCGCCCTCGACGGCCACACCGCCGCCGACCTGGCGATCCTCGATCGCAGCACCGGCGTACTCTTCGCCGGCGATCTGGTCTTCAACGACCGCGCACCGACCACGCCCCACGCTAACCTGTCCGCCTGGCAGAACGCCCTCGGCACCCTCGAAAAGCTGCCCTTCAAGCGCCTCGTGCCTGGTCACGGCCCGGTCGCCCGCGACGCCGCGCCGATCCGCCAGACCCGCGCCTGGCTCGCCTGGCTCGACCGCCGCCTGCGCCAGGCCGCCGACGAAGGGCTCGACATGACCGAAGTGCTGGCCCTGCCGCTGCCCCCCGAGTTCCGCCAGCTCGCCGTGGCCGACGCCGAGTTTCGCCGTTCGGTCGGCCAGCTCTACCCGGCCTACGAGCAGCAGGCCCTGCGATGAGCCCCCTCGCGCTCTCTGCCCCCGCCGCCACGCCGCGCCTGCCGCGGCCGCTGGTCCTCGCCGTCGGCGCATCGGTCGGGCTGCACCTGCTCGCCCTCGCCTGGCAGCACGCCCCCCGCCTCGCCGCCGACACGCCCCCGCCGCCCCTCCACGT
>NZ_JAYROR010000026.1:0-3012 GCF_041911615.1 Zoogloea sp. | reverse complement strand
GCCGCTAGGCGGCCACCCCGACCGGCCGTGCGGCAGGCCAGCCGCACGGCCGGCGGACAGCGTAAAGTCTCGGCCGAGCCCCCCCGCGCCGGGCCGTCACGCCGCCGGCCGCGGTTTCTTCAGGCACCGCCCTTCCCGTCGCCAACCTTCAGGAACACCCATGAACACGCCGCGCGCCCTCGTCCTGCTCTCGGGCGGACTCGACTCCGCCACCTGCCTCGCCATCGCCCGCGCCGAAGGCTACGAAAGCTACGCCTTGTCGGTCGAATACGGCCAGCGCCACGCCGCCGAGCTCACCGCGGCCCGCCGCGTCGCCCAGGCCCTCGGCGCCGCCGCCCATCGGGTCGCCCATGTGGACCTCGGCCAGTTCGGCGGCTCCGCCCTCACCGACCCGGCCCTCGCCGTGCCCACCGACGGCGCCGACGGCGGCATTCCGATCACCTACGTGCCGGCCCGCAACACCATCATGCTGTCGATCGCCATGGCCTGGGCCGAGGTGCTCGGGGCCGACCACATCTACGTCGGCGTCAATGCGGTGGATTACTCCGGCTACCCCGACTGCCGCCCGGCCTTCATCGACGCCTTCGAACGCATGGCCAACCTCGCCACCAAGGCCGGCATCGAAGGCCGCCGTCTGCACATCCACGCGCCACTGATCGACCTCTCGAAGGCCGACATCATCCGCCGCGGCACCGCGCTCGGCGTCGACTACGGCCTCACCGTATCGTGCTACCAGGCCGACGACGACGGCCGCGCCTGCGGCCTGTGCGACGCCTGCCGCCTGCGCCGCGCCGGCTTCGATGCCGCCGGCCTGCCCGACCCGACCCGCTACGCCTGAGCACGCCGCCGATGTCCGCGCTCCCCCTCGCGCCACACCTCATCGCCTGGGCCGCCTTCGCCATCGGCCTCGTGTTCGGCATCGCCGCCCAGCGCAGCAACTTCTGCACCATGGGCGCCATCGCCGACGTCCTCATCATGGGCGAGCGCACCCGCCTGCGCATGTGGGCCCTCGCCGCCGCCGTCGCCATCGCCGGCACCGCGGGACTTCAGCTCGCCGGCCTGATCGACGTCCATGACTCGATCTACACCGGCACCCGCCTGCCCTGGCTGTCCCACCTCGTCGGCGGCCTGTGTTTCGGCGTCGGCATGACGCTCGCCTCGGGCTGCGGCGCCCGGACGCTGGTGCGCCTCGGCGGTGGCAACCTCAAATCCCTCGTCGTCTTCGTCTTCCTCGGCCTGTCCGCCTACATGACCTTGCGCGGCCTGTTCGGCGCCGTGCGCGTCGCCTGGCTCGATCCCGTCGCGATCACGCTGGCCACACCCCAGGACATCCCGACCCTCGTCGCCGCACACTTCCAGCTCGACGTCCGCAGCGCATGGCTCGCCTGCGCGCTGGTGAGCGCCGGCAGCCTCGCGCTGTTTGCCCTCTCCCGTCGCGACCTGTGGCAGCCCGCCCCCCTGCTGGGCAGCCTCGCCATCGGCGGCTGCGTGGTGGCGGGCTGGTACCTCAGCGGCCACCTCGCCTGGCTCGCCGAAGACCCCGACACCCTGGCACCGGCCTTCCTCGCCACCAACAGCGGTCGGATGGAATCCCTGAGCTTCGTCGCGCCCTACGCCTACAGCCTGGAGTTGCTGATGCTGTGGACCGACAAGAGTCGCCTCGTCACCCTCGGCATCGCCAGCACCGCCGGCGTGGTTGCCGGCGCCCTGCTCGCCGCCGTCGCCAGCCGCAGCTTCCGCCTCGAAGGTTTCCGCGACACGCCGGATCTCGTCCGCCACATCACCGGCGCTGTGCTGATGGGCTTCGGCGGCGTCACCGCCCTCGGCTGCACGGTCGGCCAGGGTCTCAGCGGCCTCTCGACCCTGTCCCTCGGATCCCTGCTCACCGTTGCCGCGATTTTCGTCGGTGCCGCCGCATCGATAAAAATTCTGCTACGAAACAGTTGACGGATTCTTTGGACGGGCTATAATGCGCGTCTCTTCCGGGGGGTCGGTAGCTCAGTCGGTAGAGCAGCGGACTTTTAATCCGTTGGTCGCGAGTTCGAATCTCGCCCGACCCACCATCGAAAGATGTTGAGAAACAAGCTACTAAGCCAACCAGTCGGTTGGCTTTTTTGTTTTCTAGACTTTCGTCTGGTCCATCTCTGGTTAGCACTCCCTTCGGCCGAGGGGTTGGCTGTCCCCCACATGTTTCCGCGCACACCTTGACACGTTCGGGTAAGATTATTCGAATCCGGCCGGGGGCGTTTGCCTTCGGTTTTTGCATTCTGTTTGCGTAAAAAAACATGGCCGAAAAGAGCACCCCCCCCCTCATCACGACGCTGCCCGACGGTAAGATTTGTGACTTCATCGATGGCACGATTCGGAATGACACTCCCGAGGAATACGTTCGACAGAATATCGAGCGACGTTTGGTCAAGGAATTGGGTTACAAGCCCGAGCGCATCGCCATTGAATTTCCCATCAAGGTTGCGTCCTCCACTAAGCGCGTTGATATCGCCATCTTTCCCGATGGTGCTCCACACAAGCAGGAGCACATCGATATCATCATTGAGTGTAAGCACGAGAAAGTAAAACCCTCGGACAAAAGGGACGGTGAAGACCAGCTCAAGTCCTACCTATCCTCCTGTCCCAACGCTCAATGGGGGATGTGGACGAACGGTCGTCACAAATCGGTGTTTCGGCGCGTAGAAGCTGCAGGTCGTGTTCTTTGGGAAGAGCCGAACGACATCCCCGCTCACGACGGCAATATCGATGACACAGACCGTCCAACTCGGGACCGTCTCATGCGATCGACAGACGACAACCTCTTGTTTTCGTTCCGCACCTGCCACGACCACATCTACATTACGGACGGTCTCCCGAAGGACAATGAATCGCCCCGGGTTTCGCGGAGGCTCCCACTCTTGAGAAGATGGAGCCATGAAGAAGACAACGAAATACGCCCCGGAAGTGCGCGAGCGTTCAGTGCGGATGGTGTTCGAGCAGCGCAGCGAGCACCCGTCGCAATGG
>NZ_JAYROR010000025.1:0-9802 GCF_041911615.1 Zoogloea sp. | reverse complement strand
CGAGCAGCGGCGTGCCGGTGGCGCTCGCCCGCTACGACGACGCGCTGGCCTTGCCCGACCTGCAGGGCGGCGTGGGCCTGCCCGGCGGCAAGGAGGCCGCCGCGGTGCTCCAGCGCCTGTATCGCGGTGGCGACCCGGTGAGTCAGGCCGGTGCCCGCACCCTGGCGCGGCTGGCGCTGGTGGATGCGCGCCTGCCCCGTCTGCCCGACGGTCGCGTCGCCCCCTACGCGCCGCCCGGCGCCGGCTACGAGAACAACGCCTTCACGCTGGGCCTGCAGGCCATCGCCCGCCTCGTGCGGATGGACGTGGGGCTGCGGGTGGCCTGCATCGACCACGCCAGCTGGGACACCCACGATGCGCAGGCCGGCCGCTTCAACGCCCTCGTCGGCCCGTTCGCCCGCGGGCTGGCGGCTTTTCACCGGGACATGGCGGCTGCGGGGCGGCCGCTGCGCATCGTGGCGATGACCGAGTTCGGCCGGCGCCTGCGCTCCAACCGCAGCCAGGGCACCGACCATGGCCACGGCGCGGCGATGCTCGTGCTCGGCGACGGGGTGCGCGGCGGGCGGATGTTCGGTGACTGGCCGGGCCTCGACACGCCGCGTCTCGACCAGGGCGTCGACCTGGCCGTGACCACCGACTACCGCCAGGTGCTGGCCGAACTGCTGGCGCTCGCCCCCCGAGATCGGGAGGCGGTGTTCCCCGGCCTGGCCCCGCGGGCGCCCGTTGGCCTCCTGACGGGCACCGAAGGGTGACGCGGCGGGGGCGCCCGGCGTTAAGATAACGGGATTGAGCCGGCCGCCCCGAGTTGCGGCGGCTTCAACTCGTGGAGTCGAATCGTGGAATCGAGCGCCCTGGGCGTTGGAAGAGCGGCGCGTCCGGGCGAGCGTGCGTGGCCGCGCGCGCTGGCGGCCCGGCTGGCCTACCTGTGGTGGTTCAAGGCCGTCGGCACCGCGGCCTTCATGACCGCCTTTTTCGCGGCCTATCTGCACCTGCTGCATTTTCCCCTTTACCCGGTGACGGTGATGCCGCTCACCGCGGTCGACCGCGCCATCGGTTTCCAGCCCTGGGCGCTGGCCGCCTATGCCACCTTGTGGCTCTACGTGTCGCTGCCACCGGCGCTCGCGCCCACCCTGACGCGTCTGTTCAGTTACGGCTGGCACATCGGGGGCCTGTGTCTGGCGGGCATTCTGGTTTTCGTGTTCTGGCCCACCGCGGTGCCGGCGGCCGATGTGGACTGGGGGCGCTATCCCGGCTACGCGCTCCTCAAGGGCATCGACGTGGGCGGCAACGCCTGCCCGTCGCTGCACGTGGCCACCGCGCTGTATTCGGCGATCTGGCTGGAGGCCGAACTGCGCGAGGTGGGGGCGGCGACCTGGCTGCGCGCCGCGAGCTGGCTGTGGTGTGCGCTCATCGTGTTCTCGACGCTGGCCACCAAGCAGCACGTGATGCTCGATGTGGTGGCCGGCACCTGCCTGGCGCTGACGGTGGCCGCGCTGTCGCCGGGGCTGCGGCGCGCGGTGGCAGCGCCAGTCTGATTGGGGTATAACCCGCGCGGGCCCGGCCCGGGCGGATCAACGGGAGGAGTCAGGAAATGGAGACCACGCAAGCGCGGACGGATGCACGGACGGCACCGCGGACGGCGGACGGAAGCGCAGCGCAGGACACCCTCGCGTGCGACGTGCTGGTGATCGGCGGCGGCCCGGCCGGTTCGACGGTGGCGCCGCTGCTGGCCGAGAAGGGCCATCGCGTGGTGCTGCTCGAGAAGGCCCACCATCCCCGCTTTCACATCGGCGAATCGCTGCTGCCGGCCAATCTGCCGATCCTCGAACGGCTCGGGGTGGCCGACGAGGTGCGCGCCATCGGCATGGAAAAATGGGGCGCCGAGTTCGTCTCGCCGTGGCACGACCATCGCCAGGAGTTCCAGTTCGCCGAGGCCTGGGACAAGTCGATGCCCTTCGCCTATCAGGTCAAGCGCGCCGATTTCGACCACATCCTGATCCGCAACGCGGCGCGCAAGGGTGTCGAGGTCGTCGAGGGCTGCAAGGTCACCGCGGTGGATTTCCTGCCCGGCGACGCCGGCGCGGTGGTTCGTGCCCAGCACGACGACGGCCGCGAGCAGCGCTGGCAGGCGCGCTTCGTGGTCGACGCCTCGGGGCGCGACACCTTCCTCGCCAACCGTTTCCAGATCAAGCATCGCAACCCGCGCCACAACAGCTCGGCGATGTACGCCCACTTCGCGGGCGCGCGCCGCAACGACGGCCGCGCCGAGGGCAACATCACGATCTTCTGGTTCGATCACGGCTGGTTCTGGTTCATCCCGCTGTCCGACGGCGCCACCAGCATCGGCGCCACGGTGTGGCCTTACTACATGAAGACCAAGGGCAAGCGCACCCTCGACCAGTTCCTGCGCGACACCATCGCGATGTGCCCGGCGCTGGCCGAGCGGCTCGCCGACGCGACCCAGGTCACCCCGGCCGAGGCCACCGGCAACTTCTCGTACATCTCCGAGCGCAACCACGGCGCCAACTACCTGCTGCTGGGCGACGCCTTCGCCTTCATCGATCCGGTGTTCTCGTCCGGGGTGATGCTCGCGATGAACAGCGGCGTCGCCGGCGCCGAGGCCATCGACACCTGCCTGTCGCGCCCCGCCGAGGCTGCTGCCGCGCTGCGCAAGTTCGACAAGGTGATGCGCCACGGCCCCAGCGCGTTCTCGTGGTTCATCTACCGCATCACCAACCCGACGATGCGCGACATGTTCATGGGGCCGCGCAACGTGTTCCGGGTCAAGGAAGCGCTGCTGTCGGTGCTGGCCGGCGACGTCTTCGGCAAGACCCCGATCTGGCGCAGCGTGCGGGTCTTCAAGCTGATCTACTACGCGTCCTCGGCCTTTCATTTCCGTCGCTCCCTGGCCGCCTGGCGCAAACGCCGCATCAACATCCGACCGGTCGAGGAAGCCGGCATGAGCGTGGGCCGATGACCGGTAACGCGGATCGCCTGTTGCGCCTGTTGCCCGCCCTCGATCCGGCCGCCCTGGCCGACGATCCGCGCTGGCTCGGCGCCTCGTGGATCGGCACCGACGCCGTCGACGCTGCCACCGCGGCGCTGCCGTTGCAGCGCATCGCCGCGCCCCTGCTGGCCGGCGCGTGGCCGGTGGAGGCCTGGTTCGGCACCGGGCCGGCGCGCGGGGGCGTGGCCCACGGCGTGCGCTATCGCTGCAACGCGGACCTGCTGTTCGGCGTCGTCGAACTGGACGAGGCCGATTTTGCCGCCACGCCCGCCGCCTCGCCGCTGCAGCAGGCCGGCCAGCGGGCCTACGACAGCCTGTTCCGGCTGCTGGCCGATACCGGCTACACCGCGCTGTGGCGGGTCTGGAACTACATCGCCGACATCAACGGCAGCGGCGACGACGGGCTCGAACGCTATCGCGAGTTCAACATCGGTCGCCATCTCGCCTTCGAGGCCGCCGGCCGGCTGAGCGGCGACACCATTCCGGCGGCCTGTGCCCTCGGGGTCGCGGGCGGTCCGCTCAGCGTCGCCTTCCTGGCCGGGCGCGCCCCCGCCCGCGCGATCGAGAACCCGCGCCAGATGTCGGCCTATCGTTACCCGGCCGACTACGGTCCGCGCAGCCCCACCTTCTCGCGGGCGGCGCTGGCGCGGCTGCCGGGAACCGACTGGTTGTTCGTTTCCGGCACCGCCAGCATCGTCGGCCATCAAACCGTGCATGCCGGCGATCCGGTCGCCCAGACCCGCGAGACGGTCGCCAATCTCGCCGCGGTGCTCGACGAAGCCAGCCGCGCGGCCGACGGCGGTGCGCCGTGGCGCCTCGACGCGCTGACCTGCCGGGCCTACGTCCGTCACCCCGAACACCTGCCGGCGGTACAGGCCGAACTGCGCCGCGCGCTCGGCGAGGCCGCGCAGATCGCCTACATCCAGGCCGACGTGTGCCGGGCCGATCTGCTGGTGGAGGTCGAGGCCCAGGCCTGTCGCCGACGCCACGAGGACGAGGCGCGCCGCCCATGAAACGCCTCCTTCCCGTCCTGCTGGCCATGGCGCTGCCTGCCGCCGCCGCCGCCGAAAAGCCCCTGTGGGAAGTCGGGGCCGGCGTCGGGGTGGTCAGCCTGCCGTCCTGGCGTGGCGCCGACGAGAGCCGCAACTACCTGCTGCCGCTGCCCTATTTCGTCTATCACGGCAAGTTCTTCCGGGCCGACCGGCGCGGGGTGCGCGGTGTGTTGTTCGACAGCGACCGGGTCGAGCTGGGCATCAGCGTCTCGGGTTCGCCGCCGGTGGGCAGCGCCCGCAACTCGGCCCGCGCCGGCATGGACGACCTGCGCGCCACCGGTGAGATCGGCCCGCAGCTCGACCTCACCCTGTGGCGCAGCGCCAGCCATGCCCGCAACCTCAAGCTGATCCTGCCGCTGCGGGCGGCGTTCACGCTCACCGGCTCGCCGGACCCGATCGGCTGGGTGTTCTCGCCGGCCCTCAACTTCGACGTGACCGACATGGCTGCGTTGCCGGGCTGGAACCTCGGCCTGCGCAGCGGCCCGATCTTCGCGACGCGGCGCCAGCACGCCTACTTCTACGACGTGGCGCCCTCCGAGGCCACCGCGACCCGCCCGGCCTACCAGGCCGGCGGCGGCTACAGCGGCACCCAGTTCATCGCCGCCCTGTCGAAGCGTTTTCCGCGCTACTGGGTGGGCGGCTACCTGCGTTACGACAGCCTCGCCGGCGCCGCCTTCGACGACAGTCCGCTGGTGGCCCAGCAGCGCTATCTCGCCGCCGGGCTGGGCGTGGCGTGGGTCATCGGCGAATCGGCGACCCGGGTGACGGTCGATGACTAAGCCGCTCGCCCGCTTCGGGTGCCTGCTGTGGACGGGCTACGAATACGTCGCGATGGTCATGGGGCTGGGCGCGCTGGCGGTGCTGTGTCTCACCTGGCTGCCCTTCGCGCTGCTGTGTGCGGTACTGCCGCCCCGGGCCGGGCGCTGGGTCGGGCGGTTGGCGATCATGGTCGGTTTCCGCGTCTACCTGCATTTTCTGACGCTTTTCTGTGCCTGCCGCTTCGACCTGTCGGCCCTCGACCGCCTGCGTGGTGACGCGCCCCTGATCCTCGTCGCCAATCACCCGTCGCTGCTCGACGTGGTGATGATCGTCTCGCGCCTGCCCAACGCGGTGTGCGTCATGAAGGCCGCGCTGATGGACAACATCCTGCTCGGCGCCGCCGCCCGCCTCGCGCGCTACATCCGCAACGACGCGCCGATGAGCATGGTCCGCCAGGCCCGTGCCGAGCTGCAGCAGGGCGCCCATCTGGTGATCTTCCCGGAAGGCTCGCGCACCCGTCGGTTTCCCCTCGACGACTGCACCGCCGCGTCGGGCCTCATCGCCCACGCTGCCCGGGTGCCGCTGCAGAGCCTCGCCATCGAGTTCAGCTCGCCCTACCTGGGCAAGGACTGGCCGCTCTTCAAGAAGCCCGAACTCCCGCTGCGCTTCTCGATCCGCCTCGGGCAGCGCTTCGAGCCGCCCGACAACGCCCGCCGCTTCACCCGCACGCTGGAGGGTTACTTCCGCGCCGAGCTGGGCGGCGAGGTCACGCCGGACTCCGTCCATCCCCATCGAGGCATCGCATCGTGAGTACCGCGTCGTCCACCCACCTGGTCCTGATCCCGAGCTACAACCCCGGCGTGAAGGTCGACGAGACCGTGCGTCAGGCGCGGCACTTCTGGAATCCGGTGTGGGTCGTCGTCGACGGCAGCACCGACGGCAGCCTGGAGCGTCTGCGGGCCATGGCCGCGGCCGACCCGGGCCTGCGCGTGATCGCCCTGCCCGAGAATCGCGGCAAGGGCTCGGCGGTGCTCGAAGGCTTGCGCGCGGCGGCGGCGGAAGGCTTCACCCACGTGCTGACGATGGATTCCGACGGTCAGCACCCGGCCGACCGCATCCCCACCTTCATGGCCGAATCGGCCCGCCACCCCGGCGCGATGATCCTCGGCAAGCCGGTGTTCGACGCCGCCGCGCCGGCGCTGCGGGTGAAGGGGCGCGAGATCTCCAACTGGTGGGCCAACCTCGAAACCCTGTGGATGGGCATCGGCGATTCGCTGTTTGGTTTTCGCGTCTATCCGATCGCGCCGCTGGCGCAAATCATGGGCCGCCAGCGCTGGATGCGGCGCTTCGATTTCGACCCGGAAGCCGTGGTGCGCCTGGCCTGGGCCGGCGTGCGGCCGATCAACCTGCCGGCGCCGGTGCGCTACTTCCGGGCCGACGAGGGCGGCGTGTCGCACTTCCGGTATTTCCGCGACAACCGCCTGCTGACCTGGATGCACACTCGGCTGTTCATCGGCTTCGTGCTGCGTCTGCCGGTGCTCATCGCGCGGCGCCTGGCGGGCTGAGGCAGGGCTGCCCGGTGCTGCGAGGGGAGACTCCCCGGTACGGGCGAACTCATTCGCGCGCCGCACCCGGGGGCGGCCATAACGGTATTCCACCTTTCGCGGGCGAATGGAGGGGCGTTGTTCGCGTCACGCGTGGTCACACCATCGCTCGGTGCGTACTGGACCTCGGCGAGCCCCACCTGTAGGGGCGAATTCATTCGCCCGCGGACGTCAAACGCCGATCTGCCCCGGCCCGACGCGTGCCGTGCGAATGCATTCGCACCCACAAAACCCGTATCGCGATTGCCCACCCGGCCCGCGCAACACGTGGGCCGGCACCGATCAGCCCCGCCCGGCCGGCACCGCGTGCCCCATGCGCGGGAGCCAGCGGCGCAGGCCCGGGGTGGTCACCACGGTACTGACGATCGCCATCAGCACCAGCATCGTGAACATGTCCTGGGAGATCACGCCCAGGTCGTAGCCCACGTTGATGACGATCAGCTCCATCAGCGCGCGGGTGTTCATCATGATGCCCAGCACGTTGGCTTCGTTGTGCCCGAGGCCGCAGCCGCGCGCCGCCACGTAGGTGCCGCCGAACTTGCCGGCGGTGGCGAGCAGGGTGGTGAGGGCGCACCAGCCCCACAGGGCGGCGGTGTCGAGGCCGCCGATGTTGGTGCGCAGCCCCGTGTAGGTGAAGAAGATCGGCAGGAAGAACACCGTGACGAAGTGGCCGATGCGCTCCTTCCAGGCGGCCACCAGATCGTGCTCGTCATGGACCAGCACGCCCATCACGAAGCCGCCGAAGATCGCGAAGATGCCCAGCTTGTAGGTGGTCATCGCGCACAGGAAGATCGCCGCCAGCAGGATGCCCATCAGGTGCGGCGACAGGTGGCCGTGGTGGGAGGTGCGGCGTACCGCGAACTTGACCAGCGGCCGCACCACGAACCACGCCACCAGGAGGAAGGCGCCCACCAGCAGCACCTTGGTGCCGAACTCGGCGGCGTCGAAGTGCGACAGCGTGAGGGTGGTGACCAGCGCCAGCAGCAGCCAGCCGACCACGTCGTTGATGGCCGCCGCGCTGATCGCGATGACGCCGATGGGGCGCCGGGTCAGCTCGAACTCGATCATGATCCGCCCGAGGATCGGCAGCGCGGTGATCGAGAACGCGGTGGCGATGAACAGCCCCGAGGCGAGCCGGTCGGCGTTGGGCGAGAGGACCGGCGCCGACAGCCAGCCGAAGCCGAGCCCGAGCCCGAAGGGCGCCACCAGTCCGGCGACGGCGACCCAGGTGACCGCCTTGCGATTGTCGCGCTCGGTGAGGTGGGAAAAGTCGAACTCGATGCCGATCTGGAACATCAGCAGGATCAGACCGAGCTGCGAGAGCACCTGCATCGGCTCCGGGGAGCCGGAACGGAACACGTAGCTGAAGACGTCGGGCGCCAGCAGGCCGAACAGCGACGGGCCGAGCAGGATGCCGACGATGATCTCGCCGACCGCCGAGGATTGCCCGAAGCGCCGCGCCAGCCCGCCGCCGAGCCGCCCGGCGAGGACGATGACGGTGAGCTGCAGCAGGGCGAAGAACAGGGTGGCTTCGGCCTTGTGGACCGAGACGGCGGCGGCGAGTTGGTGTTCGGTGCTCATGGGGTGTGCGTCAGATCATGCCGCCGTTGATCGACAGCACCTGGCCGGTGATGTAGGCGGCGCGTTCGGAGGCGAGGAAGGCGACGAGGTCGGCCACTTCCTCGGGTTGGCCGGCGCGTTTCATCGGCACGATGCGCTCGATGGCGGTCTGGTCGAAGCTGCCCTCGATCATGTCGGTGGCGATGATGCCCGGCGCCACCGCATTGACGGTGATGCCGCGGCTGGCGAGCTCGAGCGCCAGCGACTTGCTGGCGGCGTGCAGCGCGCCCTTGGCGGCGGCGTAATTGACCTGCCCGCGGTTGCCCACCAGCCCGGCCACCGAGGTGATGGTGACGATGCGCCCCCAGCGGGTGCGGATCATCGGCATCGTGAGCGGCTGGGTGACGTTGTAGAAGCCGTCGAGGTTGACGTCCATCACGCTGCGCCACTGCTGCGGCGACATGCCGGGAAACACCGCGTCGGCGTGCAGGCCGGCGTTGTTGACGAGGATCTGCACCGGGCCGCCGGCGAGGATCGTGTCCAGCGTGGTGGCGGTGGCGGCGGCGTCGGTGATGTCGAAGGCGGCCGCTTCGGCCAATCCGCCGGCGGCGGCGATTTCGGCGACGAGGGCGTCGGCCTTGGCCCGCTGGCGGTTGGCGTGGACGATGACGTGGTGGCCGTCGGCGGCCAGGCGGCGCGCAATGGCGGCACCGATGCCGCCGCTGGCGCCGGTGACGAGGGCGCGTTTCATGGGGTGGGTTCCAGGGAGGAGGCGTCGAGGACGACGGCCGCGCGGCCGTCGAGCAGCAGCGTGCCGGCGGCCGAGACGCGGAAGGCGTAGAGCACCTGGTTGGCGTCGCCGGAGAGGCGTTCGGCCTCGATCAGCAGGGCGTCGGGCCGGTCGTCGAGGCGCAGGGTGTGGAAGCTGACGCCGCGCACGCTGACGAGGTAGCCCTGGCGCGGCGGGGTGTCGCCGGCGGCGATCAGGCCGCCGTGCAGCGCCATCGCCTGGGCGGCGTATTCGATGCCGGCGGCGATGCCGAGGCGGCCGTCGGCGGAAAGGGGGTTGGCGGGGTCGCGGTGGCTGGTGCTGGTGCACCGGATGGCGTCGGCGTGCCAGTCCAGCACCGCGTCGAGCAGGCACATGGCGCCCTGGTGCGGAATGCGGGCGGCGATGGCGGCGCGGTCTAGCATGGGGCGACGCCCACGGTGAGGCCGAGGGGCGCGAGGTATTCGAGCTGGACCACGCCCGCCTCGCCGCGTGCCAGCAGGTGCAGCAGCGGCAGTCCGCGCAGGGCCGGGATGGCGCGGCGCAGTGCGTCGAGGGCCGGATCGGCCAGCGCGGTGAGCGGGGCTTCGGCGAGGGTGAGATCGATGCGGGCACGGCTCGCGGCTGTCCGCACCGGGCTCAGCACGAGGCCGATGCCGGCGGCGTCGGGAATCGGGCGGGCGGCGTGGAGGGGGGCCGGGTATTCGGCGTCGTAGGCGATCAGCAGGGTCGGGCGGGCCGCGGCGTGAGCCTGCACGGCGGCTTCGAGCAGACCCGCGGAAAAGCTGCCGTCGTAGGCGCAGATCGACTGGCTGGCAGCCTGGGCGCCGGTGGCGATTCCCCAGTAGCCGGCGGGGGTGTTGTGCAGCGAGTTGTGGAAGCGGGTCGGCGAGACGCGCGGATCGTCGGAGGCGAGGGTTTCGCACAGGGCGGCGCAGTTGTGGCCGTCGGCGGTGGAGGCCGAGAGGATCGCCGGCAGCCGGGCAGCGTCGGCACCGGCGTGCTCGACCGCGGCGATGCCGGCCGCCAGGGCGACGCGCACCACCCGGCT
>NZ_JAYROR010000024.1:0-43474 GCF_041911615.1 Zoogloea sp. | reverse complement strand
GCCGCCGCGCAGCCGCGCTCCCCGCTGCGCAGCGACGCGCCGCGCGCCGCCGAGGCGCCCGCCCGCCCGCGTCCGGCCGGCATCGAGGAAGAGGCCCGCATCCGCGCCCTCGAATCCGCCAACTCGCAGATGGCCAACGAACTCGCCGCCATCCGCGGCATGATCGAGCGCCAGCTCGCCGGCTTTGCCTGGGGCGAGATGAGTCGCAGCGCACCCGGCCGTACGCGCCTGATCGGCGACCTGCTCGAAGCCGGCTTTTCCGCCACCCTGGCCCGCGAACTGGCCGAGGCGGTCCCCGAGGACGAAGCGCCCGAAGACGCTCACCGCCTGCTCCACGCCGCCCTCGCGCAGCGCTTCCGGGCGATGGACTGCGACGCCGACATCATCGACCGCGGCGGCGTGTTCGCGCTGGTCGGCCCCACCGGCGTCGGCAAGACCACCACCACCGCCAAGCTCGCCGCCCGCTGCGTGGTGCGCCACGGCGCCGACAAGCTCGCGCTGATCACCACCGACAGCTACCGGATCGGCGCCCACGAGCAGTTGCGCATCTACGGTCGCATCCTCGGCGTGCCGGTGTATGTGGTGCGCGACGCCACCGACCTGCGCGAAACCCTCGCCAGCCTGCGCGACAAGCACATGGTGCTGATCGACACCATGGGCATGAGCCAGCGCGACAAGATGGTGGCCGAGCAGGCCGCCATGCTCACCGGCGCCGGCAAGGTGTCGCGCCTCTTGCTGCTCAACGCCACCAGCCGCGGCGATACCCTCGACGACGTGATCCACGCCTACGGCGGCGACGGTCTCGCCGGGGTCATCCTCACCAAGATGGACGAGGCCATGTCGCTGGCCCCGGTGCTCGACGTGGCGGTGCGCCACCAGGTGGACGTGTACTACGTCGCCAACGGCCAGCGGGTGCCCGAAGACCTCCATCTGCCCGACCGGGACGCGCTGCTCGACCAGGCGCTGCGCGAGCTGCCGGCCAATTCGCCCTTTCGACTCGAGCCTCTCGAAGCCGGCCTGATGATGGCCGCCGCCGGCCAGGCCGATGTCGCCCAACTGCGCAGGGGGCTCTGAGATGCTCCACGCCTCCGACCAAGCCGCTGGCCTGCGCCGCCTGTTCCGCCGCACCCCGTCCGCCGTCGTGGCCCTGTTCACCTCTGGTCGCACGCCGCGGGATCTGGCCGTCCAGACGCTCACCGCCCTCACCGACGGCGCCCGCCGGGTGGTGGCCATCGACGAACACGCGCCCGATCGCGGATCGTTGCTGGCGGCCTTCGGCTACCCCGAGGGGGGGGACCTGCTCGGCGCCCTGCAGGGCCAGTTCGACGTGACCGAAACCATGCGCGAGGTGGCCGACGGCCTGTGGGTCGTTCCGGCCGCCGCGACCGTGCTGGCGGTGCCGCTCCTCGATGAGGCCCAGCACGCGCGGCTCGAGGCCGGCATCGGCGAACTCCAGCGCCGTGCCGACCTGCTCGCCATCCACACCGCGGGCGACGTGCGCAACCTCACGCCCTTCGCCCGCGCCGCCGGCCGCCGTCTGCTGGTGGTCGAGGCCAGCGGCGTCGGCGCCCGTGGCGCCTGCCAGTGGATCAAGGGCCTGGCCGCCGCCGGCGCCGGATCGCTGGAGATCGCCGTCAGCGGCGCCCGCGACCGGGCCGACGCCACCGCGCTGTTCGCCAGCCTCAACGACTTCACCTCGCGTCACGTCGGGCTGCCGCTGGTGTGGCGCGGCGAGGTCGAGCGCGATCCGCTGGCCGACGCGATGACCACGCCGCTGGGCGCGCGCCATCCGGCGGAAGGCGCCCAGGCCTTCATCCGCCGCCTGCGCGCCTGGTCGTCCCAGGCTGGCGTGGCGAGCTGAAAAGTGCAGAAAGCAAAAATGTGAAAAGTTGTGTCGCGGGCTGCATGAAAGCCTATCGTTGCCGATGAAGAGTCTGAGCGCCGCGCGACCCCGAAACCAGACGAGAAAGCAGACAAAAGATGTACACCGCTTCCGGCACCCTCGATAAAGAGCAGCTCGTCGTCCAGTACGCGCCCCTGGTCAAGCGCATCGCTTACCACCTGATGGCCAAGTTGCCGGCCAGCGTGCAGGTGGAGGACATCATCCAGAACGGCATGCTCGGCCTGCTTGACGCCATCAACCGCTACGAGGAAGGGCTCGGCGCCCAGTTCGAGACCTACGCGGTGCAGCGCATCCGTGGTTCGATGCTCGACGGTCTGCGCGAGAACGACTGGCTGCCGCGCAGCCTGCGCCGTGACATGCGACGCATCGAGGCGGCGGTGCATCAGCTCGAACAGCAGAACGGCCGCCATCCCACCGAGGCCGAGCTGGCTGACTCCCTCGGCGTGCCGCTGGCCGAGTACCAGCACATGCTGCAGGAAGCGCGCGGCTACCAGCTCGTGTATTTCGAGGACTTCACCGGCGAGGGCGAGGACGACTACCTCGAGCGCCACATCACCCTCGAAGGCAACGACCCGCTCACCCTGCTGCTCGACAGCAACATGCGCGACGTGCTGATCAAGGCCATCGACGATCTACCCGAGCGCGAGAAGACCGTGATGGGTCTGTACTACGAGCAGGACATGAACCTGCGCGAGATCGGCGAGGTGCTCGGGGTGTCCGAGTCCCGCGTCTGCCAGCTCCACAGCCAGGCCATCGCGCGGCTGCGCTCGCGCATCTCGGGTGCGATCCAGGCGCCGCCCAAGGTCAAGGGCGAGGGCAAGGGCCGCGGCCGCCGTCCGGCGGCGGGCTGAGCGGGAGCGCCGCGTTTCCATGGACAGCATCAGCCTCGTCGGCCTCACCCTCGCGCTGGCCGCCATCCTCGTCGGGCAGGTGCTCGAGGGGGGGCACGTCAGTTCGCTGATCCAGCCCACCGCTTTCCTGATCGTCATCGGCGGCACCCTCGGTGCGGTGATGCTGCAAAGCTCGGTCAAGGTGTTCCGCATCGGCATGCAGATGGTGCGCTGGGTGTTCGTGCCGCCCCGGCTGGATCACGATGCGCTCATCGCCGAGGTGGTGCGCTGGAGCAACGTCGCCCGCAAGGAGGGCCTGCTGGCGCTGGAAAGCCAGATTCCCGCGATCGAGGACCCGTTCATCCAGAAGGGGCTCCAGCTGCTCGTCGATGGGGTCGAGCCGGAACGCCTGCGCGAAGTGCTCGAGGTGGAGATCGACACCTGGGAAGGCCACATGAAGCAGGGCGCCAGGATCTGGGAGGCCGCCGGCGGCTACGCGCCGACCATCGGCATCCTCGGCGCGGTGATGGGGCTGATCCACGTGATGGAAAACCTCTCCGATCCGTCCAAGCTCGGCTCCGGCATCGCGGTGGCCTTCGTCGCGACGATCTATGGCGTCGGCTCCGCCAACCTGATCTTCCTGCCGATGGCCAAGAAGCTGCTCGGCGTCATCGGCACCCTCACGTCGATGCGCGAGATGCTGGTCGATGGCCTCGTCGGCATCGCCAACGGCGACAACCCGCGCATCATCGAAAGCCGTCTCAAGGGCTACGCGGGGTAGGCGATGACGCGGCGCCGCAAGCACGAGGAAGAGCACGAGAACCACGAACGCTGGCTCGTCTCGTACGCCGACTTCATCACCCTGTTGTTCGCCTTCTTCGTGGTGATGTATTCCCTGTCGTCCCTCAACGAGGGCAAGTACCGGATCATGTCCGATTCGGTGGTGAGCGCGTTTCGCAGCATCGGCAACCAGGCCAGCAACCCGCGCATGATGGCCAGCCCGATCGCCTCGATCCGCCCCAGCCCGCCGCCGCCCAGCCCCGAGGCGGAGGAGGCGCGCAAGGCCAAGGCCGAGCGGGTCAAGAACATGGCCGAGGACATTCGCAAGGTGCTCGCGCCGCTGGTGGCCGACGGCCAGGTGCATGTCACCGAGGGCGCCTTCGGCATCTCCGTCGAGATCAATGCCAGCGTGCTGTTCAAGCCCGGCGAGGCGCAGCTCGGCCCCGACGCGATGCGGGCGCTACGGGCGGTGGGCGAGGTGGTCGCACCCGCCGAATTCCCGATCACCGTCGAGGGGCACACCGATGTGCTGCCGATCGCCACGTCGACCTTTCCGTCGAACTGGGAGCTGTCGGCGGTGCGCGCGTCGAGCGTGGTGCGCTTGTTCGTCGACAGCGGCGTCAAGCCGTCGCGGCTGACCGCCGCCGGCTACGGCGACCAGCGTCCGGTGGCCGACAACACCAGCGCCGAAGGTCGTGCCCGCAATCGTCGGGTAACGATCCTGATCGAGTCCAGGGTGCCCGAGCAAACTGTGACCGTGCCGCCGCGGGCGTCCGGTGTCACCGACTCGATCCTGCCCGCCGACGCGTCGCCGCCGGTGCCCGTCGAGGCCAAACCTGGCGAGCCGCCGCAGCGATAGGCGTGGTGCGTTGCCCGCGGTGCGGGAGGGCGGTGAGACCTTGCTTGAAAGGGGAGGGCGCGGATCGGGTGCGAGCCCACGCCGTGCGCCGTGGCGCGGGACCGCTTAGGCGGAACCCCAGTTGCGGCTTGCCGCGGTGGGGCGCGACTGGCCGTCGGGGCCGTAGATCTGCGGATGTTCTGCAGCGGCGAGCAGGGTGCTCAGCGCTTGCTGGTTGTTTTGCAGGCGCTCGGTGATCAGGCGGCCATTGACCTGGTTGCGCGCCTTCGCGTCGGCGGCCAGGTCGACCACCTCGCTCCATGCGGCCAGGGCCTCGGGGGCGTTGGCCAGCACGATGCGGATGTTCTCGTCGCTGACCTTGGCGCCAACCCGCGCGAACATCATCACGCGTTCGTCGGACAGCCGCTGCAGCGCCCGGTAGAGAGTGGTCTTTTCTTCGGCGAGCATTGCCAGTGCGTCGATCTGGCCGGCCACGAGCAGGGCTTCCTCCCGCTGCAGCAGGGCCACGAAACCCTCCATGCCGCGGCGCTCGTCCAGGATCAGCTGGGCGAGGCGGGCGGGAAAGCCGGCGTCGATGGTCGCCACGGTGGGGTCAGGCCCGGCTCGCCTGGCCCTGCTGGGCGGTGAGCATCTGGCGGACGCTGTCGATCAGGCCGTCGGCCACCTTGTCGGTGTCGACCTTGAAGCGGCCTTGGCTCATCGCCTGTTTGATCTCGTCCACCTTGGCGCTATCGACCACCGGCGTGTTGGCGATGGCCTCTTCCGCCTGTTGCAGCCGCGCGGACAGGGAGGACAGTTCGACCCGTTCGCTGCCACCGCTGGCGCCTTGCGCCTTGGGGGTTTCCTTGGCGGAACGCGTACGCGCCTCGCCCGACGGCAGGTTTCCGGTCGCTTTGACAGAGTTGTCGATCTTCACGGCTTGGCCCTTTCATCCATAAGTCGACTGCGTCAACGACTCATGCAAATGAAACTTTAACGCATTCGGATGGCGGGGGCAGAGGGCCGCGTATGGCCGGAGCGGCACGATTGCACGCAGGATCAGGGAATGCCCTTCGTGCTGCCGACGTTTTCGCTGCCGCCCTGGGGCAGGCGGGTGGGCGGGTGGGATCGGAGGTGGCTCACGGGATGGCTTCCTTGAAAAGGGGATCGGCGTCTGGTGTGGGTCAGGGCAGGGTGATTTCCACGAAGCCCCCGCTGCGGGCGACGCCGCGGACCACCTGGCCGTTGGCGAGGCGCACCTGGGCGCCCTGGCCGTCGCCGGCGGAGCTCAGCGCCACGCCGTCGTTGGCGACCGAGAAGCCGGGGCCGCGGGCAATCACCTTGACCGGCTGGCCCTGGACCACCGCCGGTTGCAGGCGCAAGTGGCTGGCGGCCAGCGGGCGACCGCCGGCCAGGGCCACCCGGGCGACCTGACCGACCGCCTGGGCCGGGTCGGTGAGGACGTCGGCGGGCTGGGCGGTGAGCTCGCCCGCTTCGCGGCGCACGTCGGCGGGGCCGACGAGCTGGCCGGCGGACAGCGGGACGGCCGTGACCAGATAGAGCCCCTTGACCCGCACCTCCGCCGGCACCCACGCCGACCATGTGGACGGCGCCAGGCAGCGCACCCCGACCGACACGCGGCCCCAGGCCCGCGCGGTGGGTGGCAGGAAGGCTTCGAGCTGCACGCAGGGCGGCAGCGCGTTGTCGGGCGCGAACTCGCCGACCTGGATGCGTACCTCGCCGGGCAGGCTGCGGGTCTGCAGATCGAGGAAGCGCGCCACTTCGGCCCGCACCGGAGCGGCGTCCTGGCGGGCCTGGGCGTTGCCGGCGACAACCAGGAGGACGAGCAGGGAAGGCAGCAGCAGGGTCAGCAGGCGCTGCGTCGGCGTAGGGCGAGGGGATCTCATGGCGACATTGAACCTTGACGGCACCCGTTGCGGTGGCGGGAACAGAGCCGCTTTCTCCGCGCAAATTGGCCGATCGGCGTCGTGGAGGCGGAGCCGGCAAGCCATCGGCAAGACCCGCGGCAGCCGGCGGCAAACTTTGCCGGGCGGCAGCGGCGGGCGGTGCGGGCGGCGCCTAATTGGGGGGCGAATTGCCGCCTGTTCGGCCCATCGTGCCGCCGGGGCCGCGCATAAGATGACTGGCACGGAAGCTGCAATGGAATGGCTGAATCCCAGCCACGCGAGTTTTACGGCGGGCAGCGAAACGAACTTGAGGGTGATCCGACATGACCAATCGACTGGACGACACGATGCGCTTTCACCAGGCCGCGCTCAACGCCCGCGCCTACCGCCAGCAGGTGATCGCCTCCAACATTGCCAATGCCGACACCCCCAATTTCAAGGCCCGCGACGTGGATTTCCGCGAAGCCCTGGCTGGCGCCCTCGGTGGCAAGGTCGGCAACGATCTGGCCCTCAAGACCACCTCGGCGCGCCACATCGCCGCCGGCAGCGGCAACCCGATGGACGCTGCGCTGAAGTACCGCCAGGAGGCGCAGGGCGCAGTCGATGGCAACACCGTCAACATGGATACCGAGCGTGCCGCCTTCGCCGAGAACTCCGTGCAGTACCAGGCCAGCGTCACCTTCATCAACGGGTTGCTGCGCTCCATGCAGATGGCCGTCCAGGGCCAGTAAGGGGATCGCCATGAGCATGCTCAACGTCTTCAACATCGCCGGCAGCGCGTTGCACGCCCAGTCGATGCGCCTCAATACCACCGCCAGCAACCTGGCCAACGCCGACAGCGTGGTGGGCAGCGACGGTCAGCCCTACAAGGCCAAGCAGGTGGTGTTTGCCGCCACGCCGGTGGCGGGCACCGCCGGTGCCGCCCAGGGCGTGCGCGTCACCCAGGTGGTGGACAGCGCTGCGCCGATGCGTCTGGTGTACGACCCGAAGAGCCCGGCCGCCAACGCCGACGGTTACGTGACGATGCCCAACGTGAACGTGGTCGAGGAGATGACCAACATGATCTCGGCCTCCCGCGCCTACCAGACCAACGCGGACATGATGGGCACCGCCAAGAGCCTGATGGAAAAGACCCTGACCATTGGTCAGTAACAGATCGTCGGAAACGGATAAATCATGAGCACCGTCAACAATTCCACCTCCTCGACCGCGGCCGCCGACGTCATCGCCAAGCTGCAGCAGAACACCAGCAGCGCCACCAGCAAGACGAACGAATCCCAGAGCCGTTTTCTCAAGCTGCTCACCGAGCAGCTCAAGAACCAGGACCCGATGAATCCGGTCGATAACGCCCAGATGACCTCCCAGCTGGCGCAGATCAACATGGTGGATGGCATCGACAAGCTCAACACCACGCTCGCCGCCCTCGTCGAGGGCAGCCAGTCCAGCGAGGCCATGCAGGCCGCGGCGCTGGTGGGCAAGGGCGTGATGGTCGGCGGCAGCAGCCTCACCCTCACCAGCGGCAAGGCCTACGGCGGCTACGAGCTGACCAAGCCGGCCGACAAGGTGACCGTCACGATCAAGGATTCCAACGGTCTCGAGGTGCGCAAGCTCGAGCTCGGCAGCTCCGATGCCGGCGTCTTCAACTTCGCCTGGGACGGCCAGACCTCCAGCGGCGCCCAGGCGGTCGACGGCAAGTACACGATCAGCGTCGCGGCGACCCGCGGCGACGCCGATGTCAAGCCGACCGCGCTGCAACTCACCACCGTCAATAGCGTGCTGCGCACCAGCAGCGGCACCGTGTCCCTCGATGTGGGTTCGGGCAGCCTCGTGTCCCTTTCCGACATCAAGCAGATTCTCTGAGCGGAGACAGAAAATGGCATTCCAGCAAGGTTTGAGCGGTCTCTCGATTGCCTCCAAGGCCCTCGACGCCATCAGCAACAACGTGTCCAACTCCGGCACCGTCGGCTACAAGCAGGCCGCGGCGCAGTTCGCGGACGTCTTCGCCGCCTCCCTGTCGGCCGGCAGCGCCACCCAGGTCGGTATCGGCGCGTCGGTGGACAAGGTTGCCCAGCAGTTCAGCCAGGGCAACATCTCCACCAGCAGCAACACCCTCGACCTCGCCATCAACGGCGCCGGCTTTTTCCGGATGAGCGACAACGGCGCGATCACCTACAGCCGCAACGGCCAGTTCCATGTGGACAAGAACGGCTACGTCGTCAATTCCAGCGGCCTGCGCCTCACCGGCAACACTTACGACGCCAAGGGTCTGCCCAACGGCGTTGGTGGCGACATCCAGCTCAGCTTCGGCGACGCCGACCCCAAGGCCACCACCCAGGCCGGCTACAACGTGAACCTGGATTCGCGCTCCACCACGCCCAAGGCGCTCACCAAGGCCACCCTCTACGGCAGCGCCGTGCCCGCTACCGCCGCCCTGCCGGTCACCTTCGACGGCACCAACAACGCCCTCACCATCGTCGTCGATGGCGACACGACCGCCACCGCCAAGATTGCCGCCGGCAACTACTACGATTCCAGCTCCCTGGTCTCGGCGATTCAGGCCGCCATCGACCAGACCGCGCTGAAGGGCCGCGTCACCGCCTCCAGCGACAGCAGCGGCGTGATCACCCTCAACTCCAACCGTGGCGGACGGCTCTCCAGCCTCGACGTCACCGGCAGCGCCGCCGCGATGCTCAAGCTCACCGCCAGCGCCGCCAGTACCGCCTCGGTGACCGGCAGCAACGCGGTGTATGCCAGCCTCACCGGCACCAAGACCGCCGCCTATCCGCTGACCCTCTCCACGCCCGCCAGCATGACCGTGGCGGTCAATGGCGGTACGCCGGTCGCCATCACGGTGCCCGCCGCCACCTACAACACCGCTGCCGACCTCGTCACCGCGCTGCAGACCGCCGTCGATGCCACCGGCGCCAGCTCGGCCGGCCTCAAGGGCAAGGTCCTCATCGGCAAGAACGCCAACGACGCCATCACCTTCAACTCCACGCTGGCGGGCGGCGCCTCGGCGATCACCGTGGCCGACACCAGCGGCACCCTGGCCGGCACCACCCTGGGCGTTCCCACCTTCACCGCCACCGCCAACAGCGGCGGGTTCAGCATCACCGACCCGACCAGCTACACCAGCACCACCTCCCAGACGGTCTATGACTCCCTGGGCAACCCGCACACCCAGTCGCTGTACTTCGTGAAGACCGCCCAGGCCAACAAGTGGGACGTCTACACCAGCCTCGACGGCGGCTTCCCGCCCGAGATCGACCCGACCACCGGCCTGCACAGCCCGACCACCATCAGCTTCGACGCCAACGGCGGCCTGCTCACGCCCAAGACCATCTCCACCTCCTACACGGTCACCACCGGCGCGGTCAAAACCCTCAACGTCACCGTCGATCTGAACAACTCCACCCAGTTCGGCAACAGCTTCGGCGTCGCCCAGCTGAGCCAGGACGGCTACAAGCCCGGCTCCCTGTCCGGCCTCAGCGTGCAGGCCGACGGCACCATCCTCGGCAACTTCAGCAACGGCCAGTCGCGCATCATGGGCCAGGTCCTGCTCACCAACTTCCGCAACCCCAACGGCCTCGTCTCGGTGGGCGGCAACCAATGGGAATGGACGCCCGACGCGGGCGCCGTCGATGGCGCGGGCACCCCGCCGGGCACCGGCACCCTCGGCGTCATCCAGTCGGCGGCCATCGAGGAGTCGAACGTCGACCTCACCGGCGAACTGGTCAACATGATCACCCAGCAGCGCGCCTACCAGGCCAACGCGCAGTCCATCAAGACCCAGGACCAGATCCTGCAAACCCTGGTCAACCTGCGCTGAGGCCTGAGGCCCCCACGGCCGACGCGGTCCCGGCGCAAGCCCGGCCGCGTCGGCCGCGAGCGGGCCTGCTTCTTGCTAATCGAAAGCATCGCCGCCCGCCGGCCTCGCGCCAAACCGCAACCGGACTTCCGCCATGGACCGCCTGATCTACACCGCCATGACCGGCGCCTCCGCCACGATGGGGCAGGAGGCGGCCGTCGCCCACAACCTCGCCAACGCCACCAGCACCGGCTTCAAGACCGAAATGCACAAGCTGCGCGCAGTGCAGGTCCAGAACGCGCCGATGCGCACCCGCGCCTTCGTCGCCGATGCCAGCGTCGCCGACGACTTCTCCACCGGGCCGCTGCAGCACACCAACCGCGCCCTCGACATGGCCGTGCAGGGCAAGGGCTGGTTCGCCGTGCAGATGCCCGACGGCACCGAGGGCTACACCCGCAACGGCAACTTCGAGATCAGCGCCAACGGCATCCTGCAGACCCGTGGCGGCCTGCCGGTGCTCGGCAGCGGCGGTCCGATCACCCTGCCGCCGGACGTCGAGGTGGTGGTCGGCACGGACGGCAGCATCTCCACCGTGCCGCGTACCGGCGCCCGCAACAGCACCAGCGCGGTCGATCAGCTCAAGCTCGTGAATCCGCCCGAAGCGGATCTGCGCCGTGGCCCCGACGGCTTCTTCCGCACCGTCAGCGGCGCCCCCGCCCAGGCCGACCCGGCGGTGAAGGTCGCCTCCGGCTACCTCGAGGGCAGCAACGTCAATGTCGTGGAGCAGATGGTCTCGATGATCTCCCTGGCGCGCCAGTACGAGATGCAGACCAAGATGCTCTCCACCGCCCAGGAGATGGACCGCTCCGCCGGCCAGCTCGTCGCCAAGAGCTGAGCGCCGCCCCGTGCGCGTTGCCGTCGCCGTCTGCCGCACCCCGCCCGTCGTGGCCCGGCGGGCGTTTTTTCGTCGGCCCCGCGCCGGCACTTGCCGCCCCACCGGCAAAATTCTCCGCCCCGCTGCCGCCTGCCGCCGGCAAACCGCTGGCCATCGCGCCGATGGCGCCGAATTGGCCGCGTTTTGCCTGGCTTCTCCGGGCCTGGAACGGGACTTGCTGAGGATAGGATGACCCTGCCGCCCGTGAAGCGGCCAACCTCGTCGTCCCGGTGGGCGACACCCCTGCTCAGGAGCCCGCGATGATCCGCTCCCTCTGGATTGCCAAAACCGGCCTCGACGCCCAGCAGACCCAGCTCGACGTCATTTCCAACAACCTCGCCAACGTCTCCACCAACGGCTTCAAGCGCGCGCGGGCGGTGTTCGAGGATCTGCTCTACCAGAACCTGCGCCAGCCGGGCGCCCAATCCACCCAGCAGACGACCATTCCCTCCGGGCTGCAGATCGGCACCGGCGTGCGCCCCATCGCCACCGAGCGCATCCACACCCAGGGCAACCTCACCCAGACCGGCAACGCCCTCGACGTAGCGGTGCAGGGCGAGGGCTTCTTCCAGATCCTGATGCCCGACGGCTCCACCGCCTACACCCGCGACGGCGCCTTCCAGAAGGACGCCAACGGTCAGCTCGTCACCTCCAACGGTTACCCGCTGCAGCCGGCCATCACCATCCCGTCCAACGCCTTGTCGGTCACCATCGGCAAGGACGGCGTGGTCTCGGTGACCCTGCCCAACCAGACGGCGCCATCGCAGATCGGCAACATCCAGCTCGCCAGCTTCGTGAATCCCGGCGGCCTGCAGAGCATGGGCGAGAACCTCTACCTCGAGACCGCCTCCAGCGGCACCGCCAACCCGAACACCCCGGGCACCAACGGCGTCGGGGTGCTCAACCAGACCTACGTCGAAACCTCCAACGTCAACGTGGCCGAAGAGCTGGTGCTGATGATCCAGACCCAGCGCGCCTACGAGATCAACTCGAAGGCCGTATCCACCTCCGACGCCATGCTGGCCAAGCTCACCGCGCTGTAAGCGCGGCCGACGGAGCCTCACCATGACACCCATCCGGCATCGCCTTCCGATCCTCGCCGCCGTGGCGCTCAGCGGCTGCGCCGCCCTGCAGGGCACGCCGCCCACCGCCGTGCATCAGCCGATGAGCGTGCGTCCCGAGCCGCGCACCGCGCTCGCTTCGCAGCCCGGGGCGATCTTCCAGCAGAACTTCTCGCGCCCGCTCTTCGAGGACCGTCGCGCCCGCTTCATCGGCGACGTGATCACCGTCAACCTGGTCGAATCCACCGCCGCCAGCAAGAAATCCTCGACCACGGCCGAACGCAACTCGAGCCTCGCGGCATCGATCTCGGCGCTGTCCAAGCTGCCGCTGAATGGCCTCGCCGGCCTCGACGCCACCGCGTCCGACGCCAGCAAGTTCGGCGGCAAGGGCGACGCGGCGGCCAACAACACCTTCACCGGCACCATCACCACCACCGTCATCGAGGTGATGCCCAACGGCAACCTGCTCGTCTCCGGCGAGAAGCAGATCGCCGTCAATCAGGGCAACGAGTTCATCCGCTTCTCCGGCGTCGTCAATCCGGTGTACGTGACCGGCGCCAACACCGTGCAATCCACCCAGGTCGCCGACGCCCGCGTCGAATACCGCGCCAACGGCTACCTGGACGAAGCCCAGACCATGGGCTGGATGCAGCGCTTCTTCCTCAACGTGATGCCGTTCTGAGGCCCTCGCCATGTCGCCCCGCGCTTCCCGTCGCCTTTGCGTCACCCGTCCGCTGTCGCGCTGCGTGCTCGTGGCGCTCGCCGCGGTGTGCCTGCTCGGCAGCCCGTCCGCCGACGCCGAGCGCCTGAAGGATCTGGCCTCGATCGGCGGCGTGCGCCAGAACCAGCTGGTCGGCTACGGCCTGGTGGTCGGCCTCGACGGCTCCGGCGACCAGACCACCCAGACGCCGTTCACCGTCCAGAGCATCATCAACATGCTCGGCAACCTCGGCGTGACGCTGCCGCCGGGGCAGTCGCTGCAGCTCAAGAACGTCGCCGCGGTGATGGTCACCGCCAGCCTGCCGCCCTTCGCGCGGCCCGGCCAGCAGATCGACGTCACCGTCTCGTCGATGGGCAACGCCCGCTCCCTCAAGGGCGGCACCCTGGTCATGACGCCGCTGAAGGGCGCCGACGGCCAGATCTACGCGATGGCCCAGGGCAACCTCGCCGTCAGCGGCGCCGGCGGCGCCGCGCCGTCGGGTGGCAAGGTCACCGTCAATCACCTCTCGGCCGGCCGCATCCCCAACGGCGCCACCGTCGAGCGCGCCGTCGCCAGCGCGGTGGGGCAGGGCGACTCGGTCTTTGTCGAACTCAACAGCACCGACTTCGGCACCGCCCAGAAGGTCGTCGATGCCATCAACGCCGTCGCCCCCGGCAGCGCCCAGGCCCTCGACGGCCGCCAGATCCAGGTGCGCGCGCCGGACGACCTCAACCAGCGCGTGGCCTTCCTCGGCAAGCTCGAAAACCTCGACGTGACGCCGGCGGTCCAGGCCGCCAAGGTCATCATCAACTCGCGCACCGGCTCGGTGGTCATGAACCAGCGGGTCACCCTGCAGAACTGCGCCGTCTCCCACGGCAGCCTCACCGTCACCGTCACCAACGAGCAGCAGGTCAGCCAGCCCGGCGCGTTTTCCGGCGGGCAGACCGCCGTCACCAACAAGGGCGGCGTGGACATCAAGCAGGAAGGCGGCAACATCTTCAACATCAAGGCCGGCACCAATCTCGCCGACGTGGTCAAGAGCCTCAACGCGGTGGGCGCCAACCCGCTCGAACTGATCGCCATCCTGCAGGCGATGAAAGCCAGCGGTGCGCTGCGCGCCGAACTCGAGGTGATCTGATGGCCACGACCGATTTCAGCCAGATCAACGCCCTCGACCCCAACACCCTGGGCGGCCTGCGGCGCCTCTCGAAGGAAAGCTCGCCCGAGGCCAACAAGGAGGCCGCCCGCCAGTTCGAGGCGTTGTTCGTGCAGCAGATGCTCAAGTCGATGCGCGACGCCACGCCCAAGGGCGGCATGTTCGACAGCGACGAGACGCGCATGTACCAGTCGCTGCTCGACCAGCAGATGGCGATGCAGCTGTCCACCCGCGCCGGCGGCATCGGCCTCGCCAAGGTCATCGAGCGGCAGCTCAACCCCGGCAAGACCGCCGTGACGCTGCCCGATGGGCCGGTGCCGCTCGATGCCTCGATCCGCCGCGGCTTCGACGCGGCCACCGCGGCGGCGGCAAGCGGTGCGGCAACGGCAAACAATGCGGCAAAAAATGCCGCGCCGGCAACGGCGGGCGCTTCCGCCGCCGTGCCGGCCTTGCCCAACATGCCGACCGGCGCCGGCCCGCGGGCCTTCGTCGAGAAAGTCTGGCCCCAGGCCGTCGAGGCCAGCCGCGCCACCGGCATCCCGGCCCGCTTCCTGGTCGCCCAGGCCGCGCTGGAAACCGGCTGGGGCAAGTACGAGCTGAAGAACGCCGACGGCAGCCCCAGCCATAACCTCTTCAACATCAAGGCCGGCAAGCGCTGGAGCGGCGACACCGTGAGCACCGCCACCACCGAATACGTGAATGGCGCGGCCACCCGCGAGAACGCGCGCTTTCGCGCCTACGGCTCGTATGCCGACTCGTTCCGCGACTACGCCAACCTGATCCGCAACAACCCGCGCTACGCCGGCGTCGTCGGCCAGAGCGATGCCACCGCCTTCGCCCGTGGCCTGCAGTCCGCCGGCTACGCCACCGACCCGCAGTACGCCGACAAGCTCGCTCGCATCATCAACGGCACCACCCTGCGGGTCGCCCTCGCCGCCAGCGCCACTCAGTCCGCCTGAGTCCGGCGCGCCGGCGCCAGACCGGCAACGCAAAACTGGCAAAGCTCTTGCTTAGTGTTTCGCAGACACCTCCGAATCAAGGACGCGGATCATGGGCAGCAGCATCTTCAGCATCGGACTCACCGGACTCAACGCCGCCCAGGCGGGCCTGGCCACGACCAGCCACAACATCGCCAACATCGGCACCGACGGCTACAGCCGCCAGAGCACGGTGCAGAGCACCAATCCGTCGATGTTCAGCGGCGCCGGCTTCTTTGGCGAAGGCACCCGCGTCGATACCGTCAAGCGCGCCTACAGCGCCTTCCTGAACAACCAGGTGCTGGCCGCCGAGACCAAGTATTCCGAGTACGACACCTACAACACCGAGATCGCCCAGATCGACAACATGCTGGCCGATGCCACCGTGGGCCTCACCCCGGCGCTCGAATCCTTCTTCGGTGGCGTGCAGGAAGTGGCCGCCAACCCTGCCAGCATCCCGGCCCGCCAGTCGATGATCTCCACGTCCCAGAGCCTCGTGGCGCGCTTCCACAACCTGTCCGAGCGCCTCGACGACGTGCGCTCCGGTGTGGAAAGCCAGATCGACGAGACCGTCGGCGCCATCAGCAGCTACGCCAAGGACATCGCCGAGATCAACAACAAGATCATCATCGCCCAGCAGGCCGGCTCCAACCAGCCCGCCAACGATCTGCTCGACACCCGCGACCTGCTCATCAGCGAGCTCAACAAGCTGGTCCGCGTGTCCACCAACGTCGCCGACGATGGCTCCATGTCGGTGTTCATCGGCACCGGCCAGCCGCTGGTGATCGGCACCAACGCCACCAACCTCGACGCCCGGCCCTCGCTGTCCGATCCGACCAGGCTCGACGTGAACATCATCGCGTCCAACGGCAGCGCCATCCCGATCCCCGAGAGCCTGCTCGGCGGCGGCAAGCTCGGCGGCCTGCTGTCGATGCGCACCTCGTCCCTCGACGCGGCCCAGAACCAGCTCGGTCTGATCGCCGTGGGCATCGGCGCCACCTTCAACGCCCAGCACGCGCTGGGGCAGGATCTCAACGGCCAACTCGGCACCGACTTCTTCAACCAGCCGCAGATCGCCGTCACCCGCAGCGCCAACGCCGCCACCAGCTTCGGCCAGGCCAACGTGCACTACGACGACATCGCCAAGCTCTCCGGCGACGACTACACGCTGACCTTCACCGACACCCTCGGCAACTACCGTCTGACCCGCGTTTCCGACGGCGCCACGATCCCCAGCGCCGCCGACGTCGGGCTGCGCATCGACAAGCCCACCAGCTCCCAGGTCGGCGACAGCTTCCTGATCCAGCCGACGCGCTACGTCGCCGGCAACTTCAACGTCGAGATCACCGACACCCGGATGATCGCCGCCGCCGCGCCGCTCTCCACCGCCGCCGGTCAGAACAGCCTGCTCACCACCCGCAGCAGCAACGCCGCCGCCACCATCAGCGCGCCGACGGTCGCCAACGCCGACAAGTACGCCAGCCTGGTCGCCGCCAAGACGGCCTTCGCCTACAACACCGTCTCCGGCAAGCTCGACGTCAGCGGTCTGCCCGCCGGCATGAAGATCGGCTACACCACCGCCAGCGGCACCACCGTCGCGCCCGCCTCGACGAGCAGCATCCCGTACAGCAGCAACATGACGATCAGCCTGTGGCACACCGATGCCACCGGCGCCGACGTGCAGGACGTGAGCTTCACCGTTGGCGGCACCCTCGGCGCCGGCGACAGCTTCCTGCTCGGCGGTGGCGCCTCCAACGCGGGCTCGGCCAGCATCACCGCGCCGGTGGTCAAGGACACCACCAACCTCGCCGCGCTGCAGGCGGCCAACCTCACTTTCGGCTACGACAGCGCCAGCAAGAGCCTGTCCTTCGTGGGCCTGCCCGCCGGCATGGTGCTCAACTACACCCCGCTCAACGGCTCGGCCACGCCGCCCGTCGGCAGCACTATTGCCTACTCCAGTGGCATGCAGATCAGCGTCGGGCACAACGACGCCGCCGGCAACTTCGTGGCCGAGGCGCAGTTCTCCATCGCCGGCGCGCCCTCGAACGGCGACACCTTCAGTCTGGGCAACAACAAGAGCGGCGTCGCCGACAGCCGCAACGCCGTGCTGCTGGGCAACCTGCAGACCACCAAGACCCTGCTCTCCGCCGCCGGCCAGCCGTCCGCCACCTACCAGTCGGTGTATTCCCAGCTGGTCAGCTCGGTCGGCAACAAGGCGCGCGAACTCGGGGCCAATCGTGACGCGCAGCAAAGCCTGGTGGAGCAGGCCTCCACCGCGCAGCAATCCCTCGCCGGCGTCAATCTCGATGAAGAAGCGGCCAACCTGATCCGTTATCAACAGGCATACCAGGCCGCCAGCAAGGTCATGAGCATCGCCTCCAAGCTGTTCGACCAAGTGCTGGCCCTCGGCCAATAACCTGAAGGAAGCTCATCATGCGTGTCACCACCGGCATGATCTACGACAACGGCGTCTCGCAGATCCAGAAGCAGAACGCCCGCCTGCTCGACACCCAGCAGCAGGTCGCCACCGGCCGGCGCATCCTGCGCCCGTCCGACGACCCGGTCGCTTCCGCGCGGGCGCTGGAAGTGTCCCAGTCGCAAAGCGTGAACAAGCTCTACGCCGCCAACCAAGGCTATGCCAGCGACGCCCTCAAGCTGGTGGACAGCAAGCTCGATGCCGCCACCGACATCCTCACCTACGTGCGCACCCGCGCCGTCGAGTCGGGCAACGGCGCCTACTCCGCGAAGGAGCAGTCGGCCATCGGCGAGGACCTCGCCCAGCAGTTCGACGCCCTGCTCAGCATCGGCAACAGCAAGGATTCGACCGGCGACTACGTCTTTGGCGGCTACCGCAGCAACGCCGAGCCGTTTTCCGGCAGCCTGGCCGCCGGCATCCAGTACCAGGGCGACCAGGGTGCCCGCACGCTGCAGATTTCCGCCTCGCGCAATCTGCCGATCACCAGCTCCGGCGACGAGATCTTCAACACCATCCACGCGCCGGCGGGGTCCGCCTTCGCCCTGTCGAGCGCGGCCAACAGCGGCACCGGCCTGGTGTCGGGCGTGGCGCTGGCGAGCAGCTACAACGGCCACGCCTACGCGGTCAATGTGGGCAGCGGCCCGGCCTATTCGGTGGTGGATGCCACCACCGGCGCCGTGGTGCCGGCCGCCGCGTCCGTCAGCGGCACCACCACCACCCTCAGCTTCGGCGGCGTCACCCTCAAGCTGTCGGGCACGCCGACGGCGGGCGACAGCTACAACGTCTCGACCGTCGCCAGCACCTTCGACGTACTCGGCAACTTCGTCGGCGCCCTCAAGTCGGGCAACGCCGACGCCACCCGCTTCGCCGGCCTGCAGACCATCGCCGGCATGGACGCCACCCAGGAGAGCGTCTCCCGGGTGCGCTCGGGTGTCGGCTCGCGGATGGTCGAGGTCGAGACCCAGCAGAACATCAACAGCAACCTCGACCTGCAGTACACCCAGACCCTTTCGCGCCTGCAGGACGCCGACTACGCCCAGGTGGTGAGCGACCTGACCCAGCAGCAGACTTACCTCCAGGCCGCCCAGCAGAGCTTCCTGAAGGTCAGCAACCTGTCGCTGTTCAACTACCTCAACTGATCGCCATGCGCCGCGCCCTGGCCGCTTTCCTCGCCGCCCTCGGCCTTGCCGCCTGCGCCGACCTGCAGCCGAAGGAGGTCGCGTTGCCGGTGGCCGGCGCGTTGCTGGTCAAGGACGCCGGTTTCCTCAAGGTGCCGATGATCGCCGCGGCGGTGGCCGCCTACGTGGTCATCGATCCGCTGGCGCCCAACTGGACCATCGAGGAATCCCGCCAGTCGGACGAGCGCTACATCCTGGCGCTGCGCCACAAGGCGATCCACAACGGCGGCGACGGCGAGGCGCGGCAGGTGTTCTCGCGCCGGGCCGCCCAGCTCGCCGGTCAGGCGGGTTTCGGCGCCTACGAGGTGGTGTCGTGGCAGACCGGCATCGACAGCAGCCGCCCGTTCGCCCAGCGCGTGGCGTACGGCGAGCTGAGGCTGGTGCGCCTGACGCCGCCGAAGGGCGTCGCCAACTCCGAACCCTGAGCGTCCGGGCGCGTCCCGTCCATCTGTATCGATTGTTTTTGCAATCCGGAGGTCTGTGCCGATTCCGCCGCCTGCAAGCGTCTCTGAACCTTGCGGGGGGGATCGGAGTTCCGTAAGGTGCGCGCATCTCAAGCACGCTGGACGAAGGCTCACATGGACCGCATGACCGAACGCCGCCGGGATCGCCGCATTCCCCTCGGCTGCAAGGTGGGGATCAAACTCGAAGACGCCGCCGCCCCGGTCGTGGGCACCTGCGTCGAGCTGAGCGTCGGCGGGCTGACCATTCATTCCACCCACGTCCCGCGCATGGACGAGGTGTTCGAGATCGCGGTGCTGCCACCCGAGCCGGGCGGCAGCTTCCTGCCGTTGCACGCGCGGGTGCGGGTGCGCCGCTGCCACGCGCTGGGGCAGGCCGGCCTCTACGCGATGGGCGTCGAGATCATCGAAGTCATCAAGTAGAGGCCGGATCGATCAGCCCTGGCCGAGCCCGGCCTGGGCCTCGCCGGCGCTGGCGTAGAGCTGGGCCGGCATCGCGCTGCGCTGGAAGGCGGCGCCCAGCTGCAGGCGCAGGAAGGTGCTGGAGGTGTAGCGCGTCACCTGGGTGTAGTGGCGCTCGACCAGCGCCTTCACCATCGCGGCGTAGGCATCGATCAGTTCCGGCGCGATGTTGAAGCGGTCGTAGTTGATGATCGCCGCCACCTTGTGCCCGACGCCCGCCAGCCGCGCCTCCACCGCCGCACGGATGCGCTCGATGTCGGTGTGGTGGCGGATGTGCAGCCCCTCGAAATTCACGAAGAACAGCCGGCCCGCCGGGTCGTAGGCGAGGCGCGCGTCCATCGGCATGTCGAGCAGGTCGGGACGCAGGTGCATCGGCCCCGGCGCGAAGATGCGCGGGTCCATCAGCGCCGGCTCGGTCGGGATCAGCGGTCGGAAGGCCATCTTGGCGAGGATGTCGCGTTCGATGTCGATGCCTGGCGCCACCTCGGTCAGTTCGAGCCCGTCCGGCCCCAGGCGGAACACGCAGCGCTCGGTGATGTAGAGCACCGGCGTGCCGCGCCGGTTGGCCTGAGGGCCGCTGAAGGTGCGGTGTTCGACCTGCTCGACGAACTTCGACGAGGCGCCGTCGCTGACGATGGCGAGCTTGCCGGCGTCGATCGCCACCTCCAGGTTGCCGGCGGTGAAGGTGCCGACGAACACCACCTTCTTGGCGTTCTGGCTGATGTTGATGAAGCCGCCGGCGCCCGCCAGCCGCGGCCCGAAGCGCGACACGTTGAGGTTGCCCTCGCGGTCGGCCTGGGCCAGGCCGAGGAAGGCCATGTCGAGGCCGCCGCCGTCGTAGAAGTCGAACTGGCTGGGCTGGTCGATGATGGCCTGGGTGTTGATCGCCGCGCCGAAGTTGAGCCCGCCGGCGGGAATGCCGCCGATCACGCCGGGCTCGGCGGTCATCGTGATGAGGTCGATGACCTTCTCCTCGGCCGCCACCGCGGCGATGCCCTCGGGCATGCCGATGCCCAGGTTCACCACCGCGTTGGCACGCAGCTCCAGCGCGGCGCGGCGGGCGATGATCTTGCGCTCGCTCATCGCCATCGGCGCCACCGCCGACATGGGCACCCGCAGTTCGCCGGCGAAGGCCGGGCTGTAGGTTTCGATGAAGGTCTGCATGTGGTATTCGGGCTTCTCGGCCACCACCACGCAATTGACGAACACCCCCGGGATCTTGACCTGCCGCGGGTTGAGCGTGCCGCGCTCGGCGATGCGTTCGACCTGGGCGATGACGATGCCGCCGGAGTTGTGGGCGGCCATCGCAATGGCCTGGGCCTCCAGTGTCAGCGCCTCTTTCTCCATCGTGATGTTGCCGTCGGCGTCGGCGGTGGTGCCGCGGATGATGCCGACGTTGATCGGGAAGGCCTTGTAGAACAGGAACTCGTCGCCGTCGATCTCCATCAGCCGGACGATGTCGGCGCTGGTGCGGGCGTTGAGCTTGCCGCCGCCGAAGCGCGGATCGACGAAGGTGCCCAGGCCCACGCGGGTGAGGGTGCCCGGCTTGCCCGCGGCGATGTCGCGGAACAGGTGGCTGATGACGCCCTGGGGCAGGTTGTAGGCTTCGATGCGGTTGGCCACCGCCAGCTGCTGCAGGCGCGGCACGAGGCCCCAGTGGCCGCCGATGACGCGGGCGACCAGGCCGTCGTGGCCCAGGTGGTTGAGGCCGCGCTCCTTGCCGTCGCCCTGGCCGCCGGCGTAGACCAGGGTGAGGTTGCGCGGCGCGCCGAGGCCGCGCATGTCGGCGCCCTCGGTTTCGAGGAAGTAATTTTCGAGGGCGACGGCGATGTTCTCGGGAAAGCCGATGCCGACGAAGCCGCCGGTGGCCACCGTGTCGCCGTCGCGGATCAGGCGCACCGCCTCGCGGGCGGAGACGATCTTGCCGGTTTCGGCGGAGGGCAGGGCGGTATCGAGGGTGCTCATGATGGGCTCCTTGGGTGTCGATCCGCGCCGTCTCAGACGAGGCCGGTGAGGTAGTAGGTGGCGATGATCGCGAAGACCGCGCTGGTCTTGATCATCGTGATCGCGAAGATGTCCTTGTAGGCCACCTTGTGGGTCAGGCCGGTGACGGCCAGCAGGGTGATCACGGCGCCGTTGTGGGGCAGGGTGTCCATGCCGCCGGAGGCCATCGAGGCCACCCGGTGCAGCACTTCGAGCGGAATGCCGGCGGCGTTGGCGGCGTTGATGAAGGTCTCGGACATGGCTGCCAGCGCGATGCCCATGCCGCCCGAGGCCGAACCGGTGATGCCGGCCAGGGTGGTGACGGTGATGGCTTCGTTGATCAGCGGGTTAGGGATCACCTTGAGGGCGTCGGCCACCACCAGGAAGCCCGGCAGCGCGGCGATCACGGCGCCGAAGCCGTATTCGGAAGCGGTGTTCATCGAGGCCAGCAGGGCGCCGGCGACAGCCGCCTTGGTGCCTTCGGCAAAGCGCGCGGCGACGGTCTTCCAGGCAAACACCAGCACGGTGAGGATGCCCACCAGCAGCGCCCCTTCCACCGCCCAGATCGCGGCGATCTTGGAGACGTCCTGCACCACCGGCGCAGCCTTGCCGATCACCGCCGGGACGAAGCTGTGGCTCTTGCCGTAGATCGTCGGGATGAGGTCGGTGAAGAGCTTGTTGGTGATGCCCACCAGCACCAGCGGGAGAATGGCGAGGATCGGGTTGGCGAGCTTTTCCTTGTCGTCGAAGGGCTCGGGTTCGTTCACCAGGTTGGTGCCGTAGCCTTCACCGGCGGCAGCGGCGGAGCGACGGCGCCATTCGAGATAGGCCATGCCGAGCACGAAGATGAAGATCGAGCCGATCACGCCCAGCACCGGGGCGGCGTAGATGTTGGTCTTGAAGAAGGTGGTCGGGATGACGTTCTGGATCTGCGGCGTGCCGGGCAGGGAATCCATCGTGAACGAGAACGCACCCAGTGCGATGGTGCCGGGGATCAGGCGCTTCGGGATGCCGCCCTGGCGGAACATCTCGGCCGCGAAGGGGTACACCGCGAACACCACCACGAACAGCGACACGCCGCCGTAGGTGAGTAGCGCGCACACCAGCACGATGGAGAGCATCGCCCGCTCGGCGCCGACCAGCTTGATGACCGAGGAGACGATGGCCTTGGAGAAGCCCGACAGCTCGATGACCTTGCCGAAGATGGCGCCGAGCAGGAAGACCGGGAAGTAGTTTTTGACGAAGCCGACCATCTTGTCCATGAAGAGGCCGGTGAACATCGGGGCGACGAGGGTGGGGTCGGTGAACAGCACCGCGCCGAGGGCGGCGACGGGCGCGAACAGGATGACGCTGTAGCCCCGGTACGCGATGTACATCAGGAAGCACAGCGAGGCGAGCACGATCAGGAATGACATGGTTGGAATCTCCTCCATTGTTGGTCTGCGCAGGGCGTATCGCAGAAACCATGCCAGAAAATTTCTTATTGATTCATAAGGTTTTTGTATTTTTGCTGCGCTGCGTCGTGTCCGGGGCCGCAGGCAAGGGTGTCCGGTTGGCCGGACAGGTGGCGGGCGGCTCAGGCGATGCCGAGGGCGGCGATCTTCTCGTACAACGAGGCGCGTGAGATGCCGAGGCTGCGGGCGGCCTGGGCCTTGTTGCCGCCGGCGGCGGCGATCGCGTCGGCAATGGCCTGGCGCTCGGCGTCCTGCTGGATCTGGTCGAGGGTGCGGCCGTTGCCGGCAGCGCGCGGCGGTGTGGCCGCGGCGGCGAGACCGGGCAGGAAGGGCTCGAAATCGCGGCGTTCGAGGCGCTCGGCGTCGGACATCAGGAGCGCCCGTTCGAGCATGTTGGACAGCTCGCGCACGTTGCCCGGCCAGGTGTGGCGGGCGAGGTAGGCGAGGGCGTCGGCGCCGATGCTGCGCGGCGGCTCGTCGAGCTGGCGGGCCAGGATGTCGGCGAGGGATTCGGCGATCAGCGGCAGGTCTTCGATGCGCTCGCGCAGCGGCGGCACGTCGAGAGTCATGACGTTGAGGCGGTAGAACAGATCGGCGCGGAAGCGTCCTTCGTTCACCTCGCGCTGCAGGTTGCGGCTGGTGGCGGCGATGATGCGCACATCCACGGCGATCAGGCGGTTGGAGCCGACGGGCTCGATCTCCTTCTCCTGCAGGGCGCGCAGCAGCTTGGCCTGCAGCGCCGGCGACATGTCGCCGATCTCGTCGAGGAACAGGGTGCCGCCCTGGGCCAGCTCGAACTTGCCGCTGCGCCCCTTGCGTTCGGCGCCGGTATAGGCGCCGGGGGCGACGCCGAAGAACTCTGCCTCGAGCAGGGTTTCGGGGATCGCCGCGATGTTCACCGCCACGAAGGGGCCGGCGGCGCGGGGGCTGGCGGCGTGGATGGCCTGGGCGAGGAGTTCCTTGCCGGTGCCGGTTTCGCCGAGGATCAATACCGGCGAGCCGGCGCGGGCTGCGCGGCGGGCCTTGTCCTTGACCGCCATGCAGCCCGGGCTGGCGCCGACGAAGCTGGCGAAGGTGTACTTGGTGCGGCGGGCCTCGTCGAGCTTGCGCCGGGTGTCGGCCAGTTCGAGGCGCAGGCTCTGGAAGCGCGACACCACGGGCACCAGCTGCTGGGGGTCGTCGAAGATCACCACGCCGACGCCGCCGATCACCTCGCCGTCGCTGTCGCGCACCGGCAGGCGCATCACGACGAAGGATTCGCTGCCGAACTCCATGATGTCGAGCATGATCGGCTTGCCGCGGGTGACCACCTGGCGCATCAGGCTGTTGGGGATGACCTGTTCGACCGGCAGGCCGATCACCGAGCCGGGGTCGGCGATGCCCAGATGGCGCGGGTAGTGCTCGTTCATCCAGACGATGCGGGCTTGTCGGTCGACGATCAGGAGGCCTTCCGACAATTCGGAAAAGGCGGCCATCAGGGTTTCGTTGATGCGCCGGCGGATGCGCTCGGCCTCGGCGGCGAAGTTTTCGGACGACATGGTCTCCTGCCTGGTTTTTCTAGCGATGTCGTCGTCCAGCATAGCGCACCTTGGGTGGCTTTCGCCCGCGGGCGTCAGCGCGGGGCCGGGGCGAGTCCGATCTCGGCGGCGGTGGCGGGGCCGATGCGCGTGTCGGCGAGGCGGTCGGGGATGTCGGCGCTGTGGTCGCTGCGGGGGATGCGTCCAGCCATGATCTCGGCGAGGTGCTGGGGGTGGCGCGGCTGGCGCTCGGGCTCGGCGTAGCCCTCGGGAAAGCGCGGCTGCTGGGTGTGCGGGTCGTACTTGTCGCTGGCACCGAGGGTGTGGAGCAGTTCGTGGGCGATGACGACTGCGTTGCGCTGACGCTCGTCGCGGCTGGCGAAGACCTTGACGACGCCGATCAGGCCCTTTTCGAGGCCGAGGGAGTGGTCGAGGGCCGGCGTCGTGGCCGGGTCGTGGTAGAGCAGGAACAGGCGGATGTCCGGGCGGGGGCCGGGGGCGGCGTCGTGGCGCCAGGCCCAGTAGCGCAGTTGCAGACTCCACAGGGCGACGGAGAGCGGGCTGCCGCCGGCGGGAAAGGGCGGTGGCAGCGATTCGACCGGCGGGGCGAGGTTGAGCGCCACCGGCCGCAGCAGGTTGCGACCGTAGCGGCGCACCTCGTCCTGCAGCCAGTCGCCGACCGGGGCGAAGTCGTCGGGTTGCAGGCGCCCGACGATCTGCCGGCTGACCGGTGAGTCGTCGGCGGCGATCGGATAGAGGGTGACATGCACCGAGTGCTTCCAGGCGGTGGCGCGGGCGCTGCCCTGCCAGGCGCCGACGGCGACGGTGGCGAGGATCAGCAGCAGGACGCCGATGCGCAGGGTGCGGAACATGGCGGGCGGGGCGCTCAGTGCACGGTGGCGAGGGGGGGCGCGGCAAACAGCGGCAGCGCATCGAACTCATGGGCGGGCAGCGGGCGGCCGAAGTGGTAGCCCTGCAGGACGTCCACTTCGAGGTCGCGCAGCAGATCGGCGGTGGCGGCGTTCTCGACGCCTTCGGCGACGGTGCGCAGGCCGAGGGCGCGGGCGAGCTGGACGATCGCCTGCAGGATGCGCTGGCCATCGGCGGTGTGGGCGCGCTGGACGAAGGAGATGTCGATCTTCAGCTCGCTCACCGGCAGTTCGTGGAGCTGGGAGAGCGAGGCGTAGCCGGTGCCGAAGTCGTCGATGGAGAGGGTGAAGCCGGCGGCGACGAGCTGGCGCAGGCGCTCCTCGGCGAATTCGACTTCCATCAGCGCGACCGATTCGGTGACTTCGAGGATCACTGCAGCGGGTGGAATGCCGTGGCGCGCCACGTCCTCGATCAGGGTGGAGACGAAATCGGCGGCGAAGAGCTGGCGCTTGGAAACGTTGAGCGACAGGTGCAGGTCGGGCCGGCGCGCTCGCCAGTCCTGGAAGCGGTCCAGCGCCCGCGAGCGCACGAGCTGGCCGAGGTCGGCGATCAGGCCCTGGCTTTCGGCCATCGGGATGAAGGTGGCGGGCGAGATCCAGCCCAGGTCGGGGTCGTGCCAGCGGGCCAGGGCTTCGATGCCGACCAGCCGGTGCCGGCCGTCCGGGTCGGCGAGGGTGCGCACCTGGGGCTGAAACCAGGCGTCGATGACGCCGTCGCGGATCGCCTGGGCGAGGCGCGACTGGATGTAGAGCTCTTTCTTGCCGAGGCCCTTGGCGGACATCTCGTTGAACAGCTGAAAGTTGTTCCGCCCCTGGGACTTGGCGTAGAACATGGCCCGGTCGGCGTGGGCGAGGAGGGTGTCCACGCTGTCGCCGTCGTCCGGGAACAGGGCGATGCCCATGCTGAAGGTGGCGTTGATCGGCTGGCCGCCCAGGTCGTAGCGCTGCTGCATGACCTTCTGCAGTTTGCGGGCGACCTGCCGGGTGTCCTCCAGGCTGGCCAGGCCCGGCAGCAGCGCGACGAATTCGTCGCCGCCCCAGCGGGCCACGGTGTCGCCGTCGCGCAGGCAGGCTTCGAGGGCCTTGGCCATGCTCAGCAGCAGGCTGTCGCCGGCCTTGTGACCGTAGGCGTCGTTGATGTTCTTGAAGTGGTCGAGGTCGATGAAGCACACCGCGACGCGGTCCTGGGTGCGGCGGGCGAGCTGGATCGCCTTGCAGATGCGATCCTCGAGGAGCACCCGGTTGGGCAGGCCGGTGAGGGCGTCGTGCAGGGCCATGTGGGCGATGTGGCGTTCCTGCAGGTAGGTCTTGGTGATGTCGCGCAGTACGCCGCGCATGCCGACGACCCGTCGCCGTTCGTCCTGCTCGGCGACGAAGCGGCATTCCATCCAGCGCTCGTGGGTGGCGCCGGCGATGAAGCGGAAGCGGCCGTGAAACTCGTCCTTGTGGCCGTTCCGGAGGTTGTCGAGGCAACGCTGGAAGGCGTCCTGGTCTTCGGGGTGAACCGAGTCGGCCAGCGGATAATTCCCCGGCGCGGTGGCGGCGAGCAGCCACCAGCCGCTGTTGGCGTTGAGGATGCGGCCGTCGGGCTGGAGCTCGACGACGGCTTCCTCGAGCATGTCGAGGGTGCGCACGAGGGAGTGCTGCTCGGCGGCCCAGCGCTTTTCCTTGGCCAGCGAGTGCTGCAGCGCATTGAAGGGCTGGCGCACGCTGTCCACGAACACGGCGCGGTAGATGTAGCCGTAGGAGATGATCTTGTAGAGGTGGCCGACGAAGTTGTAGATGTCGCTGACCGAGGCGTAGCGGGTGAAGCACAGCTCGGAGAGCATTGCGATCAGCGCGGCGGAAACCAGGTCGGCGGCGTTGAAGCGGGCGCCGCGCCAGGTCTGGCGGGCGAAGCCCAGGGCGGCGAGGCCGTAGATCGCGGCGAGGCTGTATTCGGTGGCGATCTTGAGTTCGGTCAGGCCCGAGCCGGGGATGAAGAAGGCCGGCAACTGCGCGGGCATCAGCAGTTCGAGCCCGTAGCAGGCGGCGACGTAGGCGAGCACGAGGCTGACCAGCCCGTAGCGGGCGCGCGGACGCAGCATCGGCTGCCACGGGCGCAGCGCCGCCGCGAGCAGACCCACGGCCACCAGCAGGCGCGCCGCGAGCCAGAACGAGATGGCTTTCTGGGGGCTGGCGGGGGTGATGAAGTCGGGCATCCCGCGGTAGCCCAGCATGTGGCCGAAATCGAGCATGGCGGTGCCCAGCAGCACCACGCCGAGCAGCACCACGTTGCCGGGGCGGGCGTCGGAGTAGGCGTTCCAGGCGATGCCGAAAACCAGCATGGCGACGACGATGGCGCCGGTCTCCATCGCCGAGTGCAGCGGCAGGTAGCGGGACAGGCCGATGTCCACCCGGGCGATGACGCCGACGAGGACGTACAGCATGGCCAGGATGCCCGGCCACAGCAGGGCGCGCCACAAGGCGCGGCGGTTTTCCGGCGAGGGGGCGAGTGTCACATCAGCGGCCATCGGCAAGGTGGAGCGGCATGGCAGACGAAAATCCGGCACGGGCAGCTTGCGCCGTGGCCCGCGCGCCGCGCGGCCACGTCCGGAGGGTGGGCACTTGCGAAGTTTAACGGCGCGGCCCGGTCGGGATTGAAGCTTGATCGGCGGGATGCCAAAAAAAACCCGACACGGATGTCGGGTTTTTCGGGGTGAGGCGACGATCAGGCGACGGTGACCGGGATCTTGCCGATCTTGGCCTGCCATTCCTTCGGGCCGGTGTTGTGCACGCTGGTGCCGGAGGAGTCGACCGCCACGGTGACGGGCATGTCCTGCACGTCGAACTCGTAGATGGCTTCCATGCCCAGGTCGGCAAAGCCGACGACCTTGGCCGACTTGATGGCCTTGGCCACCAGGTAGGCGGCGCCGCCGACGGCCATCAGGTAGGCGGACTGGTTGTCCTTGATCGCCTCGATGGCCACGGGGCCGCGCTCGGACTTGCCGATCATCGAGATCAGGCCGGTCTTTTCGAGCATGGTGCGGGTGAACTTGTCCATCCGGGTGGCGGTGGTGGGGCCGGCGGGGCCGACGACCTCGTCGCGCACCGGGTCCACCGGGCCGACGTAGTAGATCACGCGGTTGGTGAAATCGACCGGCAGCTTCTCGCCCTTGGCCAGCATGTCGGCGATGCGCTTGTGGGCGGCGTCGCGGCCGGTGAGCATCTTGCCGTTGAGGAGCAGCTTCTGACCCGGCTTCCAGGCGGCGACCTGTTCCTTGGTGAGGGTGTTCAGGTCGACGCGGGTGGCCGATTTGAGGTCCGGCGTCCAGGTGACGGCGGGCCAGTCCTCGAGCTTGGGCGGCTCGATCTTCGCGGGGCCGGAGCCGTCCAGGTGGAAGTGGCAGTGGCGGGTGGCGGCGCAGTTGGGCACCAGCGCGACCGGCAGGTTGGCGGCGTGACAGGGGTAGTCGAGCACCTTCACGTCGAGCACGGTGGTGAGGCCGCCCAGGCCCTGGGCGCCGACGCCCAGCGCGTTGATCTTTTCCATCAGCTCGAGGCGCAGTTCTTCGGCGCGGGTGAGCTTGGCGCCGGCGGCGGCCTTGGCCTTCAGTTCGTGGATGTCCACCGGGGCCATGATCGATTCCTTGGCCAGCAGCATGGCCTTTTCGGGCGTGCCGCCGATGCCGATGCCGATGATGCCCGGCGGACACCAGCCAGCGCCCATTTCGGGGATCTTGTGCAGAACCCAGTCCACCAGGTCGTCGGAGGGGTTGAGCATCGCGAACTTGGACTTGGCTTCGGAGCCGCCACCCTTGGCCGCGCAGATGACTTCGACGTGGTCGCCCGGGACGATCTCGAAGTGGACCACCGCCGGGGTGTTGTCCTTGGTGTTCTTGCGGGCGCCGGCCGGGTCGGCCAGCACCGAGGCGCGCAGGGGGTTGTCCGGGTTGGCGTAGGCGCGACGGACGCCCTCGTCGATCATCTGCTGGACGCTCATGGTGGCGTCGGGCCAGGTGACGTTCATGCCGACCTTGATGAAGACCATGCCGATACCGGTGTCCTGACAGATCGGGCGGTGGCCTTCGGCAGCCATGCGCGAGTTGGTCAGGATCTGGGCGATGGCGTCCTTGGCGGCGGGGGATTCCTCGCGCTCGTAGGCTTCGCCCAGCGCCTTGATGTAATCGAGCGGGTGGTAGTAGCTGATGTACTGGAAGGCGTCCGCGACGGACTGGATCAGGTCTTCCTGCTTGATGGCGGTCATGGGTGAGGCTCCCTCTTTTAGTGTTTGGACAGCAGAACGGTCTGGTTCATGATCTTGTCGACCATCGCCATGGCAAGGGCCGAGACCAGGAACACGAGATGGATGATGACCTGCCACATGATCGTGTGCTCGGGCAGGTTGCCGGCGTTGATGAAGGTCTTGAGCAGGTGGATCGACGAGATGCCGATGATCGCGGTGGACAGCTTGATCTTCAGCACGCCGGCGTTCACGTGGGACAGCCACTCGGGCTGGTCCGGGTGGTCTTCGAGGTCGAGCCGCGACACGAAGGTCTCGTAGCCGCCGATGATGACCATGATCAGCAGGTTGGCGATCATCACCACGTCGATCAGGCCGAGGACGACCAGCATGGTTTCGGTTTCGCTGATGTGGCCGCCGGATTCGAACACCGAGGTGACCAGATGGCCCAGTTCGGCCATGAACAGCCAGACGTAGATGCCTTGGGCGACGATCAGGCCGAGGTACAGCGGAGCCTGGAGCCAGCGGCTCCAGAAGATGAAGTTCTCGAGGGCTTGAGGACCTTTTCTCATGGTTTGGCGCAGCAGTTGGGGAGCCCGGATTTTATCATCGGCGAACGGCCCTCCAAGGCGTTAAAATGGAGAACTCTGCTTTTTCGCCTCAAGGGCCTTTCGCATGAACCTGCAACCCATCACCGCGCTGTCGCCGCTGGACGGCCGCTACGAATCCAAGGTTTCCGCGCTGCGCGAGCACTTTTCCGAGTTCGGCCTGATCCGCAACCGCGTCAAGGTCGAGATCGAGTGGCTCAAGGCGCTGGCCGCCGCCCCTGAACTGGCCGAGATCGCGCCGTTCTCCGCCGCCACCGTCGCCGAACTCGACGGCGTGATCGCCAACTTCTCGGTCGCCGACGGCGAAGCCGTGAAGGCCATCGAGGCGACCACCAACCACGACGTGAAGGCGATGGAGTACTGGCTCAAGCAGCGCTTGGGCCACAACCCCGAAGTCACCCGCGTCACCGAGTTCATCCACTTCGGCTGCACCTCCGAAGACATCAACAACGTCTCCCACGCGCTGATGCTGCGCGACGGCCGCGACGGCGTGCTGCTGCCGTCCCTGGACAAGATCATCGCCCGTCTCGTCGAGCTGGCCCACCAGCACGCCGAGCTGCCGATGCTCTCCCGCACGCACGGCCAGCCCGCCAGCCCGACCACCCTCGGCAAGGAAATGGCCAACGTGGTGTATCGCCTGCGCCGCACCCGCAAGGCGATCGCCGGTGTCGAGCTGACCGCCAAGTTCAACGGCGCCGTGGGCAACTACAACGCCCACCTGTCGGCCTACCCCGAGTTCGACTGGGAAGCCTTCAACGGCCGCTTCATCGAATCCCTGGGCCTCGCGTTCAACCCCTACACCATCCAGATCGAGCCCCACGACGCGATGGCCGAGCTCTACGACGCCACCGCCCGCGCCAACACCATCGTGCTGGACGTGTGCCGCGACATCTGGATGTACATCTCCCTGGGCTACTTCAAGCAGAAGCTGAAGGCCGGCGAGATCGGCTCGTCCACCATGCCGCACAAGGTCAACCCGATCGACTTCGAGAACGCCGAAGGCAACCTCGGCCTCGCCAACAGCGTGCTGCGCCACCTGGCCGACAAGCTGCCGGTGTCCCGTATGCAGCGCGACCTGACCGACTCCACCGTGCTGCGCAACATGGGCGTCGCCTTCGGCTACGCCGTGCTGGCCTACGATTCCTGCCTGCGCGGCCTGGGCAAGCTGGAAGCCGATCCGGCCCGTCTGGCCGCCGACCTCGACGCCTGCTGGGAAGTGCTCGCCGAGCCGATCCAGACCGTCATGCGCCGCTACGCCGTGCCCAACCCCTACGAGCAGCTCAAGGAGCTGACCCGCGGCAAGGGCATCACCAAGGAGGCGCTGCAGCAGTTCATCGGCACCCTGGCGATCCCCGAAGCCGAGAAGGCCCGCCTGCTCGAGATGACCCCGGGCAGCTACATCGGCAAGGCCGCCGAGCTCGCCAAGCGCATCTGAGACGAGGAGAACCGAATGGCTTTTGCCGACAAGCTCAAGACCCTGCCGGGTGTTTCGCACCTGGCGTCGATCCAGCTCATCAACACCACCGGCGACGTGGTGGCCACCATCGAGAACAAACCCGGCCAGGCCGGCTCGCTGGCGGTGTACAACCACCTCGCGCAGATCCACGGCGCGATCACCCCCGAGGCCGCCACCCAGGGCATCGAGATTTACGCCGAACACAGCGAGGACGCGCGCCTCAACCCGGGCAAGCACCCCAACATCGACCGCCTGATCGGGCTGGTCGAACGGGGCGAGACGCTGCGGGTGAAGCACGTGTTCGCGGCCTGAGCGGTCGTCGCGCGACATGACGAAGGCTGCCTGCGGGCAGCCTTTTTCTTTGGGCGCGCCCCCGTTGACACGTACCGACCGCACGGTATGTAATTCGGCCACCATGAGCCGCCAGCCCGATCTCACCCGCGCCCGCATCCTCGACGCCGCCTTCGCCGAAATCCACCGCGAGGGTTTCCGGGCGGCGGGCGTCGCCAACATCCTGGCGGTGACGGGGCTCACCAAGGGCGCCTTTTACCATCACTTTCCCAGCAAGAAGACGCTCGGCCTGGCGGTCATCGACGAGCGCATTGCGCCGCTGCTCGACGACTGGGTGGTGCGCCCACTCGACGACGGGCCGCAGCCGTCGGTGTCGGCCTTGCTCGATCTGCTCGAACGCAACCGCTCGGCCGACGTGCCGGCGATTCGTCTCGGCTGCCCGCTGAACAACCTGATGCAGGAGATGAGCGCCCTCGACGAAGATTTCCGGGCCCACCTCGCCGCCATCCTCGAGCGCTGGCAGCGCAAGGTGGCGGCGCTGCTGCGGCGGGCACAGGCCGCCGGGGAAATTCGCGCCGACGTGGATTGCGAGGCCTGCGCGCTGTTCATCGTGGCAGCCTGGGAAGGCGCGGCCAGCGTGTCGAAGAACCTGCAGTCGGCGGCGGCCTTCCGCGCGACGATGGCGCAATTGCGCGCCTACGTCGCCAGCCTGCGCCCCGCGCACTGATTTTTTATCGCACTACATACCAACCGGTTTGTATGTATCAACCCACCAGGAGAATCACGATGAAAGTATCCGAAGCCATTCGCCAGCGCCGCGCCGTCAAGGCCTTCGACCCGACGCACCGCATTCGCGAGGACGAAATCGAGTCGCTGCTGCAGCTCGTCAAGCTGTCGCCGACGGCCTTCAACATCCAGAACTGGCGTTTCGTCCTCGCCCAGGACCCGGCCCTGCGCCAGCAACTGCGCGAGGCGGCCTGGGGCCAGGCGCAGGTGACCGACGCGTCCCTGCTGGTCGTCGTCACCGCCGACCTGAAGGCCTGGGAGAAAGCGCCGCAGCGCTATTGGCGCGACGCGGCGGCGCCGGTGCAGGAGGCCATCCTGCCGATGCTCGACGGCTATTACCGCGGTCGCGACGGGGTCCAGCGCGACGAGGCGATGCGCTCCTGCGGGATCGCCGCGCAGACCTTGATGCTGGCGGCGCAGGAGCTCGGCTACGACAGCTGCCCGATGGACGGCTTCGACTTCGACGCCGTCGCCCGCCTGATCCAGCTGCCGGACGACCACGTGATCGCGATGTTCGTTGCCATCGGCAAGGCGGTTCAGCCGGCGCACCCGCGCAGCGGTCCGCTGGCGCTGGACGAGATCGTCGTGCGCGACCGATTCGCCGCCGCCTGATCGGCGGCTCGCCCGGACGTCGCCGGCGTCGGGCGCGGGCTTACGCCGGGCGCGTCGTCGTGGCGCGCAGGACCCAGCCGCCGATGACGATCCCGGCCGCGTCGGCCACCACGTCCCATGGGTCGCCGACGCGGTTGGTGGTGAGGGTGTGCTGGCACAGTTCGATCAGTACGCCGTAGGCCAGCAGGCCCGCGGCGATGCGCCCGCTGCGGGTGGGCCAGCCGGTCCAGCCCATCAGCATGAGCGCGGCGAAGGCGAGGGCATGTTCGATCTTGTCCTGGAACGAGACCACCATCGGTACCGCCGAGAGCGGGATCATCGCGAGGATGAACACGACGACGAGGGCGGCCACGAAGCCACCGCGGGCGAGGGGCGAGGCGAGCAGGGGCGTGAGGAGGCGGAGCGACATGCGGGCGGCCGGGAAGCGGGATGCGCATTGTAAGACCGGGAGGCGCCCCGTGGGTCAGCCGCGGGCGCGGAGCTTTTCCCAGATCAGGCCGCTGGGCGCATCGCGACCGGTGAGCACGAAGTCGAGGGTGTGGCCGTTGAAGAGGGTCAGGCCCAGATCCTTGCGGGCGCGCTCCTTGCCGACGAACAGGAGCTGGTCGCCCAGCCGCAGGGGCAGATCGTCGCCCGGCAGCAGCAGTGGCGCGGCCTCGCCACGTCGCAGGAGCAGCGGCGTGCATTGCAGCGGGGGGCGGTCGGTGACCGGGGCGCGCAACAGCTCGCCCAGGCGGATGGCGCCGCTGCGCATCAGCAGCCGATAGACCGAGGGCGCCTGGGCGATGTTGAGGGTGACGCTCCAGACCGTCGGTACGTCCCAGCCGTAGCGGAGGGTGAGTTCGTCGAGGCGGGCGCGGGCCCAGGCGTCGTCGGCGTGGCGGACCGCGTCGAGGAAGGGCGAGAGCAGCGGGGTGGTGAGGATCGCCAGGCATTCGTGGGCGACGATCTCGCTGGGAACCATCGAGAAATCCGATTCGAAGGCGTCGAACAGTGCGCGGTTGGAGACCTGGTTCTGGCGCAGCACGGTGAACAGCCGTGGGTTGAGCTCGCGGGCGGTGACCACCGTGGACAGGTTGTTCACGTCGCTGGCGGTGGCGGCGACGATGCCGACCGCCTCGCCGATGCCGGCGGCTTCGAGCGCGGCGACGCCGGTGCCGTCGCCCTGCACCCAGGTGTGGGTGGGGTCGATGGGCGGGGCGCGGTCGATGATCGTCACCGGCAGGCCGGCGCCTTCGAGGGCCTGGGTCATCTCGCGGCCGAAGGTGCCGTAGCCGCACAGCACCCATTTGCCGGCGGGCGGTTCGCGGTGGCGGGCGACGGTGGTGCCGGGCAGGCCGGTGAGCCACCGCAGCAGGTGGTAGGCGGCCGGCGAGTGGAGCGCCAGGGCCATGTATTCGCCGAACTTTTCGAAGGGGTTGATGATGTGGCGGGTGCCGAAAGAGGCCATGTTGGCCACCGTGTCGGCGTGTTCGGCGCGGCACAGGGCGGGCAGCGAGGGGGCGAGCAGGCGCGCCGCGATGGCCACCGCGAGGTTGGTGCCGTCGTCGTTGGTGAGGGCGATGACGCCGCGGCAGTAGGGGCTGGTGAGGCCGGCGAAGGTGAGGGTGTCGGGTTTGCCGGCGTCGGCGCACAGGGCCGGCATGTCGGCGGAGTAGCTCTGCAGTTCGAGATCGCCGACCTTGTTCTCGTCCTGCTCCATGACCACCGCGCGAAAGCCCAGCTCGTCGAGCGCCTGGCAGATCAGGCGGCCGGTCTCGCCGTAGCCGCAGACCAGGAAGAAGGGTTCGCGCAGGCGCCGCACCTGGCGGGCGAAGCGCTGCACCGCGACGGCGTTGAGGAAATTCTTGTCCTGCAGCATCGCGAACACCGTGCCGAGGGTGTAGGCCCAGCCGATCACCGACAGGTAGATGCACACCACGACCCACAGCCGTTGCTGCTCGGAGAAGGCATAGGGGATTTCGCCGAAGCCGATGGTGGTGGCGGTGTAGCTGATGAAGTAGACCGCGTGGAAGAAGCTGAGCCGGACCGTCTGACCGGTGGTCGGGTCGGGTGGGCCGGGCATCAGGGTGAGGCCGAGCACCGACACCGCGAAGATCACGATGAGCACGATCAGCGGCGTGCGCAGCCGCCGCAGGACCAGGAAGATCGTGCTGGTGGGGGTGTTGTTCACGGCGTCAGCGCCGCTGCATGATGGTCTCGGCGATGAGGATCACCACCGACACCACGTTGGCGAACAGGGCGCCGCCCGACAGGGAGACGATGCTCGACATGGTGGCGGCGGTGAGGCCGGTGCCGGCGACGTGGGCGGCGTAGCCCCACACCATGGCGGCGGCAAGGAGCTGGAGGTCGGCGACGAGGCTGGTGGCGAGGTGGATGGCGCCGATCTGGGTGCGGTCGCCGAACTTGAGCACGGTGGCGATCAGGTTGACCACCACCGCGGCGAACAGCTCGTAGATGTCATGGTGGACCGGGTTGTCGATGTCGCCGATGAAGAACCCGAAGTTGAGGGTGGCGGCGAAGACGATGAAGAATCCGAAGATGACTTTCTCGAGGTTCATGGCGGCGGCGCAGAGTGGGCGGAACAGGCAGATGCTAGCACTTGTGGATAAGGCTGGCGTCGCCCGCCGATGCTGCGCTGCACGCTCGCCGGGGCGGCCGCGCGCCCCGGGCCCGGCTTACCAGCAGGCCGCCACGCTGCCGCTGCCGGAGATGGTGCGGGCGCCGTTCTGGGCCAGGGTGAGGGTGCCGCAGGCGGTGTCGGCGCTGGCCTGGTTGCCCTTGGGCGTCACCTTCAGCACGTAGGCGTTGGCCGAGACGCTGTTGATGGCAAGGGTGTAATTGGCGCTCATGTCCTGCACGCAGCCGGTGCTGGGCAGGGCGACGGCGGTGCCGGCGGTGGTCTGGTCGTAGCGCAGGTTGGTGGTGTAGAAGCGCTCCATGTACTGGGAGGCTTCCTGCAGGCAGGCGGTGGCCTGGGAACGCTTGGTCTTGACCATGTAGCTGGCGTAGTTGGGGTAGGCGATCGTCGTGAGGATGCCGACGATGACGACGGCGACCATCAGTTCGATGAGGGTGAGGCCGGCCTGGGTCCTGATTTTTTGAAGATGCATGAAAAGATCCACTTCAGATGGGATGGGCGTCGGGGCGGCCGGCCGGCGTCCGGGCGAGCCCGGCGCCGGCCGGCGCAGCCTCATTCGGTGCGGATCTCGCGCCAGGAGATGCGGCCGCGCAGGTTGCCCAGGTTGACGTTCGGCTGGCTCTTGCAGGCGCCGGTCGAGTCGCAGCTCTGGATGGTGTAGCGGGTGTCGCCGGTGCGCTTGATGGTGATCTCGCCGATCATGCCGCCGGTCTTGACGGAGCCGGCGGGCAGCAGCTTGCCGCCGACGAGCTTCTTGTCGTTGTTGTCGAAGAGGCCGTCGTTGTTGATGTCGAAGAACGGGATCGTCAGGCTGGCGCCGCTGAAGGCGTCGATGGCGTTGAGGTAGCCGCTGCCGCCCGAGGCGCACACGTCTGAGCTGGGGGTGAGGCTGCTGGCGTACAGGATGCCGGCGGAGTACTGGCTGCGCGACACCATGCGCTCGCCGCTGGCGACGCCGGCGGTGAGCAGGTCGGCGTACCAGCCCTGCTTGCCGACCATGTCGTTGGCGGAGGCCGCCGAGAAGGTGCGGGTGATGTAGCTGCCCTGGGGCGTGGCGTCGCTGATGGTGCGCTGGGCCAGCGCCGAGCGGCCGACGATGCTGCGCCCGTCGTCGATGATGCCGTACCAGCTCTGCACGGCAGTGTTGGAGACGTCGGCGTTGGTGAGGTAGCGCCCGGTGCCACCGAAGATCCAGCGCTTGTTGGTCTTCGGGTCGATGGCGATCGACATCGCGCCGGTGATCGGCTGGGTGTTGCCGCTGCCGTCCTTGGCGACGAACAACGACGTGCCGCTCCAGGCGGTGGTGAGGTTGGAGGAGATGTCGAACTTCCAGAAATTGCCCAGGAGGTCGCCGACGTAGACGTAGTCGACCTTGCCGTCGCCGTTCTGGTCGAAGCCGATCGGGGTGGTGAGGCCGTTGGTGGCGGTCGACGAGCCGACGCCGGTGTCGATCTTCTTGATCAGCGCGCCGGTGTTGAGGTTGATGACGAACAGCACGGCCCGCTCGTTGCCGCTGTTGTAGCCGTTGCCGATGATGACGGCCCAGTCGCCGGTGTTGAGCTTGACGATCATCGCCTTGCCGGGGGTCTGGCCGAGGTCGGTGTCGGTGAATTCCCACAGCACGTTGCTGGTGGAGAAGCTGGCCGGGGTGGTCACGTCGAGGGCGTAGAGCGCCTTGCCGCCACGGCCGAGGTTGCCCACCAGGATGTTCTTGCCGGTGGCGGCCAGGTCGGAGACGACCAGCTCGCCGTCGTTGAGGTACTTGTGGGTGTAGGTCGGGCTGCTGAGGGCCTTGAGGTCGTTGAAGTTGACGCTGCCTGGGATGTAGGCGAACTGCTCGACCCCGGTGGCGGCGTCGAAGGCGTGCAGCATGCCGTCGTTGGCGGCGGCGAAAACGGTGTTGGACGACTTGATGTACAGCGGGCCGGGGTTGGCGATGTCGCCGATCAGCGAGCTGCGGTTGCGGTAGGTGCCGCCCTTGGCCACTTCGTTGGAGGTGACGCCGCGCAGGTAATCCACCACGGTGGCGCTGCCGAGGGCGCTTTTCTTGGCGGAGCTGAGGTTGCTGTAGTCGAAGACGATGCCGCCGCCGCCGCCGTTGTCCTTCCAGGTGAAGATCTTGCGCGAGGCGGGGGCGGGCAGGTTGAGGGAGGCTTTCCAGAGCGGCTGCGGGGTGCCGTCGGAGCCGACGTTCATCTGCCCGGCGCTGTTGTAGCCGACGGCCCACAGGTCGCCGCCCCAGGTGCCGTCGTAGCGGGTGACGAAGGATTTGCCGTCGACCTCGAGGGTGTAGGCGGTGACGGCGATGTTCCAGGCGCCGCCGGCTTCACCGATGGTGTTGAGGGCGGAAACCAGGCCGTTCGAGAATTCCGTCGGATTCTTGGCGGCGACGAAGCTGCCGCGGCCATTCACCGAGGCGTGCCAGAGGTCGTCGATCTTCTGGGCGTCGCCGCTGAGCGGGTCGGGCCAGCTGATGAGCCCGCTGGTCAGGCGGGTGAGGTCGGAGGTGGGCGACAGCGTGCCCTGCGGCCCGAGCGACAGGGTGAAGGTGCTCATGTTCTGCCAGAACGACGGGTTGGTCGTGGTGGCGCGCAGGTTGTTGGAAAGATCGCTGCGCAGGTCGCGCTTCCAGTAGTACATGGCGACGTCGGCCAGGGTGTTGCTGTAGTTGTCCTGGTAGGGCGCGGCGGGGGCGAACTGGTAGGTCTGGGAGTTGGGGCCGGTGATGGTGCTGCCGGCGGTGGCGTCCTCGTTGCCGACGGCGGCAATGGTGGCGGCGTTGTAGTAGCCGTCGGTGGTGAGGATCGTGAAGTTGCGGCGGCACGATAGCTGCGGCGACGGGCCGTAGGGGCCGGCGTTGTCGGTGCGCGAGAAGTACTGGCCGGCGCGGTCGAGGGCTTCCTTGAGCGGCGTGCCGGAGGTGGGCACGGGGCTACCCAGCATGGTGTTGAACCAGGTCTGGCGGTTGGTGTTCTCGAACACCCCGGAGGTGGAGATCGGGTCGCCGATGCTGGCGGTGTTGATGGTGGTGAAGCCGACCCGGTAGTTGGTGCCGAGCTTGGAGAAGGCGATGCTGGCGCCGGCCTTGGCGGCGAGCACGCGCGAACGGTAGTAGGTGAACCAGTTGGCGAAGTTCTGGGTTTCCTCGGCCACGGTGCGGGTGACCGTACCCCAGTTGAAGGAGGTGGGGTTGGTCGTGGTGGTGGTGGCGAGATCCTGCTGGTAGGCAGTGGTGCCGCGGATCTGGTACTTGACGTAGTTGCTGGCCTGGGTCTTGTCGCCGCTGCCCTTGTACACGTAGAAGGTGATCGGGTAGTAGCTGGTGGCGCAGGTGGGGCCGCCCCCGCCGCCGCAGGTGCTGTAGTTGTCGAGGGCGGTCTGGGTGGTGCTGGCGGTGGCCGGCGAGGTGGGGGCGTTGCCGGTGACCCAGGTCATGGTGCTGGGCGTCTGCTGGGCGGTGAGGTTGATCGTCGCCAGCGTCGGATTGACCGGGCTGAAGGGCGCCGCGGTGGGGCTGGCGTTGCCGTAGGAGCTGCCGTCGTACTTGACCCACGGGATGTAAGTGATCGTCGGGTCGTAGAAGACGCTGTTGTTGGCGGACGAGCGCTTGTAGTAGTTGTGGAAGTTGTTGTCGTCGAAGGACGGCACCAGGATCAGCGAGGCGTAGCCGCGGCCGTACATCAAGTTTGAGCCGTAGACGTTGGTGGTGGCGGGCGGCGGGAACAGATACACGCCCAGCGGCGTGTTGGAGTACGCCGGCACCGGGAAGATCGTCAGGTCGTCCGGCATCATCTCGAACTGCATGCTGCCCGAGTCGTCGAGCACGAACAGGATGTTCGAGGGCACGGCGGCGGCGGACTGGAGCGGTGCGGTGGGAATGTCGAGGGTCGCAAACGCCGGTTGCCACAGGGCGGCGAGGGCCACCACGCAGGGCGCGAGCGCGAAGTTGAATTTCGGGTTGGGTTTGCGACTGGCTTGGCTTCTCATGGCCGACTCCCCGGTTTATTGGCGGATATTGGATTGAAGGGTGACGGACGTGCCGCGGCCGTTGGCGCCCTGGGCGCGGGCGGTGACGCGGTACATCGGAACGAGGCAGGTGGGCTCGATCGGGCTTTGCAGGTGGCAGGTGCCGTCGACCGGCTGCATGCCCATGTCTTCGATGATGAACTGGGCGGTGACGATGGCGGCGTTGGGGTTGGTGGCCGTGCGCCAGCCGGTGAAGCTGCTGTCGGTCCAGCGGTCCTTGGCGCCGGCGACCGGGGTCGGGCACAGGCCGTTGTTGCAGACGGTGGTGAAGGTGAGCGGCGTGGCGGCGAGGGCCTCGGCCTCGCGCAGGGCCGCTTCGGCGGCTTCGAAGGTGTAGTTCTTGTCGAACTGGTTGCCGCTCATGCGTTCCTCGAGCCCCGCGCTGCGCATCGACGAGAGGCCCAGCAGCGTGATGATGAGCAGGATCAGCAGCGAGACGACGAGGACCATGCCTTGCTGGTCCTGGCGGTGGGCGGTCATGGGGTCCGGTTCCTGAGCATGATGGTGTCGGTCGCCACCGTGGTCAGGCGCCGGTCGCCGGTGGTGGCCGTCGAGACGTTGGCGCTCTGACTTTCGAAGGTCAGGGTGATGCGCACGGAGATGACCTGGGTCCAGTCGCTGATATCGACGGCGTCGGCGTAGATCGGGTTGCCGATCTGCAGGTAGGTGATCTGCATGTCGCTGACGCCCGGGGCGATTTCCTCGGGGGTGCCGTTCAGGAAGACGCGGTACAGCGAGGGCCGGCCGTTGGTGCCAGTACCGACGTACCAGGTGCTGGCCTTGAAGCGCGACAGGCGCGACACCAGGGAGTCGTACTTGTAGCTGATCGTCGAACAGGTGTTGGTGGTGTCGTAGCCGAGGGCGGTGCCGCAGTTGTCGTTGGTGGCGGCGCCGGCGCTGTAGCTCACCTTGTTGGTGGCGAGGCCGGTGGAGCGGAAGATCGTCGATTGCTTGTAGTCGCAGGCGATCAGCACGTCGTTGGCGGCGATGCCCGGGGTGCTGGTGTTGAGGGTGAACTGGTTGCCGATGTTGTCGTGAGCGTCGATGCCGTAGCTCGCGCCGTAGGCGCCGGCGAGCTGGATCGCGTCGGTGGTGCTGGTGCGCGCGGCCAAACCCGTGCCGATGCTCACCGCCGGTGCGGCGACGTTGGCGTCGTAGCCCTGCACGCCGTTGCCCATCACGCTCCACCAGGCCGGGCTGGCGGACTGGGCGGCGTTGAGGATGCTCTCGTTGCGCTTGGCGATGGCGTTGTCGGCGCGGCTGCCGTTGCCGCAACCGGTGCTGGAGGCTTCGCGCACTTCCTGGGCCATCAGCGAAAAGGCGATGCGCGCCGAGTCCTGCATCTTGGACAGGTTGTCCGACGTGGAGAACGACTGCTGGCTGCCCAGGAACACCACCAGCACGCCGCCGATCAGGATCATCCCCAGCACGAGGGCGATCATCAACTCGACGAGCGTGAGACCCCTGGCCCGGGAGGGCCGCGCCGTCGGACGGGAGCGTTGGATGTTCACAGCTGGACCCGGGTGGTCATCGAGTAGGAGGTGACGCCGCTGGTGGCGCGGGAGTCGTCCCACTGGACGGTGATGTCGCACAGGCCGGCGGTGCAGGCGATGCCGCCACAGGCGGTCTGGCCGATGGCGCTCTTGAGCGATCGGGCCCAGGCGTTCACGTCGCTGGCGGCCAGGGCGTCGCTGGTGTTGGTGGCGCAGGGGCTGACGTTGTAGGCGCCGTTCTTGGCGGCGGTGATGTTGGCGCGCATCGATTCGCTGATCGAGGCGCTCATGATCGTCGCCATCGAGCGGGACTGGGCGCTCTGGTTGTTGCGCAGTGCCGAAGCCTGGAGCGCGGCCATGCCGAGCAGGCAGAACGAGAGGAGGACGAGGGAAACGAGCACTTCGATGAGGCCCACGCCTTGTTGCTGCTTCGAAGATTGATGACGTCTCATGTCGGATAGCGCTTGGTTGGGTTGATCAGGAATTGCCGGGGGTCGGGCAGGCGCCCGAGTTGTTGACGGGGAAGACCATCGGCCGCCCGCCGGCGACGATGCGGATCTCGCGGGTGTTGTTCGGCGGCGTGGTGGTGGCGATGCACACCGACAGCTTGGCGAGCAGCAGAGCCGACGAGGAGCTGGCGGAGGTGCGGGCGAAGCCGTCGGAGCCGATCCGGATGCGGTTGTTCTGGCCGGCGATGGCCTGGCTGCTCTGCACCGTGGTGACGCCGCCGGTGAGGCTGCCGATCCGCAGGGTTTCGCTGGCGTCCGGGGTGTCGTTGCCGTTGGCGTCCACGAAGATCAGCCAGCCCGCCCAGTTACCGCTGGCGGTGGAGCAGGTCGCGCCGTCGTCGCTGCGGCAGAACACCACGCGCTGGTTGAGGCGGATCGCCTCGCTGCGGGCGAGCATCAGCGCGCCGACCAGATCGTTGGCCTGACTGGCGAGGCGGTTGGTGTTGATCAGCGAGCTGAACGACGGCGTCGCCATGCTGGCGAGAATCGCCACGACGCTGAGCGTCACCAGCAATTCGATCAGCGTGAAGCCGTGTTGGGAGTGCCTGCCGTCCATGATCTTTTCGCGTTTTGTCGGTTTTGCGGACCGTGCCGGACGCTTGTCGGCCGGTCGCGGTTTGAGTCAGGTAACGACAAAAACGCGAAAAACTGAAAACAAAAAAGTGCGCTTCCGAGGGGGCTCCCGACGAATGGCAGGCGAGGCAAAAACGAGGGAAAAACAGCCTTCAGGGCGGCTGGCCGGCGGAAGTCAGGCGTGGCGCGGCAAGCGCCGGAGGGCGAGTAAAGGGTGCGCCCGCAATGGGGTGAGATGGAAAAAAAGAACGGGCCTCGCGGCCCGTTCGTCGGATGAAAGCGGGTGTGACGGATTACACCTTCCGGTAGATCTCCGCGCCGGCCTTCACGAACTCGACGGCCTTGGTTTCCATGCCTTTTTCCAGCGCCTCGGCCTCGGCGATGCCCTGGGCGGCGGCGAAGTCGCGCACGTCCTGGGTGATCTTCATGGAGCAGAAGTGCGGGCCGCACATGGAGCAGAAGTGGGCGACCTTGGCCGATTCCTTGGGCAGGGTCTCGTCGTGGAAGCTCTTGGCCTTGTCCGGGTCGAGGCCGAGGTTGAACTGGTCGTCCCAGCGGAACTCGTAGCGGGCTTTGCTGAGCGCGTTGTCGCGGATCTGCGCGCCCGGGTGGCCCTTGGCGAGGTCGGCCGCGTGGGCGGCCAGCTTGTAGGTGATGATGCCTTCCTTTACATCATTCTTGTCCGGCAGGCCGAGGTGCTCCTTCGGTGTCACGTAGCAGAGCATCGCGGTGCCGTACCAGCCGATCATCGCGGCGCCGATGCCGCTGGTGATGTGGTCGTAGCCAGGGGCGATGTCGGTGGTCAGCGGGCCAAGGGTGTAGAACGGGGCTTCCTTGCAGTGCTTGAGCTGCAGGTCCATGTTCTCCTTGATCTTGTGCATCGGCACATGGCCCGGGCCTTCG